>JAIRYK010000023.1 GCA_031267795.1 Candidatus Endomicrobiellum devescovinae | reverse complement strand
GATAAATTCCCAGTATCCAATAGTAATTTGGATCCAACAATAAGATGTATTACATATTTGTGACAACAAATCTGTCACCGATTGAATTTTTACGTAAGTCAGATTGCCTTATTATCTCTTTTTCCAAAATCTTCCTCCGACGACAACCCTACCTTTTTACTCTTCCCAATAAACTTAAGTATCAAAATTTGCAAATTTTTCACAATAAAATAGATAATCTTTATTTATTAAGTTATATCATACGCATAGAATAAAATATTGCTGGGAAGGGGATACTTGCAATGAAAAAGGTGATAGGGACGTTGTCATGTATTTGCGTGTTAGCTTGTTTTTCTTTTGCTGAAAAAATTAATGTTTTATTATGTTTTTCAGAAAATTATACTATTCAATCAGAAGTATTAATTACATCTATTCTTTCTTCTAAATCTCCAAATGAACATTTCAATATTCATTGTTTTGTTCCTAATTTTGAAAAAAGCGCAACAAAAGAAGTAGAAAGATTAGTTGGTATTATGGATAATAAGTCTTCAATATATTTCTATGATGTTCCTCTATTTAAAAATGTTAAGAGCACATCTGCTTCATACGCTTCTTTGCGGCTTCTTGCACCAAAATATTTAAAAGATATTAATAAAGTTATTTATTTAGACATTGATATTGTTGTAAATAAAAGCTTAAAAGAATTATATGACATGGAGATGGGTTCTTATTATTTTGCTGGTGTAATTGACACGGTAAAAACAAAAGATAATTTTAAAAATGAGATTTGGGACAAATTTAATATGTACGAAGTCAAAGATTATATTAATTCGGGCGTTTTGCTTATTAATTTGAAAGAGATTAGAAAAGATGTTATATCTTACTATAAATTAATTTTAAGCCCAGAATTTCTCGGGGACATTTTGCTTTATCCTGATCAAGACATAATCAACAAATATTTTGACAAAAAAATATTAAAAATATCTAAAAAATGGAATTGGTTGTGTTATGATTGGGGAAAAGCCCCAGATGATACTGTAATTTTCCACTATGCGGGACCAATAAAACCGTGGGGAAAGCTCAAAGAAAATTGGCATTTAACTCAAGACAAAGACATTGATTTACCTCATGCTGATTTATGGGAAAAATACTTAAAAATGAAAAATGAACTTTTAAGTAAAAAGTGATAATGTTTTCAAATTGTTGCCTGTGTTTATATGGCAGATAAAAAAGATAAATTTAAGAAAAACTCAAAAAAGTGGAGTATAAACAATAAACTCAGATGAACTTGCAAATTTTAGATCCATATTTGCATGTATTACTTGTTGTTTACAGTTTCATACATGATTATTGATGCCGCAACAGCAGCGTTCAAAGAGTCAGCTTTCCCATACATTGGAATTTTAAATGACACATTCGCAAGTTTTTCAGTTTCTATTTTTATACCATTACTTTCATTGCCAATTATAAAAGCGGCTTTTGAGGAACAATGTAGTTCATTTAAATATTTTTTGCTGTTTAATGAAGCGGCAAAAATTGTAATTTTTTTTCTTTTCATCAAAATAATAAGTTCTTTTATATCAACGTTATCTAATACAGGCAAATGAAACAGAGATCCCATAGCAGCTCTTACAGTTTTATCTGAATATATATCGGCGCTTTCTTTGGAGACAAATATAGCTTTTGCCCCAAAAGCGTCAGCTGAACGGATAATTGTTCCTAGATTTCCCGGCTCTTGAATATTTTCCAGAACTATGAAAATGCCAGTTTGATTTATTAATTCTTCAATTTTATAATGTTTTTTTTCAACAACGGCAATTATGCCTTGAGGTGATTTTGTAGATGATAATTTTGAAAATAGGCGCTCGGATAAAATTATAGGCTCTTCAAAAGTATTAATAGTCTCATACTTTTGCGAAACTATGATTTGCCTAATATCCCAATCTTTAGATATTTCAAAAACTTGCTTTTTGCCTTCAACTAGAAATACATCATTTTGTCTTCGGAATTTTTTATCTTGAAGTTTTAAAAGATTTTTAAAGGTTTGGTTTTGAGAACTTTTAATTAACATGAAAGAATTTTACTATATTGGGCGCCAAAATTAAAATTTTATTTTTAAGCTCTATATTATGATGCTGTTGCGCACAATTTTTAACATAACCTATCCTGTAATGTTTTTGTAGCTAACAAATAAACTTGCCGTAAATTGAGCCTCTTCTTGCAACAGCTTCTTTATTTGAGCATGTTATAGGAGAAATATGACAAGGTTTGCGCTACTTTGCTATACTAGACGTCAGATAAAATTTGATTCTAATATAAAACGTAATCAGGAGGAAATTATGGGCAAGTTTGAGTTAAAGAAGACAGATGTTTGGCAAAGTCTTGAAAAAAATTACAAAAAGACAGCCGTGCTGCATTTAAGAGATTTATTTAAAGAAGGCAATAGATTTAATGAATTTTCTATACGAGATAATAATTTAGGTTTAACTTTTGATTATTCAAAAAACATTATAACTTCAGAAACTTTTAGACTTTTAATGGATTTTGCTAAATCTGCCAATGTCAGAGAATATGCCGACAAAATGTTTTCTGGTGAAAAGATAAACTGGACTGAAAAAAGAGCGGTTCTTCACACAGCTTTAAGAAATAGAAGTAATAAACCTATATATGTTGACGGTAAAGACGTTATGCCTGAAATCAATGCAGTGCTTTCTAAAATGGAAAAGTTCAATAACGATTTGAGAAGTGGCAAATGGGCAGGCTTTACAGGAAAAAAGATAACAGATGTTGTAAATATAGGCATAGGCGGTTCAGACTTGGGTCCTAAAATGGTTTGCGAAGCACTTAAGTATTATGCAGACGGTCCTAATGCGCATTTTGTTTCAAATATTGACGGAGCAGATATTTACGAAGCTCTTAAGAATTTAAATCCTGAAACGACTCTTTTTATAATAGCCTCAAAGACGTTTACTACTCTTGAGACTATGACCAATGCTTCAACCGCAAGACAGTGGCTTGTGTCTAAGCTTGGAGATAAAGCTGTAAGCAAACACTTTGTTGCTCTTTCAACAAACGCAAAAAAAGTTAAAGAATTCGGTATAGATGAAAATAATATGTTTGAATTTTGGGATTTTGTAGGAGGCAGATATTCTTTATGGTCTGCTATAGGATTATCAATTTCCTGCTATATCGGTTTTGATAAATTTACTGAACTTTTGGAAGGTGCATATTATATTGATCAACATTTCTTAAATGCGCCTTATGAAAAAAATATACCTATTATTATGGCTACTTTAGGATTTTGGTATAACAATTTTTTTGGAGCTTCTACTTACGCTGTTTTGCCTTATAGCCAGTATTTGCATAGATTCCCCGCATATCTTCAGCAAGGAGATATGGAAAGCAATGGTAAATTTATAGACCGCGAAGGTAACAGGGTAGATTACGAAACCGGTCCTGTAATCTGGGGAGAACCGGGAACCAATGGACAGCATTCTTTTTATCAGCTTGTTCATCAGGGAACCAAATTTATTCCTTCTGATTTTATAGGTTTTATAAACTCTCTTGAAAAAGTCGGCGATCATCAAGAAAAATTGATGGCAAATTATTTTGCTCAGATGGAAGCTTTAGCGTTTGGTCTTACAAAAGAGCAAGTTGTTGAAAATCTTGCAAGGATGGGGCTTTCTCAAGCTGATATAGAGTTTTTGGCGCCTTATAAAGTATTTGAGGGCAACAGACCTACTAACAGCATATTGATAGATAATCTTACGCCCAAAACTCTTGGCGCACTGATAGCATTGTACGAGCATAAAATATTTGCTCAGGGAATTATGTGGCGGATAAACAGCTTTGACCAGTGGGGAGTTGAGCTTGGAAAAGTTCTGGCAAATGTAATATTGCCAGAACTCAAAGACGAAGCTGACAATAAGCATGATGCGTCAACAGAGAGTTTGATAAAGATTTACAGAGAAAAAAGAAAATAATTAATTGCCCGTTTGTTATGTATGTGCCGTTTTGTAAGAAAAGAGCAGTTTGTTGAGGGTAAGTTGTTAAGAGAGTAATATAAATATGAAAAAATATATTTTGGATTTTACTGCAGTGCAATTTAAATCGGCAGTAAAAAATATAATCAAAGAAGATTACAGAATTAATCAAATTATTGAGTGGGTTTATGTTAAGAAAGCGTCATCTTTTGACGAGTTTACAAATATCTCAAAAGATCTACGAGAAGAACTCAATAAAAGATTTACGCTCAGGGTCCTGAAAATAGTAAAAAAAGAGCGGTCTATTATAGACGAAACAATTAGATATACATTCCAAACTTTTGATAAGAAATATTTTTTTGCCGTTTTTTTGCCTGCTAACGGTAAAAATTCAGTTTGTATTTCTTCGCAGATAGGCTGTCCCGTATCATGCGTATTCTGTTCCTCCGGTAAAGTTAAACTTGTTAGAAACTTAACTAGAGGCGAGATTCTTGAACAGATTTTGCAGATAGAAAACGATATTAAAGAGAAAGTTTCAGGCGTGTTATTCATGGGAATGGGAGAGCCTACTCTTAATTTAAATAATATCTCGCTTGTTTTAAACTCATTATTATCAAATAAAGAGTTTGGCATAGGCAAAAGGCATATTACGCTTTCAAGCGTGGGGAATGTTCCTGCAATCAAGAAACTTGCAGATGATAATTTCGGTGTTCGTTTAGCTCTTTCTTTGCATTCAGTTGATGAAAAGCAAAGAAAAAAGCTGATTCCAAATAACTTCGGTTTTCATATTGAAGATATATTAAATGCAGGCAAGTATTATCTTAAAAGAACGAAATCTCGTATTACAATAGAGTATATTTTATTTGGAAATATCAATGATTCTGCAACAGATGCCCATAAGCTTGCAAGATTGCTTAGACATCATGAGTTGTTAAATCCTAATGTTCAAGTAAATTTGATGCCTTTTAATCCCGTTGACGGAATCAACTTGCAAACACCTCAAGAAGAAACAGTGCAAAAGTTTAAAAATATTTTAAAGCTTAATGGAATTATAGTAAACATAAGGCAAGCAAAGGGTGCTGATATTAAAGCTGCCTGCGGTCAGCTTGGATACTAATTTATAATCTTTTAAAAGTCAAGATAATATTAGTTGAATGTTTAGAAAATTTTTTTCTTGCATTCAACTTTAATTTTATAGCGAAAATTTGAACGTCTAAACTGTTTTTTGTAAAATCTATCAAGAGATTGGAGTATAAAAATAGAATTTTTAGGCTATAAACGAGGTTTACGATTTTATGGGTTCCAGAAGAGAAGCACGAGAATGTTCTTTACAGATGCTTTATTTATTTGACAATTGCAATGCTTCGGTTGATACCGTTTGCGACGCTTTTGAAGATGCTATGCCAAAAGACGAAATTTACAGAGATTTCGCTGTAGGATTGTTTAAAGGAGTTTGCAAGAAAAAGGAAGAAATAGATTCTCTTATTAAAAAATACGCTAAAAATTGGGAATTGGACAGAATGGCTGTTGTTGACCGCAATATAATACGTTTGGCAGCTTACGAGCTAATTGCTACACCTACGACTCCAATTAACGTTGTGATAGATGAAGCTGTAGAAATATCAAAGCGATATTCCACAAAGGATTCAAGTAAGTTTGTAAACGGCATATTAGACAAACTAAAAGTAGTAAGGGCTTAATTTCTTACCTCTACTTGGATTATTTACCTGCAAAAATCTAAAAAATAAATATGGAAAATATCCAAAATCTAATAAAACGCTTAAGAAAAGAGTTAGCTAGGCATAATGCTCTTTATTATGATAAGAACGAGCCTGAAATTTCTGATGGAGAATATGACGCTCTTGTAAAAGAACTTGAACGCCTTGAACAAGAGTATCCTCTTTTTGCATCATCAAAATCTCCAACAAAGAAAGTTTCAGGTTATGCTTCGTCTTCCTTTAAGCCTATAAAACATGCTGTTCCTATGCTTTCGCTGGATAACACATATTCGCGCGACGAAGCTGCGTCATGGTACGAAAGGACGGTAAAAAAGTTTAATAACTCAAATTTAGAATTTGTAATAGAGCCTAAAATAGATGGAGTAAGTGCAAGCTTAACGTATTTAGACGGGGTTTTGATTGTTGGAGCAACTCGCGGTGATGGAGAAACAGGAGAAGACATAACGGAAAACATAAAAACTATACAAGATATCCCTCATAAACTTAAAATAGAAAATCCTCCGAGTTTTTTTGAACTTCGCGGGGAAGTGTATATAGATAAATCCGACTTTAAAAAACTTAATGAAAAAATATCTTACTCAGACGGTCAAAAATTTGCAAACCCAAGAAATGCTGCCTCAGGTTCACTAAGGCAAAAAAATCCTCAAATTACTTCTGAAAGAAAGCTTCGTTTTTTTGTCCATTCTTTCGGGAAAATTGAAGGGAAACATTTTGAAAAACAATCCGAATTTTTAAAATATTGCCAAAATTGCGGTTTTAAACTTCAAAGCAATTTTAGAATCTGCAACTCTTTTGGAGAATTGTCAAAGTTTATGGATATAATGCTTGAAAAGAGAGATTTGCTAAACTATGAAATTGATGGTCTTGTTATAAAAGTAAATAGTTTGAAGTTACAAAATGAATTGGGAAGCACAAACAAGAGTCCAAGATGGGCAGTAGCGTTTAAGTTTCCCTCCAAGCAAGCTACAACTAAACTTATAAAAATAAGATCTCAAGTAGGGCGTACCGGAATAATTACGCCTTCTGCAATTTTAGAGCCTGCTCCGCTAAGCGGAGTTATAATATCCCATGCTACGCTCCATAATTTTGAAGAAATTGAGCGTCTCAATGTAAATGAAGGTGATATTGTTTTGATAGAACGTGCTGGAGATGTTATCCCAAAGATAGTTAAAGTTGTGAGAAAGGAAAGTGAAAGTTTTTTTAAACCTCCCAAAAATTGCCCATCATGCGGCAGCGAAGTTGTAAAAGAAAACGAAAAAGAAGTCGCCTACAGATGTATAAATCCCGAATGTCCTGCGCAGTTTAGAAGACACTTGATACATTTTGTTTCAAGAAATGCTATGGATATAGACGGATTTGGAGAATCTGTAGTAGATCAGCTTCTTGAAAAAAAGAAATTGCATAAGTTGTCGGATATTTATCGTTTGAGTTATAACGATTTTATAGAACTTGAATTTTTTAAAGACAGAAAAGCCAATAATCTTATCAAGGCTATTGCTGAAAGCAAAAAGCGTCCTTTGAGCAAACTTATATTTGCTCTAGGAATACGCCACATCGGAGAAAAAGTTTCGGAAATTGTCGCTAAAAGGTTTAAAACTATGAAAGCTTTATTTGAGGTATCTCTTGAAGATTTTTCAAAAGTATCCGAAATAGGTGAAGTATTGGCATTGTCTTTAAGAGAATTTTTTGAAAATGCGACTGCGCGTCATGTAATAGAAGATCTGGTTTTAAACGGAGTAAACATGACGGAGCCTGAAACCTCTAAGAAAGGGTCGCAATTTGAAGGAAGGGCATTTGTTTTAACGGGAGAGCTTGAAAAATACTCAAGAGAAAAGGTGTCTGAAATTATAAAGTCTTTAGGCGGAAAAGTGACATCTTCAGTAAGTAAAAAAACAGATTATGTTCTTGCAGGAGCAAATGCTGGATCTAAACTTGAAAAAGCTAAAGAGTTAGACATAAAAATTATTGATGAAGCAGAATTTGAGAAACTAATAAACATATGATACAAGATATAGAAACAATTTATCAAGACGACGATATTATAGTAGTAAGCAAACCTTCAGGGGTTATAGTTATACCTGATCAACACACTAATGAAAGTAAAACTCTTGTTGGTATATTGAAAAAGCAGTTAAATCAAAAAATATGGGTGGTTCACAGAATAGATAAAGATACAACTGGCGTTTTGGTTTTTGCAAAAAATGCAGAAAGTCACAGAAATATAAGCATGCAGTTTGAAAATTCGCAAGTATATAAGAAATACATTGCTCTTTTATCTGGCGTTTTGGAAGAAAATGAAGGGACTATAAACAAGCCTATACTCATTTCAGGAAGAGATGTATCTATAGACATAACTGGAAAAGAGTCAATAACTAAGTTTAAAGTTCTTGAAAGATTTAAAAGTTATACTTTAGTTGAAGCTATACCTTTGACATGCAGAAGACACCAAATAAGGATACATTTTTGGAGTTTAGGGCACCCATTAGCCATAGATGCTGAATACGGTGTGTCAGATCCTATAATGTTATCAGGGTTGAAACGCAATTATAAGGAAAAAAAATGCGAAGCTGAAAAGCCTCTTATATCAAGACTTACTTTGCATGCACAGTCTCTAACATTAACATTGCCTTCTAGCGGTATAGAAAAGACTTTTGAAGCTCCTCTCCCAAAGGACTTTGAACTTACACTTAAACAATTGAAAAAATATGCGAGGTAAGCATGGCAAGCAAAGTATATTTTCTCCCTTGGAACAGGATAAATGAACTTTATAAATTTTTAAAAGCTGCAAGAGTTTTTAATCAAGTAAAATCTAGAAATTTTATTGCCATAAAGATGCATTTTGGTGAAGATGGTAACAAAGGTTATATTAAACCTGAATATGTTTCTCAAGTAGTAAAAATTATAAGAGAAAAGACTGCGTATCCATATTTAACTGACGCAAGCACAATTTATGTGGGCAAACGTTCCGATGCGTACCATCATCTCTTGATTGCCAATAAGCATGGATTCAATATTGACTCTTGCGGTTGTCCTATAATTATAGCCGACGCTTTGCGCGGCAATGCTGAAACAAAAATTGAAGTTAATTTAAAACATTTTAAACAGGTGACAATTGCCTACGATATTTATAACGCCGATGGTTTTATATTTTTAAGCCACTTTAAAGGACATGAGATAACAGGCTTCGGTGGAGCTTTAAAAAATATAGGCATGGGTTGTGGGAGTAAAGCTGGCAAATATGCAATGCATCATTCTTCTCAGCCAACTCTAAACAATAAGCATTGTATAGGTTGTGGAAACTGCGTAAAGCATTGCTATCAGAAGGCATTGTCTCTTTTAGATAAAAAAGTTGTGATGGATAAAACAAAGTGTGCTGGCTGCGGGCAGTGTATAGTAAATTGTGCATTTAAAGTATTTAAGCTAAATTGGAATGAAGCCCCTGCTGCAGTTCAAGAAAAAATAGTTGAGTATGCCTATGGGGTTTTAAAGAATAAAAGAGCGACTTATGTAAATTTTTTAAATCATATAAGTAAGTTTTGCGACTGTTTTTCTTTGCCTAAGAACAATCCTCTTATGGAAGATGTAGGTATAGTTGCAGGCGCAGATCCAGTTGCTGTAGATCAAGCAAGTTATGACTTAGTAAATAAAGCTTATGGAAAAAATTTCTTCAAAAAAATATATCCTGAAATTGATTCTACTATACAGTTAGAGTATGCACAAGAACTAGGTTTAGGTGAGCGTGATTACGAACTTGTAAATTATTAAAATGAGAATTATAAAGATAGATAAAGTAAAATTTAAAAAGAATACTTTTAAAGTATGTTTTGAAAACAGTGACACTATAATTGTTTTAGCCGATAGTATTGTTAAATTTGGTCTTAAAGTAGGTAAAGATCTTACGGATAAAGAATATAAAGAAGTTATATCTTATGATAAATCTAACAGAATAATGTCTGATGCATTAGCTTTGGTTGCTTTAAGATCTTACAGTTCAAGAGGGTTGCAAGAAAAACTCTTACAAAAAGGCTATGATAAAGATATGGCTTTGAATGTTGTTAATAGACTTGAAGAATTGAATTATATAAACGATGATAAATTTTCAAAAAATTATGCTGTTTATTTATCTCAGAAAGGTAAGGGAGAGTTTGCAATTAAAGCAGAGTTAGAAAAGCAGGGCATAGATAAAGTTTTAATAATGGAAGCTCTTGATGAAGTGAAATCTCAAGAAGAACCTTACGAACAGATTGTTAAAATAATGCGTTCAAAATTTAAAAATTTAAAATGGAAAGATAAAAGCGAAGTAAGAAGGACGGCGGCTTTTTTTTTAAGGAGAGGCTTTTCTTCAGAAAATATAGCGAAAGCGTTTAGAGAGTACAAAAATATCTCTATTGATTAAACAACAGGAGAAGTCAATGAGTACGGCGTTGATTAGCGTGTCGGACAAAACCGGCATTGTGGAGTTTGCAAAGGAATTAAAAAATTTAGGTTGGGATATAATTTCTAGTGGTGGTACAGCAAAAATTTTAAAAGAAAATTCTATTGACTGTAAAGAAATATCTGAAGTTACTGGATTCCCAGAAATTTTAGATGGTAGAGTAAAAACGCTTAATTCGAAAATTCATGGCGGAATACTTGCTATAAGAAATAAAAATGAGCATATAAAACAGTTGCAAAAACATAATATTGGTGCTATAGATATGGTTGTCGTAAATTTGTATCCATTTGAAGAAACAATAAACAAAATTCCTAAGCCTGAAGACAAAAAAATAGCTCAAGATGTTATAGAAAATATAGATATTGGCGGGGTAGCTTTGCTTAGAGCAGCGGCAAAAAATTATAAAGACGTTATGGTTATTTGCGATTCAAAAGACTATTCGGCTATTGTTGATAATTTAAAGAGTAAATCTGTAAATGAAGACTTAAAATTAAATTTAGCTGCAAAAGCTTTTCGTCATACAGCTTACTATGACTCTTTAATTTCAAATTATTTAACTTATGAAAAGTTTCCTACACATGTATCTATACCTTTAAAGAAGTTATCGGGTCTTAGATACGGCGAAAATCCTCATCAGGAAGCTGCATTGTATTCAAATGGTACAGAAACAAATAAGTCTATAGTAATATCTGCAAAACAAATCCATGGAAAAGAGCTGTCGTACAACAATTATTTAGATTTGGAATCAGCATGGAGGCTTGTTCATGAATTTGATGCACCTGCCTGCGCTATTATCAAACATAACAATCCTTGTGGTTGCGCTGAAGGGATCTATATAAAAGATGCGTATTTAAAAGCTTTGTCTTGCGATCCCATAAGTGCTTTTGGCGGCATAATAGCTTTTAATAAGTTTGTTGAAGAAGATACGGCGGAAGAAATAAGCAAATTATTTGTGGAGTGTGTTATAGCCCAGGGTTATTCTAAAAATGCTTTAGATATTTTAACCCGCAAGAAAAATATAAGATTATTAGTTCAAGAAATACCTTACAAGGAAGATAAAAATATTGTTGAATATAGAATGATGTCTTATGGTATGCTTGCTCAGGATAGAGACAATCTTTTATCAGCTGAAATAAAGCTCATGACAAGACGTCAACCAACAAAAGAAGAAAATGATTCTTTAAATTTTGCTTGGAAGATTGCAAAACATGTCAAGTCTAACGCTATTATTTTAGCTAGAGGCAGACAAACAGTGGGTATTGGAGCTGGGCAGATGAGTCGTATAGACTCTTTAAAAATCGCTGTTGAAAAAATGAAAGATGTAAATCATACATTAGATGAGAAAAAATTTCCTCTTGTTTTAGCGTCAGATGCTTTTTTTCCTTTTTCTGATGTTGTTGAAGAGTCGGCAAAGGCGGGAGTTACAGCTATAATTCAACCTGGTGGTTCAATAAAAGATGAGGATTCTGTCAAAGCTGCGGATGACAGAAATATAGCTATGGTGGCTACCGGCATTCGTCATTTTAAACATTAAATTACGTAAAAGCATGTTTTACGGCAAGGAGTGTTGATTATGAAGAAGTTTTTAGTGATGTCAATATTAATGTTGTTAGTGGTGTGTTTTTTTTCTGATAATGCATCGGCAAGAAGAAGACGTCATTTTAAGATAATACATGTTGTTTATCCTGCCAATCATTATTGGGATTGGGATAGCGATCCCATATATTGGTACCCTGATCCAATTGACGGCGATTTTTATTACAGCTATACAAGTTATAATAATTATGAAACTGAAAGAAGCAAGACTAATACAGCATTGAATGAAATAGAGCTTCTTGAGAAAAGAAAAGCTGAATCTGAAAAGGCTAAAAAAGAATTAACAAAAGTAAAAATTACAGAATCTAAATTTTATAAACAATATAGTACTGAGGCTCCTGCCGTTTCTATGGCTGAGATTACTTTGAAAAATAATTCAAACTATAAGATTACAGCTGTCTTTTTCAGGGGAAAGTTGATTACACCAAAGACTGGCAGGATTTTAATAGATGGAGATTTTAAGTGTGATTTGCCAGAACAGCTTGAGCCGGGAGCAGAAAATATTTATGAAATAGCTTTAAATGATTTTGGAGGTTGGGCTAAAGTAAAAGTTTCCGATACTACCAAATTTGACGTTTCTATAATTGGGCTAGCCACAAGCGACGGAACAGTTTATGTGAGCGCTTTTTCAAACAACGATCAAAAAAGATTAGATAATTTAAAGAAAAAATATATTGACTAAGAAGAAGCATATGAGATGATACAAGAGAAAAAAAAGATTACAATTGCTGATATAACGGCGTTGAAAAAAGACTTTAGAACTAAAGGGCTAAATACCGTTTGTCAAAGCGCCAAATGTCCAAATATCGGCGAATGTTTTAAAAAGAAAACAGCAACATTTTTAATACTTGGAAAAAACTGCACAAGAAAATGCGCTTTTTGCGCTGTGGAAAAATATAGCCCAGAACTGGTTGATGCAGACGAACCTTCTAAAATTGCAAAAACAATAAAAGAATTTGAGCTTTCTTACAGTGTTATAACATCGGTAACAAGGGACGATTTGCCAGACGGCGGAGCCGGTCATTTTGCAAAAACAGTAAATGAGATAAAACTTGTTCTTCCTAATGCTAAAGTGGAAGTTCTTGTGCCAGATTTTTTAGGCAAGACAGAACTTATAGACATCGTTTTAGTTTCAAAACCAGATGTTTTTTCTCATAATTTAGAAACAGTTCCATGTTTATACGATAATGTGAGGAAAGGTGCAGATTATAAACGCTCTATGAAAGTTTTAAAGTATGCAAAAGATGCAGGCTTTAAAGTCAAAACAGGAATAATGTTGGGTTTAGGTGAAACTGAACGGCAACTGTTTGATATTATTAAAGATGTAAAAGATACGGGCATTGATATTCTTACTATTGGGCAATATCTTGCTCCCACAAAAAAGCATTATTCTGTTGTTAAACAATATAAAGATGAAGAATTTCAAAAGATAAGAAATTTTGCTCTTTCAATTGGCATAAAACAAGTAATTTCAGGAAGATATGTCCGCAGTTCTTACTCAGCAGGAGAATATTTTTAGAGGTGTTTTTTGAGTAAAACGTATTTGTCCGGCGTAGGCGGTAGTGGTAAAGCTCACTATTTATTTAGATGCATATCTGAAGAACAAACTGATATTAAAAGCAAAAAATCAGATTTGGGTGTTTTTGCTTTTGTTAAAGATGAAGAACTTAATTCTTTTTACGATGATTTAAAAGCTTTTTTTAGTTCAAGTAATGAAATGGCTATACTTTTGCTTCCTTCTGACGATGCTGAGCAAAGGTCTTTTACAACAGATAAAATAAAAGAACTGAAAAATTTTGTTGTTTGCGCTTCTGACATTTCAATAAACTCTCCTGTTTTAAATCCAAAAAACAATAGTGGTTTTAAAGTTACAAAAAATAATAAATACAATTTAAATGATTTAGTTGTGTCGCTGTCTTCTTTTGGATATACAAGGGTTAATTTTGTTGAAGATAAAATGCAGTTTGCTGTAAGAGGTGATTTAGTAGATGTTTGGTCTGCTGCAAACCCGATGCCTGTTAGAATTCTTTTTGAGTACGACGCTGTTGGCGCCATAAGAACTTTTGATCCGTCAAGCCAGTTGTCAAACGCTTTTCTTAAAGAGATTAAAATACTTTCAATCAACCTTTTGGAATCAAAATCAACAATTAGAGATTATTTTAAACATGAAAAAAAGTCGGAAACATTATTATATTTTGACTATGATATTGATGAGGAAACAGAAAGATTAGCCGAAAACGTTAAAGTTGTCATAAATGATCCGCTTAATCATAAAGCTCAATATCAAGGGTATAAAAGTTTTACGGGTTTTCAAGGTGATATAAACTTTTTTGTAAAGTCGCTCAAAAGTTTTGCTGAAAATGGTGCAACGATAAAAATTTACTGTGCTAACGATGGTGAGCGGCAGCGTATTTGCGATATTTTTCGCGAAAATAATTGGAATTATAAAATCCCGGAATTCTTATTTGGCAATTTGTCTCAAGGTTTTTGCTTGGAAAAAGAAAAGCTTATTTGTATTTCAAGTCGCGAAATGCTTTATAAGAAAAAACCTGCAAGTTTCCCTAAAATAAAAGGCGGCAGAAGGCTAGAAGGTATTTGGGAAATTTCTGCTGGCGATTATGTGGTTCACGAAAAGTATGGGATAGGACGTTATGTAGGATTAAAGACAATTTCCCGAGATAGCAGCGTTTCAGAATATTTGTGTATAGAGTATAGAAACGGAGATAAACTTTACGTTCCGCCTGATGAGATCAAAACTGTAAAAAAATATGTCGGCGTTGAGGGTGTAAAACCTAAGCTGTATTCTATGGATACTCTTGCGTGGGAAAGAGTAAAATCAAGAGCGCGCGAAGCTGCAAAAGAATTTGCCAAAGAACTTTTAAAACTTTACGTGCAAAGAAGTTTGATCAAAAGAAAACCTTTCGGTCTGCAAACAACTTGGGAAAAAGAGCTTAAAGATTCTTTTCCATATGAAGAAACTCCCGATCAGCTAAAAGCAGTTGAAGATATTAACAATGATTTTCAAAAACCTTATCCTATGGAAAGGCTTATTTGTGGCGATGTGGGGTTTGGTAAAACAGAAGTTGCTGTTAGAGCCTCATTTAAAGCGGTTCAAGAAGGAATGCAGGCAGCTGTTTTGTCACCAACTACAGTTTTAGCTCAGCAGCATTACAATACATTCCACCAAAGACTTTCTATATTTCCTACAAAAGTGGCTGTTATAAGTAGATTTCAAACTAAATTAAAGCAAAAAGAAGTTTTAAAAAATCTTGAAGACGGTTATGTGGATATTATAATCGGCACTCATAGGCTTTTGCAAAAAGACGTTAATTTCAAAAATTTGGGGTTATTAATTGTTGATGAAGAACATAGATTTGGAGTTAAACAAAAAGAAAAAATAAAGTCTGTAAAGAAAAATATAGATATATTGATGCTTTCGGCTACTCCTATACCAAGAACACTTTCATCTGCTTTGTCAGGCTTTAGGGATTTGTCTCTGATAGAAACGCCTCCTTTTGGCAAACTTCCGATACAAACAAGCCTTTCTTTATATGATGATGGAATGATTAAAAAGATAATAGAAGCAGAGCTCTCAAGAAACGGGCAGGTTTTTTACGTTTACAATAAAGTTGAAACAATTTTAACCAAAGCTGAAAGTATTAAAAAGCTTGTATCTGGAATTAGGCTTGGCGTTATACACGGTAAAATGAAATCAAAAGACGTTGAAAGTGTAATGTGGAAATTTACGAATTTAGAACTTGATGTTTTGCTTGCGACTACAATAATAGAGTCTGGTCTTGATATTCCTTCCGTAAACACAATGATAATAGAAGAAGCTGAAAACTTTGGGTTGTCGCAGCTTTATCAGCTTAGAGGTAGAATAGGCAGAGGCACTGAGAAAGCATACTGTTATTTGCTTTACAAAGATAAAAATCTAAGCGATGAAGCTGTTAAGAGGCTTGAAGCTATAAAGGAATTTAGCGAATTAGGCTCTGGGTTTAGACTTGCTCTAAAAGATTTGGAAATAAGGGGTGCAGGCGGAATTCTTTCGTCAAATCAACATGGTTTTGTAAGGGATATTGGTTACGATATGTTTACCAAACTTTTGGAGGAAGAAGGTAGGAAAGTTAAAGGCGATGTTCTTGAAGAAAAGGAAGATAAGAAAATGGCATCAATAGACTTGCGAATGGATGCTTTGATTCCAAATACTTATATAGAAGACGAAAATATAAGAATTTTGTTTTACAGAAAACTCTCGGATGCTATTAATGAAGATGCATTGATTAAGGTCAGAAATGAGTTGATAGATCGTTTTGGAAAAATTCCACAAGAAACACAAATGCTGTTTGAAGCGGCTAAGTTAAGGATTGCTGCTGAAAGATTTAACATAGAAACTATTTCAGAAGATGATAATTACATTTATTTATATTTCTGTCAAGAATGCGACTTTTCAAGATTAGACATTTCAAAATTTATATCAGATTACTCTGATATCGTGGAATTTATGTCTGGGAGACATCATTCTTTTAAATTAAAGAAAAACAAAATTTCTGAAAATTCTATAGACTACATAAAAAGATTCATCGCAAGACTTGGTTTTTACATGCGTTAATGCCTACAATCAAAAATTGACAAGCAAAGCCGTTTTGTGTTATCCTTAAAGCGTTATTTGTCTATTATTTTGTAAAAAATGGAGACAAATTTGTTAAAAAAAAGAACAATTCTTAACGAATACGTTTTTGTTTTAACAATAGTTGTTCCTATCTTTTTATTCGTCGGAAATTCTTTTTCCAATGATGTTTTTTTGGCAAGATGTATGAAAATAGCCGAGTCCCGCGATCCGAAACTTGCTGTTACATACGAACAAATTCAGCTTGCTCACTCCAGAACTACCCGTGCGGCAAGGTCATTTTTTCCCCAAATTACGCTTCAACACACAACTTCTAAAGGGACAACCGCTATGGCATTGCAAAATAGTGGCAGCGGAAATTTCGGTGACTACGAATATAATTCAGAATCTTATGGTGTAAAAGCCTCTCAGTCTATATATGAGGGTTATAGAACTAGAGGTACTTACGAGTATGAGTCTATGATGGTTACTGCTGCGAAGTTTAACTACACAAAAACGCGCGAAGAATTATTTTCAAAAGTTAAGCTTGCCTATTATGAGCATATTACTTTAAAACAGGAATATAGCGCTTTGGCAAGTGCCAATGAGATAGTCTCGTCACTTTTTAAAAAGGTGCAGAAAGAATATAAAGCAAGAGCTATTTCGCAGCTTGATCTGCTTGAGGCAGAGCATTTCAGAGATAAAATATACGATATGTACGAAGCGGCTCGTATAAACCTGAACTTTGCGATAAAGAAACTTATAAATGTTGTCGGGGTTACGGATATCGTTGAGATAAATGCGAAGGAATTGGACGTTCTTCCAGATGATGTTCCTGAAATTTCTTTTTCTTTAGATGATCTGCTAAGATTTGTTTTAACTAACAACTTAGAGGTACAGACTGCTAAGGTGCAGGCTGAGATGGCTGATATGAAAATTAAAATAAATCGCTCAAAAGTTATTCCAAAATTTTATGTTGAAGGCTTTTACGGAAAAAGCGGCGAAGCCTTTACAACTCAGCCTTTAGAGCTTTCAATGTCATGGAATGTAGTGGGAAGACTTTCATGGGGATTATGGGGGAACTCGCTAGAAGCTTCTTATACAAAAGAAAGGACTGATCCCACTGCAATTGTGGATGCTAGCAAAAGAGTTGACACTATTACGCAGGACGTAAAGTTTGCTCTTTTAGATGATCTTGGGTATTTTGTTGATGCAAAGGAAAGTAAAGTAGGTTTTAATCAAACAAATGCAGATTATGTTGATGTTCTTAAAAATAGAAGGCTTGATACAGAAAAAGCATACAATGATTATGTAAATTCTTTAAATAATGCGAGAACTTTAAAAAAAGAAATAGCTTACAGAAAAAGAAAGTTAGCTTTAATGAAAAAACAAAATTCCCTTTATGAAGTTAGCACCGTTAATTTAATGGAAGAGGCTCTAAGATATGCCGAAGCTATTTCAGGTTATGCTAGAGCTACGTATCAAAATTACTCTTCAGTAACTGAAATGGAAAGGTTAACATTGATGCCGTTGAGATAATAGGAGGAACAAAAATTGGAAAAGTTCAAATACTACCTCTATCTTATCATTGACAAAATTAGTCTTTACATTGAACGCGAAAAAAACAAATCTCCCCCAAAATTTAAGAAAAAGCTTTATACGATAGGCATATTATTGCTTGTCATTATCTTGGGAATATCTTCATATTTTATTCTTGCTAAAAAAGTTAAACAAGAAAACCATGAACAAGGAATAATACAAGTAAAAGTAATGAGGGTTAAAAAAGAAGACTTTACTGAAAAATATACAGTTATGGGATCAATTAAAGGCGCTATTGAAAATGATCTTCGTTTCCAGATAGAAGGTCATCTTAAGAAATATAATTTTAAAGAAGGAGATAAAATCACAAACGGTCAAATTATTTGTTCTTTAGATACTAAAGATACCATGACTAAAGTTGACTATGCTCAAAGCAGATATAAAAGCGAACGGTCAGCATATTTGTCGGCTAAAGAAAAATATAAAGTATATGAAGACATGTTTAAGATGAAGGCTTTGGCAGAAAGTAAACTCCTTGAATCTAAGTTTGAGCTAGAATCTGCAGAATTGCGTGCGAAATCTGCTCACTCAGAGCTTGATCTTGCCCAATTGAATTTGCAAAAGACTAATCTTGTAGTGCCAAGCGATGGTATTCTTGCCGAGATTATAATAAAGCCTGGTGAATATGTTACGTCGCAAGATGTGGTGTGTAAGTTTATAAGCGATCAGGGCACAAATTTTGAAGTTGATATACCTGAAAAAGATGTCTTGAAAATGTCAGTTGGACAAAAAGTAACTATTAATAGCGATTCGTATCCTGATAAAGACTTTGAAGGTACGATTGTTGAAATCGCTCCTGTGGTAAAAGAAAGAACAAGAACTGCAACTGTAAAAATAAATGTTGAAAATAACGATGGTCTTTTGCGTTCTGGAATGTTTGCAAGAGGAATAATTTTTATAAGAGAGCTGCACAATGTTGTTTTAGTTCCGACAGATAGTATAATTTCTTTAAATGATACGACATTCCTTGTGCCTGTTGTTGTCCCTGATGCTAATCCAACAGAAGGTACTATACAAATGAGACCTTGCACTGTTGGCGATAAAGTGGGCGAGAAAACTATAGTTTTGTCAGGTCTTAATTTAGGCGAACTTTTAGTTGTTGAAACTCAAGGGCAGCTTTCTGACGGCGTGAAAGTTAAATTCCAAGAACTAAAAGAAGACGATATTCCTATACCGTTAGAATAAGATTTTTATCTTAAATTATGATTATTGATATAGGCATAAAAAAGCCGATAACTACCCTAATGATAGTTATGGCATTGATCATGTTCTCGTCAATTATGGTAGTTAAGATTCCAGTTGAATTGAATCCTAACTCTAAGTCCGGTACAGTAAGCGTTGTTACAAGACTACGCGGAGGTATTGCCTCAGCAGAGGTTGAAAAATATGTAACAAGACCTTTGGAAGAAGTTTTTTCCGAACTTAACGGACTTAAAGAAATGATTTCCTCCTCAAAAGAGTCTGAATCCAATATAATGTTAAATTTTCACCATGGTGTAAATACGGACTTTGTAGTTGTGGACATACGCGAAAAACTTGCCCTTGTTAGTCATTTACTTCCAAAAGAAACTGAAAAGCCTATAATAGCCAAATTTGAACAATCTGATGCGCCAATAATCATTGTTGCTTTAAGTTCTCATAAGTTTTCAACTGAAGAGCTTAGAGATGTGGCAGAAAAGAGCATTAAAGAAAAACTTATGAGAGTTTCCGGGGTAGCTAATGTTGAAATCGGCGGAGGACGAGAAAGAAAGCTTTTAATAGACATAGACAATTCAAAACTTATATCTTACAATCTTCCTATTCTTGATGTTGTTCAAAAAATAAACTTGTCAAATGTTTCAATAACCGCAGGCAATATAGACGATGCAAAAAATAGTTACGTAATAAGAGCTACTGGTGAATATAACGATGTTGAGGAGATTGCAAATACCGGCATAGCTATTACTCCGTCAGGGTCTGTAATAAGGATAAAAGATATTGCTACCGTAAAAGATTCTTTTTACGAGCCGACGTCTTTTTCAAGGCTTAACGTTCAAGCGGTAGTCTCCATGTACATTCAAAAAGAAACTGCGGCAAATACTATAAGCACGGCAAAAGAAGCTGTTGGAGTTATAAATAAATTAAGATACGAAATAGATCCCGAAATAGCCTTGACTATTGTAAAAAATGATGCGGATTACATAAATAAAGCTATTTATTCTCTATGCGAAGCGCTTGTTGTCGGAGCGATTTTGCTTGCAGGTATTCTATTTCTATTCATGAAAAATATCAGAAACGTTATTATAGTCGCAACAACGCTTCCGTTAAGCCTGTTAATATCAGTTTTGCTGATGTATTTTACAAAGCAGACTTTTAATGTTATGACATTGAGCGGTCTTGCCATGGGTATGGCTAACGTTATGGACAACGCCATAGTAGTAATAGAAAACATATCTTTTCACCACCATAGAAGGAACGTATAAAACAAAAGAAGAGCTGGTTATAAATGGAACTGCAGAGCTTTGGCAGCCGATTTTTGCTTCTACAGTTACGACTATAGTAGTATTCTTGCCTCTTGTATTTTTAGAGCCTGAAATAAGACAGCTCTATATGCCGTTTGGTCTTACAATTACATTCGCTTTGATAGCATCGCTAATAAGCACTATGATATTTGTGCCTCCGCAAATATATAGATGGCAGAATAATTTTTCTTTGGAGTTTTAAGCTTGGTACATGAAAATAAGGCACATTTACGGGAAAATTCTAAAATTTGTTTTTAAAAGACAAACTTATGTATGGCTTGCTGTATTTTTGCTTTTTTTATTTTCTGTGCATATTTTAAAGAGCAGAGATTCTGAATTTATGGATTCCGGTGATGCAAATACTTTCAGAATAGGAATACAATTTCCTCCAGCTACGCGTATAGAAGTTTCTAACGAGATAGTTAAAAAAATGGAAATGAGACTTATGTCTTTTAAAGAAGACGTTGAAAGAGTTTCCTCAAAAGTAGAAAAGCTGCACACTTTTATTGAAGTAAGGGTATATAAAGAAGCTGATAAATTTAAAGCAGAATTTAGGAAATATTTTGAAGATTATAGTCCAGCATTTGTGTACTATCAGGATTCCGAGACTTCAGGCTCTAAGGAAATGTACGTTGATTTTTATGGACAAGACTATGATACTTTAAAACAGCTTGCGTTTTCTTCTTCGGGCAGACTTCAGCAAATTCCGGGTTTAAACGATGTAAAAATAAGAATGAGGGAAGACGAACCTGAAATTAATCTTTTTGTGGACCACAACAAACTTTCTTCGTTCGGGCTTACGGCATATTATTTTGGAAACACACTACATGCGGAGCTAAGAGGTCTAATAGCTACGAAATTTAGAAAAGACGGAGAGCAAATAGAAGCAATTGCAAGGCTTCGTCCCGGTAGCGTGAAAGGCATTCAAGATGTGTTATTTCTTCCAATAATAAACACTAGGAAGGAGGTTGTCTATGTTGGGCAGGTCGCAAGAGTAGAAGAACTAAAATCCACTCAGGAAATTTGGCATAAAAATAAAAGACGTTTTATACAGCTTACCGCTAACAGAGAAAAAATAGGATTGAAAACTGCAGCAAAAGGAATAGTATCTGCTCTTAAAACTGTTACTTTTCCTAAAGAGTACTCATTCAATTTGTCTGGCGACTATGAGAAAACGGTAAACAGCCAAGGCTCGTTTATGCTGGCTATAGCTCTTACCATTATTCTTATCTTTTTCGTTTTAGCATCAATATTTGAATCTTATAAGCAGCCGTTTCTTATAATGTTTGCTTTGCCTTTAAGCATAATAGGCGTAGCTTTTTCTCTTTGGATTTTTAAAAAACCGATAAGTCTTGGCGTATATATAGGCATAATGATTTTATTTGGATCAATTGTTTATGGGTCAATTATTATTGTTGATAAAATAAATCAAAGGCGTGTCGGAAGGACAAATATTTTAAGAGTGATATTTGAATCATGCAAAGAAAGGCTTCGTCCTGAACTAATTACTTTCCTTATGAAAACTATCGGTCTTCTTCCTATGGTTTTAAGCAGAGATGCTGCAGCCTCAATGTGGAGATCTATGTCTCTTACTGTTCTTTTTGGCACATTAACTGGGACAATGCTTACTCTTTTGATCATTCCTACGGCATATTACATGATGGAAAATCCAAAGAAAAGTTTGCATGGAATGTTAAACAATTTGCGTTTTTTGAAGGGTATTAAAATGCCCGGTTCTAAAAAATTTAAGAAAGCTTCAAATTCAGATGGATTTAAAATCCCAAGAATTATCATTCCAAGCGAAGATTCTTCTCCTGCGAAAATTCCCAATGTTCCTAAAATAAAAATTTAGCAATAAATAAATATTTACGAGAGAACAAAATGAGCATAATGAGATTGCCCGTAGATAGACCGGTTACAACGATAATGTTATTTTTGTCAATTGGACTTTTAGGTTTAATTTCATATACGAGAATTCCACAAGAATTGTTTCCGTCAATGGAATATCCTCAAATAACTATTGTAACAAGATATGATGGCGCGGGTCCTGAAGAAGCAGAAAAGCTTATAAGTAAAATGGTTGAAGAAACTGCAGGAACTGTAAAGGATATTAAGAGAGTTTCTTCTAATTCAAAAGAAGGGGTTTCCATTGTTACATGCGAATTTAGATGGGGAACCAATATGGATTTTGCTGCTATGGATGTGCGCGAAAAGATAGATTTGATAAAAGAAAGTTTGCCTAGAGAAGCTCTAGATCCAGTTGTTTTAAAGTACAACCCTACTCAAACCGAAGCTATGCTTCTTTCTGTGAGCTATAAAAACGGCGATTCTTCCGATCTAAGAATGGCTGAACTCAGGCACATGGCAAAGAGAAACATAAAGGACGAACTTGAACGCCTTGAAGGCGTTGCTAAAGTTGAACTTAGAGGTGGCGAAGAAAAAGAAATACTCGTTGAAATAGATAAAGGAAGACTTTTTGCCAATCAGGTTTCAATAACTGAAGTTGCCACTTCTCTTGAAAATGCCAATATAACATATCCCGCAGGCACAATAAAAGAAGAAAAACATGAATATTTAGTTAAGACGGTAGGTGAGTTTCAAAGCATTGACGATATAGCCAATCTTTCTTTCTCAAAAGTTGACAATAACATAGAGCACGTTCTAAGTACAAAAAGACTTAAAAACAAAGCGCAGGAAACAGGCGACAAAATAATATTTTTAAAAGATATTGCGGAAGTTAAAGAAACTCTTAAAGATAGAAAAGGGTATTCTCGTTACAATGGCAGTGAAAATATTTCAGTGGGTATTTACCAGCAATCTGGTTCAAATTTAATAAATTTATCAAAAGAAGTTCAAAAAAAACTTAAAGATATTAAAGAAAAGATACCAGAAGACGTTGATATAAAAATTACATCAGACCAATCTGAATTTATTAAAGAATCTTTGCTTAACTTATATTCAAATGGAATACAGGGAATTTTGCTTTCATTTATTTTGCTTTATTTCTTTATGAAAAGTTTTATGGCATCCACAATAATAAACATCGCTATACCTGTGGCACTTTGCAGCACTTTGAGCCTTATGTATTTTGGAGATATTTCTATTAACACTATGTCTCTTGGCGGACTTACCGTGGGTATAGCTATGGTTGTAGATAATTCTAACGTAGTTCTTGAAAATATATTAATGCAGTTTCACAGGCTTAAAAGCGTTCCTAAGAAAGAAAGAATTTACGCCGCTAGCAGCAGTTTAGTCGCGCCTATTATGAGTTCTACATTAACGTCAGTCGCTATATTTATTCCTTTCGTTTTTGTGGCAGGCATGATAGGACAGCTTTTTAAACAATTGGCTTTAACTATAACTTTTTCTCTATTATCATCTATTTTTGCTGCGCTTTTCCTTGTGCCTCGCCTTGCGTTGACTGCGGATTTATCAAAGCAATCTATTACGGCTGGTATGGATATTATAAACAAATATTTTACGCCGCCGTTCAAGAAAGTTTTGGATTATAAAATCGGTAAGATAATGTCTATGGTTTTCATTTATACAATCGTTGGAGTGGTTTGTTTTGCTCTAATTCCCAAAGCTTTTATGCCTAAAGTGGATGAAAGGCGTTTTACTTTAAACATAATAATGCCCCCAGATACCCCGTTAGAAGCTACAAATACAGCTACAAAAAGAATAGAAAAACTGATTTCTCAGTATCCGGAAATTAACGATATTTCTGTTAGTGTTGGTTCAACAGGAGACGATTCTGGAGTTGCCGCTATAGAATCCCTAGGAACGTACCAGTCAAGAATTGTAGGAAGGCTACACAAAGAGGGAATTTCTACTGACGAACTTGTGGCAGACATTTCAAATGAAATAAGAAAATTTAACATCAAAGGATTAGAAACCGAATTTATGACGCAACAGGGATTATTCGGCTCGGGCGTAGGAGCTGCTTCAGGTTTAATGATAGAAATAAGGGGAAGCGATTTATCTATACTTAAACAAGCTTCCGATGGAATTCGCGATATTATGGAGAAAATGCCTCAGTTTTACGGTATAAAGCTTGACCCTCCTGATGAAGTGCCTGAATTGAGGCTCACAATAGACAGAGAAAGAGCATCTTTATTCGGACTTTCAACTCAAGATATTTCCGCCATGACTTTGGCGGCTATCAAAGGGTATGTTGCCACAAAACTTAAAAGAAAAGACGATGAAATGGATGTGAGAGTAAGAATGCGTCTTGAAGATAGAGACAAACTCAGCAAAGTTATGGAAATGACGGCATATTCTCAATGGGGCATGACAATACAATTAAAACAAATAGCTCAGGCTAATTTTGTAAAAACACTTCCTTCAATCAAAAGAATAGAAGGCGAGAGAACATACTTGCTTTCAGCTAACATTAAGGGTAATTTTGCAAAAGCTGTTCAAGAAATACAGACAATACTTGACGCAAGATATAACAATGAAAATGTTCATTGCGTTATTTCCGGCGAAATGCTTGCCATGAAAGAAGCGTTGTCTCAGGTTTCTTTTGCATTAGGGCTTGGCGTTATAATTATTTTCATGGTTTTGGCTTCGGAATTTGAATCTTTATTTCAACCTATAATAGTTATGACTGCTGTTCCTTTAGGAATTGTAGGAGCAGCTTTTGCTTTATTTGTTACGGGGCAATCAATAAATTCTATTTCAATGCTTGGTTTTATAATGCTTGTGGGAAACGTGGTTAACATTTCTATTTTGCTTGTTGACAGATTTAACATTATGTACGATGAAGAGTTAAAAAAAGTTGATGGCAATCGTCCAGACGTTTTGGTGTTAAAAAAGAATGTCGTTGAAGTTACGGTCAATCATATAAGACCTATAGCGATGACCACTCTTACAACAATTACAGGTCTCATTCCGCTTGCTGTTGGTTTTGGCGGTGGCGGATCTACTAACCAACCTATGGCAATAGCTGTCGTTGGAGGTTTGTCTTTCGCATTAGTTCTTGCTTTGTTCTTTGTGCCTTATATATACCTTTATACAAAAGGCATGAGGAATTCTTCTTCCGACGAACTTCTCGCATCCTTTAAGAATTGAAAGCTATGGGGGAATGTTGAAAATATTTTTAAGTTACGTTTCTTTTATAATTTTAAAAAGAGCAGCCTTAAAATTACTTATTTTAAGTGCTGTTTTTATTACTTTTATAATTTTTTTAGCTGAACATAGTTTTTCAAACACAATTGACATTACAGTTGATATCAGCAGCTACGTTGCAGGGAACGGTTCTGGATCTTATGGGACAGAGCCGTTTAACTTAAACCCAAATTATAACAAAATAACTGTTGAAGCTGGTTTTACAGCAAAAGAAGTGTCAGGATCTTGTATTGATGGTTCTTATACGGCAATAGGTTACAAAGCCAATTATAATACAGTAGTTATAAAAGGAACGGCTACAAGTACTGTTGACGGTGTATTTATAGGGACGTATCCATATACTTTTGATGGCTTTGCCTCTTTTAACTCTGTTAATGTTGAGGGTGTTGTCAGTGGTGTAGTTAGTGGCGCTAGAATTTTGGGGTATGGACAGGTTGAAAGAAATACCATAAATATTTTAGGAGTAGCCGAGAGTAGTATTTATGGGATATCTATTGCTTCCTCAGGTACAGCAAATTCTAATCTTATTACTATTTCAGGACAAACAAGAAATAAGGACATTATTGGTGCCAAAATTTTTGGAATAGGAGAAGCTATAAATAATGGTGTGATTGTAAGTACAGGTGGAGTGGTAAATTCTAGTTATGGCGATACAGATTTTGGTGTGCATGGTGCTTATATAGGATATGGTTCAGTCGTGAACAATTTCGTTAAAATTTACGGGACAGTTAATAATAGTGATGCTTATGGTGCTCGCGTTGGTACAGGCACAGCTATAAATAATTCTGTCAGTGTTTTTGAAACTGGGATTATATCGGGAACAGTTTACGGTGTTAAAGTTGGAACAGGAACAACAACAAATAATAGAGCTGACATTTCAGGAATTGTTAAAAATAACGTTTTCGGTTCATGGGTTGACTCGGGTACAGCATCGGATAATATTGTAAATATTGTTGGCAAAGTGGATAAAGATGTTACTGCATCTCATGTCGGCAACGGAATTGCAACAAATAACGTTGTAAATATTTCTACTTCAGGCTTGGTAGGCGACGAGGTGTATGGCGTATTTATAACGTCAGGCACAGCTTTAGGGAATAGCGTAGAGGTTTCTGGAAATGTAATGAAACATGTTTTTGGAGTGCGAGTAAGCGAGTACGGAAATGCATCTAGCAATACCGTTAATATACTTGGGACAGTTAAAGAAAATGTGTATGGGGCATGGATTAGCCAAGGTGCAGCTTACAATAATACTGTCATAATTAACTCTGGCGCAAATATTGGAGGCAACATTACTGGCGGTTTTGCAAGCGATACCGGCAACAATAATATTACAAATAACACTATTATTGTTTACGAAGGAGCAATTCTTTCGCCAGCAGGAGTTTTATGGGGTGGGCGAACCAAAACAGGCGATGCTTTTAGTGGGAATACTCTTAAGATGTATGCTAAGAATATTCAAGTTTATGGTATTAATAATTTTGAATTTTATAATTTTTATTTCCCCAACGATATTAAAAACGGAGATATAATAATAACCGCTGTTGCAGGTACGGGAGGCTATAGTTGGGGAGGAACAGATAGTAATAGCGTTATTGATTTAGGAAGAAGCAGAGTTAATATACAATTCCAAGACTATGTTCCTATTTTAAACCAAGGAGATAAATTCTACTTAATAGTAAGCTCAGGAACTGGGACGGGCATAAGCAACAAACCTGTTAATGATACAGTAAATGATATAAAAGGGCTATACGGAGTGACTGTTTTGTATGATTATAGTTTCAATCTTAGTACGACAGATACATCGTTAATTTTGGAAGTGGAAGACGCAAAGTTTGACCTTAACCCTCAAGCCAAGTCATATTTAGAAGATAGAGTTTCAGAGATGATTTTTATCAACAGAGGTTTGGATTTAATTGCTGAAAAAGGAATAAGAGAAGCAAATGAAAGCGTAAGCGCAAAGTATGTTGACAGTTTGGATTCGTACGGAAGAGCTGGTGCATTTGCCGTGATAACAGATGGGAATTTAAGATATGGTGGAGATTTAGTAGAAGTAAAAGGCATTAATTTTATAGCAGGTATAGCTAAAGAGTACAGACCTGCAGACAAAAAGTTAGTTTTGGGTTGTTTCTTAGAACATGGCGAGGGCGAATATACAATAAAAGCAAGTTATAACAAGAACACAATACTCGGAAATTTATCTGGTCAAACAGAAGCAAGAGGGAAACCGCAATACATGGGAATAGGAATTTTAGGAAGGTTTGGACTTTGGAATATAAAGGATGATGTAGGAAAAATAATAAATGAGATATACTTAGAGGGTTCTGCAAAGATTGGGAAAACAGACTCAAGTTACAGCAATAAAGATATTGAAATAGAAGCTAAATTTGATACAGATGGAACGTATTATGGAGGACATATAGGTTGTGGGTATATAAAAGATTTTAGAATTTTAGATCTTGAAGGGTATTTCAAGTGGTTGTGCGTACGGCAAGAATCTAAAGAAGCGAAACTTGTTACTAAAGACACAATAGATTTTAGCAAAGTAACTTCAAGTAGATTAAGAGTAGGTGCAAGGAGCAGTTTTAAGTTACTCCGATTTGTAATGCCATTTATAGGCATAGGCGCTGAATATGAAATGGAAGGCAAGGTAACAGCCAAAACTTTTGTATTTGAAATAGAACCTGAAGATTTAGGGGGTTGGAGTCAAACTGGAGAATTTGGAATAAAGGTTGAATTCGGTGATTTTAGAATGGAGTTAAGCGGAGAGTCTTACGTAGGAAAAAGAGAAGGCTTAGTTGGTTTGTTAAGGTTTGCATATCTGTTGTGATATAAAGTTAGGCATTAAAAAATTTCGCATATCAATGTTGTCCTATAAAATGACCTACTCTTTCTTATCAATGACAAAACGTTGTAAAAATTGTACAATTATATATAAAGTGAAATTACAAAAAGGTAAAGACGACCTGTTGTGAAGGTCGTTTTTTGATAAACAGGACAAGGTATGAAAAGAAATGATGTAAGAAATGTTGCAATTATAGCCCACGTTGATCATGGCAAAACTACCATAGTAGATTCTTTGTTAAAGTTTTCAGGTCAGTTTACTGTTAAAAACGACGAAGCTCAAGACATGGTTTTGGATTCTAATCCTCTTGAAAGGGAAAGAGGGATTACGATACTTGCAAAATGCACTTCGGTAAATTACCTAGGAAACACTATAAATATAGTAGATACTCCGGGACACGCAGACTTTGGTAGCGAAGTTGAAAGAGTGTTAAAGATGGTAGAAGGTGCTATACTTATGGTTGATGCTGTTGAAGGTCCTATGCCGCAAACAAGATTTGTCTTGAGAAAGGCGTTAGCATTGGGATTAAAACCTATAGTAGTTATAAACAAAATGGACAGGCCAAATGCAACTCCGAGTGCGGTAGTGGATAGCGTTTTTGATTTGTTTATGAAACTTGGCGCTACTGATGAACAGCTTGATTTTCCTATACTTTATGCTTCAGGACGCGAAGGCTGGGCAAGTACGGATATGAACGTAAAAGGCAAAGATATAGAGCCTGTTTTTGCGACGATTATGTCACATGTTTCGCCACCTGAAGCTGATGAGAACAAACCATTACAAATGCAGATAACAATGCTTGACTATAACAACTTTTTAGGAAGTGTTGGTATAGGAAGAATTTTAAACGGTTCTGTTAAAAAAGGTCAGACTATAGCTCTTGTAAACGAGCAAAATATTGATTCTCCAAAAATAACAAAAGCTGTTCGCATAGATAAATTTTATGGACTTGGAAAGCAAGAAGTTGAAGAAGCAAAAGCAGGAGATATAGTTTCTATAGCAGGGCTTGAAGGGGTTGAAGTCGGCGATACTGTATGTAATGTGGATAATATATTGCCGTTGCCTCGTCTTTCCATAGATGAGCCGACAGTTTCAATGAACTTTCTTGTAAATGATTCACCTTTTGCAGGTCGCGAGGGAAAGTTTTTAACAAGTAGGCACATAAAAGCAAGGCTTGAAAAAGAAGCTCAAACAAATGTGGGATTGAAAATAGAAGTGCTTGAAGGTGAAGGTAAGTTTAAAGTTTCTGGAAGGGGTGAGTTGCATTTAACTGTTTTAATTGAAACCATGCGTCGTGAAGGTTTTGAGCTTTCCGTTTCTTCGCCTGAAGTTATTTATAAAGAAATAAGTGGTAAGCTCTGCGAACCTATGGAATTTCTTACTTTAGATATAGAAAGCCAATATCAAGGCGCTGTTTTTGAGCTTGTAGGAAAACGTTCTGCAAAGCTTGAAAATATGGTAAGCGAAGGCGAAAATAGGATACGTCTTGAATATGTAATTCCTTCAAGAGCTTTGATAGGTTTTAAAAATGATTTTTTAACAAATACTAGAGGTCAAGGCATAATGCATCACAGTTTTTACGACTATATGCCTAAAGTTAATATTGCGGATTTAAGAACAAGCGGTGTGTTTATAGCTAAAGAACAAGGTAAGACTACAGCTTACGCATTAGACAATCTTCAAATAAGCGGTCAGCTTTTTGTAGGACCTGGAGTTGAAGTTTACGAAGGTATGATAGTAGGACAGAACTCAAGAGAAAATGATTTAGTTGTAAACCCATGCAAACTTAAAAAGCTAAGCAATATGAGAAGTAAAAGTGCCGATGACGCTCCTATGCTTACGCCTCCAAGGATTATGAACCTTGAACAAGCGGTAGAATATATTGCCCCTGATGAGCTTGTGGAGGTAACTCCAGCTTCTGTACGTTTAAGAAAGAAGATTTTAAATCATTTGTTAAGAAAACGTTCTTCACAGAACGGAGCCGAAGAATAGATAGCATTTTTATTATAATCCATAGACTATGTACGATGATTTGTTGTTTTGCGTGTGTAGTCTTGGAGTCTTTAAAAAATGATAAATCTTAAGTTAGTTAATAAAAAAGCCCTGCAGAACTTCAAGCAGGGCTTTGATTTTTTAAATAAATTTCTACAACTGACCTATTAGCTGTTCCAATTGATCATTATTGCTGCTAAAGATTCTTGCCCATAGGCTTCGTGTACTTTTTTTATATTCTATTAACGCTTCTTTTATTTCGGTTTCATTTTTAGCACCATATATTTTAGTAACGCATCTCCCAAATGTGCTAGAACTATTTTGCTTCTCAACCTCACCATCAGAGAGTTTAAATATTACATTAATTTTTAAATGATTTATTAATTTTCCAATTTTTTCTAAGCACTTGTTCTTCATGTCTTCACAATGTGATTTAGATTCACTGTCTCCATCTTCCCATACAGCGCCACTTGTATAGTAGCCAAGCGCTTGCTTATAAAAGGATAATGCTTTTTTTATGCCCCTAGTTTCTTCCAAATTCAAATTATTAGAAGCTTCTCTGAAATTAGAATCACCAAGGATTTCTAAAGCCGAAGGCTCTCTTTGTCCGGGTATATGCTTGCGGATATTTACTGACATAGGTATAGAATCATCATCATTATTAAACTCAACTGTTAACTGATGTAATAGCTTTACGTAAGCATAAGCAGGAGCAACAATGTGAATTATAGGTATGGGTAATAGCATGAGTTTGGCGTGCACATTTAATACATCATAAGTAAATGCTCTGCCTACTCTATTGAATGTAACAAATCCACTGTAATCCAATTTATCGTCTAGTTCCCTCAAAAGTAGTTTCGCAACAACGTCTTCAATTTTATTTGCACCTTTGATCCAGTAGAATAAGTGTTTATTAGTGAAGTAAAGAGGAGAAATCTCCGCAAGTGATTCAATAAGTTTAAAAGTTTTTGCAGCTTCTTCTTCACAATCTTGGTGTGTTACTCCCTTTGGATAAAAAAGACGTTTGGAAGAATCTTCTTGTTTTAGAGTTAAAATTTTGGACCAACCAATAAGCTGATTATGATATGTAAATCCAAATCCTTTAGCGAAATAAGCACCTCCTTCTACAATTTTTTCAAATGCTATACTGTCAGAAGAGAGAGCTTCTCCAATCGTACATATTCCTCGCGTACTATCATACCCGTTTGCCAGTGCAAAATTTCTACATATACCAAAGCTCGCAGTAGTTGCAGAGATAGTTCCGTTCTTAAGCTTTTCAAGGTTCTCCTCAATTCCAAGCATCCCAAAGGTTTGCCAGTCTTGACGCTCCATAAATAAACCTTTTAATATTGTACGCATTTCTCCAGAATTAATATTCCAATGGTGTACTAGAGGCTCGCTGTCATGGTCAACAGTTTGTGCTTGCGAAGTCGCTCCTAAGAATGCAAGAGACAATGCTAAACAGATGATTTTTTTCTTTATCTCGTTCATAAAATATCTCCTCTTCACAGCTTTTACTTTCTAATATAACTATATTGGAATTTTCATATACTGTTCCCTAAATTTGTGAATTTTTCATAAAAACTGTAAAAGGTAAGTTTATTGATTAGAAAAGAAAAGTAATATTTAAGAATGAAAAGATGTAAAAATGGGAACCTTTTTTGAAAATTCTTAGTAAAATTAGCTTAAAAAGAGCATTTTTTATGTAAGTAAATTTAAGATTGTCGTATGAAAGATTTTTTAGAAGATGAGATTTTAGAGGAACTTAGTTAAAATAGATTTTAAGTTATGAATTTATAGACAAAAGAATTTTGTCTTTGGTGTTATAAGTTTTATAAGAAGTTAAAGGCATTCAAATAATTGCGTTTTTCCCGGGGAACCTAAACGATAGACTCAGATAAGGAAATGTCAATATGATGTTGGATTTTCAGTTTATAAATATTATAATATTCTAGGCGGTAAATAAGCGTAGTCCTTTCTGAAAATCTATTTGAAAATTCAATTTGAATTAGGCGGGCAAATGATAAATATTTCTGCTTACGTTCTGACAAAAAACGAAGAAAAACATATAAGAGAATGTATAGAAAGCGTTAAATGGGCTGACGAAATTGTAATTGTTGACGATTTCAGTACAGATTCTACTGTTGAAATATCAAAGAGTATGGGCTGTAAAGTGGTTCAGAACAAATTTGAATATTTCGGCAAGCAGAGAAATTTTGCTTTAACCCAATGTTCTAATGGCTGGGTTATATGTCTTGATGCCGATGAAAGGATTACTCCTGAATTAAAAGAAGAAATAGAACAAGAGCTTAGAAGTACTCCAAGAGCTGATGCTTTTATCGCTCCAAGAAAGAGTAAGTTTATAAACAGATGGATACTGCATTCAGGTTGGTATCCAGATTACAGGCACCCTGTTTTATTCAACAAGAATAAAATGAAATATAAAGACCAATTGGTTCACGAAGACATTGAATACAACGGCAAAAAAGTTTATTTTAAAGGAGATATTCTTCATTATCCGTACGATAGTATAAAACAATTTGTTAAAAAGTCTGATTTTTATACTGATTTGCGTTCAAAAGAAATGTTTGAACGTGGTGAAAAATTTAAAGTTTTAAATCTCTTTGTAAATCCAAGTGTTATGTTTTTTAAAATGTATATAATAAAGAAGGGATTTCTTGATGGTCTAACAGGGCTTATACTCGCATTATTGTATTCGTCTTTCTATACATTGATGAAGTACATAAAGCTTTGGGAACTTGAAAATAAATGTTCAAATTTTTAAAAGCTGCTTTATATCCAATTTCTTTAATTTATGCTGTTTTATTAAAAGCTGATAGGAAATTTACTACTGCGAAAAAACTGCCTAAACCTGTAATAAGCGTAGGAAATATAACTTGTGGCGGTACTGGTAAAACTCCGATAGTTATAGAACTGTTGGAGTTTCTTGTGGCAAATAAATTCAAATCTACAGTCTTAACGCGAGGATATTTAAGAAAAAGTAAAATCCCAATGCTTTTGAAAAACGGTGCGCTGGATGTTTGCGCTATAGCAAGCGGCGATGAGCCTCTTTTGATAGCAAGAAGCGTGCCTAATACAATTGTTATTGTTGGCGTTGACAGATATAACAACGCTTTAATGTTTGGCTCTGAAACAAATACAGATGTTTATGTTTTAGATGATGGATTTCAACATTGGAAAATAAAAAGAGATTTAGATATAGTTTGTGTCAATGCAGCTAATCCTTTTGGCAACGGCATGCTTATTCCTTCTGGAATCTTGCGGGAAAAGCCTAAATCGCTAAAGAGGGCTGATGTTATAGTTGTTACTAATTGCGACATGGTTTCAAAAGACAATCTTAATAAACTTGAAAAAAAGTTATTTGAGTTGTCAGGGAAGGAGGCGGTTTTAACATTTTACGGCGATTTTAAATACAAAAAAATTGATTTAAAGACAGATTTTAATGTTGAACTTTTGAAGAAATCTAAAGTTTATTCTTTAAGCGCAATAGGTTTTGCTCAAGGCTTTAAAAATTCTATAGAGAAATCCGGCATAACTTTAAAAGATAGTATAATTTTAAGAGACCACAGCCGATACGACAACTATGAGTTAAATAAGCTGATTTCCCAAAAGGAAGCAGACTCTTACTTTGTTGTAACTGCTAAAGATGCAGTTAAATTACAAAATGTTGATGCTAAAACGAAAGAAAGAATTTCTGTTCTTATGGTTAAGCCACAGTTTATAAAGGGAAAAGAAAAATGGGAACAAGCAATATTAAAGTGCCTGCAGTCTTTTTAGATCGCGACGGCACTGTTATTTTTGACAAAAATTATTTAAGTTCGCCTGATCAAGTAAAACTTTATTCTTATGTAGCAGATAGTATAAACAGATTGCGTGCAGCAGGTTTTAAGGTGATTATAGTTACAAATCAGTCTGGCGTTGCAAGGGGAATGTTTACCGAACAGGATTTGCAGAAAATCCACAAAAGATTTGTATTTTTGCTTAAAAAAGCTGGAGCTGAAATAGACGCTATTTATTATTGCCCTCATACTGATGAAGATTCTTGCAATTGTAGGAAACCAAAGCCGGGAATGGTTTTGCAAGGCGCCAAAGATTTTAATATAGACCTTGCAAAATCTTATACAGTTGGTGACAGCATAAGAGATTATTTGCTTGGATGTAATACTGGGGGTAAGGGTATTTTGGTTCTTACGGGACATGGTAAAAAACAGCAGACAAAAATAGCTCAAGAAAAAATTAAACCTATGGCTGTGTGTAAAACTTTAAAAGATGCGGTTAGTGTAATAATTAAAGATGCAAAAAAAAACTAGATTAACTATTATTCTGATAACAGTGACATTTATGTTATTTCCGATTTTTTGTTTTGCACAAAATAAAAAAGAGACTTTTATTTGGACAAAACTTGGCAAGTATAAACTTCCGATAAATGAAAAATTAACTTATGCTGTCAGCTGGAATTCTGTGAATTTAGGTAATGCCGAGCTTGAAACAAAAAGTTTAAAAAATATAAGTGGGAGAAAAGCGTATGATGCATTTCTCCGTGTTGCAACGAACCCTTTTTTAAGCTCTCTTTTTGATCTTAATGCAGTGTTTGAATCTTTGTTTGATGAAGAAAGCAAAGCCTCATTTGAATTTAAGTCAAAAATAAAGCAAAACGGGCAAACAAGAGAAGAATTAATTATTTTTAACCCTATTGAACAAACATATGAATTACGAATCTCTGGAGAAGTTAAAAGAGGAACAACAGCAAGTCATACTCAAGATATTTTAACTGCGGTTTACAGCATAAGAAGTTTAGCTTTAAAGCAGGGCGATATTTATTATTTAAAAGTTCATTCTGGAGAGACATCATATCCGTTGACAATTAAAGTTTTAAGAAAAGAAAAAATTAAAATAAAGCTAGGCGAGTTTAATTGTTTTGTAATAGAACCTTCGTTGGAGGGAAATTCTAAAGAGTTAGGTTTAAGCGGTAAAATGTTAATTTGGGTTTCTGATGACAAGAGACGGCTACCCTGTTATTTTAAATTAAATAGTCAGATAGGATTGATAATTGCAGAATTAGAATCTGCATCTGTTTCGTGAGGTATTAGGTGCAAAAAAATGAAACATATAAAATCATAAAATTTTCTGTCGTGTCAAACACAGTTTTGACACTGGGGAAACTTATTACAGGAATAATTACGGGTTATATTGCAATTGTTTCAGAAGCAGTCCATTCTCTTATAGACTTGGTTGCAGCTTTGATAGCTTATTTTGCTGTCAGGAAAGCCTCTCAACCTGCCGATACAATCCACCAGTACGGATACGGTAAATTTGAAAATATTTCAGGTACTATTGAAGGGCTGTTAATTTTTGCTGCTGCAATTTACATAGTTTATCATGCTGTTGAAAAGCTCTTTAATCCGGAGCCGTTAGGTACACCTATAATTGGCGTTATTATAATGTTAATATCTGCCATTGTAAATTTTTTTGTTTCTCAAAAATTGTTTGCGGTTGCGAAAGAAAACGAATCTTTAGCTGCAGAAGCCGATGCATGGCATTTGAGAACTGACGTTTATACTTCGCTTGGAGTGATGGCAGCACTAGTTATAATAACTAGTTCAGAATGGTTGTTTCCAGAGTTAAATATTTATTGGGTGGATTCTTTTGCGGCTTTTATAGTTGCGGTTATGATAACAAAAGCTGCTTGGAATCTTGTAATAAAATCGGCAAAGGATTTGTTTGATGTAAGTCTTCCCCAAAATGAAATAGCTATAGTTGAAAGTATTATAGAGTCTAATGATGATATTGCTGGTTTTCACGCTTTGAAAACTAGGAAAGCTGGCAACAAGAGGTTTATAGAATTTCATATACTTGTAAATTCTCAAATGACGGTATATAGGGCTCATGAAATAACGAGATATTTGAAAGCTGGGATTTATTCAAAACTTGAAAACTCTTCGGTCGCAATACACGTGGAACCGTGCGATAATACATGCACTCTAAAGTGTCAAGAAGGATGTCTTGTAAAAAAGTGCAAAATTGAAAACATAAAGAAATAATAATTTTATCCTTGTTTTCCCTTGAAAATCCGTATTTTAATTGTGTGCTTTACACCCGAGGTTATAATCGGGTGTCTGCTTTTGTTGTCATTGTAAGCAAGATCGCAGAATCTATCTTGTTAAGTTTCTGTTGTAACTTGTTTTGTCTTGATGGTGTATTGCATTAGACAGTTATTTTATTATCAATTTAATAAGGAGTGAGCGATGAGCGGAGAGAAAATAATAGATTGGATTTCGGCAGATTTAAGTTTGCCTGAAGCAGGGATAAGAAACACAGTAGTTATGTTAAGCGATGGAGACACTGTTCCGTTTATATCAAGGTATAGAAAGGAAAAAACCGGCAATTTCACAGAAATTAACGTAAGAGATATTGCTGACAAACTACAATATTATATTGAACTTGAGACAAGAAAAGAGACAGTTCTTAAAAGTATTGAAGATCAAAAAAAACTTACGTCAGAACTAAAAAAACAAATTGAAGAATGTAAGGAAAAAACAAAGCTAGAAGATATTTATCTGCCCTATAAACCTAAACGCCAGACAAAGGCTACAATTGCAAAAGCAAACGGACTTGAGCCTCTTGCTATAGAAATTATGGATCAGAAGCTATCTATGAAAGAGGACAGAGTAAAAGTTATAAATAAATATCTAAACCCTGAAAAAGGTATAGATACGCTAGACAAAGCTGTGTCTGGTGCAATAGATATAATTGCCGAGCAGCTTTCTGACAATGCCGATATAAGAGAAATGTTGAGAAATTTTATAGCTTCTACTGGAAGCATTCGTTCAAAAGCGACAAAAGCGGCGGAAAACTTAAAAACAAAATACGATATGTATTATGATTATAATGAGCCATTGAAAACTATACCGGGGCACAGACTTCTTGCAATAAGGCGCGGTTCAAAAGAGCAAGTATTATCGTGGAAAATAATTATTGATGATGAAAACGCTGTTGACATGATTCTTGCAAAAGTAGCAAAGAATAATAGGTCTCTTTTTTATCCAGAGCTTTTTACTTCCGTAAAGACGGCTTACGACAGACATCTTTATCCGTCGTTGCAAGTGGAAATATTTTTGGCAAAAATGGAAGATGCTGATAAAGACGCCATAAATGTATTTGCCACAAACGCTAAAAATCTTTTGCTTGCTCCTCCTGCTGGGCATAAAATTATTATGGGCATAGATCCGGGATTTAGGACAGGCTGCAAGGTTGTAGTTGTGGATACAAACGGAAATTTTAAAGAATATCATGCAATATTTCCTAATGAGCCTGCTTTAAGAGTGAAAGAAGCGGAGGATATATTAATAGATTTAATAGAAGAATATTATGTTGAGCTTATTGCAGTTGGAAATGGCACTGCTTCAAAAGAAACGGTTAATTTTGTAAAAGCTGTTTTGAAAAAACATAATTTAACACCTAAAGTTGTAACTGTAAGCGAAGCAGGAGCATCGGTATATTCTGCGTCGCCACTTGCGTCTCAAGAATTTCCAGATTTAGATGTTACTGTTAGAGGAGCGATAAGTATAGCAAGAAGGCTTCAAGATCCGTTGGCAGAACTTGTAAAAATAGATCCAAAATCCATAGGTGTAGGTCAGTACCAGCATGACGTTAATCAAATACGGCTTAAAAAACAATTAGATGACACCGTTGAGTCAGCGGTGAACTATGTCGGAGCAAATTTAAATTCTGCGTCAACTGAACTTTTGTCATACATATCCGGTATTGGCAGAATAGTTGCCAAAAATATTGTTCAGTATAGAGCAAAGAATGGATCGTTTAAAGACAAGAAAGAATTAATGAACATTCCTTTATTTGGTGAAAAGACTTTTACTCAATGTTCAGGGTTTTTAAGGGTAGCAGGTGGAATAAACCCTCTTGATAACTCTGCAGTTCACCCTGAAAATTATCCTATTGTAGAGAAAATGGCTGCTGATCTGTCTGTTGACGTTTCGGGTTTGATAGGGAATGAGGAGTTAATTAAAAAGATTGACCCTAAAAAATACGTTACTTCAGATGTAGGTCTTTTAACTTTAAACGATATTATTCAAGAATTAAAAAAGCCGGGCGTTGATCCGAGAAAAGACTTTTCAACCGCTCAGTTCAGCGACGAAATAAATACTTTGGAAGATTTAAAGGAAAATATGGTGTTAGATGGTACGGTTACAAATGTTACTAATTTTGGAGCTTTTGTAGATATTGGTGTTCATCAGGACGGACTTGTTCATATTTCAAAATTAAGCTCAAAATTTGTTTCAAATCCGCACGAAGTTATTTCGGTCGGAGAAACTCTTAAAGTAAAAGTTTTAAAAGTTGACGCTGAGTTAAAAAGGATTAGTCTTGAGGTTGTTGGAGCTTAATTTTGATGAAAACTTTATTTTTAATATGCTGCTTATTTTTTGTTGTTTCAAATGCTTTAGCCAACCGCGAAGTTTATTTATCTCTTGATAAAACTCAAGAAAAAATAGAAACTCTTTCTGTCTCTGCAACTGTAATTAAACGGCGTGAAATTGAAGAGAGTCGTGTTGAAACTTTAGGCGAACTGTTAGCAAATGAAACTTCAATATTTTACGGCAATTATGGACCTGGCATAAAATCTTCTTTTATTTCTTTGCGAGGAGCTGCATCGTCTTCAAGAGTGTTGGTTCTTATTGACGGCAGACGTATATATACTCTTGATTCAAATAGCGCTAATCTTGCCGCTATACCGGTTTCAAACATAGAAAGAGTTGAGATTATTAGAGGAGCTGCGGCTACAATTTACGGAACAGGAGCTTTTGGCGGAGTAATAAACGTTATAACGAAAAAAGCTGATTACAAAACTCCGTTACTATCAGGGAACTTTTCTTACGGAAGCTTTATAATACGTATTCAACAGATATTACAGGCTCATATAAGACGAATAAATTTGCTATTTTAGCGTTAATCTCAAGTTTAAGAAGCGATGGATACAGAAAGAATTCAGAGTATGTTGGATATAACGCTTTTTTCAGTGGTCAAGGAGACATCGGTGATAAAAGCAAGTTTTCTATTACAGGAAGTTATTATACAAATAAGTTTGGACTTCCGGGGGTAGAGACTGATGTTATACAACCTAACCTTACTGCTGAAGACATAAATGTCAGCAAATACGCTAAAATTGATTACGATTTGAATATTTCTGAAGATTCTTCTCTAAAAATAAGCGGTTATGCCTCGGGAGATATATATGAAGACAAAGAAGACAGGAGAGCTGATTATTATTACAAAAATATATCTGAGACTTACGGATTGCAGTCGCTTTTCCACTTTAATGATATTTTTCTTCTAGGAATAGAGACTTGGCAAGATAAATATAAAAATAAGAAGTTTTTGTCAGGAGATTTTTACGATAGTTCTTATAATAGAACGCAAGACAATTATGCCGCATATGCTCGGCTTAATTATTCTTTAGGGAAATTTAATTTTGTTCCGGGAGCACGAGGAACCCACAATTCAAAATTCGGCAGTATTTTTACACCATCGCTTGCTGTTATTTACGGCGTAGATGATAATATTAAACTTTCAGGAACAACTGGAAAAGTGTGGCGCGCCCCGACATTTATAGATTTATATTATCCGGGTTGGAGTAATCCCAATTTAAAACCCGAAAAAGGAATATCAAGTGATTTGGGAATAGAATACTCCAAAACCAAAACAAGATTATCTGTTACGGGGTATTATATAACAACTAATGATTTAATAGTTTCTTTAAAAAATGTCGGTAAAACAAAACAATATGGCGTTGAATTTGAAACAAGTTATATATTTAGCTCTAAAGCGCAATGTAAAGCAAATTATACTTATCTTGAAGCAAAAGATATAACGGATAAAACTGATGAAAAAACTTTAAAATATGCTCCAAAGCATAGCATAAATTGTACTTTAACTTTCAAACCTATTGATAAGTTAAATCTTTCTGTGATTGCAACATATAAAGATAGGTATATAGGTACAAAAGCAGGAAGTTATACTGGAGAATCTGTTAATATGAGCAGTTACATCACACTTGATTTAAACTCAAGTTATGAACTAAATGATAACTTTTCATTTTGGGTAAAAGTTTTTAATATAACTGACTCTAAATACCAAATAGTTGATGGATACCCAATGCCTGGGGTTGCTGTTTACGGCAGTGTTGGAGTAAAGCTATGGAAATAATAAACATAAATTTATAATTTGACAAATTTTGAAATAAAGATTATACTCTTACACAAGAAGTAAAATTAAATAATTGGATAGATTAGATGTTTAACAAAGCAATGTTTGCAAGATTACATCATCATTATGAGCGACATTTGCGCTAAAACATGAAATTCATGTAGGTGCAAGTGTTGCTTACTTGCGCCTACATTGCTATAGAAGTTTTTAAGCCGTGTGGGTATTTTAACCTACACGGCTTTTTTTATTTTGAAATTATAGGAGACAATTATAATGCTTAGAATTGCAGTTACAAAAGGACGTATTGAAGAGGAGTTTGTCGGATTGCTTAGCAGAGCAGGTTTTGATAGCGGATCAATTCGCAATAAAGGAAGGCGTTTGCTTGTAAAATCAAAAGACGATATAGAGTTTATATTTTCAAAGTCAAATGATACTTTGAGATTCATAGATTTAGATATTGTAGATTTAGCAGTTGTTGGCAAAGATGCAATTATTGAAAATGACGGCGAAATTTACAATGAATTATTAGATTTAAAAATCGGGAAGTGTTATTTTGCTTTAGCTGGGTTTTCATATTTTAAAACTGCAAATGTAATAGCTTCAAAATATCCGAATGTCGCAAGAAAATTTTTTGCAAAAAAGAGTGAATATCCAAAGATTTTAAAGATAGAAAGTTCAGCTGAACTTGCCCCTATTTTGAATATTGCCGATTGTATAGTTGATATTGTTCAAAGCGGCGATACACTAAAAGCCAATGGATTAAATGTTATAGAAAAGATTTGTGATATAAGCGCAGTACTTGTAGGCAACTCTAATAGCATTGGATTAAAATCGTTAAATAATTTTACAGAAAAGTTGAGGAAATACGTATGCTAAAACTTGTTAAATATAATCCAAAAGAATTTGCGGTAAAAAATGCACCTGATAATAAGATAGAAAAGTCTGTTCAAAAAATAATCGGCAATGTTTGCCGGTTTGGGGACAAAGCGGTTTTATCTTATGCAAAAGAGTTTGATGGCTTCAACGGCAGGAGTATAAAGGTAAAAAATGAAGAAATAGAGAATGCATTGAAGACGGTTGATAAAAACATATTGCATATTTTTAAAAGGGCAAAGATGCAAATGGAAGAATTTCATAGAAGACAAATAGAAAATTCTTACTCTATATATAAAGAAAATGGCGTTATTATGGGGCAAATTATAAGACCTTTGGAACGTGTAGCTATTTACGTTCCGGGCGGCTCAGCGGCATATCCTTCAACAGTTTTAATGAATGCGATTCCGGCAAAACTTGCTGGAGTTAGAGATGTAGTCATGTTTACGCCTGTAAAATCTGATGGAAAAATTAAAGATTTTATCTTAGCTGCTGCTGCTGTTTGCGGTATAACTGAAGTTTATAAGATAGGAGGCGTGCAAGCTGTTGCAGCAGCAGCATATGGCACCTGTAGTATTCCAAAAGTGGACAAAATAGTAGGTCCAGGCAATGTTTATGTGGCAACTGCAAAGAAATTATTGTTTGGAGTAGTTGATATAGATATGATAGCCGGACCTTCGGAAATTCTAATAGTTGCAGATTCTAGTGCCAAACCGGAATATATTGCGGCGGACCTCTTAAGCCAAGCTGAACACGATAAAATGTCAAGGAGTATTTTAGTTACAACTGACTTGAGCTTATACAAAAAAATTGAAAGGGAGTTAGAGTTACAGCTTCCAAAGCTTAAACGCAAGGAAATAGCAAAAAATGCGTTAGAAAATAACGGAATATGCGTCATAGCAAAATCTATTGACGATATTTTTGCAATATCAAACTTAATTGCTCCGGAACATTTAGAAATAATGACCAAAAACCCTTTGGCAATGCTATCTAAAGTTAAAAATGCGGGAGCAGTCTTTTTGGGACATAATTCTCCCGAGGTTCTAGGCGATTATATTGGCGGAACTAATCATGTATTGCCAACGGCAGGTACAGCAAGATTTGCTTCGCCTTTGGGAGTATATGATTTTGTAAAGAGAACTTCGTATAGCTATTATCCGAAAAATGTGTTATCGGAATTTAAAGAAGACATTACGTCTTTTGCTTTGTTAGAAGGTTTAGACGCTCACGCAATTGCGGCAAATATTCGTTTTAAAAGGGGCTATAAATGAGAATATGTGAAATTAAACGCAGCACCAAAGAGACAAAAATAGAAATGAAATTAAATCTGGACGGAACAGGAGAATTTAAAGGAAGTAGTGGAATTGGTTTCTTTGACCATATGCTTAATATTTTAGCTTTTTATGCCAACTTTGACGTTAAACTTTTTTGTACAGGGGATTTAAATACCGGTGCGCATCACATTATTGAAGATATTGGTATAGTTTTTGGACAAGCTTTAAAAAATTCTTTAGGAGATAAAAAGGGAATAGCTCGGTTTGGTGGTTGTTTTTTACCTATGGACGAAGCGTTAGTTAATGTGAATTTAGATATTTCAGGGCGCAGCTATTTGGTTTTTAATGCGAGCTTCCCAACTGAACGCGTAGGAAATTTTGAAACTGAATTAGTTGAAGAGTTTTTTAGAGCCATTGTTGTAAATGCGGCAATAACGCTTCACGTCAATCTTGAATACGGCAAAAATACTCATCACATAGCAGAAGCTATTTTCAAAGGTTTTGGTCGTGCGTTAGGGCAAGCGGTTGAGAAAGTTGGAAGTAGGGTAAATTCTTCAAAAGGAGTTATATAGGTGATAGCAATTATTGACTATAAAGCCGGCAACACAGAAAGCTTATTGTCGGCTTGCAGAGAAATAGGTATTGAAGCTAAATTAACAAATGATACCAAAACAGTGACTTTATGCGATGCCATTATTATCCCCGGAGTTGGTGCTTTTAAAACTGCCATAGAAAATTTAAAGGCAGCAGGATTATTTGATATTTTAAAAAATATTGATAAACCTATTTTGGGAATATGTTTAGGTATGCAAATTTTATTTGAAAGAAGCTGTGAAGGCGAAGAAACTGAAGGTTTGGGATTTATAAAAGGTGAAATTATAAAAATACCTGTTAATGCAAGGCTTCCCCATATAGGTTGGAACAACTTAAATGCTGGAGAAGACGTATATTTTGTTCATTCATATATGGCAAATGTTGCGCTTAAACATATAGTTTCTTATGCAGACTATTGCGGAATTAGAATACCAGCTATAGTCAAATACAAAAATGTAACTGGGTTTCAATTCCACCCTGAAAAAAGTGGAGAATACGGGCTTAAACTTTTGAGGGAATGGTATTGTGATATAGAGAGGTATAAATGCTTAAAAAAAGAATAATTCCATGTTTGGATATAAAAGACGGGAAAGTTGTAAAGGGCATTAATTTTTCAAATCTAACCGATGTAGGAGATCCTGTTATTCTTGCAAAAGAATACGAAAAATATGGAGCTGATGAAATAGTATTTTTGGATATTTCGGCTACATGCGAAAATCGCGCTATAGCAGGCGAGATATTAAAAAGAGCGGCATCGGCGTTAAGAATACCATTAACAATCGGCGGAGGCATGTGCTCAATAGATGATTTCCGCAGTATTTTACGTTTGGGTGCAGATAAAGTTTCTATAAACTCAGCAGCGGTTAAAAATCCAGACATTATTTTGCAAGTAGTAAAAGAATTTGGAACGCAATGCGTTGTTGTTGCCATTGATACTGATGGAGAAAATGTATTTATAAACGGCGGACGGCTTAATACTGGCATCAAGCTGACCGATTGGGTAAAAAAATGCGAGGCTTTAGGCGCAGGAGAAGTTTTGCTTACGTCAATAAATAGAGACGGAACAAAGAGAGGATACGATATTAAAACGTTGAAAAAAGTTGCAAAGTGCATAAATATGCCCATTATTGCAAGCGGAGGATGCGGGAGCGTGTTTGATATTGTTGATCTGTTTAAAAAAACAGAGTGTTCTGGTGCTTTAGTAGCGTCTATACTGCATTATAAAGCCACAACTATATACGAGATAAAACGAGAAATGATTAAAAATAGAATCCCTATAAGAAAAGGATATAACAATGATAAATTTTAATAAAACGCCTTTAATTGCGGCGATTGTTCAGGATTATAAAACAAGAGAAGTATTGATGTTAGCATATATGGACAAAGAAAGTTATAACCTTACGCTTGAGAAAGGCGAAACGTATTTTTATTCGCGCAGCAGAAAGAAGTTATGGCATAAAGGAGAAACTTCAGGATGTGTTCAGAAAGTAAAAGGCATATATTTAGATTGCGACGGCGACGCTCTTTTGATTTTGGTGGAACAGTCAGGTGCTGCATGCCATACAGGAGAGTTCTCATGTTTCTTTAATGAAATAATTCCTTACAGTTCTCAAAAAAATATAATTGAGACTATTTGCGGTCGTATTTTAAGTAGGGTAAAAAATCCAATCAAAAATTCTTATACAAATTATTTGCTCAGCGAGGGGATTGATAAAATCTGTAAAAAAGTGGGAGAAGAATCTTCAGAAATTATTATTGCCGCAAAAAATGAAAATAAAAATGATTTGATTTGCGAAATATGCGATTTAACTTATCATATTCTTGTTTTGATGCAAAATAAGGATATAAGCTTAAACGATATAAATACTAAGCTTCAAGAACGCTATTGCTTTGAAGGCAATAAAAAAGAGGAAAGAAAATGACTTTAATTCCTGCCATAGATATAAGACAAGGTAACTCCGTAAGATTAAAACAGGGAAAGATAAAACATGAAACTATTTATTCTAACGATCCTGTAAGCGTTGCAAAAATATGGGCATCCTGCGGAGCAAAATGCATACACGTCGTTGATTTAGACGGTGCTTTTAGCGGAGAAAGTAAAAACAAAAAAATTATTAAACGGATATGTAATGGCGTAGATATTCCTGTACATGTTGGCGGAGGCATAAGAAGTTTAGAAAAAATATCTGAAATATTTAGCTTAGGAGCCGCAAAGGTAGTTTTAGGTACTATTGCTGTCTCTAATATTCAGATTGTGAAAGAATTTATAAAAGAATACGGTAAAGAAAGAATTATTGTTGCTGTTGATGCAAAAGATGAGAAAGTCGCTGTTAATGGCTGGAATGATATAACTTCTATTGATGTATTAAGATTAGTTGACAACCTTAAGGAAATAGGCGTTCAAAATATTTTATATACAGATATTTCCAGAGATGGGATGTTTTATGGACCTGACTATAAAGTAATAAAAAAGCTTTTGAAAAAGGATATTAAAATTATAGCTTCGGGAGGTATAAGGACAGAAGACGATGTTGTTAAGCTTAAACAATGTGGTGTTTTCGGAGCGATTGTTGGCAGTGCATTATATAAAGAAGAATTTAACTTGAAACGCTCTATAGAAACAGCAGAAATGTAGTTAATTTTGAAAGTTAAACTTCCTAAATTAGTGATATTGTCTATGGAATAGTGCGTATTGTGCCAATCTTGACAGCGCATAGTTTTAGTTGTATAATAGCAGTCGTTAGATTAAAGCGCTAAAAATATAAGGAGGAAGTGAAATGATTAGACCACTTGGCGAAAAGATTTTAGTTAAGCCCGCAGAAGTGAAAGAAGTAAAAAAAGGCGGAATCATTATTCCAGATACCGCTAAAGAAAAACCTCAAGAGGGCGAAGTTGTAGCTGTAGGGAGAGGTAAGAAAACCGAAGATGGAAAGATAGTAGCTTTGGATGTAAAAGTAGGTGACAAAGTTTTGTACGGAAAGTATTCCGGGACTGAAGTAAAGTTTGATGACAAAGAGTATCTTATAATGTCTCAGGACGATATTTTAGGAATAATTGAATAATATGATAGAGAAAAAGGGGAAATTCTATGGCAAAACAGTTAATTTACAATGATGATGCTCGCAAGGCTATGAAAGCTGGTGTAGATAAACTTGCAAATGCGGTTAAAGTTACTCTTGGACCTAAAGGCAGATATGTCGTTTTGGATAAAAAGTTTGGTTCTCCAACCGTTACCAACGACGGAGTAACAATAGCTAAAGAAATAGAGCTTGAAGATCCATTTGAAAATATGGGAGCTCAGCTTGTTAAAGAAGTTGCTTCTAAGACAAATGATATAGCCGGTGACGGAACAACAACAGCCACAGTTTTGGCTCAATCTTTAATAAATGAAGGTCTTAAGAATATTACTGCAGGAGCTAATGCTAATCATATAAAGAGAGGCATAGATAAAGCTGTTGCAGCAGTTATAGAAGAAGTTAAGAAGATAGCAAAGCAAGTTAAAAATAAAGAAGAAATTGCTCAGATTGCTTCAATTTCCGCAAGTGACAAAGAAATAGGCAGCTTGATAGCAGATGCTATGGAGAAAGTAGGCAAAGATGGCGTTATAACAGTTGAAGAAGGCAAGTCTTCTGAAACAACTCTTGATGTTGTTGAAGGTATGCAGTTTGACAGAGGATATAACTCTCCTTATTTTGTAACCGATACGGAAAGAATGCAGGGAATTTTAGAAAATCCTTATATAATAATTACAGACAAGAAAATCTCTTCAATGCAGGAAATTCTTCCTTTGCTTGAAAAAGTTGTCCAGACTGGGAGACCGTTCATTATAATTGCAGAAGATATTGAAGGCGAAGCTCTTGCAACTTTGGTACTTAATAAGATTCGTGGAACACTCAAAGTTATAGCTGTAAAAGCCCCAGGATTTGGTGATAGAAGAAAAGAAATGCTTCAAGATATAGCAATTCTTACTGGCGGTACGGTTATTACTGAAGAAACAGGTTTGAAACTTGATAGTGCTACAATAGAGCTTCTTGGTCAGGCAAAGAGAGTTGTCGTTGACAAAGAAAATACAACAATCGTTTCAGGTCTTGGCGATAAGAAAGAAATTGAGTCAAGAATATCTCAGATTCGCAAGCAGATTGCAGATACAAAATCTGAATATGATAAAGAAAAACTTCAGGAAAGACTTGCAAAATTGGTTGGCGGCGTAGCGGTAGTAAACGTTGGTGCTGCAACTGAAGCCGAAATGAAAACAAAGAAATTTAAAGTTGAAGATGCTTTGAACGCAACAAGAGCTGGAGTAGAGGAAGGTATAGTTGCAGGCGGGGGCGTGGCTCTTTTAAAGGCTCAATCTGTTTTGGAAAAAATCAAAGCTAACGATGCAGATGAAAAGACAGGCATTGAAATTGTTCTTAAGGCTCTTGAAGGACCTATAAGAATGATAGTAGAAAACGCAGGTCTTGAAGCTTCTGTAATAGTAGATAAGGTAAAAAGCTCAAAAGATGCTGCTTTCGGGTACAATGCTGACAGCAACGAATATGTGGATATGATAAAAGCTGGTATTGTAGATCCAGCAAAAGTTACAAGAACTGCATTGGAAAACGCCGCTTCAATAGCAGGTCTTGTTTTAACAACAGAAACGTTAGTAACAGATATTCCTGAAAAATCTCCTAAAGCACCGATGGGAGCAGGAATGCCTCCAATGCCAGAATATTAATAATATTCTTATTTAAGAACCAGTCTCCGAATTTGGAGACTGGTTCTTTTTTTTACTCAGGTAATAAATAAAAAAAGACAGGATTAAAAAAATTTTCAATCCTGTCTTTAAGGTTTTTAGAACAAATTAGATTTTCTTTATGTTTGCTGCTTTAGGACCTTTGTCAGAATTTACAACTTCAAATTCGACGCTGTCACCCTCTGCTAACGACTTGAAACCATCAGACTGAATAGCTGAATAGTGCGCAAAAACATCACCTGATCCGTCATCATTAGAAATAAATCCATACCCTTTCTGGTCGTTAAACCACTTAACTTTGCCTTGTGCCATTACTGCAACTCCTTTTTTTATCTGCATTAGCAGATACTAAGATTACAACCACTTCCAGCGATTGCTTTATCATTTAATAAAATAATTATATAATTGTCAAGTATAATATACACGCAAAAGGCAGCATTTTTATTCTCGGGAGAAAAAATTGTAAAAAGCAATGAAAAAAAATGTAAACAAAATAATAAGTACTGTGAAAGTAAGATGTGCTTTATTTACCAATTCAAAAGAGATTTTTTATCTTACTAGAGCTGAATTTGACGGTTTTTGGATTTTGCATGTTAATGACAAAACTTATGCTATTTGCTCTAAGATGATAGAAAATCAAGCAAGAGAATTCTTCTTTGATAAAGGCGTAGATGTATATATCGGCGTTCCTTTTCATAAAGCTGTTTTAGAAATTTTGAAAAAAAACAATGCAAAAAAATTGTTTGTTGACCCGAAATACATGACAGCTTTGGATTTTATTTTTGTAAGCGCAAAGTTAAGTCAAAATGGTATAGAAGTTGAAAAAAAGATAGGCATGCTTGATAGCGCAAGAATGATAAAAGAAGATAACGAAATAGAGAATTTAAAGAAGTCATGCAAAATAGTTTCAGCGATTTGTGACACTGTCAGAAAAGAACTTAAACCGGGTCTTACTGAATTAGACGTTCACTATAAAGTTCTTGAGTTGTTTTCAAAAAACCACGTAACTGAAAGTTTTGCTCCTATAATAGCTTTTGGGAAAAATTCTGCAAATCCTCATCACAGAAGTTCTGATAAGAAATTAATTCAAAATGATATTGTAATGATGGATATAGGCTGTGTTTACAACGGTTATTGTTCAGACTTGACGCGTACATACTTTTTAGATAAAATTGATGATAATCGTAAGCAGATTTGGAATGTTGTTAAGCGTTCTCAAGAAGCCGTGTTGAAAGGAATAAAAGCGGGTTTGCCTATTGCTTGGGCGGACAAAACTGCAAGAAGTGTCATAGAATCTGCCGGGTACAAAGATAAGTTTATACATACTACCGGACACGGAGTGGGAATAGAAATTCATGAAATGCCTTCGTTATCCTCAGATGCCGAAGGCGTTTTTCTTGTAGGAATGACTGTTACTGTGGAACCTGGAATATATATTGAACAAGAATTCGGCATTAGGATAGAAGATACAATACTTATAAAAGAAGATGGCTGTGAAGTATTGACGTCAGCAACATATTAATAGGGAGAAAAGATGATTTCAACATCGGATTTTAAAAATGGACTTAATATTTTAGTAGATGGCGACCCTTATCAGATTACTTGGTTTCAAAACCACAAACCAGGAAAAGGTGGAGCCGTAATGCGCGTTAAGCTAAGACACCTTAAAAAAGGCGGCACTATTGAACGTACTTTTAAGTCAGGAGAGAAGTTTGAAGCTTTAAGCGTTACAAGACAGAAAAAGCAGTTTTTGTACAAAGAAGGCGTAAATTTTAATTTTATGGATATGAATACGTACGAACAGATAAGCGTTTCTCCAGAACTGTTAGGAGATAAAGCAAATTATCTTAAAGAAAATCTTGAAGTTGAAGCTATATATCTTGAAAATGAACTTATTGGCATAGACCTTCCAATAATAATAGAAATGACAATAGCTGAAGCAGAACCCGGAATCAAAGGCGATTCAGTTTCTAACCTTACAAAGATGGCAAAACTTGAAACAGGTGCGGATATTCGCGTTCCTCTCTTTATCAAAGAAGGTGATAGAATAAAAGTGGATACAAGAACTGGAGAGTACGTAGAGAGAGTATAATCAAAATCTGTATTTGTCAGGGAAAAAATCTTAATAGTCCCCGTTTTGACGAGGTATAATGAGGTTAAAATGAATCCGCAGGAAATAAAAGAATTTTTAAAATCAATCAAGCATACCGATATTGAAGAAATGGAATATCACAACGGCGACCATTCTTTATATTTTAAAAAATCTGAAGTGGACGCCGTCGCAGTGCCTGTTACATCTGTCAAAGAAGTTGTTGTTGAAAGCAAAAAGACGGAAGAAAAAGATTCTATAGTTCCAATCAAATCAACAATAGTAGGTACCTTTGTGAGCGCTTCTGGTGCCGACAAACCTTTTTTTGTAAAAGAAGGCGATAATATCGCAATTGACCAAAAAATTGGTCAAATAGAAGCAATGAAGATTATTAAAGACGTAAAAACCAAAGTCAAAGGTAAAATAGTAAAAGTTCTTGTTTCAAATGGTCAAGCTATTGAGTATGGTCAAGAACTATTTTTAGTTGATACAAGCAAATAATTTATCAAACATTCCAATCCAATTGCTGTTTACAAACGGGAGATAAGATGTTTAAAAAGGTTTTAATTGCAAATAGAGGCGAAATAGCATGCAGAATAATAAGAGCGTGCAGAGAGCTTGGAATTAACACGGTTGCCATACATTCAGAAGTTGACAGAGAGAGTATGCATGTAAAACTTGCCGATCAGTCTGTATGCGTCGGCGAGGCAAGTGCTTCGGATAGTTATCTTAACATACCAAGCATTATAGCTGCTGCAGAGATTTCAGGAGCAGACGCTATTCACCCAGGGTATGGATTTTTATCTGAAAATACTTATTTTGCTGAAGTTTGCGAAGCTTGTGGTTTAAAATTTATCGGACCTTCAAAAGAATCTATAGAAAAGATGGGAGATAAAATAGCTGCTATTGAGCTTATGAAGAAATCAGGCGTTCCTGTAGTTCCAGGTTCAGACGGTCCTATAAGTGCCGACGATCCTAAAATTTTTGCTATGGCAAAAAAGATAGGGTATCCTGTAATAGTTAAAGCTACTGCAGGTGGCGGTGGAAAGGGAATGAGAATAGTAACTTCCGAAGAAACTCTTCAAAATGCCATTGTAATGGCTCAGACTGAAGCTAAAGCTGCATTCGGTAACCCTGACGTATATATGGAAAAATATATTGAGGAGCCTCATCATATAGAATTCCAAATTCTTGGGGATAAATACGGCAAAACTGCCTATTTGCCTGAGAGGGATTGTTCAATACAAAGAAGACATCAAAAACTTGTTGAAGAAAGTCCTTCTCCTTTAATAAGCGAATCTCTTAGAAAGAAAATGGGTAAAGCCGCAAGGAACGCTGCCGTCGCAGTTAAATATGTTACTGTAGGTACAGTAGAATTTCTCGTGGATAAGAAAGGTCATTTTTATTTCATGGAAATGAATACTAGAATTCAGGTTGAGCATCCTATAACCGAAATGGTTACAGGGATAGACCTTGTAAAAGAACAAATAAAGCTTGCCGCAGGAGAAAAACTTTCTGTTATTTCTGAAAAAGTAAAGATATTAGGTCATGCTATAGAGTGTAGAATAAATGCCGAAGATCCAGATAAAGATTTTATCCCGTCGCCGGGCAAAATAGGTAAATTATATTTGCCTGGAGGTCCGGGAATCAGAATTGATACGCATGTTTATTCAGGATATACAATCCCTCCGTTTTATGATAGTTTAATAGCAAAGATTATATCGTTTGGAGCAGACAGAAATGAATCTATTACAAGAATGCAGAGAGCTTTGAGAGAAGTGGAAATAGAAAATGTTAAAAATACGTCTTCTCTTCACGCTAAGATTATGAACAGCGAACAGTTCCGCAAAGGAAGTGTAAGCACGGACTTTCTTTCAAAACATATATTTGGGAAATAAAGCGGGGAATAATGGAAAACAATAGTAAAGAAATAATTAAAACCCTTATAAATGACAGCATTGAAGCAAAGAAAAAAATGCTTGAAGATGCTCAACTTGATTACATTTATAAAGTTGTAAACAAAATTGTTGAAGCTTACAAAGATAATAAAAAGACTATTATATGCGGAAACGGCGGATCTGCCTCTGACGCCTTGCATTTTTCTGCTGAAATGGTTGTTCGTTTTGAAAAAAACAGAGCAGCTCTTGCATCTGTTACTTTAAATGAAAACGTATCTTCTTTGACTGCAATAGGCAATGACTTTGGTTATGACTATTCTTTTAGCAGGCAGTTGGAAGCTTTTGCTCAAGAAGGGGATATTTTTATAGCTATATCAACAAGCGGCAATTCAAAAAATGTTATAAATGCTTTGGAGTGTGCTAAAAAATTGGGTGTATTTACAATAGGAATGACAAATTCGGACGGCGGAAAAATGAAGGATATGTGCGATTTGTGCTATTGTGCGCCATCTAAAGTTACAGCAAGGACGCAAGAGTGTCATATACTTTTAATACATATAATAGCTAAACTTGTTGAAGAGAAAGTCTTTAACTAAACTAAAAAATAATATAAATAAATTACCAAGGCTGTGCCTTTTAGGCGCAGCCTTGTGGTAAGCTACTCTAAATTCGCTAATGCTCTTAAAGCAAAAAGATACCCATCTGCCCCAAGTCCTGAAATCTGCCCCAAAACTACAGGGGCAATATAAGATTTATGCCTAAAACATTCTCTTGCATAAATATTTGAAATATGAACTTCTATCGTCGGAATTGAGACTGCTGCCAAAGCGTCTCTTATTGCCACCGATGTATGAGTAAAAGCCGCAGGATTTATAATAATTCCAAAAATTTTTTTATAGCAGCTCTGAATTTTATCTACAATAGTGCCTTCATGATTTGACTGAAAAAGCTCAACCTCAATTTTTAATTCTTTTGCAAGGTCGCTAATTTGTTTCTCAATCTCAGAAAGATTAATATTTCCATATATTTCAGGTTCTCTTTTACCGAGCATATTTATATTTGGACCATTTAGTACAAGTATTTTCTTTTTCTTCATTTATTTGCTCCTTAAAACATTAAATACAATATTATCGTTTACTTGTTTGTTAACTGTTTTGCCTATATCTTTAATAAGAACAAAATTAATATTGCCGTTAACAGATTTTTTGTCCTTTTTCATAAGCGCTAGGAATTGTTTTGGGTTATTTTTTGTATCTAAATTAAATGCTGCCAAATTTAGTAGTTTTTCTACTTTGTTGTACGTTTCTTGCCCGCACAGCTTTAACTTCAAAGAAAGTTGCGCTGCAAAGAGCATTCCTATTGCCACAGCTTCACCATGTAAAAATTTTTTATAATGAGTTACAGTTTCAAGAGCATGTGCATAAGTGTGACCGAAGTTTAATACAGCCCTGAGTCCATTTGTTTCTTTTTCGTCCTTTTCAACAACTTTTGCTTTATAGGAACAACTTTTATAAATCATATAATCAAAATCTTTTGACGATATAATTTCATTTCCAAGTAGATTTGCCAAATAGTTATAAAATTTATAATCAAAAATAAAAGCATATTTTATGATTTCTGCAAGTCCATTTCTTATCTGCCTTTCAGGGAGAGATTCCAAGAAAGAAGTGTTTATCCATACAAGTTTAGGCTGATAAAAAACTCCAGCTATATTTTTCCCATTGGTTATGTTAACTGCGGTCTTACCTCCTACTGAAGAATCTGTCATAGCAAGAAGTGTTGTCGGAATTTGAATAAAATCAATTCCTCTCATATAAGTTGCGGCAAAAAATCCGGCTGTATCGCCGACAACTCCGCCGCCAAAAGCTATTGCACAACTTTTTCTGTCAATTCCTGCTTCAAGAGCTTTATCGTACAAGTATGAAAGATTTCTTATACTTTTGCCATCTTCACCTGCACTTATAACAGCGGTTTTCACATTATAACCGTGTTGCCTAAATAAATTTACCAAATATTTTAAATGCAGCTTTGCAATATTTGTATCAGTAATTATAAAGAAAGTTTTTGTTTGTTTTTTTATAATTGAAAAAAAATCATTTGTTGATTGAGAAATGAGTATATCGTATTTGCGTTCTTTTAGATGCACAGTTATTATTTTTTTCATGAAGTCATAATAACATTTTTTTTTACATTACTCTAGCTAATGTAAAATCTCAATATATATTGGACTATTTGTGGTTTAAAATACCTTTTCCCTTTTTTCAGTCAAAATCTACCCAATAAATCATAGAGCGAGTAAAAAATATGTAAATTAATTAATTTTAAATTTAAGGATTAATATATGTATAAGAAATCTAATAGATATATTATAAATAGCGGGGTGGTATTATGTCTTCTGAGAGATTGGTTAAGTGGGGCAAAGAAAGTCAAGAATTCTTTG
>JAIRYK010000022.1 GCA_031267795.1 Candidatus Endomicrobiellum devescovinae | reverse complement strand
GCATATTTAGGGGATATAAAAGATTTTGAAGAGAAGAGCGAATATATAAAATTATTCCCTAAAATGTACATTGATGATATTAATATAGTATATAAAGCTTAATTAGTGTAATTATTGGAAAATAAGAATGTTGAAGAACTAGGAAAAGAAATGATACAATTATCAGCAATAAGTAATTATTTTTAAGGGCTTCATGAAAAAGTATTTAAAAGAATTTGATAAGCTTGTAGGCATCTTTTCAACCTTGCGTTCTAAAAATGGTTGTATGTGGGATAAAGAACAAACCCATGAAACTCTCGTGAAACATCTCTTCTCCGAAGCCGAAGAAGTTAAACAAGCCATTAAAAACAAAGATAAAGAAAATCTTGAAGAAGAATTGGGAGACATTCTTTTGCAGGTCGTTTTTCATGCGCAAATTGCCAAAGAAAATAAAGATTTTGATATAACAGGCGTTATAGAAAGGTTAAACAAAAAGCTTCTTCGCAGACATCCTCATATTTTTGGCAATTATAAAGTTAAAGACGCAAAAGATATAGAAGTTATGTGGGAAAAGATTAAAGAAAAAGAAAAAAACTTAAAAGCAAAAAAAGAAAATAAAAGACGTAAGTCTGTAATAAAATAGAATAGGGGATTTGTATGTTAAGCAGAGTGTTATCGTTTAAGAAAATTGCCGCACTATTTGCCGTACTAACAGCGTGTATAAGCCGTGCATTGGCAAGCGAAGCGAACTTAGTAGTTCCTGATTTGTCTTTGGTCAGTTTTTTTGGGAATGCAGTAAATGGAAAGTCTCTTTTGATGTTTGGTTTTGTAGTGTGTTTTTTTGGTTTGATGTTTGGCATTTGCCACTTTTTAAGCATAAAAAAACTTCCTGTACACAGTTCAATGAAAGACATTTCTGAACTTATATATGAAACTTGTAAAACCTATCTTGTAACGCAAGGTAAGTTTATAATCATTCTTGAACTGTTTCTCGCTCTTATTATAGTTGTGTATTTTGGGTGGCTAGAAAATTTTACCACAGTAAAAGTGGCGACAATTGTTTTATGCAGTATTATAGGAATTCTTGGAAGTTACACCGTAGCGTGGTTTGGTATGAGAATCAACACTTTCGCAAATTCAAGAACTGCTTTTGCAAGCCTGAAAGGAAAGCCGTATCCTTTATATGCAATTCCTCTTCGAGCGGGTATGAGCATCGGAATGCTTCTTATAAGCATTGAACTTTTGATAATGCTTGTGATTCTTTTGTTTATTCCTTCAGATTTTGCAGGTGCTTGCTTTATAGGATTTGCAATAGGAGAGTCTCTAGGAGCTTCAGTTCTTAGAATAGCAGGTGGAATATTTACAAAGATTGCAGATATTGGTTCTGACTTGATGAAAATTGTGTTTAACATTAAAGAAGATGATGCAAGAAATCCCGGAGTTATAGCTGATTGTACGGGCGACAACGCCGGCGATTCAGTAGGACCTACTGCTGACGGATTTGAAACTTACGGCGTTACTGGCGTAGCTTTGGTAACGTTTATAATTTTGGCTGTAAGCGACCCTGTTTTACAAGTTAAACTTTTGGTTTGGATTTTTGTAATGCGTTTGATAATGCTTATATCAAGTGCGGTTTCTTATTGGATAAATTCGGCAATATCAAAAATTAAGTTTGCTCTTGCTGACAAAATGAATTTTGAGGCGCCTTTAACTTCTCTTGTATGGATAACTTCAATAGTTTCAATAGCTTTGACTTTTGTTGTTTCAAAGCTTGTTATAGGTGATTTGGGGGACGGAACTCTCTGGTGGAAACTTTCGCTTATTATAAGCTGCGGAACAATAGCAGGCGCAGTTATACCTGAAATTGTAAAAGTATTTACTTCGGTAAAAAGTGCCTTTGTTCAGAATGTTGTTAATTCTTCAAGACACGGAGGAGCCTCTCTTAATGTTCTTTCAGGTCTTACAGCGGGGAATTTTAGTGCATACTGGATGGGTGTTGCAATTATAGTTCTTATGGGCTCGGCTTATGCAATAAGCTCCTTAGGTCTTGGAGAAATTATGATTGCTCCTGCGGTGTTTGCTTTTGGTCTTGTAGCTTTTGGATTCTTAGGCATGGGACCTGTAACAATCGCTGTGGACTCTTACGGACCTGTTACTGACAATGCTCAGTCGGTTTATGAATTGTCTTTGATTGAAAATATTCCTAACGTAGATAAAGAAATAGAGAAAGATTTCGGATTTAAGCCTGTTTTTGACAAATCAAAATTGTTGCTTGAAGAAAATGATGGTGCTGGAAACACATTTAAAGCTACTGCAAAGCCTGTTCTTATAGGAACGGCTGTAGTCGGAGCTACTACTATGATTTTCTCTACAATAGTTATGCTTACAGACGGTCTTACAACAGGACTAGCAAATCTTTCATTGTTGCATGCTCCTTTCTTGCTTGGGTTAATAGCAGGAGGATCAATAATTTATTGGTTTACCGGAGCTTCAAATCATGCAGTAACCAGCGGAGCTTACAAAGCTGTTGAGTTTATAAAAGGAAATATTAAGCTTGACGGAAACTCTCAAAAAGCTTCAACCGAAGACTCTAAGAAAGTTGTTGAAATATGTACGATATATGCTCAAAAAGGTATGATAAACTTGTTTATGGTGGTCTTTTTTACAACTCTTGCATTTGCATTTATTGAGCCTTACTTTTTTATTGGTTACCTTATTTCCATAGCGTTGTTTGGTCTTTTCCAAGCGATATTTATGGCAAATGCCGGTGGAGCTTGGGACAATGCAAAAAAATATGTTGAAGTTGACTTACGCGAAAAAGGCACGGAACTTCACAAAGCTACTGTCGTAGGCGATACTGTCGGAGATCCGTTTAAGGATACTTCTTCAGTTGCAATGAATCCTATAATTAAGTTTACAACGCTTTTCGGACTTTTGGCATTAGAGCTTGCTTTAGCTCTTACATCAAAAGGACAATTGAATACTATTCTCGCAGCAGCGTCTTTTGTAGTTGCTGTGATATTTGTAGTTAAATCTTTCACAGATATGAAAACAAAATAACACAAATTAAAAGCTCTATTGATTGTATAAAAAGAATTACATTGTTAAAAAATTAAGTCAAAGCAAAGTTAATAATTCGTTCAGGATGATGGCTAGGTTTAGTTTATCGTCCTGAACGATTTTTAAGGTGTACAATGAGATTTTTAAGAAATATCATCGCTTTTATTGCAGTTCCTGCAATTTTTGCAGCGGGATATACCCTTGCTAAAAATTTCTTGGTTTTTTCTATCTCATCAAGTGGCAAATATATTCCTTTTTGGATAGGAGTTCTTAGTTATATAACTTTTCAAGTAGTTCTTTATAAGCCTATAAAAACTTATATATTTGGTCATGAGATTTCCCACGCAATAGCAGGTATTTTAAGCGGGGCAAAAATAAAAAAATTCAATGTCGGCGAAAGTTCGGGAAGCGTTGTTTTAACAAAAGATAATATATGGATAACGCTTGCGCCATATTTTTTTCCTATATATACGCTTGCTATTATAATAGTTTATGTTTGTTTAGGCTGGTTTATGGATATAAAGCAATTGTATGGTTATTATCTTTTTCTAATAGGCTTTTCTGTATCTTTTCATATTGCTTTGACAGTTTATATCCTTTCTATAGAGCAGCCGGATTTAAAGGTTTATGGAGCATTTTTTTCTTATGTTGTAATTTTGGCTGTTAATATTGTAGTGTTTACATTGCTTGCCGCTCTTGCTTTTGAAGATGCGATAAGCATCAAAAATGTTTTTTTTCAGTCATACCATAATATAATTAATGTCTATAAATTTATATACAATGGAGTAAAAGAAATATGGCTTGCATTCCAAAAGACGAAATAAAAAGAAAAACGTTTCATTTATTATCGCTACTTTATGTTTTTGGATATTGGTATTTGCCAAAAAATATTGTTGTCTTGGGTCTTGCAGTAGCGATGAGTATTGTTATTTTACTGGAGTATATAAGATTTAAGTTTCCTAAGGTTAACGATTTTTTTAAGAACAATTTTAAAGGGTTTTACAGATCTGAAGAAGCTGAGAAAATAAGTGGTGTAATTTGGACTTTATCAGGTGCATTTATAGCAATAGTATTATTTCCTAATAAAAGTATGGTATTTGCAAGTCTTTTGTATCTTGCGTTTGGAGACGCAGCAGCAGCTTTAGTCGGCAGAACAATAGGCAGGCATAAAATTTTTACTAGCAAAAGCCTAGAAGGAAGTTTTGCTTGTTTTACTGTATGTTTTATAATTGGTTTGTTTCTTTTCAATATACAGTTTGCTTTAATAGGTGCTATTGCCGCTACTTTAATTGAAGCAATTCCTTGGAAGTTGAACGATAATTTTTGGATGCAGATAATTAACGCTGGAGTTTTAACAGCAATTTCAAGCGTAATAATATGGACAAAATGAAAAAAATTAATATTGTTTTTACTGTAATTTGTTTGTTTGCATGTTTTTCTAACGCAAAGACTTTTTATGCAAACGGTTATCCCGGAGTAATGAAAGTAGCGTTGACTTTTGACGATGGTCCGGGAAAAGCCACAAAAAGAGTTTTAGAAATTCTTAAAGAAAAGAATGTCAAAGCTACATTTTTCATGCTTGGCATTAGAGTAGAAAATGATACAGAAACAGCAAAAGAGGTTGTTGCTGACGGTCATGAAATAGGTAACCACACATATGAGCATGTCAATTTTTACTCTTACAAAGTCGCTGATAAGATAAGCAAGATGGAAAGAGAAATCTTACAAGCAAAAAAGGTAATAAAAGACAAGTTAGGAGTTGACACATATTTGATGAGGTTTCCATACGGATATTCAAAACCTGAAGGGCTGGAAGTCGCCCAAAAGCAAGGATATTATGTGATAAATTGGAGCTTCGGCATGGATTGGGAAAATGTATCAGCTCAAGAAATGCATATAAAATATAAACAAGCTATCAAGAACGGAGCAATTTTTTTGATGCACGACTTGCCTAAAAATGATAAAATTTTGTCCTTTCTTGGAGATTTTATAGATGAAATTAGGGCGGAAGGATACGAGATTGTTACTGTAAGCGAGCTTTTAAATCTAAAACAAAAAATTTAATAGGCGTTTAAGTTTGAATCTCGGGAGGTTTCTGTGGCAAATATCTTAATTTTATCGGTAGAAAAAAGAAACTCTTGTGCTGTAAAAATTCAAGAAACCCTAACAAGTTCTGGCTGTCAAATAAGAACAAGGCTTGGCATTCATGATAGTTCTTCAGATTCTTGCTCTGATAAAGGGCTTATAATCTTAGAGATAGTCTCCGAAGAAAAATTAATAAAACCACTGCTTGCAAAATTTGAAACTTTAGACGGCGTAAAAGCTAAATTTGTAACAATTTAGCTGTAAGGCGTCAGCAATCTGTAAGCATTATTTCTAATGCGTTTTAAAAATGGCAATTGCTTACATTCATAAGCGGTTGTAAGTTTAGCATTTTTCTTTTTTTCTTCAGCAATCTCAGTAAGTTTTTTTGCTAAGTTTTTACTGAATATTTCCATGTTGGATTCAAAGTTAAGCTTAAAACTTCTCTCGTCCCAATTTGCTGAACCGACAAATACCCACTCGTTGTCAACTATAAAAATCTTACTGTGATCAAAAGGGTAAGGTGTACGATATATTTTTACTCCACTTTCTATCAATCGCAAAAAATTTGACTCAACCGCATAATTTAAAATTTTATGGTCGCTCTTTTCCGGTGTTATTATTTCTACGTCAACATCTTTCATCGCTGCCATTTCAATTGCAGTTAAAATATTGTTTTCTGGAAGGAAATATGGAGTTACTATAAGAATTTTTTTTACCGCAGCATTTATCGCTCCTGTAATTATAAGTTCTATTATTCCGTGTTTATTGTCAGGACCGTCAGGGATAATTCTTACTGGAATTGTCCCCTCTTTGGTATGATTGACAGTCCTTGCAAAAGATTGAAATTTTACACCTACGGCAAATTCCCAGTCATCCTCAAAAATTTCCGCCATTTGCTCTATAACTGAACCTTTAACCTCAAATGTTATGTCTAAGATTCCGTCTTTTAAGTTGTGCGTAAAAACATTTTTTTTTGAAAGGTTCATGCCTCCAAAAAATGCAGTCTTTCCGTCAACTATCATCATTTTTCTATGGTTTCTTAGGTTTACAAAAGGCATAGATATAGGAATATGAGGCGGCAAGAATACTCCGCATTCAACGCCGTGGATCTCGGATAATCTTTTCTCTATAGAACGGTGGAAAAATTTTAAAGTTCCAATACCATCTACTAAAACTTTTACTGAAGCTCCATTTTTAACAGCAGTTTTAAAAGCGTCAATAAATTTAACTGTCTCACTATCATAATCAAATATATAGCTTGAAATTAAAACCTCTTTCTTTGCGCTCTTTATGGCTTTTAACATTTTAGGATAAGCCTCAACGCCATTTTGCAAAGGTTCAATAGAGTTGCTAAAAGCAAATGCTTGAGGATATATATTATGTCCAAATGTTATGAATTGTTTGTAGTTTATAGGCAAGTTTTCAAAAATATTATTTATTATCTCATAGGAATATTTTTCTGACAAGTTTATCTTTTTCCTTAAGCGGCTGCCTTTTCTTTTTACTCTATTGATTCCAAGGAAAATATAAAGGATAGTTCCGATAAACGGCGATAAAAAAACCAATGCTATCCAACCTATTGCGCTTCTAACATCATTTTTGTGTAGCAGTATGTGGGCGCTTGTTCCAAAAGCTAATGCGATGTAAATTCCGACTGCTATGACGGTATGAAAATCATGATTGATAAAGTTTGAAAAGATTTTTATAATCATTTAATAGTCCTATTTTAATTTGTTTCCGACGCAGCAATTTTAAATTTTCCCGTAAGAATGCTAGCATAGTTTAGTTTGTTTTATCAAGAAAAAGAGTTGAAGGAATTGAAATGAAAATAGAATTATTAAGCAAAGCTGATTATAAGGATGTAATGATTGTATGGGAAAAGTCTGTTAAAGCAACACATTTTTTTATAAAAGAAAAAGATTTTGAGCTAATAAAAAGTACACTTTACAGAATTTTGCCAAATATGAAAATCTTTGGAATTAAAAAAGCTGGCACAATTCTTGGTTTTATGGGACTTTCTGACAATGAAATAGAATCTCTTTTTATTGACCCAGAATATTTTGGCAAGGGTTTAGGTAAAAATCTTATAATTTATGCAATCAAAGATTTGAATCTAAAAAAGGTCTCGGTAAACGAACAAAATCAAAAAGCTTTTAGCTTTTATAAGAAACTTGGATTTAAGATTGTAAAAAGGGACGAATTTGATTCTTTCAGTCTTCCATATCCTATTTTGCACCTTTTCTATGACAATAGACTCTCTTCCCTTACATGTCAATCTCAATCGGATTCTCACTATCAATAGAATTAGTTGTTATAGAACGTTTTAAGAACTTAAACAAGATTTTCATACGTTTCAAGAATGGTAATGATGGATCTGTGTCAAAAAAATTAACATCATCAGACACTTCTGGTTCTGCTTTCAGTAGTGGATAACGCCCAAAGTTTGGATCAATTTGCTGTCCTCTCTCAAAAGTTTTAACAACTCCTCTAAGAACTGCATCATTTCTTTTTAGCTGCATCTTAAACTGCTCTGTTGTAACTTCGCCTTTTTTTATTGCTGGAACAAAAACTCTAATTCCATCCATATCTTCTGCATTATTGCAATCAAAATCGCTAAGAGTTACTATACCAGAAGCAATCCCTTTCACCAACACTGGAACTGTAATTGGATATTTGCACAATACAGAAAAATCCCCGATGACTTTAAAGCGCTTCTGGGCGTAATCCGTTGCTGATGGGCAATCAGTCTTGAAAACTTCTTGCTTAACAGCTAGCACTTCGTCAATCATATACTTAGGCTCTATCTCTGATAATTTTCTACCCTTAGCCAGATTCTCTCCACCAGCAAGATATGTTAGTTTTGGGTAAGAATTTTCTATACCATTATTCAGAGCGCCCATATCCATATGCCAAACTCGCGCAACTCTGCTGTTATTATTAAACCAAGAAAGCTTTAGAACTAGCCTGTTGGTGACCAGAACATTATAGTAGTCGTCACGCTCTAAAGTTTGTATTCTAGTAGCATCAATTTTCTCTGCCAGTCTATCATCTAGTATGTAATACTCAATACCTTTAGCTTCTTCAACTTTAGGCATTGTCAAGTCAGCTGTTATCAGTGAGTTTAAATAATTTAATCCTATATTTACACTTGCAGAGTGCGGTGTCACCGTACCTATCAACAGTTCAACCCCAGCAGATTGTGTACTTACTAATGTCCCAAATCCTATACTCATTGTCGTATTTAATATACTAGAGTCAGCAGATGTTCCTGCATCTGCTGCTACTCTTGTTTTTCCCGTAAATACTAAAAAACCAGAAATAATAAGAATTGATAGTACTTTTGTTAAGTTACAAATTGCTCCCATACTGTTCTCCCTTTTATCGTTTAGGCTCGTTACGTTAAAGTTGCCCGCTTCACATTATTTTTTCATTATATTTGCAAATTTTTTACCTCATGTTTACATATAAATTCAAATAATTACAAATAATAATTAGGTTAAAACTCCTAAGTTTATCGGGTAGAGTAAAAAGGAAGGGTTTTGCGTAAAAGAGTTCCAAAATGGGGAACCTTTAAAGTGAAAGAGGTGTTATAGAAAACTTTTCAATGATAAATGGTAATAATAACACAAAATGATATAATATCTTAAGTTGCAAAATCTCAAAAAAACAGGTGTTTCTTATGGCTGCGGAATTTGTGCATTTGCACAACCATACCGAGTACTCTCTTCTTGACGGTGCGTGTAGATTGACTGACGATAAAGGAAAACCCGGTGAGCTTTTTAATTTAATTGCTAAAGAATATAAAATGCCGGCTCTTGCTATTACCGACCACGGCAATATGTATGGAGCTATGGAATTTTATTGGGCTGCAAAACAGAGTGGTATAAAGCCTATAATTGGCTGCGAGGTATATGTAGCTCCAAAATCTCGCTTTGATAAAAATATAGATAGAAATGCCGAAGATGGCGGAAATTACAACCATTTAACACTGCTTGCCAAAGACTTTGAAGGCTATCAAAACCTTATGCGTATAGTAAGCATTGGTTTTACCGAAGGCTTTTACTATAAGCCTCGCGTAGATAAAGAAGTGCTGAGAAAATACAATAAGGGAATCATTGCTCTTTCGGGATGTTTGGCAGGAGAAGTTGCTGCTTCTTTGCTTAAAGGAAATTTTGATAAAGCGGAAAAAGCTGCGTCAGAACACAGAGATATTTTTGGAAAGGATAATTTCTATTTAGAAATTATGGATAATGGTCTTGAAGAGCAGAAAAAAATAATACCTGATCTTCTTGAACTTTCAAAAAAAATAACAATCCCGCTAGTTGCTACAAATGACTGTCATTTCTTAAGAAAATCAGATGCGAAAATCCACGATATTTTACTTTGTATAGGTACAGGTAGGACGTTAAACGATCCTAAAAGATTAAAGTTTGACTCAGACCTGTTTTATTATCGCAGTGCTGAGGATATGGCAAAGACATTTGAGTATATTCCTCAATCTTTAAAAACTACTTTGGAAATTGCCGAAAAGTGTAACGTTGAAATAGATATGGATAATCTGCTTTTACCACAGTTTCCCGTACCAGAAGAATACAAGTCGGACTCAGAATATTTAGAAAGTTTATGCAGACAAGGTCTTATAAAAAGATATAGAAACGTTGATTGTGAACAGGAAAATAGATTAAAACACGAGCTTTCTGTTATTAACAGAATGGGTTTCGCATCCTACTTTTTAATAGTTTCAGACTTCATAAAATACGCAAAAGATAACGGGATTCCTGTAGGACCGGGAAGAGGTTCAGGCGCAGGCTCAATGGTTGCTTACACGTTGGGTATTACTGATATTTGCCCTTTAAAGTATGACCTATTGTTTGAAAGATTTCTAAACCCAGATAGACGCTCAATGCCAGATTTGGATATAGATTTTGCAGATTCAGGCAGAGAACAGGTTATAGAATATGTTCGCCACAAATACGGTGAAGAGAAATGTGCACAGATTATAACGTTTGGATCAATGCAATCTAGACTTGTTATAAAAGATGTAGCAAGAGTCATGGGGTTTACACCGACAGAGTCAAACAGCATAGCTAAACTTGTTCCACAAAACGCAAGTATTGCCGAAGCTTTGGAATCTTCTGCAGATCTGATAAAACTTGTAAAAACTGACGAGCGTATTGCAAACCTTATAGAGACTTCGCAAAAACTAGAAGGTCTTAAAAGGCATACGGGCGTGCATGCTGCTGGTATGGTTATAGCCAATGAAGAAATAACTAATTATTCGCCACTTTCAAAAGGTTCAAAAAATATTGTCACTACGCAGTACGACGGTGTGGTATTGCCACAGCTTGGTCTTTTAAAAGTTGACTTTTTGGGGCTTAGGACGCTTACCATTATTGATGAATGCGTAAAATTTATCCGCAAGAAAAAACCTGAGTTTGACTTAGACAACATATCTTTGGATAATGAGCAATCTTATAAACTTCTTGCCGAAGCAAAAACTATGGGCGTGTTTCAGCTTGAAAGCAAAGGCATGAGAGAATTGATAAGAAAACTAAAGCCTAGCAACATTGACGATGTTGTCGCTTTGATAGCTTTGTACAGACCAGGTCCTATGGGTTCTGGGATGTTGGACGATTTTGTAAACAGAAAACACGGGAAAACGCCGATTATTTACGACCATCCATTGCAGGAGCCTATATTAAAAAATACGTACGGTGTTATTTTATATCAGGAACAAGTTATGAAGATGTCTGTTGCTATGGCTGGTTTTACGCCAGGGGAAGCAGATAGTCTTCGCAAAGCGATGAGTAAAAAAATTCCTGAAGTTATTGAGAAACAAAGAGAGAAATTTATAAACGGCGCAAAAGCAAAAGGCATAGACAAAAAAATTTCTGAAAAAGTTTTTAACAATATCGTAGCTTTTGCAGGATACGGATTTAACAAGTCTCACTCTGCAGCTTACGGTGTGGTATCTTACAGAACTGCGTATTTAAAAGCAAATTATCCATTGGAATATTTAACAGCCTTGCTTAACAGCGAAATCGGTCGTTCGGCTGTAAAAGATAATGAAGAAAGTAAACTTGTAATGTATTTAGATGATGCAGCATTGTTTGGCATTAAAGTGTTGCCGCCTGATATTCAATATTCCGATGGACAATTTAAAATAGAAGGCTCGGATATACGTTTTGGACTTCTTGCTATTAAAAACATAGGAGAAGGTCTAACGCAGTCTATAGAGCAGGCAAGATCGGTTAATGGCAAAGAAGCCAAATTTAAAGATTGGGACGATTTTCTACAGAGAATAGACTTAAAATCCACTAATAAAAAAGCTTTTGAATGCCTTGCAAAAGCTGGAGTTTTTGATTCTTTCGGTTCTGAAAAGCTTGAAACAAGATCAAGTTTGCTGAAAAGTATAGATTCGTCGGTTGATAAAGCTGCAAAGATAAAACAGGATAAAGAATCAGCTCAGGGATTTTTGTTTGACAGTGCCGAAACTATGATTAGTGCGTCATCATTGCAAAAAGCAAAACCTTTGGATATTTTTGAAGCATTGGAGTACGAAAAGGAAGTTTTGGGATTTTACCTTTCAGGACATCCTCTTGCTCCAAGAAAGAGAGAAATAATAGCCTATTCTAATTATAGATTAGATAAACTCCCGGAACCCAAAGAAAATGTTGATTTTAAAACAGCTCAGATTATACGTATTGCAGGTATGATAGTTTCAATTAAAAAACTTATATCAAAAGCTAAAAAAGAGCCATACGCAAGAATAAAAATAGAAGATTTGCATGGCAGTGTGGACGCAGTTTTGTTCCCTAAAGTTTTTGAAAGATTTGGAACTTATTTAACTCAAAACAATGTTATTGTAGTAAAAGGTCGGCTAATGGGGACACAGGGGCAGCCTGAAATAATAGTTGAAGATATTATCACTATAGATGAAGCAAAAAAGAAATTCCCGCCTAATTCAGGCGAAGTTCATGTAAGACTTTCAACCACAAGGTACGATGATGTTTTAAGCGACGATTTAAAAAAAATTTTTAGTGCTAATAAAGGCAAAGCAAAAGTTTATATTGACTTAGAAGATGTTCTGCACGGAAATTTTTCAATAGAGACTGAGTATCTTGCAGACTGTTCAGATAACTTTATAAACGATGTAGAATCAGCTATTGGCATAAAAAACTCTGTTGAATTGAGATATTCTAATTAAGTTATATGGAGAAAAAGAATGTTAGACATCAAAGTTATTAGAGAAAATCCTGAAGCTGTAAAACGAGCTATGTCAACTAGGAACAAAGAAATAGATTTTACGGAACTTTTAAAATGGGACGACGAAAGAAAGTTTGTCATAAACGAGAATGAAAAGTTAAGATTAAAAAGAAATAAAGTTTCTGAAGAAGTCGGCAAGCTTAAAAGAGAAGGAAAAGAACCACCGCCTGAAGTGCTTGAAGAAATGAATGAAATAAGAGATTTAATTCAAGAACAGGAAAAACAACTTTTGTCTTTGGAAAATCATATAGAAGATTTTTTATTGGGTCTTCCAAATATTCCCGACTCAAGCGTGCCTGTCGGAAAAGACGAAAGAGATAATAAAATTATTAGATATATCGGTGAACCTAAAAAAACTTCTTTCAAACCAAAATACCACTGGGAAGTAGGCGAAAAGCTTGGGATTATTGACTTTGCGACAGCTTCCAAAATTTCAGGGTCAAGATTTGTTGTTCTGAAAAATGAAGGCTGTGCTTTGGAAAGAGCGATTATTTCTTTCTTTTTAGATACGCATAAAGAAAGAGGTTATAAAGAAATAATGACTCCGTATCTTGTAAATAGGGAATCTATGTTTGGCACTGGGCAGCTTCCTAAATTTGCTGAAGAAGCTTTTAAATGCGCTAATGATGAACTGTATTTAATATCAACTGCAGAAATTCCCGTCACAAATATTTATAGGGACGAAATTTTGGATGAAGATAGTCTTCCCAAAAAACTTGTTTCTTATTCCGCTTGCTTTAGAAGGGAAGCAGGTGCCTACGGAAAAGACACAAAAGGACTTATAAGAAATCACCAGTTTAATAAAGTAGAGCTTGTAAAATTCGTAAAACCGGAAAACTCTGACGAAGAACTTGAGGTGCTTGTTTTAGACGCTGGACATGTTTTGGAATTGCTAGGTCTTCCGTACAGAGTTTCTCTTTTATCTAGCGGCGATACAGGCTTTTCATCGTCAAAAACTTATGATTTAGAAGTATGGCTTGCCGGTGACGGTGTGTATAGAGAAATTTCTTCATGTTCAAACTTTAAAGATTTTCAGGCAAGAAGAATGAATATAAAAGTAAAATATAAAGACAAAAAAAAGGAACTTATACATACATTAAACGGTTCTGGCGTTGCAGTTGGCAGAACTTTTGCTGCAATCCTTGAATACTATCAGCAAGAAGATGGTTCTGTTGTAATACCAGAGGTTCTTCGCAAATACACAGGTTTTGATATAATAAAAAACAAATAATAATTACTTCCTTAATTTTAACCACATCCACCGAAATATATTTCGGTGGATGTGGTTAAAATTGTTGTTCAAACTTGATTTTTCCTGCTTTTGAGCAAAAAGGAAAAATGATTCATAAAAAAAATGCCTACCAAAGCGTAAGCTCAGGTGCGGCAAAATTTAACAATATCAAACGTTAAGAATTTTAGTTATAAAATACTAAATCGCTTCGTTTAATGAAGCGATTTAGTATTCCAATTGAGCGTTCTTATTTTTTCTTTTTCTTTACCGTCTTTTTCTTAGGCGCAGCTTTTTTCTTCTTGCATCCACAAGCCATTCTCGGCTCCTTTTGGGAAGTTATCCCTTGTTTTTATTTCCGCGCGCTAATTGCGGAAAGTCTAGATGCTAGTGATATTTTAATAAAAAAATAAATTTTATTTCAAGTCTTTTGGAGTATTTCGCGGGGGAAGTTTTATGCTTTTCATTTCAAAAAAGCCCGACACAAGAGCTCCCACAAAGTAAATAATCCATATATATGTGTAATAATTGCCAAAAAGTGTGGTTAATCCAGCGACAATAAATGAGCCTGCAAAAATAATAAGACTTGCTTCAAGATACCTCCACTTCGTCGGTATCAAATTGTAAATATTTGCAAGTTGATAATTATGTCGTCTGTGTCTTACATATGCTGCTGCAAGAAGCAAGAACCCAACTGGAGATACAAACTGGCATATCAAGTGTATAAGTATAAGTTGTATCGGAGGATTTGCTGACTTAAACCATACAGGATCGTATAGTGTTATAGAACCCCATATTGATAAAACCTTAGATCCAGTTACTGCCAAAGTATTTAATAAAATAAAAATTATTCCCATTAAGATTCCTACTGTATAGGAGGCAAATTTTGACGAGTGAGGAGCACCGCTTGGCGTTGGCACCCAGTGAAAAATAGCTACGAGAATAGATGGGGCTATCACAGCCATCAGAAAAAATTGTCGGAGACAATTTACTATCAAAGGCATTGGATGAGGACCTAAAATATTTTGAAGAGGTCTTGTTATAAAATAGATTCCAAACATTATAAAAGCTGCTTCAATTTTTTTAAAACCTATATCCCCAAACATCATTGAACGAAATTTGCTTGTGCGTCTTACTTCTGCTGCCATAACAAAATACATCAGCCCCGCCAGTATTGGAAAAAGAAAGGCTGTCAAAAAAGAAAAATTCATTTTATCTCCGAAAGAAAAATTTTAATTATTTCATAAACACCTAACTTGCACTCAAAAAAACAGTTATAAGAAAATCAATGTCTGTTTTTAAATGCTTTGAGCGTATTTTCAAGCAGCATTGTTATCGTCATTGGTCCTACACCGCCGGGTACAGGAGTTATAGTTACATCCATGTCTTTAACAGAATTGAAGTCAACATCGCCGCACAGTCCGTCGGGAGTTCTATTGATGCCCACATCAATAACTGTTGCTCCGTCTTTTATAAAATTCTTGTTTAGAAATTTAGAGTTGCCTATTGCTGCAATAACAATGTCGGCATTTTTACACATTTCTTTTAAGTTTTTGGTTTTGGAATGAGCCATTATTACTGTCGCGTTATTTGCAAGCAGCAACATTGAAAGAGGTTTGCCGACTAAGTTAGACCTTCCAATGACAATTGCTGTTTTCCCTTCAATTGATATGTTTGATTTGTGAAGAAGATATATAACTCCTAACGGAGTGCAAGAAACCAAAATATTTTTTTTGATAATTTCATCCCAACTTTTTGACAAATTCAAAAGACCTGCGTTAAAAGGATGTAAGCCATCTACGTCTTTTAAAGGACTTATTGCATTTATGCAGTCTTGGGCATATTCATTATTTGGAAGGGGCAGCTGAAGCAAAATTCCATCAACCTTGGAGCTTTTGTTTAGTTCGTTTATTAATGAGATAATATCTTCTTTTGAAGAATTCTCATCAAGATTGTGGTGGAAAGATTGAATCCCCGCCTCTTGGCAAGCCTTAATTTTTGATTTTATATATACTTGGCTTGCAGGATTTTGCCCTACTAAAATTGTTGCAAGACCTGGAAGATTTCCTGTTTCTTGTTTGATTTTTTTGACATGGTCTTTAATTCCTAATCTTAAGTCGTTTGATATTTTTTTGCCGTCTATTAGTTTCATTGTATCCTCTTAAAATTACATCTCATAATCTCAAAATGATTATATCAACTAATAGATACGAATGTAAAATCTTAAACATATACTAGGCTAATTTAATAATACTATCAGGCTTAAGAAAAAAAATAAAAAGATGGCATAAATCTGTTGCAAGTTTTATTAACAAATCCAAAAATAGATAATCTAACGCATTGCAAGGAACAAGAATTTTTTGTACAATCCCTAACTGTAGAATGATTATTTTTGTGAACACTGCAAGCAAGTGTTTTTGGTTAGATAGTTAAATTTTAAAGGTGCATCGCGACTATATCTATACTAAATGATAAACGGCGTACCGAATAAAATCAATAAAGATAAAGCTAAAAAGTGGAGGGGTCGCATAGTTGGCCTAGTGCGCTGGTTTGCTAAACCGGTATACGGATGAAAGTCCGTATCGAGAGTTCGAATCTCTCCCCCTCCGTTCTATAACAAACAGTCCTGTCTTATTTTCTTTTTGAAATATTGAGAGAGTTTAGCCTGTCTTGTCTATAGATAAGACAGTTTTTTTGTTTGTATGTAAAAAATTTAAGGAGATAAAAAATGAGTTGCAACAAAGAAAAATGCGCTTACGAATGTTCTCATGAAGTACAACAAATGACATGCGTAGCTAAGGGTGCCAAACACGGACCTGCTCCTATTCCTGAAGAGGGGAAATGGGTAAAAGCCACGCAAATTACCGATATAAGTGGATTGACGCACGGAATAGGTTGGTGTGCCCCTCAACAAGGCGCTTGCAAATTGACCTTAAATGTTAAGAAAGGCGTTATAGAAGAAGCCTTGATAGAAACGATAGGCTGCAGCGGTATGACGCACTCAGCTGCTATGGCAGCAGAAGTTCTCAGCGGCAAGACTATTTTAGAAGCATTGAATTCAGATTTGGTCTGTGACGCTATAAACACTGCCATGAGAGAGCTTTTCCTCCAGATAGTGTACGGGAGAACTCAAACGGCGTTTTCTGAAGGAGGTCTTCCGATAGGTGCAGGAATGGAAGATCTGGGAAAAGGTCTTCGTTCGCAGATTGGCACCATGTACAGCACAAATAACAAGGGTGTCCGATATTTGGAAATGGCAGAAGGATATGTACTTGAAATAGGATTAGACGCAAATAATGAAGTTATAGGGTATAAATTTGTTCACTTAGGAAAAATGATGGACGCCATAAAGAAAGGTATCTCTCACAAAGAAGCATTTGATAAGAATGTGAACACATATGGTCGATTTGATGAAGCGGTTAAGAAAATTGATCCTAGAAAGGAATAAGGAGACTACTATGGCAATCACATTTGAAAGTTATGAAAGAAGAATAAAACAAATAGAAGCAGCTATTAAAAAATACAGAATTAAAGATTTGGAAGAAGCTCAGAAGCTGTGTCTTGATAAAGGTATAGATGTAGAAAAAATAGTTAAAGGCATTCAGCCTATAGCTTTTGACAATGCTGTTTGGGCTTATACAGTTGGTGCGGCAATTGCTTTAAAGAAAGATGTAAAAACTGCAGCTGAAGCTGCCGAATCCATAGGCATAGGTTTGCAGTCTTTTTGTATCCCCGGATCTGTTGCTGATCAACGTTTGGTAGGACTAGGGCACGGAAATCTGGCGGCGATGCTTCTTAGGGAGCAAACAAAATGTTTTTGCTTTTTAGCAGGACACGAAAGTTTTGCCGCGGCTGAAGGCGCCATTGGTATTGCAAGAACGGCAAATAAAGTCCGCAAAGATCCTTTGAAAGTTATATTGAATGGTTTGGGAAAAGATGCAGCTTATGTTATAAGTCGCGTTAACGGATTTACCCATGTTGAAACTGAATATGATTACTCAACGGGTAATTTACATATAACAAAAGAAACGCCTTTTTCAAAAGGCGACAAATCAAAAGTAAGAGTTTACGGTGCCGATGACGTAAGCGAAGGTGTAGCAATCATGATAAAAGAAGGAGTAGATGTTTCTATAACGGGGAACTCTACAAATCCTACGCGGTTCCAACACCCTGTTGCTGGAACATACAAAAAATGGGCTGTTGAAAATGGGAAAAAATATTTTTCAGTAGCTTCAGGTGGTGGAACTGGAAGAACTTTGCATCCTGACAACATGGCTGCAGGTCCTGCTTCTTACGGTATGACAGACACCATGGGGCGTATGCACGGCGATGCTCAGTTTGCCGGATCTTCTTCAGTTCCTGCCCACGTTGAGATGATGGGTCTTATAGGCATGGGTAACAATCCTATGGTAGGAGCTTCTGTTGCCGTAGCTGTTGCCATAGAAGAGTCCTATAAGTAAAGATTTTAGGTTGACAATTATTAACTGGTTTATATATAATCTATACTCCAAGGCTGTACCTCAGCCTTGGAGTTAGTTATTGTGTTAAATACTATGGAGGTACAAAGATGGCAGTTCGACTACGTTTGCAAAGAACAGGCAAACCAAAAAGACCTTATTATAGAGTTGTTGCAGTTGAGCAGAAATCAAAAAGAGATGGACAACCTATTGAAATTTTAGGGCAGTATGATCCTATAGCCTTAGACAATAAGCTCAATATCAATATGGACAGAGTTAACTATTGGTTAAGTGCAGGAGCAAAAGCTTCCGAAACTGTTGCGGTATTGATAAAAAAGAGCCAAACGTCTGAAAATAAATAACGTTTGCCTCTTAATCAAATAACGGAGGGACGACTCATGAAAGAGCTAGTGCTTTTGATTGCGAAAGCTTTGGTTGACAACCCGGATCATGTGGAAGTCAAAGAAATTGCAGGTGAAAAAGCAACAGTTTTAGAGTTAAAAGTCGCCGATGGAGACAGAGGGAAGATTATTGGCAAGGAAGGAAGAATAATTAAGGCAATAAGAATTATTGTGAATTCTGCCTCCGCAAAACTTGATAAGAGAGCAACGGTAGAAGTAGTAGAGTGAACGATGGATCATAAAAACAACGATTTAAGATGGAAGATCTCCGACATATTGGGTTTTGAAGTGTTTGATCAACGCGGAAACCTTATGGGAGTCCTTTCGGATGTTATATTAACAGGTAGCAACGATGTTTGGGTTGTAAAGTATTACAACGAAGAAGTTTTGATACCTGCGTTAAAGAATGTAGTAAAAGAAGTTAATTCCGCAAGGAAAAAGATTTTCGTTGTTTTGCCTAAAGAGTATGATAAAATTTATGGTCAAGTGAAATCGGCTGACGACGTTCTTGAGTACAACGGTTACTACGTGTATGAAGATTGACATTCTTACAATATTTCCGTCAATGTTCCATGGAGCGTTGACAGAAAGCTTGATAGGAAAAGCGTCTAAAAAAAAGATTCTTGATATTAATGTGGTGGACATAAGGTCTTTCTCTAAAGATAGGCATAAAAAAGTTGACGATAAGCCCTTTGGCGGTGGCGTAGGCATGGTTATGACGGTCCAACCTCTTTACGACGCTATAAAAAGTGTAGGTGTTAAGAAAAAGAATAGTTCTTATAAAAACCCCTATGCCAAACCGTGTGTAATTTATATGTCGCCCCAGGGAAAGACATTAAACAACGAGATTTTAAAAAATCTCTCAAAGTTTAAACATTTGGTTCTTGTATGCGGTCATTACGAAGGGACTGATGAGCGCATTATGGATTATATTGACGAAGAAATCTCAATAGGGGATTATATTCTTACCGGAGGAGAAATCCCCGCGATGGTTTTAGTTGACAGCATGGCGAGGATGCTCCCAGGCGTTGTTAAAGAAGAATCTTCAGTAACTAACGACTCCTTTTACAATGGGCTTTTAGATTATCCTCATTATACAAGACCTGCTGTGTTCAAAGGTCATAAAGTCCCCGATATCCTTTTATCTGGGGATCATAAGAAGATTGAATCTTGGCGTCAAAAAGAATCTTATAAGCGTACAAAAGAAAGGCGTCCAGATTTGCTAAAAAAATAAATTGAAAATATTAGAATGCGACGTTATTTGTTTCGCGTTTGTTATCTAAAGGAGCAGTAAAATGTCATTATTAGAGCATGTTCAATCATTACAAAAGAGAGATTTGGGCGTATCTTTTAAGCCGGGCGATCAGGTGAAAGTATATTTTAAAGTAGTTGAAGGCGGAAATGAAAGAATTCAGATTTTTGAAGGAGTTGTTATCCGCATGAAAGGCAGCGGTCTTTCAGAAACTTTTACAGTTAGAAAGGTTTCATTCGGTGTGGGTATAGAGAGAATTTTCCCTATTAACTCTCCTCGTATAGATAAAGTTGAAGTTGTAAGACATGGAAAAGTCCGCAGAGCAAAATTATACTACTTGAGAAATCTTTCAGGTAAAGCTGCAAGAATTACTGAAGATTCTTCAAAGAGATTTATAAAAAAAGATTTGGCTCAGCAGTCTCCTGCTGCTAATTAAATTAGTTTGTTAAAGCGAATGGATCCATTCTCTTTTGATAAAAATTTTTACGATAAAGGACTCCGATTTATTGCCGGTATTGACGAGGCAGGACGAGGTCCTTTAGCTGGTCCTGTGGCTGCTGCTGCGGTAATCCTTCCTAAAGACATAATCATTCCCGATTTAAACGATTCCAAACAATTATCCGAAAAAAAAAGAGAAAAACTTTTTGACGTAATAAAGGAAAAAGCTTTAGCTTATGCTGTTGAAATAGTTGACAATATAGTTATTGATCAAATAAATATACTACAAGCTACATTCCTTGCAATGTCTATAGCTGTTTCTAAATTGCAACATAAGCCAGAATTATGTTTAGTTGACGGCAATCATAAAATCCCAGCTCTTGAGTTTAATCAAGAAGCTCTTATAGGTGGAGATGCAAAAAGCGCTTGTGTAGCGGCGGCTTCAATCATTGCAAAAGTTACAAGAGACAGACTGATGTGTGATTATGCAAAACAGTATCCTGTTTATGAGTTTGAAAAACACAAAGGATACGGCACAAAAAAGCATATAGAAGCCTTAAGAAAACATGGGGTTTGTCCTATACATAGACTAACTTTTGCTCCAATAAGAGAAATGTTTTCTCAAACAAAGCTAGATATATAGTTCTTTGCTGGCGCTTAAAAGGGGCTAATCCATGATGAGAATAGCGCGGGATATAGGCTTTGAAAAAGAAAAAGAAGTTGCGGCATATCTTAAAAGATTGAAATACAAAATTCTTGATACAAACTTCAAAACTCGTTTTGGAGAAATAGATATAATAGCAAAGCAAGACGATACAATAGTTTTTATAGAAGTGAAATACAGAAAGTCATCTTTTAGCGGAACACCTCAAGAATCAGTTACATATAGCAAACAACAAAAAATCATAAAATCTGCAATAGTTTATCTAAAACAGAACAACATCAAAAACAATATTCGCTTTGATGTTGTTGGTGTTTTAGATAAAGATATTGAATTAATAAAGTCAGCTTTTTTTATTCCTGAAGGACTGTATTATTTCTAATCTGTTTTACTTTTTTATTTGACTGAATAGATATAGTAACTCTACTGTTTTTCTCCTAAGTTTATCGTTTAGGTTCCTCCGATAAAAAACATATTACGCAAAATGCTAAAAAACATAACAGCGATGATATTAGTTGTTTTGTCTCTAAATATAACACTAAAAAAGCCCTAATCTTAACAACCTACTTCAACTTTGTTTCCTTAGTATCTCTTTTTCCAAAATCTTTCTCAGATGACAACCGTATTTTTCCTTATTCAAACAAGCGTCATTTTTAGGCTATTTTTATAAGAAAAAATGAAAAAAGTACTAAGTTTGTCTTTGGTGTTGATGTGCAGTTGTTTTACAATGTCTCATGCGTTTTCTGAATTTGACAAAAAAGTTGAAGAGGCTAAAGGGGCTGAGTATTACATATTAGGTGATGACTTGTCAGAACAGCTAGTTAAACGGTTATCCTTCCAAATACATAATACTGGAATTATTTCCGGTCATCGCACTACTGGTCCTGAGCTTCTTAAATTTAAATATGAGAGAGATGACTATTATGGAATTTCAAAAGAAGGACATGTTGCTGTGCAAGTAAAAGATAGGTATAGTTGGGATTATAACAAATATGTTTGTGAGGAGCAGATGCCTGAGGAATTTTCCGGTGAAGACCGCGATACTGGTATTGTGCATAGATACAAAAGGGCAAGTAGGGGTATAGTAAGTGTTAACGGATTGATTTTGCTGATGGAAATGAAGCTATGGATGGGGCTAAGGTTTTTGTCCCAGCAGTTAGAAGTGGCGAGCTTACACCAGAACAGTTTAAGATGCAGTTAAAGATGGGGGGAAGCAGTTAACAAAGGGTTTATTGAAGATAGATTTGAACTAAATAAGATGAGAGGAAGTGCGCAGTTCATAGAAGAATTCAATTTTGTCGAAGATATTGATGAACCTATAAAAGAATCGGATAAAAATATTAATATGACACGTCCACGTCCTAGTAGGAATCTTAGACCAGTGCCGCCAGTGTTCAATAAAAAAGAAATTAGTTGTTATGAAAACGCACCATTATCTTATATAGTTAAAACTAAAGTAAGCACTACTATAAGAATAGCTGGGATAGGTTTAAGACTTTTATTGCTGAAAGCAGTGCCGTTAAAAATGCTCAAAAAATAGTTAAACAAAAGGAATATCTAAGAAGATAAATCGTACTCTTGAAGAACAGGAAAAGAGACTAAAGATATCTTATAAACTCAGGTGTTAAACTGTAATTAGTTGAATTATAATGAAATTGGGCAGTTAATTCTGCTTCACATTGAATTGATAGAATAAAACACATTAAATTTTATATATAATATTTGCTGGTTGAGAGCTTTTACATTTCATTGACTGCATTCAAAGTCTTTGTTATAATCTTGCTGGAGAATAAACAATGATAGATTTACATACACATACGTTGTTTTCAGACGGGGTTTTAAGTCCGTCTGAACTTGTTTATAGGGCTAAAAAGCATGGATATACAGCCATAGCTATTACAGATCATGTTGACCACTCAAACATTGATTTCGTTATCCCCAGAATCGCAAAATTAGCGAAGATTTTGACTGAAAACTATGGCATATTTGTTTTACCGGGTGCTGAGCTTACATACGTCCCTCCGCGTCTTATTAGAGAAGCTTCTTGCGAGTGTAGAGCACTTGGAGCAAAAGTTGTAGTTGTCCATGGGGAAACTATTGAAGAAGTAGTTCCTGAAGGGACAAACTTGGCTGCTGTTGAAGCAGAAATAGACATACTAGCACATCCAGGTCACTTGTCTGATGAGGTTGCCCTGCTTGCAGCAAAAAACGATGTAAAAATAGAGATTACTACAAAATCAAAGCATGGTATTACAAACAAAGCAGTTGCCAAAATTGCTTTAAAAAATAAAGCAAAACTTGTTATTGATACCGATACCCATGAGCCTGAACATCTTTTAACAAAAAGACTTATAGCAAAAGTTCTATCGGACGCAGGGCTTTCTATAGATTTTTTTGAAGAGATGCAAAAGAATTCTTTGGAAATAGTTAATAAAGGAGATTGATAAGAATGCAAAGCAATATTATTACTAAATCAACCATAAAAGTTTTAACAATTATAATTTCCATAGTTTTGCTTGTAGTTGTTGTAATTTTTATTTATTGTTCAAGAATTCATAAGATTGATAATTTATCCTCACTAGATTTGGCAAAAGCTTATTCCGCTTTTGCCAACGGAAATCAACAATTAGGCGTAACAATACTGGATGAAGTCATAGCAAAGTATCCAAAAACTCCTGCAGCATATCAAGCGAAATTATCTAGAGCCGACATATTCACGGAGCTTCAGTCTTATGACGAAGCTTTAAATATCCTAAAAGAAACTGAAAGTAAAGCTAAGCCGGAAGCTATAAGACCTTTGGCTTTGGCAAGAATTATTTATATTTATGATTCTAAAAAAGATTATTTCAATGCTATAACTGTATCAAAAGAGTTTATAGATAAATATCCTGAGCACTTTTTAATAAGAGATATTTATTTAAATTTGGCTGAGTATTATCTTGCGACAGGTTCAAAAGATGAAGCTGTAAAAACGTTTAACGAAGTGTTGATTAGTTTCCCAGCAACGCAAGAAGCTGAAAAAGCGCAGAAAAGAATTAATGAGATAAAATAACAGGAGATAGACAAATGAAAAAGATAATATTGACGCTGTTATGTGTTGGTGTATTAGGCTCTTTTGCTATTGCTGCTCAAAAAGATGAAACTTCCGAAAGACAACTTGCTGAAAAAATTGGAGTTGGTTTTAACCCTTCTGTACTACGTTTGCCTGTGCTTTCAGCAAGGTATTGGCTGACTGATCTTGCTGGTATTGAAGGCTTTTTAGGGTTTAGAATAGATGACAATTATGCCAATAAGAACAGATATATGGTAGGTGGAAAGTTTTTATATGTAATAAAATCTTATAAAAAATTAAATATTTTTTCTAATACAAGTTTAGCTTTATATAGAGGAAAAAGAACATTCGGCATTATTGCAGTAGGACTTGGTGTTGAGTGGTTTGTGCTGGACGATTTATCTCTTTCTACTGAAGCAGGTCTTTCTTTTAGTATGGGAAGCGGAGGAACAAACTCTGTTGGAACGAATGTAGAAAATATTCCAAAAATCAGCATAAAGTATTACTTATAAATCAAAAAAGGGGTAGCGCGATGAATATTCCACAAGACCTATTATATACAAAAACCCATGAATGGGTAAAAATTGAAGGGAATAAAGTAAAAGTAGGCATTACGGATTTTGCCCAACACGAAATTACCGATGTAGTACATGTAGAGCTTCCTGAAGTAGGCAGAGACGTAAAAAAAGAACAACCTGCAGCAGTTATAGAGTCTGTAAAGTCTGCGTTTGATATATATGCTCCAGTAAGCGGAAAAATTATTGAGACAAATAATAAAGTTTTAGGAAGTCCCGAGCTTGTGAATAATTCCCCTTATGAAGAAGGATATTTGTTTGCAATAGAGTTTTCCAATGAAAAAGAATTAGGCGATTTGTTGAAAGCTGATGATTATAAAAAATTAATATAAACAGAGATAATATGGACTATACACCGCAAAATCAAAAAGATAAAAAGCAAATGTTGGAAAGTATAGGGGTTGGCAATATTGATGAACTGTTCAAAATTATTCCCAATCATTTAAAAGCTAAAGATTTAAACATTTCAGGTGGAAAGACCGAGCAAGAGCTTTTAAATTATTTCTTAAATATATGCTCTAAAAATAAAAAGCTAATTTCTTTTAGAGGAGCTGGTATTTACGATCATTTTATTCCTTCTTTAGTTGGCGAAATTGTCGGAAGGTCAGAATTTTGGACGGCATACACACCTTATCAGGCTGAAGCAAGTCAAGGCACTTTGCAGGCTGTTTTTGAATATCAAAGTTTGATATGCGCATTGACTGGAATGGATACTTCAAACGCTTCTCTTTACGACGGGGCTACAGCTGCTGCAGAGGCAGCTTTGCTTGCTTTAAGAGTAAACAGCAAAAATAGAATATTAATTTCTTCCGGAGTACATCCAGAGTATATTCAAACTGTAAAAACCTATCTTGAAAATTCTAAAGCGAAAATAGAAATAATTCCTTTGTCAGACAATGGACGGTTGGACAAAAACACTGTGGATCCTCTTATTGACGACAATACCGCAGCGGTTGTAATACAATCGCCGAACTATTTTGGTGTTGTTGAGGACATGGATGCATTGTCTTCGGCAATAAAGAGCAAAAATTCTTTATTTGTCGCTATTGTAAATCCTTTGTCCTTGGGCGTCTTTAAAGCTCCTGGAGAATATAATGCTGACATAGCTGTTGGAGAAGGGCAAGTGTTGGGGTCTTCAATGAGCGCCGGCGGAGCTACTTTTGGTTTTATGGCTGTAAAAAAATCTTTAGAATGGAAAATTCCCGGAAGGATTGTAGGTCAAACTACAGATAAAGACGGCAAAAGAGGATTTGTGTTAACGCTGCAATCAAGAGAACAACACATCAGAAGAGAAAAAGCTACTTCTAATATTTGCACTAATGCGTCTTTAAATGCCTTGTCTGCCTGCGTGTTTTTGTCAGGTTGGGGAAACGTAGGTTTTTCAAATCTTGCTGAAACAAATATTTCTAAAGCAAGATATGCGTTTACAAAAATAAAATCATTAGACGGATTCAAAGCCAAGTTTGAAAACGAAACTTTTTTCAACGAATTTGTGATTGAAACAAGCAAAAATATAAAAAAGATAAACAAAATTTTACTTAAAAATAATATTTTGGGACCATTAAATTTGTCAAATGCCGGTGACGATTTCAAAAATTGTCTCCTCTTTTGTGTAACAGAGCAAAGAACCGAAGCGGAAATAGATAGACTCGTAGAACTTTTGGCTAAAATATAGTTTATATATACATAATAAATGCTCATATAGAACAATTTGATAAACTCAATTCCCTGAGAGCTTTAATTGGGAATTTAATGGATTAATGCGCAACCTATATCGTTAATAAACAGGATATAAAATGGAAAAATTATTAAACGAATTATCTTCGGAATGCCAGCCGGCGTACGGTGTTGAGTGCGATGTGGCAAAAAATGCTCAAGTTCCGGAAAACTTAAAAAGAAGCACTCCTTTAGGATTGCCTAACATTGCCGAGAACGATTTATTAAGACACTTTACAAATCTTTCAAGAAAAAATTATGCTCTTAGTACGGTTTTTTATCCGCTAGGATCATGTACTATGAAATATAATCCGTTGATAAATGAACGTATAGCCAGAAATGATGCGTTTAACAACGTGCATCCTTATCAGCCTATTGAAACTATGCAGAGCGTTTTAGAAGTTATGTACGAACTAGAAAAAGATTTATGCGAAGTTGCTGGCATGGATAATTTTTCTTTACAGCAGGCAGCTGGCGCTCACGGCGAGTTTGCTGGACTTTTAGTAATATCTAAGTATTTTAAATCTATAAAACAAAAAAGAAGAAAAATAATTGTTCCAGATTCTGCTCACGGCACAAATCCAGCTTCTGCTCACGGCACAAATCCAGCTTCTGCTGCTTTTGCTGGTTTTGAGATTGTTCCGTTAAAGTCTGAGCTAGATGGTAGCATCTCCCTTGATAAATTGAAAGAAGTTTTAACTCCTGAAATTGCGACAATGATGCTTACCGTTCCAAATACTTTGGGAGTATTTGAAAAAAGCATAACCGAAATATCAAAATTGGTTCATGATAACGGAAGTCTTTTATACTATGATGGTGCAAATCTCAACGCAGTTATGGGAATAGTAAGACCCGGCGACATGGGGTTTGATGTTATGCATATAAACCTGCATAAAACTTTTTCAACACCTCACGGCGGCGGTGGACCGGGGTCGGGACCTATTGGAGTTAAATCTTTTTTGGAGCCTTTTCTTCCTGTTCCTAGAGTGGAAAAAAAGAAAGATAAATACATGTTAAATTATAAGAAATCAAAAAATATTGGCAAGGTAAAAGCTTTCTTTGGAAATTTTCCTGTGATATTAAAAGCTTCTGCATATGTAAAGGCGCTTGGAGGAAAAGGGTTAAAAAATGTTTCCGAACAGGCAGTTCTTAACGCAAACTATATGCTTGCCAAGTTTAAAGATAAAGTTAATGTCCCTGCAGGCAATAGATGTATGCATGAGTTCGTTCTTTCTCCAAAAACTTTGTTTAAAAATGACGTAAGAACTATAGACATTGCAAAAAGGCTTTTGGATTACGGCTATTATGCTCCAACGATATATTTTCCTTTAATTGTTGACGAAGCTATAATGATTGAGCCTACGGAAACTGAATCAAAAGAGACTTTAGATAAATTTGTAAATGTCGTCAATAAAATTATTCTTGAAGAATCTTATCAAGAACCGCAAAAATTAAAAGATGCTCCTATAAATACTCCTGTAAGAAGATTAAATGAAGTAGATGCTGCTAGAAAGCCAATTTTAAAATGGGACTAGAGCAATCTCAGTATGCAAAGTGGTGATTTTTATCATTGGACGAAAATTTATAGGATATAAGTCGGCAATAGGACTCTAAAGTTTAATTAGAGAGGAAGTAATGAAAGCTTTAAAATCTTTAGATAGAGCTTTAACAAGAAAAGAAATGAAATCAGAAGTTGCAAGACTTCAAAAAGTAGGTAAGAAAGTCGTTTTCACAAATGGTTGTTTTGATTTGTTGCACTTAGGGCATGTAAGCCTATTCAAAAAAGCCAAGAGTATGGGAGATGTTTTGGTAGTTGCCATAAATTCCGATAAATCCTTACGCTGCCTTAAAGGTCCAAAAAGACCGTTGGTTGGTGAAAAGGACAGAGCGAAACTTCTCCTTTCATTAAAACCTGTTGATTATGTGATTGTGTTTAACGAGCATACTCCCAAAGAAATTTTAAGCGAAATTCGTCCAGATATTTTGGTAAAAGGCGGCGATTATAAATTGTCTGAAATAATAGGGAGAGAATTTGTAAAAAAAGTTTATAGATTCCCTTTCGTAAAAGGAAAATCCACGACAGCTTTAATAAATTTAATAGTGGAAAGATATGGCTCTAAAAAATAAAAAAAATATTTTAGGTGCTTCAAATTTTTGCAGCGTAAAGAGAAGTGCAATATTCCCTGATAAAAAACTAAAAAAAAATAACAGCAAAAAGTCTGTTTTTAGAATAATAGACGCAAATTTAAATCGTTGTCGCGAAGGCTTAAGAGTCGTTGAAGACAGCTTGCGTTTTATTCTTGACGATAAGATTCTTTATAAAAATATTCGCTCCATACGCCACGCCGTTGATAAAATTTTAAGAAATAAATATGGCGAACTTATAAAAAAAAGAGACTCTGTTGAAGATTCAGGCAGACAAATACTAGAGACGGCAACAAAAGAATTGCCAGCTGTAATAATTGCCAACTTTAAACGAGCGGAAGAATCTTTAAGAGTTTTAGAAGAATATTCAAAAGTCTTTGTTCCCGAAACGTCTGCAGATTTTAAAAAACAGAGATATTTGACTTACACAATAGAAAAAAAGGTATATATAAAATATAAAAAATTTCTTGATAAAAATAATGATAGAGAATAGTTTGGGAAACATATTTTAAGTCTATTGATAAAGTCGGTGGAATTAACAATACAGGACAGACCTAAAAGTAAAAATCAAAAATATATTTCAAAATGAGGAAAACAAAATGACACTTATAGAAGATGCAAAAAATAAAAAACCAAATGATTTGATTAAATCTGTTGCTCAATTGGAAAATTTGAGTGAAGATTTTATTAGATCAGGCGTTGCCTTGGGGACTATAGTTATTCCTAAAAATATTAATAGAACGCTTAAGAAAATAGCTGCAGTCGGCGCTGGGCTTAAAACTAAGGTCAACGCCAACTTAGGCACATCTCCCGATCATATAGACTTGGATGAAGAACTACAAAAATTGGACGCTGCTGTAAAAGCTGGCGCCGATGCGGTTATGGACTTATCTACCGGCGGCAATTTAACGCAAATAAGAAAAGAAATACTTGCAGCATGCCCAGTGCAAGTTGGTACAGTGCCTATTTACGAAGCGGCTTGTAGGACTGTAGCAAAAGGCAAAAAAATATCTCAGATTGACGGCGAACTCTTGTTTGACGTTATAGAAGAACAAGCCGAACAGGGTGTTGATTTTATTACGGTGCACTGTGGTATAAATAAAGAAACAGTTGAGATACTAAATCGGCAAGGTCGTCTTGCTGGAACCGTAAGCAGAGGAGGTTCTTTTTTGGTGAAAGCCATAAACGCTACAGGAAAAGAAAATCCCTTGTACGAGCAGTATGACAGACTTTTAGGAATAGCAAAGAAATATGACATAACTTTAAGCCTTGGCGACGGGTTTAGACCAGGCTGTCTTTTTGACGCATCGGACGGTCCTCAAATTGCAGAACTCTCAGTCTTAGGAGAACTTGTTTTGAAAGCAAGAGCTGCAGGTGTGCAAGCTATGATAGAGGGACCTGGACATATCCCGTTAAACCAAGTTGAAGCTAATGTAACTCTTGCCAAAAGATTAGGACACAATGCTCCTCTTTACTTTTTGGGACCTCTTGTAACAGATATTGCTCCTGGATATGACCACATAACTTCTGCGATAGGTGGAGCTTTAGCTGCAGCCAAAGGCGTAGATTTTATTTGTTATGTTACTCCAGCGGAACATTTAAAGCTTCCTGATGTCCAAGATGTCCATGAAGGTGTGATTGCCGCAAGAATTGCAGCCCACGCAGCAGATATTGTAAAAGGAGTTTGCGGCGCAAGAGAACGTGACGACGAAATGTCTAAATGGCGTAAAGCCAGGAATTGGGAAAAACAAAAAGAGTTTTGCATTGATCCCATTAAGTTTGCAAAAGAAAGAGCTAAACTTCCGCCACGTCAAGAAGATGTTTGCACAATGTGTGGCGAGTTTTGTTCTATGAGAGATGAATAACAATACGTATAAAATAAATACTGACTGAATGTTTTAATTTAGATGGCATTTGTTTTTTCATCTAACCAATAAACTCAGACTTTTATTGTCATCAGTTTATACCGCAGGTTATAGTCTGCGCTAAGCAAGCGTCGCACGCAAAGTTTTTCTTAGTCTTTTTCTTTTGATTTATTTAGTTGTTGTTTTTTTCTTGAAGTCTTTTTGTTCTTTCTTTAGAAAGATTATGTAGTCAGGAAATGGAACGATAGATTTTGTTTTGCCAAGCCATACATACGCAGCGAGATCTTCAGTGAATTTGATTTTTATTGGATTTGCAGGATCTGTAATATTTGTTTTCCATGCTGAGCCAATAATGTTTTTATAGTGCGTTTCTTTTTTTTCTGTGCGTATAACTTTGTTGCTTGCTATAAGCTTGTTACCGTATATTCTTAACTTTTGTTTAACTATTTTTTCAGCCTCGCTAGGTTCTGGAGCAACTCCCACAAAATTGATGTGGAGTGTGTCCGCCATTTCAGGAGATTTTTCATGAAAATCCACTGTATAGTCAATTCCTTCAATAAAATCTCTTGTGCAGAACGCTGAAATTGTAAAAGAAAATGTAAACATTAAAATAATAAAAGATTTTTTCATTGGCAATCCTTGCTGCAGAATTGTTACATAATATAAATTTAGACAGAAAAAATTTGCTAAAAACCATTCGGTGTAATGATTTTACAAATTTAGAGTTTTGTAGTAAACTCAGTATATATCCGCAAGAAATTCAAAGAGGAGAAAGATGGGCGCTATAGGAGAACCTAAACAGGTAAAGTTATTTTGCGGAATAATTTCTTCAAACGAAGAGATAAAGTGGAAATCATTTGAGAAACTTGAAGATAAACTTGGAAAAATTGATTTAATAAGCGATATGATGCCTTTTGATTTCTCAAAGTATTACAATCCTGAAATGGGCGATAATTTAAAACGTTTTTGGATTTCTTTTGAAAAGTTGGTTTCTGCTGCAGATTTAGCTGAGATAAAAGTTTTTACAAACTCCATTGAAAATAGCTTTGCTATAGATAATAAAAGAAAAATAAATATTGATCCGGGCTATATAACTCCAGCAAATGTAATACTTGCCACAACTAAAGACTACAGCCACAGAATTTATTTAAAAAAAGGAATATACGGCGAAGTTACGACAATATATCAAAAAAACAGCTATATAAAACTTCCGTGGTCATATCCTGATTATTTGTCCCCCATAGCCATTGAGTTCCTTTTAAAAGCAAGAGCTGCTCTTATGAATAAATTAAGGAGAAATTAGTGTTTGTTTTAATAGCATCGCTTTATTTATTCGGATATATATATATATCTTGGAGGATAACTTCAGGCTTAAACATTCAACGTCCTCACAGCATTTATTTATACGCAATGTTTTTTGTTTTCGGCATTATAAGCGTTTTGTCATTTATAGACAACCACTACAAACTCTCTATTATGTCAATTATAGGACATTTCGGATATATTTGTATGGGCATATGGAGCATATTCTTTTCTTTTATTTTAATAAACGATATTGTAAATTTAGTCAACCGCATCATATTTAAAATCAAAAAATTTAGATATTATTCAACTCTTGTGACAGTAATTCTAAGCATAGCCTCTTTGATTTGGTCTTCGTTAAACTTTGCATTTATCCTAAACGTTAAAAAAGTAAATTTGAAAGTTCCAAATCTGACGGTAAACTCTTTAAGAATTGTGCAGCTTTCAGATATACACATTAATCAATTTTCTTCTGCAAAAGTTATAAACAAAATTTTTGATAAAGTTATGGCTTTAAAGCCTGACATGATAGTTATTACAGGCGATGTTATAGATATGGACATAAACAAAAATGACGAGTATCTTAATTATGGGTTTGGCAAATTAAAAGCTAAGTACGGTGTTTTTGTAGTTACCGGTAATCACGAGTACTACATAGGAACGGATAAATTTTTTCCAATGACAGAAAAGTTGGGATTTAAATCTTTAAGAAACGAAAATATAGTTGTTGGCAATATTATAAATGTCGCTGGCATAGACGATATCTATTACCAAAGCAATGAAGGTATCTCAAAAACCCTGTCAAATGTTGATAATCGTTATCCGATATTATTTTTAAGCCATCATCCAGAATCTTTTGACATTTCTTCAGATCAAGGAATTAGCATAATACAGCTTTCAGGGCATACTCATGCCGGACAAATCCCTCCGGTTGAAATAGCACGTAAGTTTTTTATGAAGTATAACTATGGATTGTACAAGAATAATAATTCCAATCTGTATATAACTTCTGGAACTCGTCTCTGGGGACCGCCTATGAGATTGTTTAACACAAGCGAAATAGCAGTTATAACTTTAGAGCGGAATTAAAATTATGTTGTTATTATGTTCTTGACAACTATATTCCTTTCGTTTAAAATAGCATAGTTATGTATAATTAACCGAAAAGAGGGCAGTATGTTTAAGCGGACAATGCAGCCGGTAATTGAAAGGATAAGTAAGGGATTTCCTATTTTATTGTTGACTGGTATGAGGCAAGTGGGCAAAAGTTGGTTAATGAATCATTTAGCGGAAAGGGGAAGAAAATATGTCTCGCTAGATGATTTAAAAGCACGAGATCTTGCAAAAAATGACCCTGAAAGATTTATTCAGGAACATCAGCCTCCTGTTATAATAGATGAAGTACAATATGCCCCTGAATTGTTTACATATATTAAACTTTACTCTGATAAATTGAATAAAGATGGATTATTTTGGCTTACAGGTTCGCAGAAATATAAACTTATGAAAGGTGTAAGAGAATCGCTTGCCGGACGCGTTGCAATACTTGATATGCTTGGTCTTTCATATAAAGAAATTATTAAAAAGCCTTTTGTATCAAAGCCATTTTTGCCATCTAAAGAACTGGCTATAAATAAGAGATTAACAAAACCTCTTACATCTCCTGAAGTTTTTGAAAAAATATGGAAAGGCTCTTTCCCTCGTATAATAGCTAACAAAAATGCCGATAGAAAAATTTTTTATGATTCTTATATTCAAACATATATAGAACGTGATGTTAAAGATTTTTACAATATAGATTCGGAGATTGATTTCTACAATTTTCTTGTTGCTGTTGCAGCAAGAACTGGACAATTAGTAAATTATTCCGATTTAAGTAGAGATGTTCATATTGATGTAAGAACAGCTAAATTGTGGCTTGAGATTTTAGAACGTTCTGGAGTAATTCAGTTGCTTTATCCGTATAGTTCAAATATTGCAAGCAGAGTTGTAAAAACGCCTAAGATTTACTTTCTTGATACTGGACTTGCGTCATTCTTATGTTCTTGGGATTCACCAGATTCTCTTATGAACGGAGCGCAAAGCGGACACATGCTTGAAACTTACGTATTTGCCGAAGTTCTAAAGTCTTATTTACATAATGGAGATAAACCGAATATTTTCTTTTACCGCGATACAGATCAAAAAGAAATTGACTTTATTATTGAAAAAGATATGACTTTATATCCAATAGAAGTTAAGAAAACCGCAAATCCAAATATTGAAGATTGTAAAAGCTTTAAAACGCTATCTATTTTTAAGAAAAAAATAGGCACAGGTGCTATAGTTTGCCTATACAAAAAAATAATATCTCTGCCAAACAAAGATATTATCTCCATACCTGTTTGGGAAATATAAGAAGGCATAAAATTTAAAATATTTTTCTAAAAATCCAAGACAGTGTCTCGGATTTCATAGATTTAGCTAAGCCAATATTGCTAAGTTGAGAATTCTTAAAGATTTCTCTAAAAGTCAATAAGATGCGTAGAGTTAAAAACTAGATCTTTTTCATAAGAACTGATGATCCGTCTTTATTGTCAACTATTTTATAGCCTTTTTCATCTATGATGTTTCTAATTCTGTCTGACTCCGCCCAATTTTTGTCTTTTCTGGCTTCGTTCCTGTCTTTCAAAAGTTTCTGTAACTCATCATTATTATTTTGTTCTTTAGGCAAAAGAATTCCTAAAGAAGTTTCAGCCAAATCTTCGTAAAGTTTTTTTAATTGTACAAGTCTTTGCAGTTTTGCAATAAATAGTTCTTTTAATATTGTATTCTTTAATTCATGAAGATAAGACAATGCTTTTTCAGAGTTAAAATCATCATCTAGCGCTTGTAAAAAGTTTTCTTGTAAATCCAGTAAATCCTTGTCGGTTATTTCTTTGGCAGATTCTTTAGTAGAAGAAAGAAGTCTTAAGTAAGCGTCGTCCATTCCTTGCAAAGTATTCTTTGCTGTTTCAAGCCCAGCATCTGAAAAATCCAAAGGGCTAGAATAGTGTTGCGTTAAAAGATAATAACGGACAACCCTAGGATCATATTTTTCAAATATAGTTTTTAAAGTAAAAAAATTGTTCAAAGATTTTGACATCTTTTCTTTGTTTACAGTAACAAAGCCGTTATGTATCCAATATTTAACGAAAGGTTTGCCTGTTTTTGCTTCGCTTTGAGCAATTTCATTTTCGTGGTGCGGAAATATCAAATCTTGTCCTCCGCCATGTATGTCTATGGTGTCTCCGAGCAAATTTGACGACATAACGGAACATTCTATATGCCAGCCCGGGCGCCCTTTTCCCCATGGACTTTCCCAAGAGGCTTCTTGAGGTTCGTTTTCTTTTGTCTTTTTCCACAAAGCAAAATCGCATGCAGCAATTTTATCATTGCAAATTCCTACTCTGGCGCCTGCTTTCAAATCGTCAAGCTTTTTCTTGGAGAGTTTTCCATAATCTTTAAATTTAGCTACTGAAAAATATACGTCACCGTCAACTTCATAAGCAAACTTCTTATCTATAAGTTCTTTTACAAAACTTATTATTTCAGGTATCATTTGCGTTACTCTCGGATAAATTTCTGCTTTTAGAATATTTAATTTATCTGTTTGAGCAAAATAATCGTCAATATAAGTCTGAGCGAGTTCGTTAGGCTTAATATTTCTTTCCAGAGATCTTTTTATAATCTTATCGTCAACATTTGTAAAATTCTGAACATGTTTTACTTTGTATCCTCTTTTTAAAAGATGTCTTTTTATAATGTCAAAGACGACATATGCTCTTGCATGTCCTAAATGAACTTCGTCATAGGGAGTTACACCGCATACATACATTGATACAAAATTTTCTTTTTGAGGTTTAAATTCTTCTTTTTTATTTGAAAGTGTATTATGAACTTTTATCATTATGGCGTCCTTTTTATTTTCCAGAAATTGACACTGCCGCCATTGCGGCTATTCCCTCGCCGCGTCCTAAAAAACCCATTTTTTCGTTAGTAGTTGCTTTTATGCCAATTCTTTGTTTTGGAAGGTTTAAAACTTTTGAGATATTTGTTTTCATATCGTCACTAAAAGGATAGATTTTCGGTGATTCTGCAATAACTGTAATGTCTATATTGTTAATTTTATAGTTTTTCTTTTTGAGTTTTTTGTAAACATACTCTAAAAGCAAAAGACTTGATATGTTTTTATATTTAATATCAGTGTTTGGAAAAAAATGTCCTATATCGTTTAATCCTGCGGCGCCAAGCAATGCATCCATTAAAGCATGAAGAAGAACGTCGGCATCGCTGTGTCCGTCAAGTCCTTTAGGACTTTGTATTCTTACACCTCCCAAAACAAGTTTTCTTCCTTTTTTAAATCTGTGAACATCATATCCATATCCAATGTACATTTTTCACCTTTTTAATAGTTTTTCTGCTAATGCAAAATCCTGCTTTGTAGTTACTTTAAAATTAGGAAACTTAGTTTCAACGGCTGAGGCTTTGATTTTTAATCTTTCAACAACTTGCGAGTCGTCAGTTGTCGCTTCCGTAATTTTTTTTGAGTATGCTTTTTTCAGAAGTTTTGTTTCAAAAATTTGCGGCGTTTGCGCATTTCTTAAAGCCCTTCTGTCTAAAGTTTTTAATATTTGTTCTTTACTGGAAACAAGTTTAATTGTGTCTTTTGTTTTCTCAACTGCTATAGCAGCTTTTGTTTGTATCGCTTTTTTTAAAACTGCCAAAATATCCAGCTTTGAAATAAGAGGTCTTGCCGCATCATGCACAGCTGCAAAATCAATATCATCTTTAATTAGAGCTAAGCCATTTTTTACAGAGTCAAATCTTTCCTGTCCGCCTGACACAAACTCAATTTTATTTAACAGCTTATCTTTCTGTTTTCTTAAAGGTTCAATCATATATCTAGGCACAACAGCTATTATTTGTTTAAAACTTTTTATGGAAGCAAAAGTTTTAATGCTCCACATAAACATCGGCTTTCCGTTAAGTTTTAAAAACTGTTTTGGAGTTTTATGTCCGAATCTCTTTCCTGCTCCTGCAGCTAATATTATAACAACATTTTTCATTTGGCTTGTCCCTCATGTTTGCCGAATATCACTTTTCCTGTTGGAGTAAACATTACAGATGTTATCTCTAAGTCAACGTCTTTTCCTATAAATCTTTTAGCATCTTCAGCTATAATTTTTGTTTTATCGTCAAAATATCCTATTGCGTGATTATGCTGCTCGCCTTCTTTTACTAAATGGACTAAAATTTTATCTCCTGGCAGAAATAGCGGATAAAGTGCTGTTTCTAAATCATTTATATTTAAAACTGGAATGTTTCTTAAAGACGCTTCTTTACACAAACTAAAATCTTTGGTTAAAATTTTACCTTTTAGAGACTTTGCAATGTTTATAATTGTTAAAGACGGATTTTTAGTTTGCTCTAGTTTTGAGTTTAAAAATTTAATATTTATATCAGATTTTTTTAAATTATTGATTAGCGATAATGCTTTTTTTGCACGACTTTTTAAGATATGGTCAGAAGATTTGGAAAACATTTCCAAATCTTCAACAACAAAAGAAGGGACAATTAATTTAAAAGAAACAAAATTTGTTTTGATTATATCGTAAATTCTGCCATCCATAAAAACGCTTGAATCTGCAATAACAAATTCTTTAGCATTTTTATTATTTTTTAAAATCAATAAAATTATAATAACGCATAATAAAAATACAACGAGTATCATACATTTATACCTTGTTTTAAAAATTTTTTCAAAAACTTTTCAGCAATTTTTACATCTGGGAATTTTCCAGTCCATAGTCTAAAGGCATAAGCCCCTTGCCAAATAAGCATTCCCTCGCCAGTAAAAACTTTTAATTTATTATCTTTTGCAAACTTAACAAAAGGCGTTTTTTTATTATATATAAGATCATATACAATTAAGCTGGTTTTTATTTTACAAAAGCTAAAAGGCAGTCTGTCATCTTTTTTCATTCCGCAGGAAGAGCAATTTACAAGCAAATCTACATTGCCAAGAACATCTTTAACATTGTTTATGTCTATACTTTTAACTTTAAATTCTTTTGCAAGAATTATTGCTTTATCTAAAGTCCTATTTGCTATATATATTTGTTGTGTGTTTCCAGTTTTTAAAGCAGACAATATGGCTCTTGCCGCTCCACCTGCTCCAATAACAATGACCTTCTTATTCTTTATGATAACATTTTTAAGTTCTAAGTCTTTTGCAAATCCCAAATAGTCTGTATTATATCCATAAAGTTTATTTTTTTTAATTATTACAGTGTTTATACTTCCTATTTTTTTTGCATTCTTATCTATAACATCAACATATTTAAGAGCTTTAATTTTATGAGGAACAGTTATATTAAACCCATTAAATTTAAGTTTTTTCAAGGACTCTATTGTACATTCAAGCTCATAATCTTTTGGCTCAAATGCAAGATAAGCGCAATTCAAATGTTCTTTTTCAAACCACTTATTTTGCATAACAGAAGAAAAAGAATGTTTTATAGGACACCCCAAAATTGCAAATAATCTAGTTTTGTTATTTAGCATTCTAACCTTTTAACAAGTAAATTGTGTAACAATATTTTACATTAAAGCATATTTCCTATCAAGCATATGTATTATTTTATGAGTATATTAAATTAATTTCTCAATCATTAAAATAAAACTTCTGTATATGTAAAATCTCAAACACAAAATTGACTAATTTTGTTGGCAAAGTAGTTGAAAGTCATAAAAATTAAGCAAAAGCAGTAAAAATTAATTGTATATAAAAATCAAGGAGTTTTTTATTAAATATAAGGCGTAGTCGTTTGTTTTTATTGTTGTTTTTTGTCTTTCCCAAAAAGTTTAATATGTTGTGAAATACTACAATCTATTGACAACTGACTTTAAATAAGTATTAATATAAACGGCTTTTAATTACTGCTTGCGATGACTTTCATATTTTGAGGTAAAAATGCGTCTTAATTATTAGTGTCGTCGGTAATATATCTTTTCATTTTTAAATTTTTTATCTCAAAACCAAAAATTGCCAAAATTGTGCAGGTGAAATAAAAAAGAACAAATAAAAGTATTTGTTTCTTTTTTTGTTTTTTAATAAACTTCTCTTAGGCTCGTGTTATTATAATCCTTCATCTTCTCTTAGTTAGTAAGCACGTAATTAGTAAAACATTACATATTACGAGGTTTTTCATGAGAGAAAATTTGAAATATTTTGTTAAAAATATTTTTGCATGTTTTTTAAGTATCCTTATTTTAGTACTCTTCGGTTCTTTATTCATACCAAAAACTTTTGCTCAACCTATACACGTTACTAACTTCTCAGATCTTAGAGACTTATTAGCAGATAGTAATCAATCTGGAATACAAATTCAAATTGATACGCCAACTATTGTATCTGTGGAAAATTATAATGGTTGTGGAAAACAAAAATACATAATAGGATCGCCTGATATATCTGTTTTAGATGGACAGGGCTTTTTTGGTATTTATGGAAACGGAGAGGGGCAGGAATTACATTTGAGTAGCATAACATTGTGTAATTTTTCCAAAACTGCTGGGTCTGCTCCAGGTGATCAAAAAAATGGAGCAACACTTTTTTTTCAAAATAATGCGAAACTATATTTTGATGGTAATGTAAATATTATAAGTAACACTATTAGTGGTGGAGGTGGAAGTTTTGATCAATATGGAGGAGATAGTGCGGGTGTGTGCATGAATAGAAGCGATCTATATGCTTCCAGCATCACTATTAATTTTATTGCCAACAAATCTTCAGATGCTTCTGGGTCTGCATTATATTTTAATGGTTCAGAAGTTATTTTTTTCAATGACAAAATATTATTTCAAGATAATGAAGCAGGTGATGAAGGGGCTGCTCTGTGGGCATGGGATAATGCTCAACTATCTTTTACAAATTCTAGCGTTACTTTTTTACGAAATAGAGCTGATTTGTCTGCGGGAAGAGCGACAACAAACCCCAATCCATTAGGAATAGGCGGTGCAATTAGTATTAAACAAAACTCTGTAAATATTTCATTCCAAGGAACTACGGAAGTTGATTTTACATCAAATTCGGCAAGAAATGGTGGAGCAATCTATACTGGTGGAACAATAAATTTTGAATGTGCTTCAGTTGTTTTTAGCGAAAATGTAGCAACTAGTTCTGGTGGAGCTATATACAATGCTAACGGGCTACTTTATTTAGACACCAGTAATGGCGATATAATTTTCACTGGCAATCAAGCTGGAGCTGGAGATGCGGCAGGACATGATATATATTTGGAAGCAGGAACTAGTAATAATAAATGGTAGTTCAGGAAGAGTAGTGATAAATGATGGTATCGCGGGTACGGATTTGGCTATGCTAAATAAATCATCTAGTGGGTTATTTTTGTTGGGCGGTGCAAATCAATATTTTAGAGGAATGTTTCTCCAAACAGGCGGAACCACAACAGTTGTAGGGAACTATTTTACAGGAAAAAGCAGTATAACATCAAACAGTGTTTTGGAGTTTTCAACAGGGGCAGTATTAGAAGGAGGGATAATAAGTCTATGGGACGAAGCAGTAATAAATATAACTAAACCTAATAATTTAACATTTAGTGGAGAGATAACAGGTACGGATGGCACAAATATAAGTAAACCAAGCAGCGGGACACTTACGCTGTCGGGAAATAACAGCGGGTTTAAAGGAACATTTTTGCAAAGCAGCGGAACGACAAAGATAGAAACAGGAAGTGGTATATCTACATACTTTGCAGGATTAAGCAGTATAACCAATGGAAGCATATTAGAGATAGGGAATAACGGAAAATTTGCAAATGAAGGAGAGAAAATAGAATTGTGGACAAACGGTGGATTAAGAATAACGAAAAGTAATGGAAATCTTAATCTAAACGGTCAGGTAGAAGGAGACGGGCGTATAACAAAAAGCGTGTTGGAATGGGAAAATGCAGAATTTGTTGGAACAATAGGATTATGGGAAGGTGGTCAGCTAAAGTTAAAAAATAGTAGCGATATAGAATTATCAGGACAAGTAGAAGGGATAGGTACGATAGAGAAAGATGTAAATAGCGTAGGAAATTTATTGTTAAAAGGAAATAACAGTAAATTTAATGGAATATTTAAGTTAAGTTCCGGGCAGGCAATAGTAGAAGATGACGGGGGAACGCAATATTTTACAGGTATAACGAGTATAACAACTGAAGGGGTACTGGTACTTGGACAAGGAGCAGAAGTTTTAGGAGGATGTATAGAGTTGTGGAATGTATCGGGGGATATGAACACAGCAGGGAAATTAGATATAACAAAAACTGATGAAAGTATAAGTTTTAGTACAGTTGCAGTTTTAGGAAACGGAGTAATAAACAAGACTGGAAATACTGTACTAAATATAGTTGGAGATTGCACTGGATTTACAGGAACATTCTTTGAGATTCAAGGGCGAACAGTAGTAAGCGGGAATTATTTTACAGGATATAGCAGTATAACAGGAAGTGGGGAGATTGAGTTATCAAGAGGAGGTAGTTTAAGTGGCGGAGTGATAGGACTGTGGGAAGGAGGAGCGTTATATATAACAAATCCTACAGATATGGAATTTAGTGGTGGCACATTAGAAGGAAATGGGTATATAGAAAAAAGTAGCAGCGCCACATTGAGATTGGATGACCACAGCATATTTAAAGGAGTATATCATCAAAGCAGTGGAACGACTGTGTCAGAAGGAAGATATTTTAGTGGTACAAGTAGTATAACTGGGCAAAGCATGTTAGTGATGGCAAATGGGTCAGATTTTAGCGGAGGAGGGACAATTGAATTATGGGATCAAGGAGTTCTAGAGATAACGACGTTTGGAGATTTAACATTTAGCGGCGAGGTAAGAGGTACATTAAGTACAAAGATAATAAAAACAAGTACAGGGACATTGACATTGATTGGGGATAACAGCGGATTTCAAGGATTGTACCTGCAAAGTAGCGGGAGGACATTAATAAGTGGAAAATATTTTATTGGTTATAGCAGCATAACAGATGCCAGTATATTAGAATTAGGGAATGGCTCAGACTTGAGTGGTGGCGGAACAATAGGATTGTGGGATAGCGGAGTAATGAATATAAAAACGGGAAAAGATTTAGAAATAACAGGAAATATAGAGGGAGACGCATTTATAAATAAGACGAGCAGTTGTACATTGAGTTTGTCAGGAGATAATAGTGGATTTTTAGGGATGTTTATACAAAGTAGCGGAACGACTATAGTAAACGGGAATTACTTTAGTGGAATAAGTAGCATAGGGTCAAGCGTTTTAGAATTAAGAAATGGAAGCGATATAACAAGAAGTAGAGCAATATATTTAAATAGAAATGGAATATTGAGTATAACAAGTGATGATTTGACAAGTTTTGGGGCAAATCAGGTCTATGGGACTATGGCAAACGGAGCGGTTATAGAAAAGAGCGGTTTAGGCGAGTTGAAAATAACAGGCGATAATGGAACATTTGGAGGATTGTTTTTACAAATTAATGGAACGACAACAGTAAGTGCTGACTATTTTGGAGAAACAAGTATAAGTAGCATAACAGGCGGGGTACTAAATTTTGTAGATGGAAGCAGTAGTAGTATAAAAAGCCGTTTGCAGTTGTGGCAAGATGGCGTATTTCAAATAAGTAAAAGTGGAGATTTAAGCATAAGCGAAGACATAATAAGTGGAGATGGAAAAATATTTAAAGTAGGAAGCGGTACATTTACAATAGCGGGAGTAAATAGAGGGTTTGTAGGAGAATTTAAACAAAACAGCGGTACAACAATAGTTCCTGACAGCACTTATTTGTTTATAGGTACGAACACAATAGAAAATAGCTTGTTAAAAGTAACAATGCCTGATATATGTGAAAATAGGGAAATAGATTATAGAGTATTTCTCAGCACTGGTGGTATCTTAGAACACGAGTCAACAGTCAACGATAATTTAAGTACGACGCTTACAGGAAAAATAGAGTTTGTAGGAGATAATGCAAGGGCAATATTTAAGGGGAATGGTTATAATGGGACTTGGTATGTGTTAGAGGATAAAATTCCTGATTCAGGAGCTAACAACGAGGTGCAATTTGTTAATTGTTATGTTGATGTAGATAGCGACACTTATACAGGACCCACAACCTATAAATTTACAAATGCAACTATAGACATAGATTTTGAAGATGAAAGGCATTTTGATTATGACATACAACCATCAACAAGGATAGTGCAGTTTGATAATCTAGTAACATCTAACACCGTTTTGAATACTACCATAGTGATGATATCTCCTAATGCATCAGGGTCAATGTTAGTGGTAAACAATAATTCAGGAGAAACAAACAAGATAAAATTAGGAGTAATAACAGTTGGGGAATTAAATGGAGAATTAGGACATATAGAGACGCATACAGTAAAGTTATTAGACAGAAATATAGAATTTGAAAGAGATAGTGAAAGCACAATAGCGACATTAGCGTACGAATATTCAATAACAATAGACCCTGCTAATTCACGAAATGTAATAATTGATGCATATAAAGTAACAAGTGGTGACAGTTTAAACAATATGAACACAAAAGAAGGCAACAGGGCATTAAATTTTTCATTTGATAGTACAGCCGATACGTACTACCCAAATGCAGATTTAGATGACATGGTGAGCGGAAGTTTTTATGTGGAAGGACATGATGACTTCAATGGAAAGAGCAATATAGTAGCTAGATCAAATACTACAGGGCAGAGAGTGTCTTTGTTTAAGATAAATCAAGAAGTAGATTTTCAGCTGATGAGAGTGGAGTTAATAAGTGCACAAGGAGAACAAGGAGCTGCATTAGCGGTAGCTACAAATACCGCGAGTGTCTTAACTATGGGTGTAACTTTTACTTCAAATACAGCAACAGATACAGGTGGTGGTGCAATATATGCATCAAACGGGGCAAAGATTGTTTTAAACAGAACGAAATTTATGGGAAACAGCGCAACAGCAGGTAATGGCGGAGCGCTATATATAGATGACGGGTCAGAGATAACGTTCTCTGGTGAACTTCAAGTAATAGGCAATAGTGCCTCAGGCACTGGCGGCGCAATATATGTAAACAATGCAACATTAAATGTCGGGATTGATACAACAAGTGCTAAAGTTTTTAGCGGTAACACATCTGGCGGCGTATCAAATGGTATATATTTAGCAGGAAACTCTATAATAAATTTTGGAGCATCAGGAGAGAATGGGGCAATAAACATGTACGATGCAATAGGAAGTGAAGAAGGAAGTATTGGTGAAGTTAATTTAAATGGAGGGACAGTATTTAATTTACAAACAAATGGTGGAACTGAGACAATAGTGCCGAACTTAAACATAAAAGGACAATCGCAGTTTAATATAATAGGAGAAACAGAAGTAAGAGCAAGTAGCAGTATAACTGTGGGTACAAACGCGACATTAAAAATAGATGGTACAGCTGGATACGGACTGCAAGTACATGTAGGAAATAGGTTTGTGCATCAAGGACTATTAGAGATGAACTTATTTGGAGAGGCGGCGGCGCGGGAGATGGGTAGATTAAAATTGAAAAGTTTTGATTTGGCATCCTCTGATGATAGTAGTTATGATTCAGGAGATAGCGATTTAATAAATGTAGATGGCGGAAAAATAATTATAGAAGGAAGCAGTAAGTTAAGCCTAAAAACGAATGACGCATTTGGAAATTTGGCAACAGCTAAGTGGAGAGCTTATAAGCTGATGAAGTACGGTAAAGAAGGAAGTTATGAAGGAAATTTTGGAACAATAACATTCGTAGGAGCCACATTACCAAAGAGTTACATAATGAGATACGATTATTTAGATGAGTATAGAGCGTTATTAGTAGAAGGATATGCGAGAGACAGGACAAAATTTGCATCACTAAACTTGTGTTTTAACCAAACGGAAGCAGCCAAGACATTGGATTATTTTTGTGATGAAGCCTACAACGGAGAACCGGGAGCGATGTCAGCTAACTTGAGTGGGGACGCTAAAAAGTTAGGTGATAAGTTGCAGGATTTTATGAATGCATTGGACGATGGAGTTGAGGATATAACGCCACATGATATAGGAGGAGCAGGAAAAAATATTGCTGGACTGAAGGATGCGTTATTTGATTTGTCTGGGTATTTTATAAGCAATGTGATAATAAGCAGAGCATATGATGACGCAAAGAGAGATGTGTATAACAGGATATATAATTATAAAGAATACGAAGAGCCTGCAAAGGGTATATGGGCGCAAGCAAAAGGAGCGATTATAGATACAGACAAAGATGGAGAGTCACCAAATACTTTTAAAATAAATAACACTGGGATGCTAGCTGGGTTTGACATGATGACGAGTTCAACAACAATGGCAGGTTTGTATGTAAAGCAGAATAAAAGTTCAATAAGTCAGGGAAGCGACTTGCACAAAGGTGAAGTTAATAGTTGGGGTTTAGGTTTGTATGGCGGTATAGTTAAAGAGAAATACGATATAAAAGGATTAGTGTCATTTAGTGCAGACAATTACGATACGACAAGATGTTTAAGATTTGAAAATAGACTAAAGGCTAAAGGACAGTTTAGTGGCGTCAGTGGGATATTAGATATAGAAGCAGGGTATAGGATAGCAATAGCAAGCAGTAGTGTATTAGGGAAAGTAAAACTAAGACCGTATGTGGGTGCAGGTTTAGCATTGATACACACGAATAGTTTTACAGAAAGTGGAGGAGATATATGGAATTTAGAAGTAAAGGCTAACGATTATGTTAGGACAGGATTAGTTGGAGGAATAGGTTTTACAGGACAAGGAGAAAAGTTTAGGTGGAATATATCTTGTGGACTAGACTGTATGTTAAGTGGCAGAAATGAAGAGATAACAAACAGATTCACAGGAGGATATAGTTTGCCTAACGGTATAGGGAATAGAGATTTTCGGTCAAGGAGCGTAACGCTAGATGCAGTAAGCGTTAGGAGCGATATAGGTTTTGGTTATTATGTGTTAGATGGGTTAGAGGCTTATTGCAGTGGAGATATAAAATGGTCTTCAATGGCAAAGGACATGTATGGAAATATAGGAGTTAGATACTCATTTGGGAAGTGGATAAACAAAAACATATCTGAAGTTAAGACAGGAAATGATAAAATAAAACAGTTTAGGATAAATGCAGTACTATTTGAGTTTGGCAAGTCAGACATAAAGCCCGAGGCAGAAAAAGAGATAAAAGAGTTGGCAAAAAAAATAGGTAAGAAGTATAAGTTTGAGAAGATAAGAATAGAAGGGCATACTGATTCACATGGGAGTGATGCGTATAATAAGAAATTGTCGCTAGCAAGGGCGCATGCGGTGCATGAAGTATTTGCCAAATATGGAATACCAACAGCTAAAATAGAAAAGATAGGGCACGGAGAAAGCAAGCCTATAGATAGTAACGAGAATGAAGAAGGAAGAGCAAAGAATAGGAGAGTTGAGATATTTGTGGACTTGTATTAACTAGCATGGACAGATATTCTAATGTAATACCCCAAGAAGATGCTTTTTGCTTCTTGGGGTGCTAGATTTCAGAGCTAAATTCTTGCTTTGAAGTGGATAGTTTGTTAGGATTTAAAAAGAGAAGAATTTTGCCGAACATTAAAGTTATTTAATGTGTGTAAAGATACTCGCTTATATTGTCAAAGAAAATTGATTTTATTATAATGCTTTCAATGTCAGTTTGAGAGGTACTTATGTTAAAAGAAGAACTTGAGACCACAGCTTTTCTTGCTAGAATAGATATCAAAGAAGATGAAAAGGAAAAATATCTTGAAGATATTAACAGAATGTTTGAATATGTTGAAGTTTTGCAAGAACCAGACGTTACTGGTTTAAACCCTACGACGCATGTTACAGAGCTTAGAAATGTTTGGAGAGAAGATATTGTAAAACCGTGTCCGAGAGAAGTTATAGATCAAATGTTAAACAGCGCTCCTTTGAGAGAAGGATCTTTTTATAAAATTAAAAAGGTTATAGTATAGCCAATGTTAAAAGCAATCTATTCTATCAACGGCACAATTACTGCCACAGAAAATGTTTTGCAAGTTATAGAAGATTGCAAGAAGAAAACTGAACTTGCTTGGATTGATATACATCTTGAAAATCACGAGTTAACACACGATGAAACTTTACTTCTTTCTGAAGCTTTTAAGTTTCATGAGATGTCAATTGAAGATTGTCTTTTCCCGCAGTATTATCCAAAAATTGAGGAATTTGAAAATTATGTTTTTGGAGCTGTGCACGGCATACAATTAAAGCCTAACTATTTCCAAGAATTTGAAGACAGCATCTACGAACTTAACTTCTTTGTTGGCAAAGGATTTATTATTACTGTGCATACGGAAGAGCTTTTCTTTTTGGAAACTCTTTACGAAAAGGCAAAAGTCAGAACTCAAATTGAAATGAAAAGGTTTGAAAACTTACTTTACAATATATTTAACAAAGTGGTTTCTAGTTACGAATTTACTCTTGAAAAAATTGACGACAAAATAGAGTCTCTTGAGGACGATATTTTAGAAGATCCAGAGACAGAAAATATGCAAGAAATTCTTGATACAAAAAAAGTAATTTTTGCTATGAGAAAGATAGCTGAGTCGCAGCAAGTAGCATATGTTTATTTTACAAGAGCTACAAACAATTTGGTCGCAAGAGAATATCTAGTATATTTCAGAGATATTTACACGCAGTGCGCAAGAATGAATCAGGCGATAGTTATGCGAAGCCAAATGGTGGTTAGCTTGATAGAAGTTTACATGTCCAGTGTTACTGTAAGGCTTACGGAAGTTATGAAATTTTTAACAATCATCGCAACAGTTTTAATGCCGGTACTTATAGTGTCAGGATATTATGGAATGAATGTTCTTTTTCCTGAATACGCTATATTTGGACAAAAAGGAGCATGGTTTTTTGCTGTTGGATTAATGATTATAACTATACTGGCAATGCTTATATATTTTAGAAAGAAAAAGTGGTTTTAATTACTATGAACGAAATCTTAAAAATGAAAGTGAAAGAGTTAAAGACAAAAATTTGTTCAGACGAGATAAAAAGTGAAGATGCTGTAAAAGCATGTTTTGAACATATTAGAAAAGCCGAACCTAAAGTGAAAGCTTTTCTTAAATTAAACGAAGATCATTCCTTAAAACAAGCTGAGGAGGTTGACAATAAACTTAAATCAGGGGCAAAGTGCGGATTACTTGAAGGCGTTCCGATTGGTATAAAAGATAACATAATGGTCAAAGGCGAATCTATGACTTCGGCGTCTAAATATCTTGAAAATTATGTTTCTCCTTACGACGCTACGGTAATAGAAAAACTTAAAGATGCAGGTGCAATTTTTGTGGGAAGAACAAATATGGATGAGTTTGCCATGGGCGGCTCCACTGAAACGTCAGCTTATCAAAAAACTGCAAATCCTTGGGATATTGAGCGGATACCGGGCGGTTCTTCAGGTGGGAGTGCTGCAGCGGTTGCTTCGGGAATGGTTCCGTTTGCTTTGGGTTCCGATACGGGAGGATCAATAAGGCAACCTGCTGGATTTTGCGGTATAGTAGGTTATAAGCCGTCTTACGGTTTAATAAGCAGATACGGCGCTTGCGCATTAGCATCTTCCTTTGACCAAATAGGAACATTTGCAAAAGATGTAACCGATGCAGCTTTGCTTACAAGCGTTATAGCTGGAAAAGATTATAGAGATCCAGTTTGTGAACCTAACGAGTGGATAGACTATACTAACGATATAGATAATCCAGATATTTTGAAAACTTTAAAAATTGGAGTGCCGAAACAACTTTTTGACTATAAAATAGATTCTGAAATAGCAAAATATTTCAATGATGCCGTAAACAAAATAAAACTTGAGGGTGCGGAAGTTGTTGAGATTGACGTTCCAGCATATAAGTATGTTCCCGCACTGTATAAGGTAATTATGTGTGCGGAAGTTTCGGCAAATATTGCAACTTTTGACGGTATTCGTTATGGTTATAGATCGCCAAACGGTATAAACTTAAATGATGAATATGCAAAGTCAAGAGCAGAATCGTTAGGGTACGAAGTTAAAAAGAGAATATTGTTTGGAACTTATGTTTTAGGGGCAAAGAATTACCACAGATGTTACCATCAAGCTCAAAAAGTGAGAACATTGCTTATAAACCAGATAATTGATGCGTACAAAAAATGTGACTTTATATTTTCGCCTGCAACTTTGCAGATGCCTGTAAAATTTGGCGAGATTTTGCCTGAAGAATGCGATATTTTTCTTATAGCAGCAAACCTTGCAGGTCTCCCGGGAATTACTGTACCTTGTAGTTTTACAAGTACGGGTATGCCAATGGGTGTACATTTTATGGGTGCAAGATTTTCTGACGCAAAACTTTTTAAAGTAGCCCGTTCATTTGAAAAAATTTCTGGATTTGACACAAGTAAATATCCTGTATTATAAAGAAATTAATGATTGTATGAAATAGATAAAGAATCTATTGATGCTCTGCCCTTCCTTATTTATTTCTTATCAGAATAATTATTAGAATATTTTTTGTGAATTGTCGCAACAACTTTTTGGCAATATTTACTTTATATATAAACAGGATAAACAAATGTCTAAATACGAAACAGTTGTAGGGCTTGAAGTTCATATGCAAATTAACACAAAATCAAAAGTTTTTTGTGAGTGTTCTACTCAGTTTGGAGCAGAGCCTAATGCAAACACTTGCGTTGTATGTACTTCGCAGCCCGGAGCAATTCCAATTCTAAATAAAAAGGCTGTTGAAGCCATAGTTAAAACAGGGCTTGCTTTGGGCTTTACCATAAACAAACAATGTACTTTTGCAAGAAAGCAATATTTTTATCCTGATGTTCCTAAAAATTATCAAATAACGCAGTCTGAGCCGCCGTTGTGTTCAAAAGGTAAGCTCACAATAAATGTTGATGGTAAAGAGAAACTTATAAATATAACTAGGATACATCTTGAAGAAGATGCTGGCAAACTTGTTCACGAAATAGGCAGCAGAAAACTTGATTATTCTCTTCTTGATTTAAATAGAGCAAGTGTTGGACTTATGGAACTTGTTACGGAGCCTGAGCTTAGTTCTCCCCAAGAAGCTCTATCATTTTTGACCGAACTTAAAAATATCGTTGAATATTTGTGCACTTCCGAGTGCAATATGGAAGAGGGAAAAATGCGTTGTGACGTAAACGTAAGCATACGCCCTGTTGGGCAAAAAGGGCTTGGTACAAGAGTAGAAATCAAAAATATGAATTCTATATCAGGCGTAAGAGATGCAATAGCTTACGAAGTTGAAAGACAAACTGAAGTTCTTGAATCAGGAGGTAAACTTATACAAGAAACAAGGCTTTGGGAAGCCGAAGAAGGGATAACAAAGTCAATGCGGACAAAAGAAGGAGCATTAGATTACAGATATTTCCCTGAGCCTGACTTGGTTCCTTTTGATTTGCCTGATTCTTTTATTGAAGATTTAAGAAAGCAGCTTCCTGAACTTCCTAAAGTAAAAAAGAAAAGATTTATAAACGATTATGGTTTGTCAGAATATGACGCAGATTATTTGACTTCAACAAGAATGATCGCAGATTATTATGAAGAAACTTTGGAGGCTTTGCAAGATAAAAAAGCCGCAGCGAAACCTGTTGCAAACTGGATTTCAACTGAGTTAAATGCTAAGCTCAACGCTTCAAAAATAGATATTTCAGAGTCGCCTGTTTCAAGCAAAAATTTAGCTAAACTAGTATCTCTTATTTTAAGCGGTGCTATTTCAGGTAAGATTGCAAAAACTGTTTTTGAAGAAATGTATGAGAAATCTTTAGACCCTGAAACTATAGTAAAAGAAAAAGGCTTAGCTCAAATCTCAGATGAGTCGGCGATTATGAAGATTTGCGATGAAGCTATTGCCGAGAGTCCAAAGGCTGTTGCCGAATTTAAGGCAGGTAAAGAAAGAGCTATCGGAGCAATAGTCGGGCTTGTCATGAAAAAATCTAAAGGACAGGCAAATCCTCAGATTGTAAATAAAATTCTTTTAGAAAAATTGAAAGCATAAATGCGATATTTAGATTTTTAAAGGAGTCGCTTTTTTTGCGGCTCCTTTTTTGTTATTTTAGCCTTTTAAATCTGCAGTATATTTTTATTTATCATGTTTGACATGATTGCTTTAAAGCGTTAGAATTTTGAGTAAAAGAAGAAGTTTTTTATAAGAGGTAAAATGAGATTAGTAATAAAAGTCGGGACAAGCACGATTACATCTAAAGATGGTTTATTAAACAGAGAATATATATTTAATTTAGCGCAGCGTCTTTCTGAACTTCAAGATGACAATCACGAAATTATAATTGTAAGCTCGGGTGCAGTCGGTGTGGGTAGAGCAAAGCTTGGCATGTGCTCTAATCCTAAAACCACAAGAGAAAAGCAGGCTTTTGCGGCTGTAGGGCAACCTTTGGTTATGAATGCATATTCAGATGCATTCATAAAATATGGGAAGACAGTCGCTCAAATTCTTTTAACTAGAGAAGTTTTTGATAAAAGGGCGGAATATATAAATGCTAGGAACACTTTGAATGTTTTAATACAGAATAAAGTGATACCTATAATAAATGAAAATGATACAGTGTCTATAAGCGAAATAAATTTTGGCGATAATGACACTTTAGCTGCGCTTGTCGCTGCTACCATAGATGCGGACAAACTTATAATTTTTACAGACGTAGATGGTTTTTACAGAGGAAATCCGGCAACGTCTGAACTTATACCCAAAATTGATAAAATAACTGAAGACATAGAAAGCTATGCTACAAGCGGTTCTTCAAGCGGGAAAGGCACAGGCGGAATGAAAACAAAAATCACTGCCGCAAAGATAGCTGCATCTTCAGGCGTAGAGACTGTTATAACCAACGGTTCAAAGCTTAATTTGTTAAAAGACATTGTTTCCGATTGTCAAGCAGGAACTGTTATCAAAGCAGAAAAACAATGTCTTCAAGCTAAAAAATCTTGGATAGCTTTTAGTAAAAAGTCTAAAGGAACTATATTCGTTGACAATAAAGCAGCTGATATTTTATTAAACAAAGGTAAAAGTTTGCTCCCTGCAGGTATTGTCAAAATAAGCGGGACTTTTCATAGGGGAGATACAGTAAATATAGCTAATGCAGAAACCAAAAAGGACTTTGCCAGAGGGCTAACTAATTATGATAGCAGTGTTGTTGAAAAAATAAAGGGCAAAAAAACCATAGATATAAAGAAGATTATAGATACTGAAGAAGACGAAATTATACACAGAGACAATTTGGTTTTATTGTGATAGAATCTCTTGTATTCTTTATAAGCTATTTTAACCATTGAGGATTATACTTTAAACACAGAATCCCATACCTTCGTTGGTTCCATACACAAATATACTATTGCTTTAGATTTTTTTGATTGAATTCTTTGGTTTATAAATTTATACATTTCTATTCTTAAATTTTCATAATATCTTAATTTATAATCGTGTCCTAACAGCAGTTCTCCATTAAGAATTTCCGTTTCTGGAAAACGATTTTCAATAATTATTTTTTGATAGGCAGGCATTCTGAGTGTCCCAAGGCTAATCCATTTTATGCTTGAATTAGGAACAATATCAAAAATCATATCTACAGATTCTTTATATCCCCGCATCCAATCTTGGTAGTAAATTATAGGATCAAAATGGAATGCAGTGCTGAACCCAGCTTGTGTGCACTTTTTTGCTGATTCTAATCTTTCTTGTATAGGAGCCGCTTTAAATTCATTGCTTTTTGTCATTTCGTTAGAGTTGACGCTCCAAGCGGCTACAATATTTTCTTGCCCACCTGCGTTTAAAAGGTTTTGTATATTTGAACTTTTCGTCTTGAACTCAAAGAATATATCTTTTTTATTTTTAAAGTAATTAACTATAAAAGTTGAGAAATCTGTAATATGGTCAAAAACTAGAGAGTCGGTAAACTCTCCGCTGCCAATTCTTGTATAGTTAAAAAGAACTTGTGTTGATCTGCCAATTTTTTCATCTTCAAGGTAATCTGTTATATTGTAAGGGATAACTATTCCGGGGATATTTTGATAACCCTGTAAAAAGCAATAACTGCAGTCGTATATACAGCCCATACCTAAATTTATAATAGAATACCCGCAAGTTACTACACCTGATGTGCATGGACATCTTTTTAAAAAATTATATTTTTCTTTTATTAAAAATAAATTGTCGGAGCGATTATTGTAATCTTTTAATGTGAACGAGCTGCTTTTAACAAAGTTTTTTAAAGATTCTATTTCATTGTATTGAGAGTTTGGGAATAAAATTTTTACATTTTCAAATAAGGTGGACTTTTTTGCTTCAGGTTCATAATAAATATTTTTTGGATAGAACTGGTCGGCGGTTATTTCGGCTTTTGCAGCTGTACCAACTTCATATTTTGGCAGATAGAAAGAACTCAAAGGAACTTTTCCGAAAGTTCTTGGGTATCTGCGCTTGAGGAGTTGCTTTTTAGTTGATTCGTAGTCTTTTGTCGTTAATGTGGCAAGTATATCACTGATTGTAATTTTTTCAATACTTAATATTTCGTGCAAGAGTCTTAGAATTTCTCTTGATTTATTTATTCCAAAATGAGGGAATCTACTTGCAATAAGGTTAGTCGCATTTAAAGTTGTCATATTCAATTCTATCGCAAAATTTCACAAGAGATTCCGCTAATTTTTTTCTAGAAGATGCTATTTTTTGTTTGTTTGTGGTATCTATCTGTATCGTTGGAGCTTGTCCTATAAAATCCGTAACATATGCTAACCCTATTGCACTTTTGTTTATGTGTTTTGCCGCTGAAAAAATTATTGAAGATTCCATATCGGCGACAGAAACTTCTTTTTTCTTAAACCAACTTAAGAAATTTGACTCTAAAACCAAAGAGCTTACGCATGCAGAATTTGTTTTTATTATATCAGCTATGCCGCTTTTTGCCAAAAAATCATTAAATAAGAGTCGTGTTGATTGAGAATACTCAGTTTCTTCTTTGAAGTTCAACATAGTTGAAAAACTTTCAAGATTATAAGCTTTGTCAATTATAATTATATCGCCATAACCTCTTCCATTGCAGCCACCGCAGCTGCCGAATAAAAGTATGTTTTCGCAAATTGTATTTTTTAGATGTAGAATTACGTCACCTGCAAGAAAATTATTTTTTAAAGCTATTACAGTGGCGTTTGCGATGTTTGCACACTTTACAAATAAACCGACGGAAATTTTGTCTGAAAATAAAGATATATCATAACTTTGGCAGATAATACAGTTATGTTTTATGTCTTTTTCAAATATTCCAAAAAATGTTTTAAAATCCATGTAAGCATTGTATAAAATTATTCAATTTCATAGAATACTAAAGGCAGGTGTATAAATATATATTGTTTGGAGGAGAAATGAAAGACAAACATAAATTAGGAATTGCACTGGTACTTTTAATAGTAATAGTGATACTGGCAATAAGCACTTTGCTCAAAACGCCTCTTACCAAGAACGAAAAAGCTTTGCTGCAGAACGAAGTAGAATCAAACGCTGAAGAAATTCAATCTGAACAAATTATAGATGAAAATTAGCAAGAGTTAAGAAAAAATTGTCACATAAGGTATCTTTTTTCAATTAAGAAATTATAAATAAATTGTGCTCAGGATATAACGCTCAAATTAGCAACTCTTGCAAGAAGCTTCTTCCATTGCCCTGTTTCAAACAAAACAACAAGTTTTAAATCGTTTCCAATACCATTTTTTTCAATAATCTTGCCTTTTCCAAAAATGGGATGTGAAACGATGGTCCCTATTTTATAAGGACTTGAATCTGAACTGGGAGTATAAAGAGGCTCGTCTTTAGTTAATTCGCTATATTTGTATGAATCTTCGCTTCTATACGAAATTTTTGCTCTGGAAAAATTATTATACTGTTTGCTGTTAGAAGCTGCATTCCATTTTGTTATATAAAATCCCTGATTAAAGTTTTTAATGTTGTGTTGTCTTTCAATAACTTCTTCCCTAAATCCTGCTTCAGTGATAAATCTTGAAGGCATGTTCCATTTAGTTTTGCCATAGACAGTTCTCTCTGTAGCCCAGCACAAATAGAGATTTTTTATAGCTCTTGTCATACCGACGTACATAAGCCTTCTTTCTTCTTCCAACTCTTGAGGATTAAACGCAGATTCTCCTATAGGGAATAAACCTTCTTCAAGTCCACAAAGAAAAACATTTTTAAACTCTAAACCTTTGGCTAGATGAAATGTCATTAACGTAACTTTGCCTTTAGATTCGTCTAAAGAATCTATGTCGCTTATCAAGGCTATTTGCGTTAGGTATCCTGCAAGAGATTTGTCTGGAGAGCGTTTTTCAAAGTCGTCAATTGCCGAAATCAATTCTTGAATATTTTCTATTTTTGTTCTGGATTCAGGAGAGTTTTCAGCTTCAAGTTCTTTTAAATATCCAGAATGCAGTATAACTTTTTCAGCCATCTCCTTGATTGAAGTATTATTTTTTAAATCAATAAAACCTTTTATAAGAAGAGAAAAAGATTTTAGAGCTGCAACCGCTCCTTTTTTTAAATTTGCTTCTTGAGCGGAGTCAATTGCTTGCCAAATAGATATATTTTTAATAATTGAAAACTTTTCTAATGCTTCTACAGAAGTTTTTCCAATGCCTCTTTTAGGCATATTTATAATTCTTTTAAAACTTATATTATCGTTGGGATTATGTATGAGTTTTAAGTATGCCATGATATCTTTAATTTCAGCGCGGTCGTAAAATTTTAAAGTTCCGACTATTGCATATGGGAGTCCTGCCCTTCTAAAAGCGTCTTCAAAAGTACGCGATTGAGCATTTGTTCTGTAGAAAACCGCAAAATCAGATAAGTTATATTCGGCGCTCATACTTTTTAGAGATATTAGCTCAGCGACTTTTGCTGCTTCGTCATTTTCTGTTTCAGCGTTTAGTAGTGATACTGTTCCATCATCAGTGTTTTGTGTCCACAAGTGTTTGCTTACTCTTGCGCCGTTATGTTTTACTACTTTGTGAGCCGTTTCTAGTATTTTAGGCGTTGATCTGTAGTTTTGTTCCAGCTTTACTGCTTTGGCGTTAGGATAATCATTTTCAAAATCCAAAATATTGTTAATATCGGCGCCCCTCCATGAGTAAACTGACTGGTCATCATCGCCAACTACACATATATTTTTGTTTTTTGCTGCAAGAAGCTTTGCAAACATATATTGAGCATGATTTGTGTCTTGGTACTCATCAATCATTATATACCTATATTTCTCTTGGTAATGCTCTAACAACGCAGGGTATTGCTCCAATGAAACAACCGTACGCATTATTAGATCTCCAAAATCCAAAGAAGCTGAGCTTTCTAGTTTTTTTTGATAGAGTTGGTATATTTTTGCAATTGTAGTACCCATAAAATCGCCGTCTTCTTCAGCTTGAGCCGCCATGTCGGAAGGGGTTTTTAAATCGTCTTTTGAGCGGCTTATTTTATCTGCAATACTTGATATTTTAAATTTCTTCTCGTCAAGATTCAAATCTTTTAAGCAGTCTTTGATTACGTTTTTTTGTTCGCCGAAATCATATATAAGAAAGTTAGGATTTAGTCCTATTTTTACAGCTTCAACTCTTAAAAAATAAGCGCAAAACGAATGGAAAGTTGATATCCATACTTTTTCGCCCGTTTCAGTGGATAATTCTATTACCCTCTGTTTCATTTCTGCGGCAGCTTTGTTGGTAAACGTAACAGCCAGTATTGACCAAGGAGCAACTCCAATAGATAGCAAGTGCGCTATTCTGTGGGTTATCACTCTAGTCTTTCCAGTTCCTGCACCTGCAAATATTATTAATGGACCTTCAGTGCATAGTACTGCTTCTTGTTGGTTAGCATTTAAGTTTTTGTTTAATATTTCTTTCATAATGAGGGGTATTATATCATAAAAGAGTCTTTTAAAGTTTTATTTGTATTGCAAGAATTTCGTTAAGTTTAAAAACTTTATATTTTACTGTTGTAAATATACATAGCGAAAGCTTAATAAGAATTTTAGTATAATTTACAATAAAAATGAATTCGCACAGAAAGCTATACAGCATCTGGTGGTTAATAAGATTTTTGCTGTATCTTTTATTTATGCTTTAAAAGATATACTTAATGTATATACGAAATTTAAAGAGAGAGCCGACTGGATTATCTCTCAAAGAGAAAAAGGAGTATTAGATAATATTGAAGTGACCAGTATTGTGTCGTATAATAAACATTGTGTGCTATATGAACAGGAAGGCGCTGATGTAGGGTCTCTTGTGTATAGAGATAATATTGCAAAATACTACAAAGTAAATTCTCTTAAGCCAGTATAAACAGCTGATAAAATAAAAAAGTTGAAAGAGCTGAAAGAATTTATGGATAGCAACTGAATTAATAGGAGAGAAAATGGATATTTTACTTGAGAGAAAGAGTGTTCGCAAATATACTAAGGAAGACGTTAAAAAAGAGGATTTAGAATATATTTTAAGAGCAGGGTTATCTTCCCCTACTGCAAGGGATTCAAGATGTGTATCTTTTCTTGTAATAAAAGATAAAGAAACTCACAAAAAACTCGCAGCTGCCCATCAGGCTGCTCAGATGATTTTACAAGCGCCTTTGGCTATTTTGGTTGTTGGCGATAAAAATTTAGTTTTTCAAGATTATTTACCTCAAGATTGTGCTGCAGCTACTGAAAATATTCTTTTAGCTACAACGTCAAAAGGCTACGGCTCTGTTTGGTGCGGAATATACTCAAACAAAGAGAGGTCGGAGGCAATAGAAAAACTTTTGAATCTTCCTGAAAATATAAAAGCGTTTTCTCTTGTTGTTATAGGAAAATCTGATGATAATAATCCGCCGAAAGATAAGTGGGATCTGGCAAAGATTAAGTATGAGGCTTGGAAATGATAAAACAAAAAATAATAACCGCTTTAAACGGTATAATCACTGAATATTTAGAATCTAAAGGTATAACGGAAAGCGTTAATTTTACGGTAGAAGTTCCGCCGAAGAATATTGATGCGGATTTTGCAACCAACGCCGCTATGCTTATAGCTAAAAAAGTTAAAACAAATCCTAGAGTTGCAGCTCAAGAGATAATAGACATTATATCTAAAAAACTTCCAAATCTTATAGAAAAAGCTGAGATTGCCGGCGCAGGATTTATAAATCTTCATGTTAAAAATAATGTTTTATATACAGAGTTAAAAGCGATTCTTAAAGAAAAAAATAAATATGGAAGCATGGCAGCAAACAACAAAGAAAAAATTTTGGTGGAATTTGTTTCGGCAAATCCGACTGGACCTCTGCACATAGGACATGGAAGAGGTGCTGCGATAGGCGATTCTATCTCAAGGATTTTAAAGCATTTAGGATATAACGTTTCAAAAGAATACTATTTAAATGATGTTGGCAATCAAATGCTTGTTTTGGCGAATTCTGTTGAAATTCGGTACAAGCAGCTAAAAGGTGAAAAAATTGAGTTCCCTGCAGATCATTATCAAGGAGAGTACATAGTTAATATTGCCAAGAGGCTTATTGCAGAAGGCAAGAGTTTTGAAAAAATAGATTTTAGAAGAGAAGCTGTGAAAGATATTCTAAAAACAATAGAAGAAGATTTAAAAGATTTTGCTGTTGAGTTTGATAATTGGTTTTCTGAAACGAAAATTGCGGTGGTTAAAGATAAAGAAGGAAAAAGCGAAGTTGACAAAGCTTGTCAATATCTTCTTAAAAAAGGTGATGCTTATGAAAAAGACGATGCTTTGTGGCTTGCTTCAACAAAATTCGGTGATGATAAAGACAGAGTTTTAAAAAGAAGTGACGGCAGATACACTTACTTGGCTTCTGATGTTGCATATCACAAGAATAAATTTGAGAGAGGTTTTCAGAAACTAGTAAATCTTTGGGGAGCGGATCATCACGGTTATGTTGCAAGGATTCAAGCGTGTGTTCAGATGCTTGGTTTTAGCAAAGAAAATTTAGATATTATTTTATATCAACTTGTGTCGCTTGTGCGCGATGGTCAGCCTGTTGCAATGTCAACAAGAAGTGGAGAGTTTATCACATTGAAATCTGTTGTTGACGAAGTAGGTAAAGACGCTTGCAGATTTTTCTTTTTGCTTAGAGCGCCTGATTCCCAATTAGAGTTTGACTTAGAACTTGCTAAAAAACAATCAAGCGAAAATCCTGTTTTTTACGTTCAATATGTAAATGCAAGATGCTCATCTATTTTTAAAGAGAGTAAAAACAGGGTGGATCTTACGGGCGATAATGAAAAAGTAAATTTTGATTTACTTAATTCAAAAGAAGAAAGAGCTTTGATAAAGCAGCTTGCGGCATTTTGCGATACGTTGGCATTATCAGAAAAGACAATGAGTCCGCACCATTTTACGGTATATCTAATAGAGCTTGCAGACAGTTATCATAGATTCTATGAAAAGTGTAGAGTTTTGACAGACGACGCTGCTCTTGCTTCTGCAAGGCTTAAATTGATTGAAGGTGTTATGATAATAATTCAGACAGGTCTTGGCTTGCTTGGAATTTCTTCTCCAGACAAAATGTAGAATAAAGTTTTATTATCATCGCTTAAGAAACACAACATATCATGATATTGTGTGGTAAGTTATTGGTTAGTTGTTGTCCTGCCTTAGTATTTTTAGGAAGATTTGTTGCGAGGAGATATGTGTAAATTAGCTTCAGTTGTATGTGTAATATTATTTTTTATATTGCCGCTTTTTGCGGATATTTCTGTTACACCTTATGGTGCCGCAGAAACAGTTTCAGGCAGTTGTTTTCTTTTAGATACGGGAGCTGAAAGAATTATAGTTGATTGCGGTCTTTTTATGTCCAGTAGTGGTGAGCAAGGCATAGAACCCTTTGATTTAGAAGAATCTCTAAATCTTAAAATTCAGAAAGAGCTTATAGATGCAAAAGCTCTTTTTTTAACACATGCTCATTTAGATCATAGCGGTAGAATTCCTCTTCTTATATATGAAGGTTTCAAAGGCAAAATTTACTCTACAAAAGCTACAAAAGAATTGGCAATTGCTCTTTTTAAAGAAAGGAATGGTTTTGACTTGATAAAAAGAAAATGGTTTTGGTCGGAAAGCCAGTATGAGAAAGCGGAAGAAAAGAACGGGACTGTAGTTGCACATTGGACTGAAGAATGCAAGAAAAATATTAAATCAATAGGCTATTCAAAAGATGAAATGCTGCTAAAAGATCTAGAGAAAAATGAAAAAGTTAAATTTATATTGTGCAAAAATTGCTGTGAGAGAGAATCTGAAAAAATATCAGAAAAATTTGTTAACGCAGACTATAACGAAGAAATAAAAATTTCAGACAGTTTAAAAGTTAAACTTATAAATGCAGGGCATATTCCAGGTTCTGCGAGCATTATTTTTAGCACGGATAAAGAAAAGGTTCTCTTTTCCGGAGATCTGGGAAGCGGAAATTCCAAATTTAATGGAGAATTTGAAATACCAGAATCTGTTGATTTGATTTTTATGGAAGCTACTTACGGCGGTAAAGTTAACCATAATGTTGCCAGAGAATATGAATTATTCAGAAAAGATTTAAAAAATGCTTTAGAGTCGGGAAAGACTGTTTGGATTCCGGCATTTGCTTTAAACAGAACGCAGGAAGTTTTATATGAATTAAAACTTATGCAGGATGATGGGTATATATCAACAAAATTCCCAATTTATTCAGTATCGCCTTCTGCAAACGCAATAACGGCTTTGTATCAAAAAGAGGTTTCAAGAAAAGAAGATGAAGATCATGAGTATAGTAAAAGTGAGTGGTTTTTAGAGACTATCTACCAAAAGAAATCTATTCTTCCAGAAAATACAAGACTGCAGATGATAAGAAATTACGAAATGCAGATGATTTTGTTTTCATCAAGCGGCGATATGGATAAAGGTAAATCCAAGCAACTTGCACCAATACTGCTGCATGATAAAAATGTTTTTGTGATGGTAGTAAATTATGTAGATCCTGAAAGTTCGGCAGGACTTCTTTTAAGAAATAAAAAACCGCGTTTTGATTTAAAAAAACTTGCAGCGAAAATAAAGAGATACAATGTGTTCTCAGATCATGCAGATTTTGAAATGCTACAAAAATGGTTGTCAAAGCAAAGTAAAGATGCAAAAATATATGTAATACATTCAAATAAACAAACTACTGCTCAAACGGTTAGTCTTTTACAGGAAAAAGGATGGTCCGGAGTAAAAGGTGCGCAACTTGGAAAAACAGTACAGTAGATATGTTAAAAAAATACTTTCCAGAAAAATACCAGATAAAAATTTAAAATACAGTTTTATTATAACTTTATGTTTTATTGCAGCGGGTATCTGCGTATATTTTATTAGACATTTAAATTACTCAAGAGAATATCTGTTACAAAAAGCGAATGAATATTATTCTAATGAAGAGCATTTTCATGCGGCAAGATATTTTGCTAAGGTTATAAAATTAAATGTTTCAGAGCCAGATGTCTATAAAAGATATGGTATTTCTCTTTTAAAGTTAGGTAACTATTCTCTAGCAGAAAAATATTTTAGACTTGTTTCATCTATTGATTCATACAATGAAGATTCTTACTATTTTCTTGGAGATGCTTTATACCGCAAAGCTTTAGAGACGAATGATAAAGATACTTTCTTACAAGCTGCGGAATATATTGAGAAAGGCATTGATTTAAACCCTGACTCGGAAAAATTATATTTGTTGGCGGGTTTATGTTTTCGATCAGTTGGGCTTTATGAAAAAGCTAGAGATTTTTACAATAAAGCTTTGATGTCTAATAAATTTAACAAATCTGGTTTTTACAATTTAATCGGCAATACTTTTGATGAAGAAGGTAATTACAAAGAAGCGATATTGTATTACGAAAAAGCAATACTGCACGATAATTCGTTTGTTGTGGCGTTTTGTAATATTGGAGATATGTTTGCGAAAATGGACAATTATGAATCAGCAGTACAAAATTATCAAAAAGCCTTGGAACTTGATGGAAATTTCATAGCTCCATATATAAAAATTGCGAATCTTTATTACGATAAAAATAATTTTACAGAATCTGCTAAAGAAGCTTTAAAAGCTTTAAAAATAAATCCTGAAGATAATAATGCAAATTATATTCTTGGAATGTCATATAAACAGCTCGGCAAAGAGAAAGAAAGTTTAGAATATTTAAAGAAAGCAGCATTTTATGGAAATGATAAAGCCGTAAAAGAAATTAAGAGGCAGAATGTTTTATAATAAAAAATATTTGTTTTTTATTATTGTTTATTTAATGAATCTTATTTTATGTTTTTTCTTCAATACTTATTTCTCTTTTTCAGGAATAAATCTTAATTTAATTGTAGGCTCGGTTATAATTTACGGAGTAATATTAATTTTTTGTTTTGTTGATGCTCAGATATTGCTATATTCGTTTAAAGTTTTTAGTTGGATATTCAAATTAAAAACCAAGAATTTTGCAACAAATTTTTTATGGACTGTTTTTACTGTGTTTGTTTATTTTCATTATTTTTATTAAGGTTACGGAATATTAAATGAACTATGCCTTTGAAGAGAAATTTGTTTTTACAAAGAATCCAGAAAATTTAGTTTTTTTGGATATTGAAACTACTGGTCTTGATCCCGAAAAAGGCGCAAAGATAATAGAGATTGCTATGCTTAAAACAAAAGATGGACTTGATCAGAAATACGAAAGCTTTGTAAATCCATGCTGCTCCATACCTGAAGATTGTTCCAAGGTAAATTTTATATACGACGATATGGTTAAAGAGGCTCCGTCTTTTAAAGATATTGCAAAAGATATAATTTCTTTTATAGAGGACGAAATTGTTGTGTGCCATAATGCTTCTTTTGATTTACTTTTTGTCTCTAAAGAACTTTCACAAGCAGGCATTATTTCAAAAAAATTTTTTTACTTGGATACTTTGCAACTTGCAAGACAATATTTTAATTTTGAATCTAACAAGCTTGCTAGTATCGCAAATGCCATAGGCGTAGAAGTTGCGCTGAGCCACAGAGCGATGGCTGATGTTTTTACAATGAAGGCTGTTGCTAAGTATCTATTTGCCAATATGTACAGAAAGGGTATAGGCATAATACAGCCGTTATCATATCAATACAGACAAACATGATGTGTAAAAAATATAAGGAAAGAAAAAATGAATATAAGATTTTATAACGGGCTAATTTGTACGATGGCTGATAGAACAGAAATTATAGAAGGAGAAGAAGTCTGGGTTCAAGGCAATAAAATTACCTATGTAGGTCCTTATAAGCACTCTAATTTTATATTTGACAGAGAGCTAGACCTCAAAGGCAATCTTATTATGCCGGGTTTTAAAAATGCCCACGCTCACTCGGGCATGACGTTTCTAAGATCATATGCAGACGATTTGCCACTTCTAGACTGGTTAAATTATAGAGTTTTTCCTGTAGAAAACAAATTAAAAAAAGGAATATCTATATTATTTAAATCTTCTTGCTATTTTAGAATATTTAACTAGTGGAATTACTTCTGCAATGGATATGTACTTCTTTCCTGAAGAAATGGCAAGAGCATCTACAGATGTCGGTTTTCGCTCGGTGTTAGTAAGTGGTATAAATGGAGACAATTTAGACAGTGTAAAAAAAATGGAAGATAACTACCTGCACTTTAATGAAAACCACGATTTAATCTCTGCTCTTATTGGTTTCCATGCGGAATACACCTCTTCCAAAGAGTTGATCAAAGCCATAGCGAGAACTGCAGAGAGATATAAAGTGTCCGTATATACCCACAACTCTGAAAGCAAGCGCGAGGTTGACGACTGTATAAAAAGAACTAAAATGACACCCACGCAGTATTTAAATAGTCTTGGCATATTTGAACATGGTGGAGGGTGTTTCCACTGTGTGTATTTATCCCAAGAAGACTTTGAAATATTTAAACAAAAGGAAATTGCTGTTGTAACATGTCCCGCCTCCAATTGTAAACTCGCAAGCGGTATAGCTCCTGTAGAGAAAATGGTAAATTTTGGAATTAAAGTAGCTTTGGGTACAGATGGACCTGCAAGCAACAATGCTCTTGATATGTTTAGAGAAATGTATCTGACCACAGCATTGCAAAAGGTTATAAATAACAATGCATCTGTGATGGATGCCATAAAAGTATTAGAAATGAGCACAAGAATAGGAGCAAACGTTATGGGGCTTACAGATTGCGATACTTTATCTCCGGGTAAACTTGCAGATTTAATTGTAATTGATTTACATAAGCCGAATATGCAGCCTTTAAATAATATACTCAAAAATTTAGTTTATTCAGGCAACAAACAAAACATTAAGTTGACCATGATAAATGGTAAAATTCTTTATGAAAACGGTAAATTTGACATAGGTGTAAAGCCAGAAGAAATATATAAGGAAGCCAATAAAATTAAATCATATATAGCCTCTTAAGTCTATCTAAACCTTTCCACAAATAATTCTTTAATTGATATTTTAATAAAAATTAATTATGCCAGATTTTCCACTGGCATAATTTTTCATTGTTAATTATGCAATATTAAAATATGTATTTGATAAAAATATATGTGAAATTTATTTCACATCGCAATAAAGTCTGTAAAATTGCGTGTAGTAGATATGCTATTTATTAAAAGATAATAAATAGTAAAATATAGAACAATCTACTTAAGTTTAATATTAAAAATAAATATTTGACAAAATATAATAAAATATATATAATTTTAACGTAGAAAGATAATTAACGATAATTAAGAATAAAAAATGGAAAAAACACAGAATAATTCAAATAAGCAAATAATGGATATTAAAGAACTTTCCGAATATTTGGGAATAGGAAAGTCCAAAATTTATAGTTTAATAAGAATGAAAAAAATCCCTGCTTCAAAAATAGGAAGACAATACAGATTTTCAAAAGATATAGTAGATTCTTGGCTTAGAGATAAAATAATCACCAAAAAAGAAAGTGTTTTACAACAAAATGCCGTTCCGGTAAACTCCGGCGTAGATAAATAATTCAATTTACAATTACAGGAGGTGTAAAATGGCTGAAAAAGTAGAGAAAGTTGGAGTAAAGAGAGAATCTGGATACCTTTATTTTATTGACAAGCAAGGCGATGTTTCAAGAGCTTTGATGGCAAGAGGCGGGAAAAAAGGTGGAAAACCTTCAAAAGTAACAAAAGTAGGGCTTAAGAAAGAAAAAGGCTACCTTTACTTTATTGACAAGCAGGGCGACATCTCAAGATCAGTTATGAGCAGAGGCGGTAAGAAAAAGGCTAAAAAAGCTAAAAAAACCGCTAAAAAGAAAACCGTAAAAAAAGTTTCAAAAAAGAAAACGGTTAAGAAGTCTGTAAAGAAGGGCAAAAGAAAATAAATTTTGACGTACCATCTTTTTTTAATTAAGGGCTTCGGAAAAAAACGAAGCCCTTTTTTGTTTGACACCACAAAGGGTTTTAGATATAATAATTTGAGTGTAAATAGTAGAAAGAGGATTTTAAAATGAAAAGAACGTATCAGCCAAACAAAGACAGAAGAAAGAAAAAAATAGGCTTTATGGCAAGAATGGCTACTCCCGGAGGGAGAAAAGTTTTGAGTGCCCGCAGAAGAAAAGGACGCAAAACGATTTGTGCTTAGGTCTTTATGCAGACTAAAAAAGGGAAAACTTTTTCAATGGGTTTATCCAACGATAAATCAGGTAAGAAGAAGTTTTCTTTTGCGTATTTTGAGCGTCTTCACATCCAAAGAGATTTCAATAAAGTATTTAAAAACGGCTTAAGGCTTGAAAATAAAGCAATAAGAATTTTAGCTTACATAAGGAAAGATGGACAAGATGTAAGACGATTAGGGCTTATAACTCCAAAGAGAGTAGGCACGGCAGTTATAAGGAACAGAACTAAAAGAAGGGTTAGAGAAATTTTTAGGACTAATAAACATTTGTTGGAACCGAGTTTAGATTTGATTTTTATTTTAAAGCCGGAAACGGTATTGCTTGATTACAAAAAACTTGAAGGTATTATTTTGGTTCTATTAAAAAATGCCAAGCTTTATACAGTTTCGGAGTAGTATTATGAAGTTTTTTGCTCTTTTTCTTATCAAATATTATAAATTTGTTTCAAAAATTCTGCCTGCCAGGTGTCGCTTTTATCCAACCTGTTCTACATATGCTTATCAGGCTATAGAAATGTATGGTTTTTTTAAGGGCTCTTTTCTAGCCTTTAAAAGAATTATACGATGCAATCCTTTTTGCAATGGCGGATTAGACCCTGTTCCTGTAATTAAGAAGAAAAAATAATGTAAAGGAAGTTCATAATGCAGAAGAATTCTATTTTGTTTGTAGTTTTATCAGCAGCAGTAATTTTTATCTGGTACTTTTTCCTTGCTCCACAATCTACACAAGTAAATCAAACTCCAGCTCAAGTTCAGACAGAAAAGAGCGAATATTCAAGTTCAATGGTTGTTAGAAATAATCAAATTCAAGATGAGATTTCGCAATTTGCTGACGAAGAAAGGATAAATATTGAAACAGAAAAATATAAGGCGGTTTTGACAAATAAAGGAGCCGCTGTACTTAATTGGTCTGTTAAAGAAAAAAATGGCGAGTGGGTAGATTTAGTTTTTCCTGGCTCGTCTCCTGTTATGGGGAATTTTCCGGGCTCTGTTTATAAAATTGTTTCTAAATCAGATAGTAAAATAGTTTTTGAGTATGTGTCTAAAGAAGGTTGGAAAATTACCAAAATATACAATTTATCTGACTCATACATGCACAATTTAAATATTGTTATTGATAGAAACTCTTCAGTTTCAGTTCCTGAAATAGATATTGAATGGGGACCCGGTCTTGGGACTGATGCTAAGGAAGTGAAGGAAAATGTCTCTCTATCCAGAGCTCTGGCATACACAGCAGACAAGCCGTATAAACTAAAGAAACTTAAAACCGATTCTGAACTCGCTTCTTCTTACAAATGGATGGCTATAGACAACAGATATTTCCTTGCCGCCTTTATCCCTGAAAAATCGTCAGATTTTGACAAGATTATTCCTTCAAGACTTGATAAAAAGCATCCTTATTCTGTAACGATGACTGCGACTGTCCCTCAAAACGTAGATAGAAAAGAATACTCTATTAATTTCTATTTGGGTCCTAAAGGATACACATATTTGAAAAGTTATAATTTAGGTCTTGAAAAAACTGTTGATTTTGGTGTTTTTGGATTTTTAGGAAAGATAGCTTTTGCTGTTTTAATGTTCTTCTATAAAATTACGCATAATTATGGCTGGGCTATAATTATGATAACTGTTGTTATACAGATTTTAGTTCTTCCCTTGACGTTAAAGAGTTTAAAATCTGCAGCTGCAATGAAACGTGTACAGCCTCTTATAAAAGATATTCAAACAAAGTATAAAAACGAACCTCAAAGGCTTCAGGCAGAGATGTTGAATATTTATAGAACAAAAAAAGTTAATCCTTTAGGCGGCTGTCTGCCTATGCTTTTACAGCTGCCTATTTTTTGGGCATTCTTTACAATGCTAAGAAATGCTTATGAGCTTAGAAATGAAGGTTGGATTTTATGGGTTAAAGATCTGTCAGCTTCGGATCAATTTATGTACTTGGGAGATTTTAGCATTAATCTTCTTCCGTTGCTTATGGGTGTAGGAATGTTTTTCCAGCAGAGAATGACCATGGCAGTTTCAGATCCTATGCAGAAGAGAATGATGTATTTAATGCCTATTATATTTACGTTTATGTTTTGGTCTTTCCCGTCAGGACTTGTTATATACTGGATTACTAACAGCATAATTTCAATGATAGAACAGTATTTCATAATAAAAGAAGACGAAATTAAGGTTAAGCATTCTTAGGCATTGGTCTGATTTAATGAATTACAGGAGCAAATAATGTTGGAAATTGAGTTTAAAGGCAGAAATGTTAAAGACGCTATAGACGCTGGACTAGTCAAACTTGGTTGCAACAAAGAAGATGTGTCAATAAGAATTGTTAACGAAGGTTCAACTGGACTTTTTGGTCTTATGGGGGCGAAACCGGCGGTTGTTCTTATATCTGTTAAAAAGTCAAAATGTAATATTAAAACTACGACTATAGATACAGAAGTTGATCAAAATAAAGTATGCAAAAAAGCAGAGTTTTTTCTGTCCGGACTTTTAAATAAAATGAATGTCAAATTTTCAAGTATTGAAACGTCTTTTAAAGATGATTTAATAAATATAAATGTTTCTACAAACGACTGTCCTTTTATTATAGGTAAAAATGGGCAGACTTTGGACGCTTTGGAGTACTTAACTCAGATAATTGTAAACAAAGAACTTAATTCCAAACTAAAAGTAAATTTAGATTGTGAAAATTACAGGAGAAAGCAAAAAGATAAATTAAAAATTTTGATTGACAAAGCTGTAGATTATGTTAATCGTACAGGTAAAATATACCATTTTGAACCTATGAGTGCTAAAGAAAGAAAAATAATTCATTTATACCTTAAAGACAACCATTTTGTTGAATCGTTTTCCGAAGGCACTGGTATTTTGAGAAAAGTAGGACTTAAATCTACAAAGTCTGCGCCGACAATTTAATTTTATAAAATTTTAGCTTTACCTAAAATATAAAAATTTGTAAAATTCTGATGCAGTTGCGCATAAAAATATCTTCCAATTTTCATATTGGAGTGCAAAGTGGCAAATAGAATCTTTAAATCTGGATTAGATATAGGTTCTACAACCGTTAAACTTTCAATTCTTGATCAAAATAATAATCCTATCTATTGCAATTACAAAAGACACCAGCTTGACTTAATCAGTACAATAATTAGTTTATTAGATGATATTCCAGAACATATTAAAGAAACTCCTGTCACAATCTGTGCTGCAGGTTCTGGTGCAATAACTTTATCGCAAAGAGTCGGCATAAATTTTAAACAAGAAGTTATAGCTTGCACAAAAGCCATAAGAACATTTCTTCCTAAAATTGACGTTGCAATAGAGCTTGGCGGCGAAGACGCCAAGCTTACATTTTTTTCTAATTCTTCAATAGACCAAAGAATGAATGAAACCTGTGCTGGCGGTACAGGAGCATTTATAGACCAGATGGCTAAAACTCTTAAAACTGATGCCGAAGGAATAAATGAACTTGCTAAAAATTATAAAACTATTTATCCAATAGCCGCCAGATGTGGAGTATTTGCAAAGACAGATATAATGCCTCTTTTAAATGAGGGCGCAGCAAAGGAAGATATTGCAGTAAGCATACTTCAGGCGGTTGTCAACCAAACTATTGGCGGATTAGCAAGAGGCAGTTCCATTAAAGGCAAAGTATGTTTTCTTGGAGGACCTCTTTTCTTTTTATCTGAACTTAGAAAACGTTTTATAGAGACTTTAAAGTTGAGTCCTGAAAACATATTTTTCCCTGAAAACGCTCATTTTTTTGTTTCATTCGGCGCGGCTTTGTTAAGTGAAGGAAGGGAATTTACTTTTAACACATTGCAAGAAAAATTTCAATCGTTAAAAACAGAACATTTTAATGCTGTCAGAGAAAATGTAGAGCCTCTTTTTAAAGATGAAGAAGATTATAAAAATTTTTTGCTTAGACATAATAAAATCTCTGTTCCAAAAATTGAGCTCAAAGACGTTAAAGGTGGATTATTTTTAGGTATAGACGCAGGTTCTACTACGACAAAAGCAGTTTTAATAAATAAAGACAAAGCGATAGCATATTCGTATTATGGTTCCAATCAGGGAAATCCTTTAAAATCAACCGTAGATATTTTAAATGATATTTATGCGAAAATTCCTTCAACTGCACAAATATACGGAGCATGCGTTACAGGATATGGAGAAGCTTTAATAAAAGCCGCATTGAATTTTGATTGCGGAGAAGTTGAAACAATAGCCCACTATAAAGCTGCTCATCATTTCAATCCAAATGTATCTTTTATTTTAGATATCGGCGGTCAGGATATGAAATGTATATATGTTAAAAACGGTCAGGTGGATAAAATAATTTTGAATGAAGCTTGTTCTTCAGGTTGTGGTTCTTTTATACAGAATTTTGCAGAATCATTAAATTGTAGCACTCAAGATTTTGCAAAGTGCGCTTTGTTTGCCAAGAGTCCAGTTGATTTAGGCTCAAGGTGTACTGTATTTATGAATTCTAAAATAAAACAGGCTCAGAAAGAAGGAGCAAGTATAGGCGACATATCTGCGGGATTAGATTATTCGGTTATTAAAAATGCTTTGTATAAAGTTATAAGAATCAGCGATTCTAAAGAGTTAGGAGGACAAATAGTAGTTCAGGGTGGCACATTTCTTAACGACGGCATCTTAAAGGCTGCTGAGAAACTTTTAAAAACAGAGGTGATACGTCCTGATATAGCGGGGTTGATGGGGGCTTTTGGCTCTGCTTTGATAGCATTGCAAAATAAAATTTCTTCAACGTCTCTTATCCCCAGAGAGAGACTCTTGGGGTTTTCTTACGAGACAAAAAATGCGCGTTGTGCAGGCTGCGAAAATAGATGTCTTTTAAATATTTCAAGATTTAACGATGGCAGATCGTTTATTTCAGGCAATAGATGCGAGAATGCATTACAAAATAGAAAAACTCAAAACTCAGTTTTTAATATGTACGATTATAAGTATAAGCGTCTTTTTGATTATTATAAACCACTAGACTCTAATAAAGCTTTTCGCGGAGAAATAGGCATACCTCGCGTCTTAAATATGTATGAGCACTATCCTTTTTGGTTTACTTTTTTTACAAATCTTGGGTTTAGAGTAGTATTGTCGGACAAATCTTCAAATACAGTATTTAATGACGGGATTGATAGTATTGCTTCGCAGACTATTTGTTTTCCTGCAAAAATGGTTCACGGACATATAGAAAATCTTGTAAAAAAAGGTCTAAAAACAATTTTCTATCCGTGTATTCCTTCTGAAATAAAAGAATTTAAAGAGGCGAACAATAATTATAATTGCCCTATAGTTTCAGGCTATCCTGAAGTTATTCGTCTAAATATAGATTCGTTAAAAGAAAATGGAGTAAATTTTTTGCAACCTTTCTTACCTTTTAACAATGTAAAAAGACTTATAAGCAGACTTTCCGATGAACTTAGGGATTTTAAAATAAGCAGGCAGGAATTAAAAACGGCAGTTTTAAAAGCGAGGGCAGCTCTTAATTTATTCAAGAAAAATATTAAAAAAAGGGGAGAGCTTATTGTAAATGAAGTCAAAACAAAAGGTATCACCGCTGTTATTCTTGGCGGGAGACCGTATCATCTGGATCCAATCATAAATCATGGTATAGCTGACTTTATAGTATCGCAAGGAATTCCTGTTCTAACTGAGGATTCCGTTTCTCATTTAGCAGGAGTTTTATCAAAAATCACTTTTGTTGATCAATGGACATATCATTCAAGATTGTACCGTGCGGCAAAAGTTGCTTGCGAAACTGAGAATCTAGAAATGATTCAGCTCAATTCTTTCGGGTGTGGGTTGGATGCAATCAGTGCGGAACAAACTGAAGAGATTTTTTCTAAGTATGGAAAAATTTACACTATTTTGAAAATAGATGAGGGATCTAATCTTGGCGCTGTGAAAATACGAATACGTTCTTTGTTTGCGTCCATGAAGGAACATAAATCATTAAAACTTGATGAAAATATTTCTGAAACCAAAAATACAAATACTTCAAAAGTAGAAAAAAGCGCAAAGGATTTTTGTACGGTTTTATGTCCACAAATGTCTCCTATACATTTTAGTTTGGCAGAGTCAATTTTTCGTAAATATGGAGTAAAATTAGAAGTTTTATCAAAAGTTTCAGCAAACGATGTTGAAGAAGGTCTTAAGTACGTAAACAATGATGCATGTTATCCGGCAATAATAATCATAGGGCAATTTATTAATGCTTTAAAGTCTGGTAAGTATGATTTGGATAATACAGCTTTGGTAATTTCTCATACGGGTGGCGCTTGCAGAGCTACAAATTATTCTTGTCTTTTAAGGAAAGCAATTAGTAAAGCTGGGTTTGAAAAAGTATCCGTGTTTCCTTTAAGCACTTCAAAAGCATCACAAAACAAATCTATTGGATTTTCATTTCCAATGATCAGAGATTTTATTTTAGTTATTATTTACGGCGATTTGATTATGAAACTTTCAAATCGCATGCGTCCTTATGAATTTTACATTGGGCAAACTGACGCTTTGACGGAGTCTTGGCTTAAGCGTCTTTCGGACATTATAAGCAAGAATACATGGTTTAATTTTAGAAGAACTGTGAAAGAAATAGTAAGAGATTTTGACAATATAGCCGTCAAAAAAGTTAAAAAACCTCGTGTTGGGATTGTAGGAGAAGTTTTGGTTAAATTTCACCCGACTGCAAACAATAATTTAGTTTCTTCTTTGGAAAAAGAAGGAGCTGAAGTTGTGGTTCCTAACCTGATGGATACAATGCTATATATGATATTAGACAATATTTATCAACATAAATACCTTGAAGGCAGTTTTAAAGTCAAAATAATATCGCTTATAACAAGCAAATATATAGAGACGTTGCGGGCAGTTATAAGAAAGGCGCTGAAGAAAAGCAACAATTTTAGCCCTTCTCAAACCACAAAGAAATTGGCAAAGAAAGCGTCTGATATTGTTTCTGTATGTAATCAAGCAGGCGAGGGTTGGCTTTTAACTGCTGAGATGCTTGAACTTATAGAAAGCGACACCAAAAATATTTTATGTGTTCAGCCATTCGGTTGTTTGCCAAATCATATAACAGGCAAAGGCGTTATGAAAGAATTAAAATATCGTTATAACGATGTAAATATAGTAGCTATTGATTATGATCCCGGACTTAGTGAAGTCAATCAAATTAACAGAATTAAGCTCATGATGAGCGTTGCCCACCAAAATATCAACTAAATTTTGTAAAATCATGAAATAAAATAACTTTTAATATTAAATAAGTGAGCGAAATGTTTTGCTATAAAAATTTACTCTTATTATTTTTTCTTATTTGTTTAACTGCGATAAAGCCTTTGGCTGCAACAGGAAATAAAGAACATTCTATTGGCTTTGAAATAAGCGGATATAAGTATCAAGAAGTTTATGATGGCGAGAAATTCATGTCTATTGAAGGGGAAAGGTATGGATTATCTTACGAATATTTATCACGTAAAAGTACTGAGAAATCTTCATTTTGGTCATATCAAGTAGATCTTTCTTATGGAGACCTTATTTATGACGGAGCTTCTCAAGATGGGAAGATAAAATTCAAAGTAAATTGCCGTACGGATTGGTATCAAGAACATAGATTATTATACGGTTTGGCGTTGCCTTTCAATGATAATGCATCTGTAGTAATGCCCTATTTAGGATTTGCTTTTAGAGGATTGTTTAATAGAATAAATGATTACGATTATATTAAAGATGGAAAACCTGCCAAAATTGTGGGGTATGACAGATATTCACTGTATTTATATATACCGTTAGGCATAATATTGAGGGCTGAGCTAGCTAATGACTGGTTGTTTAGTTTAAATCCTGAATTTGATTTGTTTTTGTTAGGTCAGCAGACTTCAGGCATAGACACGAACGGAAGTAGGAAGCCTATAAAAAATGCTCAACATAGAGGATATGGTTTTAGAGTTTCATCCAGAGTTTCTAAAAAAATAGGAGATGAATTTGCAGTATTTCTTGAACCGTTTGTAAAATACTGGGATATAGCAAATTCAGATATCGTTAATGGATACCTAGAACCAAAGAATAATACAGTTGAATATGGTGTTAAGGTAGGCATTACATTTTGACGATTGAAATTTCATTTTATTAAGGTTTGTTTTTTGCAGTTAAATTATGGTACAATAAAATAGCTGGATAAAGATGTTAAAAGCTTGGTTGCCCCACTAAGATTTAACAGCTTATAAATAGACATCTCATTGTTGGCGATTATATTTTAGAGTTTATAATGCCAGCGGGTTTTGTTATTTTAAAGGCAGTATAATTTTATAGGACAGGGTTTTAGAGATGAATAAAAAAACTTATTTACCAAAACAAGACGCGATTGAAAGAAAATGGCACTTGATAGACGCAAGCGGGAAAATTTTAGGGAGGCTTGCTGTTGAAATAGCAGAGCTTTTAAGAGGCAAAAATAAGGTTTTCTATACAAACCATATAGATTGCGGAGATTTTGTTGTTGTTGTAAATGCAAGCAAGATTGTTCTTACAGGTAAAAAACTTGATCAAAAGACGTATTTTACATATTCTGGATATCCAGGAGGAGCAAAGTTAACACCTTATTCTGTTTTGATGGAAAAGAGTCCAGAGAAAGCGTTGCTTGCCGCAGTAAAAGGCATGCTTCCAAAGAACAAACTTGCAGATAGGCAGATTACAAGACTTAAAGTATTTAGAGAAGATAAACATACGCACAGCGCGCAATTAGCGTCGGCAAAGTAAAGAGGAGAAAAAATGAGCAATGTTTCTTATTTAAGCGCAGGGCGCAGAAAGAATGCAATTGCCAGAACTAGAGTGGCAAATGGCAATGGTAAAATTATAATAAATAATAAGACTGTAGATGAATATTTTGGCGGATTAGAAAGATTGAAAAAAACAGCTTTAAAGCCTTTAGGTATTTGGGAAGGCGTAAAGAATTATGATTTTTTTGTCAATGTAAACGGTGGTGGCGTAAGCGGACAAGCGGGAGCTATAAGCCATAGCATAGCAAGGACAATTTTGGAGCTTAACGAAGCATCAAAAGCAGCTTTGAAAAAAGAAGGTCTTCTAACTAGAGATTCAAGAATGGTTGAAAGAAAGAAACCTGGAAGACCGAAAGCAAGAAAACGCTTCCAATTCTCAAAGCGTTAATATTTAATTTTTGTAAAATTCAAAACATCTGCCTTTTTATATAGGCAGATGTTTTTTTATGAAAACTTATATTTTAAAGGTTAAACCTAAAAATTTCTTATCAACCAAGATGTTAAGGGAAGCGTAATGAAAGCTGATGCGGTTGTAAACAAAATTATAAGAGCTGACAATGTGTGGTCAAGTTTATGATGTGAAGATACAACTAAAGTCAACACCATTGTTGGCATCGCTGCTTCCATAATGACAGATTTTAAAGCAAGTCCATCCATTCCTAAAAAATAAGCTATTGCAAAAGATATCAAAGGTACAAAACACAATTTAATTATAATTGCAGGCATTGCAATTACAGCATGTTTAATTTTTGGCATAGTCAAAGCAAGCCCAACGCTAAATATCATTAATGGAACTATTGGAAGACACATAAGTTCTAAAGTTTTTAAGAAAAAACTAGGTAGAGACATAGATGAAAAGTTTACTATGAACCCTACCAGAAGTGCCCACATAGGCGGCATTTCTGCTATTATTTTCAAGCCTTCTCTTACGTTTAGTTTACTCTCTTTTCCATAATAAGATGCTATTGTCGTACCGACAAGCCACAATAAAGGCGTAGTGGCGAGAAAGTCGTACAAAAGAACATATTTTACTACGCTTTCTCCGTAAAGCCCAGTAAGAAATAAAAGCCCCAGAAATGTTACATTTCCAAAAGATGAGCCTAATATCAGCGCTCCTTTTTCTTTTTTGTGCAGAGATACAAACTTCTCAAATATGGTGTAAACGATAAAAGATAATAAAATTGAAATTACTATCGTTGAAACTGCTGTGACGGGAACCAATATAGTATTTATATCTATCGGCGAGGTTGCTATAACCTTAAAACACAGTGCTGGCAAGAAAAATTTGATTATTGTTGTGTTTATGACATGTCTTGCTTGGTCGGGATCTATGTTTCCAGGTTTTTTCCATTTAAAAAATACTCCAAGCCCTGTAAGTAAAAAGAATGCTATTAAGTTGTCAAACATAAACTATTTTTCTTCCTTCATAAGAGAATAAAGATCTTCAATTCTATCCTTCATCAGAGTTATAGAATCAGCAAGACCTTTATTATAATAAAAAGGAGCAATGGTGTCGGAAATAAAGTCTATAAAGAGTTCTGCTTTAAGATCTCCAATGTCAGTATAGTAGTTTTCTCTTAAATATTTTTTTAATTTTGCTGCAATTTGCAGCTTTTGCTCTTTTGTAAGATCAATTTTATTATAATGCTTTTTCATTTTATCTCAAAACTTTTAATCGTCTATATGTATTAACACTTGTTTCCTGAATAGTTATTTTCTTCTTTCGTTATAAATATGTCATGAGGGTGACTTTCAGTAAGCCCTGCCGAAGTTATTTTAACAAACTGTCCTTTTTCCCTAAGCTCTTGAATTGTTTTCACTCCACAATAACCCATAGCCGCTCTAAGTCCGCCGATTAACTGATATACAACGTCGCCAACTGCACCTCTATAAGGTACGCGTCCTTCTACACCTTCAGCTACTAATTTCTTTGAATTTTCCTGAAAATATCTGTCGCTGCTTCCAGTCGCCATAGCAGAGGATGAACCCATTCCTCTGTATGTTTTAAATGCTCTTCCATTAAAAATTATGTCTTCTCCAGGGCTTTCAGCCGTTCCCGCAAATAACGATCCCATCATACATACACTTGCACCAGCAGCGATAGCTTTTGGTATATCTCCTGAATATTTAATTCCACCGTCGGCTATTACAGGTACACCGTATTTTTCAGCAACTTGAGCACAGTCGTAAATCGCAGTTATCTGAGGTACACCTATGCCTGTGACAACTCTTGTCGTGCATATGGCTCCGGGTCCAATTCCTACCTTTATAGCGTCTGCTCCTGCTTTAATCAAGTCTTCTGTTGCCTTACTTGTAGCAATATTTCCTGCTATTATTTGTAGTTGAGGGTAAGCATCTTTTACTTTTTTTACAGCTTCAAGCACTCCTTGACTATGTCCGTGAGCTGTGTCTATAACTATAACATCTACATTGGCATCAACCAGAGCTTTTGCTCTTTCAAGCATGTCTTTTGTTATTCCAATGGCTGCTCCTACTATAAGTCTGCCTTTTTCATCTTTTGCAGAATTGGGGTAACGTATAGACTTTTCTATGTCTTTAATTGTAATAAGACCTTTTAAAACGAAATTATCATCTACTAGAGGCAACTTTTCAACTTTTTTGCTTTGCAAAATATCTCTTGCCTCTTGCAAAGAAGTTCCGATTTTTGCGGTTACAAGATTACCTTTAGTCATTATTTCAGAAATTTTCTTATTAGTATCGTTCTCAAAACGCATATCTCTGTTTGTGATGATTCCGATAAGTTTGCCAGCGTCGTCTATGATTGGAACACCAGAGATTTTATATTTTTCTGCAAGTATTTTTGCTTCGCCAAGAGTGTTCTCTTTCTTGAGAGAAAACGGGTTATATATAACGCCATTATCGCTTCTCTTTACACGATCAACCTCTGTAGCTTGAGATTCTATGGACATATTTTTATGGATTATACCTATACCGCCTTCTCTGGCTATAGCTATAGCCATTTTTGATTCCGTCACAGTGTCCATTCCGGCGCTCATAATGGGTATGTTAAGCTTAATTTTTTTTGTGAGATATGTATTTAAAATAACATCTTTCGGAAGCACTTCTGAATGCTGAGGAATTAATAAAACATCGTCAAATGTTAAAGCTTCTTTTGCAAATTTTGTATCCATTTTTGCTCTCCGCTTTTAGGGTATTCTACAAATTATATAAGCACGTTACAAGAAAAAACAAAAACCCCTGCTGTGTTTAGCAGGATAAATGATTAATTTAAAAAAAGCTCCGACGGCTGGACTCGAACCAGCAACCGATCGGTTAACAGCCGATTGCTCCACCATTGAGCTACGTCGGAATTGAACATCTTTCAACTATGAGTGAAAGTATTATATCTATTTTTTTCTAATTTGACAAGAGGCTGTAATTTTTATATTATTTCCAAACATTAATCTCGCTATCTATGCCGACGTAGCTCAGTTGGTAGAGCAGCGGTTTTGTAAACCGCAGGTCGTAGGTTCAAGCCCTATCGTCGGCTTTCCTTTAATTTTTCTATAAGTTCATACTAAGCTGCTAACTTTACGATTGTAGACTCAAAATGAAAAAGTTTATAAGTTTAAAAACAGAGTTATTATTTATAATAGCATTTGTGGTTAGTTTAGCTTCAATTATTCTAACGAGTTTTTTTATTAAAACTTACAAAGTAAATCTTGAGGATAATCTAAAAAATAAAGCTAAAATTTTTGCCAAAGATTTAGCTGCTTCTTGTTTGGACTCTTTATCTGTCAATCAACAGAAAACTTTACATTACCATGCTGAAAGAGCAATTCTTAAAGATGATGTTGTTAGTGTAGAGATATACAATAAAGATTCTGGAGAACTAATTGAGGCTAAAATAACAGATGCTGAGATTAATAAAATTATACCAGATAACAAAATAGATTTTAATAGTATTAGCGAAACAACTGCAGTTATTAATAAATCTAAAAGAAACGCTAGGTTTCTTGAAGTACTAACTCCTATATTTAAAAAAGGAGAAGATATTTTTGGAATACCTGCATCTAATGATGAAATAAATTCTATAAAATTAAAAGAGTCAATTGGTGCTGTTAGGGTAGTCCTATCTTTTGCAAATACAGATCAGAAAATTGCAAGTACATTAAATACAGTCGTGCTAATTTCTATTATAGTTATTATTTTTTGTTTAGGTTTGTCGTTATTATTAGTTAGAATAATTCTAAATCCTATTGAAAAGTTATCTATTAGTGTCAAAAATATGTCAAATGGCAAATTTTCATATAAGGACCCATTAGTAAAAGTTAAAGAAATTGAATATTTAGTTGAAGCTTTTAATTCAATGGAAAAGCTTTTTGATAAAAACTTGAAGTCTTTATCCAATGAGAAGTCTGAGCTAATCAAGACAAAAAATAATCTTGAGCTAGTAAAAAAAGAACTCATAGAATCAGAAAGATTTGCGACAATTGGAAGACTTGCAGCGACTTTAACACATGAGATTAAAAATCCATTGACAAGTTTACAAAATATAATGTTCTTTTTTTCGCAGACTAAAGATTTCAGCGATGAAAAATCTGTCAAAATGATTGAAATGTTTTTTTCTGAGCTTGGCAGAATCAATAAGATTCTTTCAGATCTTCTTTCTTTTTCAATTCTGGAAAACATTCAAAAAATGGATACATATATTGATAATATTGTTCATTCTGCTACTGTTACAGTAAACTTGCCAAAAAATATAGAAATTAAAGAAAATTTTGAACACGTTAAAGCTGAGATTGATTCTTCTAAGTTAAGCAAGGCTTTAGAGCAGCTTATTATAAATGCAAGAGATTCCATGCCGGACGGTGGGAATATATATATATCGGTAAAACGCTATGGGGATTTTGTTGAAATAAAAGTTAAAGATACAGGAACTGGAATTAATGATAACATTCTTAATAATATTTGGACTCCTCTTTTTACAACAAAATTGAGGTCTATGGGACTTGGTCTTGCGATAGTAAAAAAAATAGTAGAATTGCATTTTGGAAGAATAACTGTAACAAGTGAGGAAAATAAAGGGACGGAGTTTTCTATAAACATCCCTCTGAAGGAGAAAACAAGTGGCTAATAATTTGAATATTCTTATTGCTGACGACGAAGCGTCTTTAAGATATTCATTAGGAAGCATTCTTCAAGTTCAGGGGTATAGCGTTTCTATGGTAGAAAATGGTTTAGAAGCTGTAGAAGCTGTGAAGACTGGCAATTTTGATGTTGTATTTCTTGATATTAAAATGCCTGAAATGAATGGAGTTGAAGCTTCCAAAGAAATAAAGAAATTTAACAAAAAAATCGTTATTATTATAATGACTGCATACGCTCTTATAGATTTGATTAAAGAGGCAGAGAAAGAGGCATTTTTAGTTGTGGACAAACCCTTTGATATTCCTAAGATTTTGAGAACCCTTGAAAGAATAGCATCACCGGAAAAGTCTAGAGAAGAAAAGATTGCTGCTATAACTGGAGATTCAGTTTCTGTCATGATTTTAGAGAAAGCAGGTTATAATGTTTCAGTATTCCAAAAATTTGATGAGTTCCTTGATTTGGAACCGGAATCTTTTAGATTATTGCTGGTAGAACCAGCTTCTGAAGATGAGCTGAACAATTTTCTCCAAAAATTAAAAGAAAAAGATTTAGATTTAAAAGTAGTGTCAATCATTAATTTTGACAGCCCTGTATTATCTTTTCTTGAAACAAACAATCTATTAAGATACCTTGAAAAATGTTTTTACCAACCGTTTACAACAAAATTTAAAGCTCTTGGCATGCCTTTCAGCAGTTACGAAACAAATAATTGAAATGTCGGTTAGGACGTTTAAAGTTGCATCAAAGTGTAAAGAAAATTCAAAGTTTATGGTAGAATTATCTAAATCAGCTTAGGAATAATAAATGGAAAAGAAAATATTTTCATCAAACAGAAAGGCTTATTATAATTACGAAATACTTGAAAAACTTGAAACAGGAATTGTCTTGTCTGGATACGAAGTAAAATCGGTAAGGCGGTCAAATATAAGTCTTGTTGACAGCATAGTAAGATTTTCAAACAGTGAAGCTTTTGTTGAAAACGTTTTTATTGCCCCATATGAACAAATATCCTCGCATATTGCAGATTATGACCCTAAAAGAAAAAGAAAACTTTTAATGCACAAATCTGAAATCAATAGAATGCATGCAAAAGTTAAAGAAAAAGGTTTTACTGTTATTCCTCTAGAAGTTTATATTGGAGGAAAAGGAAAAGTAAAACTTCTAATAGGGCTTGCCAAAGGTAAAAAGTCTTACGATAAAAAAGAAGCTATAAAGAAAAAAGATATCGCTAGAGAAATGGCAAAAGAATATTAAGTTGTATCTGAAAACTTATGAGCAAATCTCAAATAATTTCTGTTCAAGCCTCTGCTGGTTCTGGCAAGACTTACAATCTTGCAAAAAGATATATTTATCTGTTGTTCAATTCTGACGAAACCATAAATATAAAAAATATTATAGCAGTCACTTTTACAAATAAAGCGGCTGTTGAAATGAAATACAGAGTTATAAACTATCTTAAAAAAGCCGCTTTGGAAAAAGATTCCGGCGACTTTTTTGACGATTTGAAGTTATCAAAACAGGAAATTGCGAAAAAAAGCAAGGCTATTTTAAAGATGATTCTATCCTGCTACGACAGCTTTAACATAAGCACCATAGACAGTTTTAAAAACCGTATATTAAAATCCTGTGCGATGAGCATTGATATTTCTCCAAACTTCATAATAGAGCAAGATTATTCGGATAATCTTATGTTTGCATTGGAAAATTTTCTTCAAAAAACTCAAAAGTCTGCTAGCTTAAAAAATATAGCTTTAAAATGCGTCTCTCAATATCTTATGAAAGATTCGGGTTGGCTTCCTAAAGAAAACATATACGGGGAAATCTTAAAGATTTTTAATAAATCTGGGAATTCTGGTAAAGATATAGTTTGTGTCAACGAGACAAATTTTAGAACCGAAGTTAACTCTGAATCGGAAGCGATAGTAAAAAAAGTTAAAGATTTTTCAAAGTTCCTTCTCAAATTGAAATTAAATGCTTATTATTGCAAAGCAGTTGCTAAAGTTTTGGAAACAGGCAAGAAATTATTTATTTCAGCAGATAATATTCCTGCAAGATTTAAATATGAGAGTCTTGAATATTTAAAGGATTCTCCAAAGTCTGATGAAGCCGAAAATCTGTGCCATGAGATTCGCAAAGATATTTGCGATTTATGTAAATTTCAAGTTGAAAATTACTACGGTATTTATTCGCAAATATATTTAGAAGTTGCTCTTGAGTTTGATAAGCAGTCAAAAAAAGATGGAGTTGTATATTTAAACGAAATAAATAAAAAAACTGTTAAGTATTTTGGAAGTAATGACAATATAATGCCTGAAATTTACTATAGATTGTCTGAGAAGTATAAACATTTTTTGATTGATGAATTTCAAGATACAAGTATTGTCCAATGGGTGGGAATTAAAAGATTTTTAGAAGAAAGTTTGGCAGGAGGAGGAAGTTTCTTTTTTGTAGGAGATGTAAAACAGGCGATATATTCTTTTAGAGGTGGCAAGTCAGAATTGTTTAGCTCTGTTCCAAATGAATTTTCTTCAGCAGAAATAGAAAAAAGATATTTGAACAAAAATTTCAGAACAGGAAAAGTCATAGTTGATTTCAACAATAAAATTTTCTCTGCAGACAACATTAAAAGATTTTTTAATTACTTTTGCGAAAAAGAAAAAATTGAATCAGATTTTGCAAAGATGATAGAACCTTATACTTTTTCAACGCAAGAAGCTCAAAAAGACGGCGGATATATTGAAATCAATACAATCGGCAAAGATTGCCAAGATATTGATGAAGATATAAAGCAGAAGTTCATATCTTGCATTTCTCAAGCTACTAAGAGATTTAAGTCTGGAGATATAGCAGTTTTGTGCAGATCAAATGAGGAGATACTCAAAATAAGTTTATGGCTTTTAGAAAACAATTATGAAGTTGAATCTCCTCAGACTTTAAATATAAGAAATAACAACTTTATAAAGCAGATAGTTTCCTTATTGATGTTTATAGATTCTCCTATAGATGATCTTTCGTTCTCATCTTTTTTGCTTAGCGAAATTTTTTCTAAAGCTTCAGGTATTCCAAGTGAAGAAATAGAAAAATTTATTTTTGACTGTAAATCAGAAGTTAAGGCAAAAACACTTTACAAGGTTTTTAGAGAAAAATATAGAGATTTATGGAATGAATATTTTGAAGAATTTTTTGTAAAAGCAGGATTTGTTCCAACGTACGAATTGACTCTTTCTATATTTGAAAAATTTAATGTCGCAGATTTTTGCGAAACAAAAGTTTTTATAATGAGCTTCCTTGAGCTTATAAAAGATTTTGAAGCTCAAAAACATGGACTCAAAAATTTCTTAGAATATTTTAAGAGGATTGATGATGATAAGAGCGAACTCTATGTAAAAACTTATTTTGGAAACGGAATAAAAGTTATGACTGTTCATAAGTCTAAAGGACTAGAGTTTCCTGTTGTTATAGTTCCTTATCTCAAACTTTCTTCTGAGTCTGTAAGAAATCCTTATTTTGACGATTCAGGTGAAAAAATAAAACTTTTAAATATAACAGAAAGTCTTTCTGTCTTTTCTCCAACTGCGAGAGAAATATATGAAAGAGAAAAATTAAATTCGCTGCTTGAAGAACTCAATGTTTTATACGTTTCAATGACAAGAAGCAAATATGAATTCTATGGAATAGTTCCTCCAAAAGCCAAACAATCAAATAATTTAATACCACAGCTGTTTACTGGAGAAACTTTTCTTCTTGGGTCTAAACAAAAATATGCCATTAGCGATAATCTGGAAGAAAATTTGATACTGGATTCATATTCATCTTCGGGGTACACAGATATGTATAAATATTTTACAGTTCCAAAAAAAGATGTTTTTGACATTACTGAAGCAAGAAAAAAAGGAACAATAATTCACTATGCATTGTCAACAATTATAACGGTTAAAGATAAATCCATAAACGATGTTATTAAAGAAGCGATGTTTTTTAGCGAAAGAAGGTTTCCTTTTGAAAATGTTGGTTTTATAAAAGAAAATTTAAAAAATTTATTTTCTTCAAAGGAAATTTTAGAAATGTTTTCTTATGAAAAAGATGAAATTTTTAATGAGAAAGAAATTGTCAATTCTTCTGGAGAATCTTTTAGAATAGACAAACTTATAGTTAGCCGAGATAAGTTCATAATACTTGACTTTAAGAGTTCAAGTTATGACGAAGAGGAAAATAAAAAACAACTTGAAAATTATGTTTTTCTGGTTTCAGAGATTTATCCATACAAAAAAGCTTTGGCTTACATTGTAGATATAGATAAAAACTTGTTGGTGAAAGTATGTCAAGAATAATAAACGTAGATGGCGATAAGAATATAATTGATTTTGTTGCGGATTATATTTCAAAATCTGATAAAAAAATTGCCGTTATAAGCGGAGGAAAAAGACCTTTCCTTTTTATAAAGAGGAATCTTGCGCAAGAGCTAGGCAAAGCTTTTTTTTCTCCGAGTTTTTATACCAATGATGAATTTGTAGAACAATCTATTTTTGAAAAATTCGGGCTTGCCAAAATTTCAGACATTGAAGCAGCATATTTAATCTATGAAATCATTAAAGACGAAGAACCTCATCTTTTGAAAGGTGAAACTTCTTTTGCATCATTTATGGAATGGTCTCAGGAAATTTTTTCATTTATAGAGCAACTAGATTTGGAAAATATTTCCGAAGAAAAACTTAAAGCCGTAAGAGCGAATGCTGAAATCGGTTATGACGTGCCTGAAAATATCAACGATTTTTTAAAAAACATTTTTAAAATAAGAAAGAGTTTTCATGTAAAACTAGATAGATCTTTCAGAACTACTAAAGGTTACAGTTTTCTTAAAGCCGCCGAACTGGATTGTTTTGAGACTAAAAAGGAATTTGAAGAAATAATATTGCTGACGCCTTTTTATCTCCACAAAACGGAATTTAAAATTTTCAAGAAGTTTTATGACGATGGCAATCTCACAGTAATTGTTCAAGGCAACCCTAAAGAGTTTGACGTTCTTGAGACTTTGTATCGCGAATTTAGGGAAACAATTCCGAATATAAAACCGCTAAAAAACAGCTATGAATTAAATATATATTCAACTGTTGACGATCAGTCTCAAGGAAGTTGCTTGAAAAATTTGATTAGTTCGTATTCAGAAAATGATTTGGATAAGACCGTAGTTATTGTTGCTGAGCCAAAAATGCTGCAGTCTGTAGTATCTGAGCTTTCAATAGTTACCGGAAAATATAATGTGTCTGCAGGATACCCTGCTGAGAAATCAGCCGTGTTTTTGCTGGTAAACGAGATTGCAGAAATGCAGCTTTCAAAGAGAGGAGAATATTATCATTCAAAAGATTTTGTGAAAGTTTTAATGAATCCGCTTTTTAAAAATATGAAATTTTTTGGAGACAGCGCCATATCAAGGATTGTCGCACATAAAATTGAAGAAGCTTTAAGCCCGGATTCAAATAAAAGTTTAAGCGGGAAAATGTTTGTTTCTTTCAAAGAAATAATTGAAGATAAAGATTTGATTGGCGATATAGAAAAAAATATATCTGGAACGTGGGAGTATCTAAGTCCAGAGAAAATCATAAAAATCTTAAAGGAAATTTTTGAATGTTTTTTTGCATCTTGGGAAAGAATAGAAACCTTTTTAGATTTGTCTAATGTTATTTTTAACTTTTTAAATAAACTGTACAGTATGTCTGCCATTGGGAATTATCCGTTAAACATAGAGGCTATGGACATTCTTTTATCCATGTCTAAGGAAATGAAATACGGCGAAGTTGCTAAAGTAAAATTTAAATATGAAGAGATATTTGCTGTTTTTAAGAAACTTATAAAAAATAAAAAAATATCTCTTCATGGATCACCGTTAAAAGGATTGCAAGTATTAGGTCTTTTAGAATCAAGAAATTTTTCATTTGACAATGTTTTTATAGTTGGAATGACAGACTCTGCAATACCTGCAATAAAAAAAGATTATTCTTTAGTTCCTAAAGATATAATGTATGCTTTAGGTATTGAGATGACGCATAAAGAGTATGAAATACAAAAATATCACTTTAGCAGACTAATTGCTGGAAGTAAAAAGTTAAATCTTATTTACCCAGACAATGCCAAAGAAGAACGAAGCAGATTTATAGAATCTATTATATGGGAAAAGCAGTTTGAAAGTAGAGATTTAAACGCTGTGAAGGTAAATAGGTTCGTTTTGCCTAAATTCTCAATAAAGAAAACCTTAAAACAGAAATACGAAAAAACTCAAGAAATTAAAAAATATTTGAAGATTATGCCGTACACTTACAGTAAAATAGACTCTTATTTAACTTGCAGATTAAAATTTTATTTTCAATATGTATTGTCTCTTGATAACGAAGCTGAAATAGGCAGCGATGTTTCCGGCGGCGATATAGGTAATTTTATACATGATTTTCTAAAAGAAGTTTTTCACGAAAATCTTAATTTTGAAGTATTGAAAACAGAAAAATTTGAAAAAGATTTTTTTGAAAAACTTAATAATAAATTTAATTCCTCAGCTCGTTTTCAGTTTAGAGAAGACGCGTTTCTTATAAAAGAAGTTTTTAAGCGCAGAATGGAAAAAGTTTTGGAAAAAGAGAGACAAAGAGACTTCAAAAGCATTTATATATGTGAAAAAGAATATAATTCAAGCATTCAAATAAATTCCGGAGAAACTTATAAATTAAATTGCATAATAGACAGGATAGATACTAATGGCAAAGAGTATGCGATATTTGATTATAAAACAGGATATATTCCTAAAAGTATAGTATCAAGTAATTTTGATAAATTAGAGTTCAAGAGGCAGACTATAAAGAAATACGTGAAGTCTTTACAGCTTCCTTTATATAAGTATATTTTTGAAAAAGAAACAGGGTTAAAAGTTATGCAGTGTGGTTTATATAACATAAAGAAATCTGAAATTATAGATTTCCCAACACAACAATACGTAAACGAAAAGTGTATAGATATATTAAAATTTTTGCTTAATGAGATAAATTCTGGCGATTACTTTGCTTTTGACGAAGAAGACGAACCTAACTGCAAAACTTGCAAATATTTTTACATATGCAGATAAAATTTACATGCAGTTACTTGTATAGACATCAGTAGTGTCCACTTTTCCATCCTAAAATGTCCAATTTATTAAGAGATGTTACAAATGTTTTACAACTTAAAATACTACAGTTAAATTAATCAGAAGTTTTTGGCTTCTGAAATTTAAATTGAAAGGAGATTGGAATGAAACGACTGCTTTTGGCTGTAGTGTTGTGCTGTGCTTTTGTTGGAGTTAGTAATGCAGACGAGTGTTCTGACTTTTGTAAGGCGTGCAAGAATACTGGATTAAGTAGTACTTGTTGTTCAGCATACATGTCCTGTCAATTTATGGGAGGTGGATACTGCAAAGACGCCAAAAAGGAAGACTGTCCACAAGGTGATTGGGAAACCGAAGACGACAATCGTCGTCGTCAGCCTGTATTTGCACCGGATGCTGAGCAGGAGTTGCGGCGGCAACAGGGGCAAGAATGGCAACAACCATTTCCTGGACTTTAATAAGCCCAAGATATGTTAATACAAATATCAACTGCTACGCTAAAATCCGTAGCAGTTGATGTATTTAGCTGTTATTGATAGACGGAAAATGATGCGGCTTGGCGTTGTACATCGTTTATGTTTTGTTCAACTGAAGCTTTGCTAAGTTCGGTTTTAAGTTTAAGTTCTTCAGCTTCTTCAGAGCAGAGTAGCGCTTTTGCTTCCGCGAGTTTGAGCTTGGTTCTGCAATAAGTAGCAAAAGCTTTCATGGTTTTATTGCGAGCCTCGTGTAATAATTCAAATGCAGTGTCTGACTTGGAGATCTTATCAGTCCCAGATACTTCAGTGCTGGACGCGGCTGCTTTAGCATAAGAGTTGGTAACTTTGGCATAGTCTTCAGCGGCATTGGCATAGTTTTCAGCAGCTTCATACAATTCAATGCTGATAGCAGCGGCTTTAGCATAAGCTTCAGCAATTTTTTTCATTTTCTTGAAATAAGCTTCGTGCTTAGCCCAAGTTTCAGTAGCTTTTTCTTTTTCAGCAATATAAATTTCATATTCAGCTTTTGTTTTCTCGTAAGAGGCTTCAAAAGTTTTAGCAATATCAGATCTATACTTAGTATAATCTCCTGTGCTTCTTGCTTTTTCAGCAGTTCTAATAATGGGTGTATTAATAGAACAAGCAGCGACAATCTTCCCATACGCTCTAGCAGCTTTATCGTAGAATTCAGCAGCTATGTTGTAGAGCTTAATTGCTTCGTTGATATTGGATTTAGTGATTTCTGCTGCAATTTTGCATAAGATTCCATACGTCTTAGCAGCATTGGCATCGGCTATATCTGACGCGGCTGATTTTGTATCTTTGTCTTTGGTTGTTGAATCGTGAGCAGACCTAGCTGCTATAAACTCGCGGTAAGCTTTGTCTGCTTCAACACGAGCCTTGTCTGCTTCAACACTACGCATTTTAAGAACATCTGCTTTCGTAACGTAAACTTTGTATGATTGAGCGTCTTTGACTCTAGCTTTGAAGTGGGCTTCTGCGGCTTTAACAGTAGCTCTGCATGCTTCGGCGCTGCAGTCGCGAATGATTTTTTAATATCTTCAGTATCATTTTCAACGAGAATTCTGAGAGTAATGGACGCATCAATATTATCGGCACTACAGTTGGAAATCAATCTATTGATAGCGCCGAAAGCACAACATAAAACAACCGATAAAATTAACTTTTTCATTTTTCCTCTTATCTGATAGCTTTCGCTTTAGCAACATAAAGCTCAGAAGCAACATTTATATCTTCTCGTAAAACATCTGAATTTTTTATTACTTTGTTAAATGTTTCTTAGCTTTATTAGAATTTTAACTGCTTTTCTGTATTCTTTATGAGATTTGCATACATCTTTTATGTTTGTGTTGCGATCACTGCATTTGGATAAAAACACATCAAAAGCAGCCTTAGTACTTTCTGATTTCTCAGACTCTTTGAGAGCATACCCTTGAGGACTGTCATAGACATAAGTCATTGTAAATAAAAGGAAAAAGGAAAGAATAAAATAAACTAATTATTATTAATTAGTTTAAACATTTCTTTATTAAGTTCTAATGCACGAGTTTATTGTGTAGTTAAAAATTGAGATAATTATACCCATTTTCTTTCTCTTGATGATTAGAGCATAAAACGATTAGAATATAAAATAAATAGTTAAAAATGTCAATAAAATAATATACTAGATACCCCACTTGTTTGCCAATTATATATTTTGCAGTACAACATAATACTTTGTATTTAAGCTTTTAGCATTGTATGATGAAAATTAAAAGGCGATTCCTGCCTGAAGTAATTTGTATAAAAAATAGTTTAGTCGTAGCTTTATATCTTTATGATAAGTTAAAAGTATTTAAATAATTTCTTTCCGATAAACTCAGATAGCAATATTGCTGAATGCAAATGGTTTGAGCGGAAGACTTTTCACGACGGGCAAAAACTTGTGTGTGAAAAATAAAGTTTAGTATAATACAAATTTGCAAAAATAAGGCAATATTGGAGTTTTTATGAGAAGCGACCAAATAAAAAAAGGTGCTGTTAGAGTGCCTAATAGATGTTTGCTGTATTCTACGGGTATAAGCCCTAGAGATTTAAATAAACCTTTTATAGGAATAGCATCGTCTTTTACAGATTTAGTCCCCGGACATGTCGCTATGCGGGACTTGGAAAGATATATAGAAAGAGGTATTGCAGCAGGCGGAGGAGTTCCATTTATTTTCGGCGCTCCCGCCGTATGCGATGGCATAGCTATGGGACACAGCGGTATGCATTATTCGCTTGGCTCAAGAGAAATAATTGCGGATTTAGTTGAAACCATTGCAAATGCCCATATGCTTGATGGTCTTGTTCTGCTTTCAAACTGCGATAAAATTACACCAGGTATGTTAATGGCTGCCGCAAGACTTAATATTCCTGCCATAGTTGTTACGGCAGGTGCTATGATGACCGGCATGTACGATAAAAAAAGGCGTTCAATGGTAAGAGATACTTTTGAAGCTGTAGGTCAGTTTCAATCTGGCAAAATTACTGAACAACAGCTTGGAGAGTTGGAAATGGCTGCATGCCCTGGAGCTGGAGCTTGTCAGGGAATGTACACGGCAAATACTATGGCGTGTTTAACAGAGACTATGGGAATGTCTTTGCAAGGATGTGCGACTGCTCTGGCTGTAAGCGCAAAGAAAAAAAGAATTTCCTATGAATCAGGCATAAGAATAGTTGAGCTTGTAAAAGAAAATATTAAACCTAGAGATATCTTGACTTTAGATGCTTTTAAAAATGCAATTACTGTAGATATGGCTTTAGGTGGCTCCACAAATACAGTTTTGCATCTTCCAGCTATAGCTAACGAAGCTGGCATAAAACTTCCTTTAGAATTGTTTGATGAAATTTCTAAAAAAACTCCTCAAATATGTTGTTTAGAGCCTGCTGGAGACCAGTACATGGAAGATTTAGACAATTCTGGTGGAGTGCCTGCCGTGTTGTCTGCTCTTACGGACAAGTTAGCGGCTTCAAAGACAGTTACTGGCATGGACATAAAGGAAATAGCAACTACGTCAAAAATTTTGGATGATAGCGTTATAAGATCAAAGAATCCTTACAAGCCTGAAGGTGGTATTGCGGTGTTAAGAGGAAATATTGCTCCAAACGGTTCTGTTGTAAAACAAGCTGCCGTAAGCGAAAAGATGAAAGTATTTACAGGCAAGGCAAGAGTATTTAATTCCGAAGAGGAAGCAATGAAAGCGATACTTGATAGAAAGATTGTTCCCGGCGATGTTGTTATTATAAGATACGAGGGTCCTGCGGGGGGACCTGGTATGAGAGAGATGCTAAGCCCCACAAGCGCTTTGCAGGGAATGGGGTTGGCTGATTCCGTAGCTCTTCTTACTGACGGACGTTTTTCTGGAGGAACCAGAGGTCCATGTATAGGGCATATTTCTCCTGAAGCTGCCTCAGGTGGAGCAATAGCGGCTATTAATGAGGGTGATATTATAAAAATAAATATAACAGAAAGAACGTTAAATGTTGAATTAAGTGACGATGAAATAAAGGCAAGACTTGCAAAAGTGGTTAAACCTGAGCCGAAGATAAAAACAGGTTACATGGCTAGATATGCAAAATTAGTGCAGTCGGCAGATACAGGAGCAATTTTAAAATAATGAAAAAACTGATTTTTATTGGAGGTGCTCCTGGAGTTGGGAAGACTACTATAGCTAAAATGCTTATTGATAAACTTGAAAAGTCTGTTATGCTTGACGGAGATTGGTGTTGGTATCAAGGTAAACATTGGAATTGTAGCCAGAAGAATAAAGATATGGTTGTTGATAATATCGTCTATGTTCTTAATAATTTTTTAAAGAATGATAGTTTTGATCATGTTGTTCTTAGTTGGGTTTTGCATCTTCAAGAAACGCATGATTTTATATTAAGAAGTCTGAAGTTCAAAGATTTTAAATTTTACGATATTTCTTTAATGTGTGACGAACATATAATAAGAAAGAGAATTAAGTCTGCAAATTCTGGCATAAGGTCCGACGATTTAGACCAGCTTGTAAATAGGGCATTGGATAGAAATAAGTATTGCTGCAAACTTAGCACCGTTAAAATTGACACGTCTAAATTAAATAAAGACGAAGTTTTAAACGATGTGCTTAATATAATAAGGAAATAAGTATGGAAAAAAAGACCGGAGCACAGATTTTAATTGAGAGTTTGTTAAAAGAAAACGTTGAAGTTGTTTTTGGACTTCCCGGTGGTCAAGCTCTGCCAATATTTGACGCAATGCACGGTTCTAAACTTAATTTTATTTTGGCAAGGCATGAGCAAGCTGCATCTCATATGGCAGACGGCTATGCTCGTTCCACAGGAAAGCCTGGTGTGTGCATAGTTACTTCTGGACCCGGCGCTACAAATATCGTTACCGGGCTTGCTAACGCATATATGGATTCTGTTCCGATGGTTGCTATTTCAGGACAGGTAGCAACAAGCGTTATAGGGCAGGACGCTTTTCAAGAAGCTGACACTATAGGTATAACAAGACCAGTAACAAAGCATAACTTTTTAGTTAAAGATGTAAAAGATTTGGCAAGAACTATAAAAGAAGCGTTTTATATTGCAACTACGGGAAGACCAGGACCTGTTTTGGTTGATATTCCTGTTGACGTTCAGCGAGGAGTTTGCGAATTTATTTATCCTGATAAAGTGGAAATACGTTCTTATAAGCCTAATTACAACGGACATATTGGGCAGATAAAGAAAGCTGCTGAAGTTATAAATAAAAGTAAGTATCCAGTTTTTTACATTGGTACGGGGGTAGTTATTTCCAATGCTGAAGACGAAATTTTAGAGTTGTCAAAAAAAGCGGATATTCCCGTAACCAATACTTTGCTTGCAATAGGGGCATATCCTTGCGATACAAATCTTAGCTTGGGCATGCTTGGCATGCATGGAACTTATTGTGCCAATAAAGCTATGCAATTTGCAGACGTTATTATAGCCGTAGGCGCAAGGTTTGATGACAGATGCACTGGCAAAGTTTGTGATTTTGCAAGAAATGCAAAAATAATCCACGTTGATATAGACCCCACTGCAATATCAAAAATTGTTGATGTTGATATTCCCGTTGTGGGTGATGCAAAAACAGTTTTAAAAGAGATGATTGGTTTAGTTGATAAAAAAGATAGAAAAGATTGGATTAAAACAGTGGATTCATGGAAAGAAGAGCATCCTTTGTCTTATGAGAGAAATGATGATAAGCTTCATCCTCAATATGTTATAGAAAAAATTTCAGAGCTTACCAAAGGTGAAGCCATTATAACTACAGAAGTAGGTCAGCATCAAATGTGGTCTGCCCAATATTATAAAGCCAAGCATTCGCGTTTGTTTTTAAGTTCAGGTGGACTCGGAACTATGGGTTTTGGGTATCCTGCGGCTATCGGAGCAAAGTTTGGGAATCCAAACAAAGAAGTCATAGCAGTTGCTGGCGACGGCTCTTTTCAGATGAACATGCAGGAAATGGCTGTTGCGGTTTTAAATGAAGTTGATGTAAAAGTAGTCATATTGAACAATCAGTATTTGGGCAATGTCCGACAGTGGCAAGAGATGTTTTATGGTAAGAGATATTCTCACAGTTGTCTTGCCAAACGGAAGGAATGCCCTAAATGGTGCAATACGCCAAATAGGCATTCTTGTCCTGTCTATGTCCCAGATTTTGTGAAATGGGCTGAAAGTTATGGCGTTTTAGGTATAAGAGTTACTGAGAAAAAAGATGTTGAGCTAGCTTTAAAAAAAATGCTTGAGACAAAAGGCTCTGTGGTTATTGACATGTGGGTTGAGATAGAAGAAAATGTTTTCCCAATGGTTCCCTCAGGAGCTTCTCTTGATGAAATGATAACTAGAATGAATGGGTAAATATATGTCTCAAAGAAAAGATTTTGTATAATGGAGGCGTAATGCGCCACACGGTTTCGGTTTTAGTAGAGAACAAATCTGGCGTTTTGGCAAGAATTTCAGCTCTTTTTGCTGCGCGTGGTTTTAACATAGCTTCGCTTTCTGTAAGCGAGACGGAAGATACTGCAATTTCAAAAATGACCATTGTCGTAAAAGGCAATGAATCAATTTTGGAGCAGGTAACAAAACAATTAAATAAACTTGTTGATGTTATAAAAGTCAATGACTTTAATGATGTTGGGTACATAGAAAGAGAGCTTGCCCTTATAAAGATAAATGCTGTAAATAAGACTTCGCGCGATGAAATTATCAGGCTTGCCGGTGTTTTCAGAGCTAAAATAATAGACATATCGCAAGATTCAATAGTAGCTGAAATAAGTGGTGATGAAAGTAAACTGAGTGCTTTTATGAAAGCTGTTTTGCCTTATGGCGTGAAGGAAACTTGCAAGACTGGAGTTTCAGTTTTATATCGTGGTAACTCTGGCAGGGTTAAATAAGAAGCAAAGTTAAGGAGAAAGAGATGAAAGAAGCAAAAATGTATTATGACAATGATGCAGATTTAAGTTTGTTAAAAGGAAAAACAATCGCTATTTTAGGATATGGAAGCCAAGGACACGCGCATGCACTCAACCTTAGAGACTCAGGGATAAACGTTGTTGTTGCTCAAAGAGAAGGTGGAGCTAATTATAAAAAAGCTGTAGAAGATGGCTGGAAACCTTTAAGTATAGCAGAAGCTGTTAAACAGGCTGATTGGATCCACATTCTTTTGCCTGACGAAGTTCAGAAAAAAGCTTGGGAAGAGGATATAAAGCCCAATATTAAGAAAGGAGCAGTTCTGAGTTTTTCACATGGATTTAATATACGTTATCAACAGATAGTTCCTACTGCTGATCTGGATGTAATAATGATAGCTCCCAAGGGTCCTGGTCATCTTGTAAGAAGACAATACGAAGAGGGCAAAGGTGTTCCTTGCTTGATAGCTGTTGAACAAAATGCAAGCGGAAAAGCAAAGGAATTGGCTCTTGCTTACGCTAAAGGTATAGGTGGAACAAGAGGCGGAGTTCTTGAAACGACTTTTAAAGAAGAGACTGAGACGGATTTGTTCGGTGAGCAGGCAGTTCTTTGCGGTGGAGTAGTTGAGTTGATAAATTCAGGATTTGAAACACTTGTAGCTGCAGGGTATCAGCCTGAAATTGCATATTTTGAATGTTGCCATGAAATGAAACTTATAGTTGATTTGATTTTTGAAGGTGGATTCAGCAAGATGAACTACTCAATTTCTGATACAGCTGAATATGGCGAATATGTAACTGGAAAGAGAGTGATAACCGATGAAACCAAAGCTGAAATGAAGAGAGTTCTGTCAGACATTCAATCTGGAAAGTTTGCAAATGATTGGCTTAAAGAAAATAAAGACGGCAGACCATTTTTTAACAAAGAAAGAAAGGAAGTAAGCGAAAGGCTTATAGAGAAAGTAGGCGCAAGACTTCGTTCGCGTATGTCTTGGGCAAAAAAGTAATAAGCTTTTTGGAATTTGAACTAGGGGTAAATCTCTTGGCAAAGAAGTTTTTAAAAGTTTTCATAGTTTTAGCTGTGATTGGTTTTGCGTTTTATTTTGCTTTTAACATGATAATGATTTCTTTAGTTCACAGTAAAAAAGAGATATCCACGCCAAACATTGTTGAAAAAAACCTTTACAATGCTATTGAAGAGGTTTCCAAATATGGTTTTGGTTTAAAGATGGATGGTGAAGAAACAAATCAAAATGTTCCTGCAGGAACAATTCTAAGACAAAATCCTCCAGCGGGAATGTATGTTAGAGAAGGTAAAGTAATAAAGGTTACAATAAGCCGTGGTGGAGAGATTATTTATGTTCCAAACCTAATCGGGCAAAGCATTCGTTCTGCTGATATTTCTTTAAGAACGGCAACATTGGTTATGGGCGAGGTTACAAAGAGATATTCTGTAGTTGCCGATAAAGACACTATTGTCGCTCAAGACATTGCTGCTGGAACTAAAGTTGACAAAGATTCTGTAGTTAATCTTATTGTTTCCGATGGACAGCCGCCGGAAGGAATGATTCTTATGCCTGATTTTATTAACAAAAATCTTCAAGAAGCTACTGAATGGTCGTTGCAAATGGGTATAGTTTTAAATATAACAAAGGAAGAATCCTCTGAGTTTGATTCCGGCATTATTATAAGACAATATCCTGAACCTGATAGAGACATAACAGATTTGAAGAGCGTAAATGTAACGGTTGCAGAAAGATCTTAACTGGAAAATAGAGATGAAGAAAATTATTATAGCACCATCTATTTTGTCTGCAGATTTTTCAAATTTAGCATGCGATGTTAAAATGTTAGAACAAATTGGTGCTGACTGGGTTCATATAGATGTTATGGATGGGCATTTTGTTCCAAATATAACGATAGGTTCTGGAGTTGTAAAATCATTAAGGAAAATTACAAGGTTGTTTTTTGATGCTCATCTTATGATTACAAATCCAGAAAAATATTGGAGAGATTTCAAAGAAGCTGGAGCTGGCTTGATTGTGTTTCATCAGGAAATTTTGGCTGATAAAAAGAAACTTGCAAAAGAAATAAAGGATTCAGGTGTAAAAGCTGGCGTATCAATAAAACCAAAAACTTCCGTTGAAGAAATAGAAGACTTGTTGTCGTACGTTGATTTGGTTTTGGTTATGACTGTTGAGCCTGGGTTTGGGGGGCAGTCTTTTATGGAAGATATGGTTCCAAAAATTAAGCGTCTAAGAAAAGTTATTGATACAAAAAAATATAATTGTCTTATAGAAATTGATGGGGGAATAAATTCCCAAACAAGTAAAATTTGTGTTAAAGCTGGTGCAGATGTACTAGTAAGCGGCAGCTATATATTTTCCGCTAAAGATCCTACAGAGGCTATAAAATCGCTTTCTATATGAAAAAGATTATATCTTTATTTTTTTCGGCGGTTGTTTTGTTTTTTTTAGTATTTTCTTATGCTTCTGCTGATAATTCTCTTTTGTCACAGAATGTAAATGTCGTTCTTGACGGTAGTCTTTTTAGCGGAATAAGCGTTTATAAAATTTCAGATGACACCTATTATTTTTCTGTTAAAGAACTTGCCGAGTTATACAATGCTGTGCTTGACTGGAAATCGGTAAGTTCAAAAGTAACAATGCGTTTAAACAACAGAAAAATAGATATAAAAGCTAACAGTGCTGGAATAGTGTTTGGCAGGAAGTTTAAAAAGATGTCTTTACCATCAAGGTTGATAAAGAATGATATATATGTTTCACCTGAATTTGTTACTTCAAAAGAATTTTCTGAAATTGCCGATGCGGAAACATCATGGAATCCTTCATCTTTAATTTTGACAGTAACTCACCATGCAAATATTTCTGCAGTAAGATATTTTACAAAATCAGAAAGCACTAAGGTGCGCGTGCAACTTGACGAATCTCTTCAATATAGGGTTTCAAAAAATGCAGATGCAATAATTTTGACAATCTTGAGAGGGAAAGTTCAAAACGACTCTATAAACGTAAATAATGGCGTTATTAAAAATATTCAATATGCGACATTAGGCTGTTCGGCGATTGTTACAATAAATCTTGATCAAGTTCCAAAAAATATAAAGACTACAAGTTCTTCAAATCCTGCCGAAATAGTTGTGGAAATTGAGCATTCAAGAAAGATTCCAGTAATTACTCCTAAAGATGGTAGCGTTTCTGAGGTTAAAGAAGTGCATACCTCGCACGGCGAGAATTTAAATGCTTTAGATTTAACTTCTCCAGAAAAGTTTGGGCATTCTCAGATAAGCGAATTTGATCATCTAAGCGAAAATGATGAGGAAAATAAAGACTTAAAAGGTGCGCCTGTTACAACATTTGAAAGCGGAAATATAATTGACGACAGCTTTATAATAGCTGACGATACAGATACTACTTCGGGAGTCATTCCTAAAAAAGAAACTAAAAAGAAAAAGTTTGAGCGAAAAAAAATTATAGTTGTTGATGCGGGACATGGTGGAGAAGATTCTGGAGCTGTGGGAGCAAATGGAACTAAAGAGAAAGACTTAAATCTGGATATAGCTTACGAACTAAAATCAATTTTTGACAAAGACGATGATTTTGAAGTTATTTTAACAAGAAAAGATGATACGTTTATTCCTCTTGCCGAAAGGGCAAATATTGCCAATGAGAATAATGCAGATTTGTTTATATCTATACATTGCAATGCAAATCTTGACAGAAATGTCAGCGGTTTTGAGATTTATTACTTATCTGAGAAAGCAACTGACTCTGAAGCTGCTGCGACTGCAGTCCTTGAGAATTCAGTTCTAGAATTAGAAGGGAAGCCAAGTAAAAAGCGTGTGCGTCTTCAAGAGATATTATGGTCTATGACAATGACCACATTTATGAACGAGTCTTCAGAATTAAGTGCGTTCATATCTTCTCAGGCAGGCGGAAGGCTAAAGATACCTAGCAGAGGCGTTAAGCAAGCAAGTTTTTACGTACTAAGAGGCACGCAGATGCCGTCGGTTCTTGTTGAAAGCGCTTTTTTAAGCAATTATAGTGAAGAAGCTAAACTTGGCACTAAAAATTTTCGCGTGTCTGTAGCGGATTCTATATATGAGGGTGTTATAAGATACTATGCAAAAAAAGAAAGAGATAAAAATTCTAAGTAACAATAATCCTATAGGAATTTTTGATTCAGGTTTTGGTGGGCTTACAGTAATGTCTGCAATAAATAAAGTTCTTCCTTCGGAAAATCTTATTTATTTCGGAGATACGGCTCATGTTCCTTACGGTACTAAATCTCAAAACGCTATAATCAAGTTTTCCAAAGAGATAACGTCGTTCCTGATAAAAAATAGAGTAAAGCTTATAGTTGTGGCGTGCAATACTGCGTCTGCTTTAGCTCTGCCCGTTTTAGAGAAAACTTTAAAAGTTCCTATTATAGGCGTGATAGCTCCCGGAGCTAGGGCAGCTATAGATGCGTCAAAAAATTTCAGAATAGGCATTATAGGTACTGAGGGAACAATAGGAAGTAAATCTTACCCTAAGGCAATAAATAAACTTGCAAAAGCTAAAATATATCAACAAGCGTGTCCATTGCTTGTTCCTCTTGTAGAAGAAGGTTGGATTGATGAGGAAATAACCGATAGAGCAGTTAAAAAATATATAAAACCTTTACTTGCTAAAAAGATTGACACGTTAGTTTTAGGCTGTACTCATTATCCTCTTCTGAGAAAGACATTAGAGAGAAATTTAGATAAAAATATAATTCTCGTAGATTCAGCCACATCTACGGCTTTAGAAGTAAAACGGATTTTGGATAAAAAGTCTTTACTTGCATCAAAGAACGGTAAAAAATATTTAAAGTTTTACGTAAGCGATAACCCTGAGAAATTTAAAAAGATAGGAAGAAGATTTTTCTCAAAAAATATAACGACTATAAAAAAAATAGATTTGGCAGGTTAGAAGGAAAGAAGATTATATGTCACCAGTATATATTAACGAACTGGATTGAAAAGTCTAAATAATTTTAAAAAGCAAGAGATAACAGCGTATTTTTATTTTGTTATTATAAGCTGATGGCTATAATAAACTCATATGAAATATGTTTAGTGCAATAGAGGTAAAAATGAAATATAAACTTTCAGTAACTAAAAATTTTGCTTCGGCGCACTGTCTTAGAGGGTATAAAGGCAGGTGTGAGAATCTTCACGGACATAACTGGAAGATAAGAGCAGCTTTTTCAGGTTCAAAGCTTGACAATACAGGCATGCTTATAGATTTTACAGACATAAAGAAACATCTTGATCAAATTATTTCCTATCTAGACCACAAATTTTTAAATGAAATAGATCCTTTCAATAAAATTAATCCTACAGCGGAAAATATAGCCGCATTTATTTATGAACAGCTAAAAAAAATAGAAACTGAAACTGCAAAAGTATGTGAAGTTGAAGTTTGGGAAAGCGAGTCATCTTCGGCTGTTGTTAGTATGTAACTAACTGCTGTATTTTGATAATATTATTATTGCGTCTAAGATGATTAGCAAAACGAGAAAAAGAGGCTCAAGAATTTGAAGAGTGCATAATAATTAACAGAGGGTAGAAGATAGAATAATTTAATATACTAATTAATATAAAGGAGTATAATATTGACAGTTAACATTTAGATTGTAGAGGTTATTATGGAAAAAGAAAAGGCAGTATTAAATTTTGTGAATTCGGAATCAGAAGAATTGTTTCTTTTAAAGGAACACGCTCTAATAGGTATAAGCCCGTTTAATAGTTATTATTCGGAAGAGAATTTAAAAAAGCTTTTTTCATGGGGGCTGTCAACTTTTAAAAGAATAAGTATTTTTATACCAGATGGGATTTCTATGTACACTCTGCATGCAATGGGATATTCTCAAGAGAAAGCCAAGAAGAAAACAAATAGTCAAGATAGATACTTAAGGAACAAAGCAATAAAAGCTCTGCTTAAAAATGGTTTGTCAGAAAAAGAAGCAAAAGATAGGATAATTTTTTACAGTGATCTCATAAATAATGAAAGATATGCAAAATTTCACGATATTTATAACAGTTTATATGAAAGTGATGAAGATTTTAGGGAAGGATGTTTGACTGTTTCAAAGAAGACTTTAGGATACGCGCAGAACTTTGCCAATATTGATAGAGAATCTCTTCACATAGCAGTTAAGTATTTCTTAGATGAGTTACCTGTGTTACTGAATGGGGTAGAAATTTTAAATTTGAAGTCAGCCTTATTTGTTTATAAAGACGTCATAGAATTTATTGGCAGAGTGTACAATGACACTTTGTTTAGTCATTTACCTTCTCCGTTTCAAGGATACGTTGGAGTAAACTTTATCGAATAATGAAAGGAATAGAAGGAATAATATGGTAAAAAAAAGCCAAATTGAAATCGATGACATTTTACAAATTGTACCAGGATGCATCTATTGGAAGGATGTGAATGGAGTTTACTTGGGTTGTAATCAAGCTGAAGCAGAAATTCTCGGATTTAAATCTTCTAAAGAAGTTATAGGCAAGACAGATTATGATCTGGTTTGGAAAAATAATGCTGATGTCTTGAGAGAGACAGACAAAAGAGTTATGCAAACTAGAGTGCCTGAAGAAATTATAGAAGCCGTTACTGTAGCTAATGGTAAAATTTTGCTAATGTTAACAAAAAAGTCTTTACTTTACGATGATAAAAGTAATGTCATCGGGATTATAGGCGTTTCAATTGATATAACAGATCGTAAAGCAAAAGAAAGTAAAGAAACAGAATTAAAAAGACAATGGTATATTAATAATATTTTGCAATATGTGCCAGGATGCATATATTGGAAAGATATAAATGGAGTTTACTTGGGTTGTAATCAAGCTGAAATTGAATCTTTAGGGCTAAATTCATTTGAAGACATTATAGGTAAAACAGATTACGATCTAGCATGGAAAGAAATTGCTAATGTTTTGAAGAAAACAGATGAAAGAATTATGCAAACTAGAATACCTGAAGAAATTATAGAAGAGCCTACTTTAGCTGATGGTAAAGTTTTAATAATGTTAACAAAAAAATCTCCACTTTACGATGATAAAGGTAATGTCATAGGGATCATAGGAGTTTCAGTAGATATAACAGATAGGAAAGAGAAAGAAGAGCTGGAAATAAGACTGAAATTGCAGGAAGAACTGTATAGAATAGCAAGGGACGTAGCCCATGATATAGTGTCGCCGTTAACAGCATTGGGAGCATTTCAGTATCTAGTAAGTAAAAAGCTAACAGAAAAAGAAAATGAAATATTAGATTCGCTAAAAAGAAGTATAAAAGATATAGCAGGCAAGATGATGGAAAAATATAAAGAAATAAAAGACATTGGTGATACTAAAGCGATTAGTACTGCCAAGAAGCGTGAAGAGAAAGAGGAAGAAAAAATAGACTTGAATTTGAGTATGAAAGAAGTGATAGAAAGGAAGAAATATGAATACAGCAAAAAGAATGTAGAGATAAAGTATGAAGGGAAAGAGAAATTAGTATTTATCAAAGGCGAAAGTAGAGATTTTGAGCGAATGATGTCAAATATAATAAACAACGGGGTAGAATCAGTAGAAGGAAAGAAAGCAGATATAGAAATAAGTTATGAAGTAAAAAGAGAAGAAGTAGAAATAAGAGTAAAAGATAATGGGAAAGGAATGCCCAAAGAGATGGCAGAGAAGTTAATGAAAGGAGAAGAAATAGGAACAACGAAGAAAGAAGGGCATGGAATAGGGACGCAGCAGATAATAAGTACGATAAAAGCAATGAACGGACTGCTAAAGATAGAGTCCAAAGAGAATGTAGGCACAGAGTTTATAGTTAGTTTTAAAAAAGTACAAGAATCAAATAATTGAAAAATTAAGTTTATTGGTTTGAGACTGAGGATAATAATGGCAAAAGCAAAAAAAGCGATAGTTTTATTTTCTGGCGGTTTAGATTCCACAACAGTTTTATATTACGCTATGAATAGAGAATATAAATGCAGTTGTTTGTTATTTGATTATGGTCAGAAACACAAGAAAGAGATAAAAGCAGCTCTTAAAATTGCAAAGACTGTTAAAGCTGAACATTCCATTGTAAACCTATCTCTTCCTTGGTCTAATGATGCTTTGACAAATAAAGATAAAAAAGTTCCTATTCATAAAGTTCTTCCAAAATCTGTTCCTTCTACTTATGTTCCTGGTAGAAACACTCTCTTTATTTCTTATGCTCTTTCTTATGCGCAGTCAATAAATGCGGAAACAATTTTTATTGGTGTTAATGCTATAGATTTTTCAAATTACCCTGACTGCACGCCGGATTTTATAAAAGCGTACAATAACGTTTTAAAGGCTTTAAAAACAAAAATAACGATTCAAACTCCGCTTTTAAAAATGAATAAATCTCAAATAATAAAACTCGGAACAAAATTGAATGTTCCATATGAGCATACATGGACTTGTTACAATGGTTACAGCAAACCTTGCATGAAATGCGATTCCTGTAAGTTAAGAGCAAAAGGTTTTAAAGAAGCAAAATTGCTTGATCCTGCGTTAGGAAGGAAGTGAAGTGTCACTTGTAACAAAAGCCCCAGTATATGAAATATTTTTTTCATTCCAAGGAGAAGGGCTATATACTGGACTTCCTCAAGTTTTTTTACGCTTTGCAGGCTGCAATCTAAAATGCAGGTATTGCGACACGTCATATTCAACTGTAATTTCTAAAAAAGCAAAATATTTGAGCTCTGATGAAATATTAAAAAAAATTTACTCTGTTTATACTAAAAATAAAAGCACTTTTAATCGTTTAGATATTGATAAACCGTCTATTTCAATTACAGGCGGCGAGCCGTTGATTTATGTGGATTTTTTGAAAGAATTGTTGCCAAAGATTTGTGAAAAGGGGTTTAGCGTTTACCTTGAGACAAACGGAACATTGCCTAAAAATTTAAAAGAAGTAATTGCCTTTTGTGATGTTGTTTCAATGGATTTTAAATTTACTTCGGAATGCGGTAAAACTTTTTGGACAGAGCATAGAAAATTTTTGAAAATTGCCAAAAATAAAGTATTTGTTAAATGCGTTATAACAAAAAATACTAAATTGCAAGAAATAAAAAAGTCAGCCGAACTTATAAAAAGCATCTCAAAAAATATATCTTTAATTCTTCAACTATCTATTGACAAAAATATTCCAGATATACAAGATCTTTATAAATTTTACAGTCAAGCTAGAAAAGTGTATCCAAATATTTATCTTATGGTACAAATGCATAAAGTTTACAAGGTTAAATAACTATCTCTATGTTTTCCAATTGTTCATATTAAAAATACAAAAATCTAAATAATAATATAAAGATTTTTATATTAAAGGTACTATATTTGCATATGAAAAAATTATTAAGTAGTTTTTTTACACTTATATTATTTGTACAATTCACATTAGCATCCGAACATTACTTTGACCTTTATAATTATTTGAAAAAAGACAGCGCTACATTAAGCAGCGCTTACTTTGATGGGTATTATACAAATAAACAACTTGTTAACTTTAATATGGATTGTTTGAGAGCTTCAGATAGAGCATTAGAGTGGTTAGAGAACCGAGAATGGTTTGACAAATTAAATTTATCTCAAAAGTGGTTGATACGTTTCTCTTCTTGGTTCTTTTTGTTTTTTGTCAATCAAGAGGCTTATATTGCCCTGCATGAGTCTGGACATGCTTTGAGATATAAGGCATTTGGGCTAGATTATTCATTTTATAAAGATAGTGAAGGCAATGGAGATGTGGAGAAAAACATCTTTTCGTATTATTTAAGAGAATGACGTTCCAATGTGATAGGGAAGGGGCTTGTGGATCTGAAGGTTTAGTAGGAAAATATGGCGAGGAAATAACAGTGCCCTTTTCAGGTTACTATGATTACCGTATTATTATTTCAGCAGGTGGACTTAATAATGAGATGCTTTTATCTGAAAGCATAGGTTATGATATTTTGCTAGGAATAATGTAGATAGTATTTCATGGGCTATTTATTTGAAAGAGAGGATATCTGGAGCTTCTTATGATATAGCAGCTAACAAAGATGATGATGTCAGGTATGATTCAACGAGAATTATCACGGCTTTTAACGCAAAAGGTAGAGAAGACTTTAAAAAGGGAACAATTAAAACCGCTGGAACAATTTCAACGTTTCTAAGTGCTACAACCTATTCTATACTTATAGGGAAACCTATAGTTTTTTTGGATTTAGAGTGCCTGACGTTTATCCTTATATAACAACTAGAGGTATGTCCTATAAAGTGGTAAGTGGGTACGAAGTTAATGAAGACACTAGATTGCTTTTTGGTTTTGAAAGCGTGTTTGGTAGGGAAGCTGCAACTGAATATTCAATCGGTATAGATATGCAACTTCCTATAAGCTACAAGTGTACTGCTACTTTTGGATTGTGGGTGGATTTAGAAGCTTCTGTTACAATTCCACTATCATCATATTTTTCTGCAGGTATAGGTTGCGAATATTATCACTTTAGCAGCTTACAAGGGCAAAGACATATAACAGGTAATATAGTAAACATTGATGAAACGTTTATCAATATCAACAAAAACAGTACGAGTACTAATATTTTTGGATTTATTTCTTATAGGTATTAGTAAATATAGGTTAAGAAGAAGACGTTGAAAGAGATTTTATTTCAGCGTCTGCAATCTTTGAATATTTTAAGTCATATTTCTTAGCAAGATTGTAGTTTTCAATGGCTTTTTCTTTGTCTTTACGTTTTGCATATATTTTCGCTATTCCTGCATATCCTGCGCCGAATTTTTGGTTTAGCTCAATTGTTTTTCCAAAATCTGCAAAAGCCGCATCGTCATTATTTTGTAAAGAATAAATTTCTGCTCTCTTAAAATAAGCTAAAAAAGATGAAGGCGAAAGTTCTATTGTTTTATTCAAATCTTCTAATGCCTTATTGTTATCCCCAGAATCAGAGTATATGTTTGCTCTAAGTAAATATCCTTTAACATAATTAGGGTCTTTTGAAAATATTTTTGACAAATCGTCTAAAGCTGCATCATATTTTTTGTTTTTATAATTTATATTTGCTCTATTATATTCTGTTTCAACATCGCTTGGATGTAATGAAGGAACACTATTGTTAGGCTCACTTGGCTGTGCTGAAGTAACATTAGTGCTATGTTTATCGTTGTCAGCTGAGTCTTCTTTTTTGCTTTTTTTAAATAGTCTAGAAAAAAATCCTGCCTTTTTTGGTTTTTCTTTATTATTTTCTTCTGTAGGTGTTAAGATTGTTGCCTGAGGTGCTTTAGGTGCTTCCGCTTCCTGTTGAGGCTGAACATTTTCGGAAGGTGCTGCAATGGGTGTACTTGTAGCTGTTTCAATATTTTGTTCCTGTTTTTTAATGGGTTGCGTTTGTTGTTCAGGTGACTTTGGTTTTTCAGTTTGTACAGTTGTCTCTTGGGATTCATTTTTAATAGGTTCTGTATTTGTTTGCACAGTTGGGTTGGAATTATCTTGCCCTTTGATATTTTCAGAATTTAAAGGAGTTTCTTGTTGAGAGGGCTGTTGATCTTTTGTTTGTTGTTCTTCCTGTTGGACTATAATCTTTTTTTCAAGAGGGACGTCTGCAGATGGATTAAGTTTAAGAGCTTGCTCAAAGTCGGCTTCAGCCTCTTTATCTTTTTTTAATTTTTGATACATGTATCCGCGCTGTTTGTAGATTTTTGCATTTTGATTATTCAAAGCTATAGCAGCTGTATAGTCTTTTATAGAATCTTTATATTTTTCATATTTAGCAAAGAAGCCGCCTCTTTCAATAAAATTGTTGAAAGAAGCATCTAGCTTTAATGTTTTATCATAATCTTTTTCAGCTTTATCAAAAATATTTTTTTCATTATAAATTTTTGCTCTTAGAAGATAGTATTCATATTTTTTTGAATCTTTTTCTATGGCTTTGTTTGTATCTTGTAAAGATGTGTCAAAATCTCCGGATTTAAATTCTGCGTAGGCTTTGTAATAATATATATCGCCATCGTCAAATCCAAATTCAATCGCTTTTTTTAGGAAATTTATTGACTCAGACAAATTGTTTGATTTATAACTGCATATTCCCAAGTATCTATATACTCCATTTTCATTAGTTTTAAGTTCAAGGGATTTTTGCATGTCGGTAAAGCAGTCTTGATAATTTTGAAGATTATAATTAAGAACGCCTCTAAAATACCTTGCGCTTGCATTATCTGGTTTTAAATCTATAATTTTGTTTACATCTTCAAGAGATTTTTGAAAATTATTTTTTGCCATGTAATGCTCAGCTCTTAATATATAATTCTGTGCATTGTCGGGATCAATTTCAATCGCTTTTTCAATATCTTTAAAGAAATTTTCCTCTTGTCCTAAAGTTTCGTAACATTGAGCGCGCTTGTTTAGTATTTCTATATTTGACGGATTTAATTCCAATGCTTGCGAATATATAGTCAATGCGATGGCAGACTGTCCTGATAAATCATAAACTTTTGCAAGACCTGTAAGGATTTGCAATATCTTTTGATTGTGTTAATTCTTGAGCTTTTTTATAATCTGTTTCGGCATTTTTATAATCTTGTTTTTTTATGTATAGTTCAGCCCTTGCTACATAACGTTTATAGTTTTCAGGTTCAGCTTTTATGGCTTCATCTGCTTCTCCAAAGGTAGTAATGTTAGAATAATCTTTTGGCGCAGCAGAGGAAGCACTTTGAGGCATTTCCTGTGTTTCAGACTTAATATTTTCAGGTTTTTGGTCAGTGTCCTGAGGATGAGTTTGTTTAATTTCTTCAGGTTTTGATTCAACCTGGGGTGTTGCAGTTTGTTCAGCCTGATCATTTTGTTTTTCTTCAGTTTCTTTAGAAAGCGTTGCGCTATTTGCTACAGACTTGTTATTTTCAGTTTGTTTTGGTTCATCTTTAAGTTTTTCTTCCGGTACTTGTTGAGGAATAGCCTGAGTATTTTTAGTTCCATCTGGAATTTGGTTATTTTGAGCAGTTTTACTATTTTCAGGACTTACAGCTTCATCTTTATGCTTTTGTTCTAAGAGTTGTTGAGGAGCAGAATGAGTATCTTCTTGAGCATTAGGAGTGTTTAGTTCTGTATTAGAAGTTTCTTGTTTGTTTTCTTTTGTTGCTGCGGCTTTGTCTAAGTTTGCTTTTTTTATTATAGCGTCTATATTATTTAATTTATTTTTTAAGTCGTCTAGTAAAGAATTTTTTTCATGGACGTTTGGGTCTCTAAATGATTCATTTTTCTGTAAGCGTTTTTCGTAAGAAATAGTTTCTTTATTTTGTTCAGATGTTTGTTGTTGTGGAGTGGGGGTGCTTTCTGGTTGAGACGCATGTTCAGGCATCTCTAATACTTTCTGTTCCTGATTGCTGCCGCTTTGGGCAGAATTATTTTGGTTATCAGGCTTTTCCAAATCCGGCATAACGCCTCCTTGGCAAGATAATATTATTTTTTCTTCTTTTTCTTTCTAGTTCCAATTATCAATCCTAGAAACATTCCTATTTGCATAGCAAAAATAGCATTAAAAGAAATTAATATTCCTACGGCAAGCCCTATTGCCCCACCTATAACAAGCCCTTCTATATCGTATGTTTTTTCTATGTTTTCTTCTTTTTCTATGTTGCCGATATTCTCTTTTTCAATCTCGGCTCCGGGTTCTTCTTTTTTAATTTGAGGGTTGTCTACATGTTGTTTTTCTTCCGACATTTGCTCTCCTCAGGCGTATTAAAGAATATTCAACTCTTTGATAGCCTTAATAGCTCTGTCTTTTGTAATCTTCGGATTTTCTATTTGCAATTCTTCTATTTTATTTTTTGCAATTTTTATCCATTTGCCTGCAGGCTTATCAAATATTTCCATCAACTCTTTGCCTGAAAACATCTCGCCTTTAGGATACAACATATTTTTTAGTTTTAAATCTTCAATTCTTGCATTCAACTCTGAAAGTTTATTTTCATCGTTTATTTTGCCATAATCGGCTTTTGAGATTTCCATTATTAAATCAAACTCGTTTCCACATCTTTTAAAAAATTTTCTTATTGCGCTGTCCGACCAGTCGTTAGTATACATTTTGGGGTACATATGGTTTTTTATGATAGATGATACTCTTACTATAAAATCTTTCGGGTATTTAAGTCTTTTTAAAATATCTTCAGATTCTTTAGCGCTTTCAGATTCATGTCCTAAAAACGATATTTTATTTCCTGTTTTTTTATATGTTTTGAATTTCCCTATATCATGAAGCAGCGCCGACATTCTTAAAGTAACATCATTTCTTGTTCTGTCCAATATTTTTAAAGTGTGTGTAAAAACATCATCAAAGTGATACTTTGTCGGTTGCTCCAAATTTTTTAGTCTTGCAAGTTCTGGAAGAATTTCTTGCAATAAATTTATATCGTCCATCATTAAAAAAGCTTTTGAAGGAGTATGTTCAATAATTATTTTATTTAACTCATCTCTTATGCGTTCAGGTGAAACTATATCTATACGTTTTGCCGAAGTTTTCATGGCGTCATAAGTTATAGTCTCTATACTAAAACCCAATTGCAAACTTTGCCTTACTGCCCGCAAAATCCTTAAAGGATCTTGTCTAAAAATTATCTCTGCATTTTTGGGATCTGTCACTCTTATCGTTTTGTTTTTTATGTCTTTTATGCCTTTAGAAGTGAAATCAAGAATTGTCATATCGCTTAGTCTTAAAAACAAAGCGTTAATTGTAAAATCCCGTCTTAGAGCGTCTTCTTCCAAACTGCCAAGAGTAGTATCTGGGTTTCTGGAGTCAAATTCATAATACTCTTTTCTTGGCATTACAAATTCTACTTCTTCGCTGTCTATAAATAACTTTGAAGTTCCAAACCTTTCAAAAACAACAGGGTTGTGCAAACTGTATTTTTTTGCAAGAATCTTTGAAAAATTTATACCTGAAAATTGTCTATCGGCAATCTCGTTTTTAGAGCAGACCATAATGTCTAAATCTTTAGGTTCTCTGTCTAAGAACAAATCTCTTACAAATCCACCTACAATGTAGGCTTCAAAATTATTTTCTTTTGCGGAAAGAACAATCTTACTTATTATTGATAGGTATCTTTCCGGCAAAACTATACTTTTCATATACGTCGATATTATAACATATTAAAATTATTTATCGGATCTTTTTTTATCTTTACAGTAAGAATCTTTTTTACAACAGTTACAATTACATTTGCTTTTTAATAGACGTTTTATTAAAAAGATAAAAGCAATTGCCACAATAATTGCTATTGCCGCAGTCTGTAACATATTAATCTCCTTTTGTTTCTATACGCCAAGATTTAAAAATGTTCCTAACTGAAATACAATGAAAGATGCTATCCAAGCGAAAATAGTGTTGCCTATAACAAGCAGCGTAAGCCACTTAAAACTTGAATCTGTTTCTTTAAAGAACACAGAAACTGAAACAATGCAAGGCAGGTATATTAAACAAAAAATAAGGAAAGTTATACCTTTAAGAGGAGACCAGTCTTTGTCAGAGGCTATTTTTTCTTTTAGAGGTTGATGGTTGTCATTGTCTCCTATAGCGTAAATTGTCCCAAGCGTACTTACTATAACTTCTTTGGCTGCCAAGCCTGCTAATAAAGCTATTGCTCTGTTTCCATCCATGCCTATTGGTTTGAATACAGGTTCAAGGTATTTTCCAGCCCTTCCAGCAAAACTATGTTTAAGCTGTATTGCAGCTTGCTCGCTTTGAGATAGGTTCTCATTTACTGGAGCTTTAGGGTATTCAAATACAAACCATACAACTATGGATATGAGGAGTATTACGGTTCCTGCTTTACGGACATACAACCATCCTCTTTCCCACATTTTTAGGAACAATCCTTTCAAAGTTGGAAGATGATATGGAGGAAGTTCCATAACAAAGTGAGATGCTTCTCCGTTTAGGATAGTTTTGCTTAAAAGCTTAGCTACGATAAGTGCAATAGCTATGCTTAATAGATACATTATAAACATTATTCCCGTTTGATATTTTACAGAAAAGAATGCTCCAATAATTAAGGCAAACACAGGAAGTTTTGCTCCGCATACCATAAAAGGAACTACAAACATTGTTATAAGCCTGTCTCTTTTTGAGTCCAGCGTTCTTGTAGCTAGTATCCCAGGAACAGCACAACCGTTCGTGGAAAGCATTAAAGGTAGGAAAGATTTTCCATGAAGTCCAAACTTGCTCATAATTTTATCCATTACAAAAGCCGCTCTTGCCATATAGCCTGAATCTTCAAAAAAAGCAATAGCAAGAAACATAAATAATACAAGAGGAAAAAATCCGAACACTCCGCCAACACCGCCAATAATTCCGTCAACAATTAAAGATTCTATAGGACCTTGAGGAATTATCGCTGCTGTGAGTTGCCCAAATTTGTTGAAAAATAATCCAAAGATTTTTATAAACGGTATTGAAAAAGAAAACGTAAATTTAAAAATTATATACATAACCAAAGCAAAAATAGGAATACCTAAATATTTATTTAAAGCAAACGTATCTATAATCTCGCTAATATCTACTTTTTGAGTATATACTTTTTTAATGACTGTTTTTACTACAGAATTTGCAAATCCGTAGCGTCTGTTTGTAAGCTCCGTTTCTAGTTTTTTTCCAAAATGTTCTTTTAGATGAGCTTGGCTTTGTTTCAATTGTTTTAAAATATCAGTTCCGTTGTCTGCTTTGGAAAGAATCTGCAAAGCTAATGAATCATTATCCAGAAGTTTTATGGAAAGCCATCCTGAAGGAAATTTTGATAAGTCTTTACTTTTTAAAACAAGAGCGTCAAGTTTGTCTATTTCTGTTTTAATATCTTTGCCATAATCAACCTTAGCTCTTGTCTGATTTTTAAGTTTGCCATTTTTATAATAGCTAACTAAACAGTCTAAAATTTTGTCTATTCCTATTGATTTGTTTGCGACAGTATTAAATACGGGAACGCCTAATAGAGCTTCCATCTCTTTTGTATCTGCAATTTTCCCTTGAGATTTTAAAATGTCAGACATGTTTAAAACTACAATTATAGGAATATTTAATTCTGTTATTTGAGTAAACAAATACAGGTTACGTTCCATATTTGATGCATCTACAACGTTTATTATAACATCTGGTTTATTTTCAATCAGAAAGTTCCTTGCAACAACTTCATCTTCAGAAAATGCTGAAAGGCTATAAACACCCGGCAAATCAATAAAATTTATTTCAATATCTTTGTATTTTCTCAAGCCTTCTTTTTTTTCAACAGTTACGCCTGGATAATTTCCAACATCTTGACTATATCCAGTTAAATCGTTAAAAATTGTGGATTTTCCTATATTTGGATTACCGGCTATAGCAACTTGGATAATCTTTGTGGTTGCCATAATTATTTCCTTTTCAAGAGTATTTTGTCAGCAACTCTGTGATTTAAAGCTATTTTTGAACCTTTGACCTTTACCATCACACTGCCTTTCTTACCTCTCTTTTCTATTACAACTACTTCTTCATTTGGGATAAACCCCATCTCAAGCAATTTGTGAGCAAGCTTATCATCGCAATAAGTAGCAGAAAATTTATATGCTCCAGGGACAACATCGCTCAGTTTGACCATGCCATTATAAGATAGACACTTATTAAAAGATTTAAACTTTTGGAAATGAGCTTTAAACCAATGTTTATGTAAGTACTCGTAAATTTGTTTTGTTATTGATTTAATAAAATTCATACATCCTCTTTATAGTTTTATATAAAAATTTTAGTTTAAACTAAAACAATATTGCAATACAACCACCAAAGATATTTTTAGTCTTACTTATTCCACTCTTCTAAGTAATTCTTTAAACTTAATATATCTTCTTCATTTTTAAGAAAATATTTTTTTAGAAGTAAATGCAATCTTTCTATTTTATGTACGGTTTCAAGTCCTATAGAGTGTTCTATATCGCAGGCTTCTTGATCTGCAACTTTATCGTTTACAAATAATAATTTGTTTAGAAAATCATATAAGATGTCATGTTTTTTTGTACTTCTAATGCAAGAGTTTCTCCTTGATATGTTAAATCTACATATCCATATTTTTCATGAATTACAAGATTATTTTCAGCTAAAAATTTTATAGCCGTATTAACGCTGGAGCTTTTAACATTTAAAGATTTTGCTATGTCTCCTATTCTTGCGTACTTTTTCTCTCTTTTGAGCATAGCAATTGTTTCAAGATAATTTTCAAGCGAGGCGCTTAAAGTGTTAAGCGGTTCTCTTTTCTTAAGCTTTGCCATTTAACCCTCGTAGTTCCAAATGTTAGACTAATATAAAATTTTTTAGTTTTATTGTCAATTTTTATAATAGAAGAATTGTTGCTCCGACTCTTTGAATAGAGTCATTGGAAAAAAGTTTTACTGTGATGTTTTTGACAAGATTGAAAAAGAAAAAAGCCTAAAATCACTAACGTTATCTACTTGATAAACTTAGCCTATAAAATATCAATAAATTTCTTAAATATTCTTAGACAATATTTCTTTGTTTGCTGTAAATATATTCGTTGACAAGTTTTCTGAATATTTTGTACCTTAAATCACGATGAAAAAACAAATAGTTTTATTTATTTTTGTTTCATTTTCTATAAATGTTGTAGTTCATGCTCAAAACAATTCTTTAACTTTGAAAGAAGCAATATCTATAGGTATAAATAACAACCCTGGCATAAAAGCTGCCAACCAAGTACTTGAAAGTTGTTCTCATAATGCATCTGCAGCTAAGGGCAGATATTTGCCGAGGATAGATGTTGTTGGATTAGCAAATAAAATAGATAAGCCGATTAGTTTGAATTTCAACGATATACGTACGGCGATAATTTCTGCAGATGTAGCCACCTATACACTCTTGAGTGGGACAACTCCTGATTCACTGAAACAAGCGCTTAATAAAAACATACCATCTTTTGAGAAAAAAGTTTTAAACGATACTTTTGTCAGGGTAATGGCTACATTTATACAGCCTGTATTTACAGGGTTTAAAGTTTCGGCAAACGCTTCGGTAAAAAAGCTGGAAAAAGAGGTTGCCGAAATCAATCTTCAATTGACAAAGAATTCTGTTATATCTTCTATAATAGAAGATTACTATAGAGTAAAGCTTATTGAGCAGGTTGTGCAAATACGAAAAGACTACCTTGAAGATATAGAAAAACATGTTGATAATGCAAAAAGACTTTACTCAAGTGGTGTAATATCAAAAGCAAATTATTTGAGAGCAGAGATTGCTCTTTCTGAAGCTCAAAGAGACTACAAGCAAGCTTTGGCAGATAAAGATTTAATCTTAATTTTGTTAAGCAACAATATAGGACGCGATATAAAAGATATGGTTTTGTCTTCCGATATGGCAATGCTTCAAACTTTAAAAAGTGTAGATTACTACGAGTCAAAGGTGGAGGCAAACAACGGTTCCCTTAAACTTTTGGACAGCAGAAAACAAATGTTAAAACAAAAGCATAAAGTATCAGTCGGGAATCTTCTTCCAAATATTTCTTTAGCAGGAGAGTACCAAATACTTCAGAATGACTTATCTATTGTTGAACCCAAATGGGTTGTTGGGGCTACCGCTTCTTTGAACATTTTTGGCGGAGCTTCTGACATTAACGAGATTAAAGCTGTAAAAGCCCAAATCAATGCAATAGATTCTCAGAGCTTAGATGTAAAAAATATTGTCCGAACAGGAATTAAAAACTTTTACCATAAATGCGAGGCTGCAAAGAATGATTATGAAGCTTTGCAAAGTAGCGAAGAACTTGCCAAAGAAAATTTAAAACTTTATCAGACATCTTTTAAGGAAGGTCTTGCCACTTCTTTAGAAGTTTTAGATGCAGAACTTGCTTTTACAAAGATAAAAGTAGATCAAGCAAAAGCTATTTTTGACTATAATAGCGCTTATGCTAATTTGTTGAATATTTGTTCAATTCTGCAAGAAGAGGAGTTCTCGCAATGATATTTACCAAAAAGTTTTTTATTGTTACGCTGTGGATAGCGTTAACAACAATATTATTTGCGTGTTCAGGAAATAAAAAAGTTATAGTCGGCGAAATAGACGCTTCTGAGATAGATGTAGGTGTAAAAGTTCCCGGGAGAATTGCTGAGATTTTTGTAAGCGAAGGTGAAACCGTTAAAAAAGGGCAAGTTCTTGGAAGGCTTGAAGGCAAAGAGCTTGACGCTAAACTTAAAACAGTAAATGCTGCTATGAAAGAAGCAAATGATCAATTTGTATTGGCAAAGAATACTTACAGTAGAATGAAAAATCTATACAATAATAATGTAATATCAAAGCAGCAGTATGACGAAATTGAATATAAATATAAAGCAGCCCAGCAAAAATTTCAAGCTGTAAAAGGGCAAAGAGACGAAGTTATGGCGTACTATTCTGAACTTACCATTACTTCCCCTATAGATGGAGAAATAGTTCAAGTCATTTCAAATTTAGGCGAGCTTGTGTCAACCGGCTATCCAATATTTACGATTTTTAATCCAAACGATATTTGGGCAGTGTTTAATATACGCGAAGGTGATTTAAAAAATATACATAAAGGCAATCTTTATAAAGTTTTCTTTCCTGCGTTAAACAAAACATCTGATATGGAAGTAACATATATCTCGGCATTAGGAACTTTTGCTTCTTGGAAACCTACCGCTCAACAAGGTAATTATGATTTAAAAACTTTTGAAGTTAGACTAAAAAGCAAGGATGCAATAGAAAACTTAAGACCTGGAATGACCGCCGTTTTAAAATGAAAAAAATTTTACATATTATTACGCGGGAATTGAAGTATATTTCTAAGAGCAGGCTTTTGGTTTTTGCTCTGCTTGTTTTTCCTATATTAGATATTTTACTTCTTGGCGGAATATACATGTCTGGGACGCTGACAAAACTTCCAATTGCAGTAATAGATAATGATAACACAAAAATATCGCGCAATATTGTAAGATATTTTAACGCATCTCCTGACATGCAATTAAATTATAGGCTTTCAAATGTAAACGAATTGCATGATTTGTTTAACAATCAAAAAGCAGTTTTGGGTTTGTACATTCCTAAATATACTCAACAAAATATTAAAAGGCAAAAGCCTACAAGCATAACGGTTTTTATAAACTCGTCAAACTATATAATGGGAAATATGATGGATTTAGATGCGACAACTATTCTTTCAACAATTGGTGCAGGTGTTAAATATAAGACACTTACAAAAAAAGGTGGGCATCCAAAACAAGCCATTGATTTGGTGCAGCCTGTACAAATAAATCAAGCAAAGCTATTCAACCCTTCGTTAAATTATAATTTTTATTTAACTCCGGGAATTTGGCTATCTGTGCTTCATCAACTTTTAATACTTGTCGGAGCTTTAGCAATATCTTCCGAGTTTGACTTAAGGACAATAATGTTAATGCTTAGAGTACCTCGTAAGAGTTTATTTAAAGCTTTGGTTGGTAAAATGATTGTTTACTGCTTGTTTGCTTTTTTGCATTTTGCGTTTTTGTATTTTATTATATTTCCTATTTTTCACATACATATAGTATATTCAAAACTTGCAGCTATGGGTTTAAGTTTATGTTTTGCTTTTGCTTCAATTTCTTTAGGCTTTTTTTTAGCTTCTCTATTAAAAACGAGAATGAACACATTAAAAGGTTGTTTGCTTATTTCTGCTCCAGCTTTTTTGCTTTCAGGATATACTTGGTCTTTAGATCAAATGCCGAAAGTTATAAAGACAGTTGTGCAAGTAATACCTCTTACGCCTTTTCTTGAAGTTTTTAGAAAGATTTATCAACAAAATCTTGGCATAGAATTTACGCTTTATTACTTAATACAGTTAATAGGTATAGGAATAACATATTTTTATTTTTCTTATTGTATTATTTCCATGAGAATATATTTTTTGAGAAAAGGATCTAAAGGTATTTTATTTACAGGTTAAATGAAGATTAATAAGAACAAATTTCCTATTGTTTTATCAATACTTGTTTTGTTTTCAAGTAAAGCGTTTCCTGTTGCTTCAGGTACGACTGTCTTTGATTTTTTAAAACTTCCCAAAAATGCGACTCAAGCAGCCCTCGCTTCAATGTCCTCTTTTGGTAGGAACACGTCTATGCCAAATCCTGCGGTTTTGGGATTGGTAGATAAATATAACATTCAAGCAACGCACGCATCGCATATTCAAGATGTATCCTATAATACCGCTTATATTGCAGTTCCCATAAGAATTATACCTGACAGTTTAGAATATGGCAAGATGAGTAAAGTAAGAAAAACTGATTATTTTGCTACTCCTATAAAACAAGCTGTTTTAAGTGTTATGTATGACGGTTTGGATTATGGCAAGATGGATAGAGTGAGAGAAGCTGATGACGGAGACTATAAAAAAGACGGTTTTTTTAGTGCTGGTGATTCATGTGTGCAGATAAATGCTGGACAGCAAATTTCTAAAGAAGTTTGTGTCGGCAGCGGTATAAAATATGTTAAGAATGATATTGACGGTAGTTCTCTTTCTGGTATGGCTATTGATCTTGCGGCTTTGTATTTATCAAACGCATACTGGTCTTTGGCAGGCGGATTGGAAAATGTTGGATTTAAAGTGGATAAATACAATTTGCCTAGTAATGCGTATATTGCCTACAAAAATAGTTTATCAGAATCTTTTGATATTGGCTTTGAACTGAAACTTTTTTTTGACGGAATAATACAGCTTAAAGGTGCATTTGAGATTAACAGAGACCAAGTATTTTTTTTAAGAGGTGGGTATAGTTGTCCTGTCAATAATAATAATTCTCTTGGAGAATGGTATAAAAGAAATTTGTCATTTGGGTTTGGAATAAATATTAAAAAGCTATTTTCAATAGATTACGCATGGCTTCCATTTGGTGAACTTGGGAATATGAGCATATTTTCTCTTAAAGTGGAATTTAAATGAAAAATATATCGTTCAGAATAGTTATTGTCTTATCTATTTTATCTGGTTTCCTATCTTATGCATCAGGTATTGTTATCACAGAGCGTCTAAAAAATGCCTCTGTAAAAGAACAAAGAGCGACAACCTCCGCTTTTTCATCAAAAGATGAAGTTCCAGTTTATCTTAGAGGTATTTCTGGACAAGGTCAATCTGTTGAAACCCCTGATTATTCTCATTTAAGTGATAAAATTGAAGTTATTTTTTATCCAGTTGACGGTAAGTCAGATAATGTGGATACAAGTTTTTTTACTATGCACAATATAGAATATATAAAATCGGAAAGTTACTTAATAGCGTATGTTCCTGTAGGTCTGATATCTGAGCTTGAAAAAGTATCTGGTGCATACTATGCGGATGTAAGCGACCATGCAAAACCTATGGAAACTGTCAGCGAAGGCAGAGATGCGATCAATGCAACTAAATTCATTTTAGACGGTGTTGACGGTGCTGGTGTAAAAATTGCTGTTTTAGATAAAGGTTTTAAAGGTTATTTAGATTTACAAAACCGTGGTGAGCTTCCACGTAATCTTACTACTGTTGATTTTACGAATGGTCAGCAACCTGTAAATCCATCTGTTGGCGATACTCATGGCTCTGCATGTGCGGAAATAATTTACGATATAGCTCCAGCTGCTGAAATGTATTTACTTAAAGTTGATAATCAGGTGAGCTTTTCAAATGCACTTGTTTATTGTTCACTAAATAGTATAAAAATTGTAAGTTGTTCTATAGGTTTTGATGTTCCTGAAAGTTTTATGGCAGGAGGAGGAGGAGGGATAGATGCTTATATTGATACAAGCTTTACAGGCAATAAATTTTTGTCTATTGTTGCAGCTGGAAATGAAGCTGACCATACATGGTTTGGAAGTTTTCAGAATTCTGGAACAAGATATACAAGGTTTCCTAATGGAAGCGACTTTTTAAGTGTTAATGTTCCAACAGATGCTGATATTACTTTAATGTGGGACGATTATAACGGAAATAGCATATATAATATATATGTATATGATCAATATAACACTGAAATAGGTCATACGAATTTCGTACAGGATCCCATGAAAAAGGTTATATTTAGTAACTATACCCGTCCTAATAAGTTAAAAATAAAAATTTTTCAGGATCAGGACACTTCTTCACCAAACGGAAGATATATGAGGTTAGTGTTTTCCAAGGGAAACTCATCAGGAGACGTTGTTGAAAATTCTATTGATAGAAATCCAGAATCGTCTCTATGTATGCCTGCAGACGCATGAGATGCTTTAACTGTTGGCGCTGTAAATGTTTCAAATTATGGTTCAGGTCCTATAGCATATTACAGTTCCAGAGGACCAGTGCGCAACCCATGGCTCATGAAACCTGAATTAGTAGCTCCAACAGGCGTTACAACAGCCTCTCTTGGGTATAAAAGTTTTGCAGGTACTTCTGCAGCAGCACCGCATGTTGCAGGTGCTGCTGCTTTATTATTAAGTTTAAGTACAGGAACAACTATTTCTGATTTAAAAGATCAAGTTGTTGGTTACGCAATACAGATACAATCTTCTCCCGACTGTACTTACGGTTATGGCAAACTAGTTTTAGATACAAGTCTTGTACCGCCAAATAGCGTTGAAGATTTTGTTTGCTATCCAAACCCTGTAAGCATAAGCGAAAAAGGATACATAAAGATAACAAATCTCCCTTTTCATACAGATGTAATAGATATAAACGTTTACACGGTAACAGGTGAGTTTGTAAAATCTTTCAATGCAAGCGATTTAATTGAAGAAATATATACAGCGGAAAAAAGAAGAATGGTAAAATGGGATTTAAGAAATCAAGATGGAAACCGTATAGCGCCGGGAGTATATTTTGTGGTTGTAAAGACACTTTTAGGTGATAAAAAGGTTAAAAAGATAGGAATTCAAAAATAAGGTTCTAGGAATTCCAAATAGTGAAAATTCCAATAAACTTTGGCTATTTCTTGTTGAGGATATTTAAAGGAAATATTGGATAGAACCTAGTAAGCCTAAAGTCATATAAGAATGCCTATATAGCTTACTACTTATACTTTTTTCAATGCGGTTTCCAACCTATCCATACCTGATTTTATATTTTCAATAGAAGTTGCATAAGAAAGTCTTATGTATCCCTCAGCTCCAAAAGCCGTTCCAGGAACAACTGCAATTTTTGCATAGTTAATCAAGTAATCTGCAAATTCCAAATCTGTATTTATAGTTTTGCTATCAAAAGTTTTTCCGAGGAATTCCTTAATATTTGGGAAAACATAGAAAGCCCCTTCAGGCTTTCTACAGGTTATCCCATGGATAGAGTTAAGTCTAGTTACAATATAATCTCTTCTTTTTTCAAATTCTTTTCTCATATTTTCAACACACTCTTGCGAACCATTTAAAGCTTCAACGGCAGCCTTGATTGAAATTGAGCAAGCATTTGACGTGGACTGGCTTTGTATTTTAGACATTGCGGAAATTATATCTTTTGGTCCTGCAGTATAACCTATTCTCCAACCTGTCATAGCATAAGCCTTAGAAACACCATTTATTACTATTGTAAGTTCTTTTGCTTGAGGAGAAACTTGAGCTATAGAAATAAATTTAAAATTGTCATATACCAACTTTTCATATATATCATCTGAAATTATAAAAATTTTATGTTTTACACACACATCTGCTATAGTTTTAAGCTCTTCCTGTGAATATGTGACGCCTGTAGGATTTGAAGGCGAATTGATTACTATGGCTTTGGTTTTTTTTGTTAAAACTTTTTCTATGGTTTCAGGCGTAGCTTTAAAATTTGTTTTATCTGTTGTTTGGATAATTACTGGTTTTCCACCAGCAAGAGCAATCATATCTGGATAAGACACCCAATAAGGCGCTGGAACTATAACTTCGTCCCCATCATCAATTATAGATTGAAAAAGATTATACAAAGAATGTTTTGCTCCGCTTGATACTATAATTTGTTCAGGAGTGTAAACAAGATCATTGTCTCTTTTGAGTTTTTCTATTATGGCATTTTTTATCTCAAGAGTACCTGGAACATGACAATATTTTGTAAATCCTGAGTTTATTGCATTGATTGCCGCATTTTTTATACTTTGCGGTGTATCAAAATCTGGCTCACCTACACCAAAATTGATAATATCTACTCCTTGCTCCTTTAAGGCTTTTGCCTTTGCATCAATGGCAAGAGTTGGCGACGGTTTAATTGATTGCACTCTTTTTGAAATGTTCACGAAATGCTCCTTTAAAAAGATAAAGATACATGTTTGACAAGTTTTTATAAATTGTTGTATATTATACACTCTAGAAAGGAGTGAGTCAAAATGTATGCAATAATTAAAACAGGTGGAAAGCAGTACAAAGTAGAGGAAGGGTTAAGTTTAGTAGTAGAAAAGCTTAATGAAGCTGAAGTAGGTCAGGAAGTAATTCTTGACCAAGTTCTTTTGTTTGCTGATGGCGATAAAGCAACGGTTGGAAAACCTATAGTTGAAGGCGCTAAAGTCGTGGCTACCGTAGTAGCTCAAAAGAGAGCACCTAAAGTGTTGGTATTCAAAAGAAAGCCAAAAAAAGGTTATAAAAAGCTTCAGGGGCATCGTCAGTATGTAACTGAAATCAAAGTTACAAAGATTGACGCTTAAGTAAATTTTTAGGAGACAGTAAAATGGCACATGTAAAAGCGCAAGGATCGTCCACCAATGGTCGTGATTCGCATGGTCAAAGGTTAGGCGTAAAGATATACGGAGATCAAAAAGCTCAAGCTGGAGCGATAATAGTACGACAGAGAGGGACTAAGTACCATCCCGGAGTAAATGTAGGTATGGGAAAAGACAACACTATTTTTGCTAAAGTTGCAGGAACTGTTAAGTTTGTTAGAAAATCAGGTGACAGATGCTATGTAAATGTGGAATAGTAAAAATTTAGGGGTTATTGCCTAAATGTTTATAGACAAAGTTAATATTTTTCTTACAGCCGGGCGCGGTGGCGACGGCTGTATTTCTTTTAGAAGAGAGAAGTACGTGCCTTACGGTGGTCCCAATGGTGGGAACGGCGGTAAGGGCGGTGATATTTATTTTGACGGAGATCCCCATAAAACCACTCTTTTAGATTTATCTTACAGACCTAAATTTAAAGCCGAAGACGGACATAAAGGATTGCCGAGCGATAAGTTTGGCAAATATGGCGATGATTTAATAATTAAAGTTCCTTTAGGAACTTTAATATTTAAAAATGGCGAGCTTTTTGCTGATATAAAAAATGACGGTGAAAAGGTTTTAATTGTAAAAGGCGGTAGAGGCGGTAGAGGGAATGCTTCTTTTAAGACAGGCAAACACACTGCTCCAAGAATTGCCGAGAAAGGCGAACCTGGAGAATGTGCCGAAGCCAATCTTGAACTTCGTTTGATAGCTGATGTCGGTTTTGTTGGTCTTCCAAATGCAGGAAAATCTACATTATTGTCGCAAATTTCTGCAGCCAGACCTAAAATAGCAGATTACCCTTTTACTACGTTAGCTCCAAACCTTGGAGTTGTGGATTATAATGGTAAGACATTTGTTGCAGCGGATATTCCGGGTCTTATTGAAGGCGCTCATGAGGGGAAAGGTCTTGGCTTTGAGTTTTTGAGACATATAAGACGCACAAAAGTTTTATTGCATATAATAGACGTAAGCGGTTTTGATGGAAAAGATCCTTACGAAAACTATAAAATAATCAATAATGAATTAAAACAATATTCCAAATATCTTGCAAAAAAGCATGTCATGATAGTTTTAAATAAAGTTGATTTACCTGGAGACGCCTCAAATATTAAAAAGTTTAAGAAACATATAAAGACCAAAAAATTATTTGAAATTTCCGCAGCGACAGGGGAAGGTGTGCAAATTTTAGTTAAAGAAATGGTAAAAATGATTGAAAAACCTCTCGTTTTCAATCCTGAAGAAGAAATAGAAACAGTGCCTGTGAAAAAATATATTTATGAACCTGAGTTTAAGATCCATGTTGATGAAGATGGTGTATTTGTAGTTACAGGAGCAAAAGTTGAAATTCTTACAGAAATGACAAAATTTAGTGAGGACGAAGCTTTGAGACGTTACCAAAATATCCTCAAAAAAATGGGGTTAGAAATAGAACTTGAAAATATGGGCGCAAAACCGGGAGATACTGTCCGAATTGGCAATTTTGAATTTATCTTTGAAAAATAATATATACTTTAGCAATTATCTACGGCGCTAAGTTAAAGCGTTGAAATTTGACATAGCGCCTGAAAATATGGTATTTAAAGAAAATTCTCTTAGATATTTACGTCGGGCAGTTAGCTCAGCTGGAAGAGCATTTCCCTTACAAGGAAGAGGTCGCAGGTTCAAGTCCTGCACTGCCCACCATACACACAAAGATTGCTCAACATGATATAAAAATGGCATTTTAAGTCTGTTTTAGCATATTTATATTACCTTTAGTTTTTGCTCAAAAATCAGTAAATCTTACAATCGTTAATCAAAAATATCTTGACGCTTTCTTTCGGGAGAGAAACCTAAACTAAAACACAGGTACTAGGCAAAATATAAGCCACGCTTTGCAAGAATTGAAAACATTTCCGATAAAATGATAAAATTGCTGCACTATGGCAAAGCTAGAGATAAAAAAGTACGGCGATTCTGTTTTGAGAAAGAAGTCAGATTTGGTTCAAAAAATTAGTAAAGATATAAAACGTCTTACTGAAGATATGCTTGAAACAATGTATTCGTCGCGTGGTTTGGGCTTGGCTGCTCCTCAAGTAGGAGTTTCTTTAAGGGTGTGTGTTATTGACGTTGATCCTGATAAAAAATTGCCGCTGGTTATGATAAATCCAAAAATAGCTTCTGGTAGCAATAAAATATTAGACCAAGAAGGATGTTTGTCGCTTCCAGAGATTTTTGCCGAGGTAAAACGTTTTTCTAATATTGTGGCAGAATATACGGACTTAGAAGGTAAAAATAAAACAATTGAAGCTGAAGGTCTTCTTGCAAGAGCGATTCAACACGAAATAGACCATTTAGACGCAAAAATTTTTATAGATTATCTCCCTGATTGGAAAAGAAAAAATATAGAAAAAGAAATAAAAAGAAGAAAAAAGAAAGGCGACTGGTGAAAATTTTATTTTTTGGCACAGCTCAAATTTCTAAAACTTATCTTGAAGCATTGCATACTGGTGCCAATGAAATTTTTGTTGTAACTATGCCTGATAAGCCTTCTTTAAGAGGGCAAAAACTTGCTCCGCCCGCGGTAAAAACTTACTCTCTGGAAAACAATATAAAATTTATTCAGCCTGAAAATTTTGTGCCTGAAGTTATTGAAGAGTTAAGAAATTTTAACGCTGACGCTGGTATAGCTGTCGCTTATGGCAAGCTTATTCCTGAAAGAGTTTTTAATCTGCCAAAATATAAAACTTTCAATATTCATTTTTCCCTTCTTCCAAAGTACAGAGGGGCAGCACCAGTACAATATGCGTTGCTTAACGGAGAGACTGAAACAGGAGTAACGTCTTTTTATATTGAAAAAGGACTTGATACGGGCGATATTCTTATTCAAAAGAAACTTTTTATAGAAGAAAAAGATAATTCTGAAACTTTATTTAATAAACTTATTCCTTTGGGAATAGAAGCTATGGACGAAACTTTAGAATTATTTTGTTCGGGCAAGCTAGCGGGCAAGCCCCAAGTTGGCGAACCAACTTTTTCTCCATCTTTTAAAAAAGAAAAAGGGCATTTAGACTGGAGCAAAAAGGCAGGCGAGATATATAATCAGTTTAGAGGATTGTATCTTTGGCCTGGCATATATTCGGTGGTATCTAAAGGAGTGCTTAAAGGCAAAAGAATTAAATTTATAGACATTGAAATATTTGACGCTGATTCTAAAAATAAAGATTTTGGAGTAATTTCATCCATAGAAAAAGACAGGGGATTTGTTGTTTCGTGTTTGAAAGGTAAAATTTTAGTTTCAAAAGTACAGCCTGAAAGCAAGCCTGTAATGTCTGCTTGGTCGTTTATTCAAGGCGGACAGTTGGCAATAGGTGACAAATTCTAATTTTGCAATAAGGAGATTTATATGGCAATTGAAATAAACGAGACTAATTTTGAGAAAGAAGTATTATCCTCCGATAAACCTGTGCTTGTTGATTTTTGGGCGCCGTGGTGCGGTCCTTGCAAGATGCTTTCTCCTGTTATTGAAGAGATTGCTTCTGAATACAACGGGAAAGCTAAAGTATTCAAAGTAAATACTGATGAAAATATGTCCTTGTCCACAAAATTTCAAATAACATCAATTCCGTGTCTAATATTATTTAAAAACGGCGAAGTTTTGAACAAAATAGTGGGATTTAGACCTAAAGGCGACATAGAGAAACTTATAAATTCCGCTCTTTAATGGAATAAAAAAGGAAAAAATATGGTATATGACGTTATAATAGTTGGTGGAGGTCCAGCAGGATTGTCTGCTGCAATTTATTCGTCAAGAGCCAGACTTAAAACATTGCTTATAGAGAAGAATGGTTGCGGCGGTCAAATGACTGTAACTGACTTGCTTGAAAATTACCCTGGATTTAACGGAGGTGTCAATGGTTTTGACTTGGCTGTTAAACTTGAAACCCAAGCAAGAGATTTTGGTACGGAAATAGTTTATGACGAAGTTACGGAAATTAAAAATGGCTCCGTAAAAAAAGTTGTAACTGTAAATTCTGTTTACGAGTCTAAAACTGTTATTATAGCTGTAGGAACCCACGTAAAAGAAATGAACATTCCCGGTGAAGCTAAATTTATAGGCAGAGGTGTGTCTTTTTGTGCAACCTGCGACGCTCCTTTTTACAGAGAGAAAGAAGTTTTAGTTGTAGGTGGAGGGGACTCTGCAATACAAGAGTCTATATATTTAGCGAAATTTGCAAAGAAAGTTACTATTTTACATAGAAGAAATGAGCTAAGAGCGACAAAGATTTTGCAGGAAAGAATGTTATCTTGTCCGAATATATCTGTTATGTATAATACGGTTCCAAAGGAAATTATTGGTGAAGATCGCATAGAAAAAATATCTGTAACAGATTTAGAAACAAATCAGGACAAATATTTAAAAGTTGATGGGATTTTTGTGTTTATAGGGCTTGTTCCAAACACTCTGCTTGTTACTGGGATAGCTTTTGATGAGCAAGGATACATTATAACTGATGAAGACATGCGTGCTTCCGCTGACGGAATTTTTGCGTGTGGAGATATAAGACAAAAACATCTTAGACAAGTTGTTACAGCGGCTTCAGATGGCGCTCAGGCGGCGGTCAGTGCCGGACATTACATAGACAATCTATGAAAAAATTTTTTATTTTAGACGGCAATGCGTACATTCACAGAGCATATCACGCTTTGCCTCCATTATCCACATCAAATAATCAACAAGTTAACGCTGTTTATGGCTTTATAAGATTGTTGCTTAAAATCAAGAGCATTTTCACTCCTGACTATATTGCGGTTTGTTTTGATTATCCTTCAAAAAATTTTAGACATGAAATATTTAAAGAATACAAAGCTAACAGAAAACCTTTAGATGAAGCTCTTATCAGTCAGATGCCTTTGGCAAGGGAAGCTGTTGATGCATTGAATATTTCTAGAGTGGAAATTCAAGGCTATGAAGCAGATGATTTAATAGCAACAATAGTAAAGCATAATAAAGAAAACTCGGTTCAAAGTGTAATTGTAACAGGTGACAAAGACATATTGCAGTTGACTGAAGATGAAAATGTTTTAGTTTGGAATGACTCCAAAGACATAATGTACGATGCAAAAAAAGTTGAGGAAAAGTATGGTGTTAAGCCAAATCAACTGCTTGATATTTTTGCTTTGACTGGCGATGCGACCGATAATGTGCCCGGCATAAAAGGGATAGGCGAGAAAACAGCTGTAAAACTTCTAAAAGAATACGGAACCATTAAAAATATATTGCAAAATGCAGACTCAGTAAAAGGTAAGGTTGGAAAATTATTGCAACAGGGCAAAGATAATGTTGAGCTTAGCAGAAAGTTGATAGAGCTTAATTTTAACGCTCCTTTAGATTACAAATTAAATGATTTTGAAAACAAAGATTTAGATATTGATGAAGCAGTTTCTTTTTTTGAAAAGTATGAATTTAAAAGCCTTGTGGACAAATATTCCGGCAAAAGTAAAGATTCTCAAAAAATTGAATATAAAACAAATAGAATCTTTGAAAATAAAGAACTTAACTTTAATGATTTTTCACAAGATGGTTTAAAATTTGAGATAGTAAATTCTACAGCAAGAGCTTTAGAAGTTATGGGTATCATAAAAGATGCGGGTGAGTTTTCTTTAAAGACAATAGGGTCTGATGAGGATTCTTTGAAAGCTAAAATTGTCGGTGTGTCTATGTGCGTCAATAAAAAATCTTTTTATTTTCCGATTGGGCATAACGATTTAACTTTTATACAGATATCGTTAGATGAATTTATGAAAGTATTTTCTCCTGTTTTTACTTCTAACACAATAAAAAAAGTCGGATATGATTTAAAGCAGGAAAGAAATATATATAAAATGCTACACATTGTTCTAAATAATATTTATTTTGACACTATGCTTGCGTCTTATTGTTTGGATCCAGCAAAATCCCACAAAATTGAAAATTTATCAAAGGAATATCTAAATTTTGAACTAGACGGTGTAAACTTTAACGGAAAAGGCATAAAAAAATTTTCTTTTGCCGATTTGCCGATTGATCATGTTGCTAAATATTCAAACTCATTTTCGGCTGCAGAGTTTGCTCTTTGCAAAATATTTGAAACTCAAATAAAAGAAAAGAATCTTGCTAATCTTTTCTTTAATATGGAAATGCCTTTGATTGAAATTCTTTCAGAAATGGAAATAGTAGGCATAAAGATAGACGCTTCTTTTTTGAGAACGTTTAATGAAAGAATTGTCTCTGAATTAAAGCAAGTTGAAAATAATATATACAAGATATCAGACAAAGAATTTAATATAAATTCGCCAAAGCAACTTGCCCACGTAATGTTTGAAAAACTAAATCTTCCTATAATAAAAAAGACGAAAACGGGGTATTCTACGGATGAAAGCGTTTTGCTGGAACTTTCATCTTACGAATTTCCTTCAGAAGTTTTAAAATACAGAGAACTTCAAAAATTAAAAAGTACATACATAGATCCTATAAATAATTACTGTGCTTATTATGGAGATAGAATACACACAGTTTTTAACCAAGCTGTAACAGCTACGGGAAGGTTGTCTTCAACAGATCCTAATTTGCAGAATATTCCTATAAAATCTACTTATGGTAGAGAATTTAGAAAAGCATTTATTCCTGAATCGGGAAAAGTTTTTATATCAGCTGACTATTCTCAAATTGACTTAAGGGTCTTAGCTCATATTTCAAGAGATAAAAAACTTATTGCCGCATTTAATGAAGGGGCAGACATTCATGCCGCTACGGCAAGAGAAATATTTAATATAAAAAACTCCGAACCTTTGCCCAATAATTTGAGAAACGCAGCGAAATCCATAAATTTTGGCATAGTTTACGGAATATCGCCTTTTGGTCTTTCAAAACAGTTAAATATACCTGTTGCTAAAGCCAAAGACTATATTGACGGATACCTTGAAAAATACAATGGTGTAAAAACTTGGATGAAACTTATAGTAGAGCAGGCTTTAAACGACGGTTATGTCACTACTATTACAGGGAGAGTGAGATATATACCGGAGCTTCGTTCATCTAATGCTCAGGTAAGAAATGCTGGCGAAAGAATGACGTTAAATACTCCCATTCAAGGCAGTTCTGCAGATATAATAAAAATTGCAATGATAGGTATATATAATGAACTTAAAATTAAAGGCTATAAATCTTTAATGATTTTGCAGGTTCACGACGATCTTCTTCTTGAGGTTCCTCTTGAGGAGAGGGAAGCTATAATCTCAGTTGTAAAAGATAAGATGGAAAATGCAGTTAAATTAGATGTTCCCCTGCTTATTGATGTTAAAATTGGAGATAATTGGGGAGAGATGAAAAATATATGATAGTAGGTTTGACAGGCGGCATTGCTTCCGGCAAAAGCGAAAGTGCTAAATATTTTGAGGAGTTAGGCACATTTTGTATAGATGCGGATTCTGTTGCAAAAGAGCTTACTTGCAAAGACAAACCGGCTTTGCAAGAGATTGCCAAGGTTTTTGGAGACGATATTTTATCTGTAGAGGGGACTTTAAACAGGAAAAAGCTCGCTGACATAATTTTTTCCGATGTTAATTCCAAGTTGAAAGTTGAGGAAATTCTTCATAGTCGTATAATTTCTCGTATAAACGAAACCATTTCAAAAGAAATTTCGGAAAAAGAAGTTATAGTTGTCAACGCTCCTCTTCTTTTTGAAACGGGCTTAGACAAAGTTTGCGATAAAATTGTTACGATTAAAATTTCTTATGATATTCAAGTTAAACGTTTGGCGCTTCGCGACGGCTTAAATGATGATGAAATAAAAAAAAGAATAGCTTCACAAATGCCTATGGAAGAAAAAGTTAAACTTTCAGATTTTGTAGTAGATAATTCAGGTTCTAAAAAAGATCTGAAAAGAAAAATAGAAAATATATACGGATTATTGACATCTAATTTTAAATAATGGTAATATTCCATCACGTTGTTATTGTATTAATATCTTTTACACAAGCCAAAAATAACAAGTGAAATAAATCAAATCAGTGGTAGCTAATGGAACTCAAGCTACGCTATTCTTTAAAATTTTTTACAATTCTCTTTTAATTAATTCGTTGTATAGTGTTTTGGACTCCGAGGAGGGAGTTAATGGAAAAAGATAAATCTATGAACATGTCAGTTTTGTCTAAATTAACAATGACAGAGCTGATAGAGACAGCAAAAAATCTTAAACTTGACGGCGTTGCAGGTTTAAGAAAACAGGAATTAATAGCTAGAATTTTTGAGGCACAGTCAAAAGAGAATAAACTAGTTTATGATGAAGGCGTTTTAGAAATTTTACCTGATGGGTTTGGATTCTTGAGATCTCCTGATTACAACTATCTGCCAGGTCCGGATGATATTTATATTTCTCCATCTCAAATAAAGAAATTTGCTTTAAGAAAAGGCGATACTGTAGCTGGATATGTTCGCCCTCCGCAAGCTCAATCTGAAAGATATTTCGCTTTGCTTCAAGTTAAATCAATCAATGGACAGGAGAACTTAGAAGGTATAAGAGACAGAGCTTTATTTGATAATTTGACGCCTTTATATCCTAATGAAAAGATTGTTCTTGAAACAAAAAAAGAAGAAGTGTCCACAAGAGTTATTGACATGCTGATACCCATAGGAAAAGGTCAGAGAGTGCTTGTTAATGCAGCTCCAAGAAGCGGTAAAACTGTACTCTTGCAGAAAATAGCTAACGCAATTACTGAAAATAATCCAGATATAGTGCTTATGGTGTTGCTCATAGACGAAAGACCTGAAGAAGTTACCGATATGCAACGTTCTGTAAAGGGCGAGGTTATTTCTTCAACTTTTGACGAGCCATCAGACAGGCACATACAGGTTTCTGAGATGGTTATAGAAAAAGCTAAAAGAATGGTTGAAAACGGCAAAGATGTTGTGGTTCTTTTGGATTCTATTACTAGGCTTGCTAGAGCTTATAATACGGCTATGCCTTCAAGCGGTAGAGTTCTTTCAGGAGGATTAGACTCAAATGCTTTACAGAGACCAAAAAGATTTTTTGGTGCGGCAAGAAACATTGAAGAAGGCGGTAGCTTAACGATAATAGGCACTGCTCTTGTTGAAACTGGCAGCCGAATGGACGATGTTATATTTGAAGAATTTAAAGGTACTGGCAATTGCGAAATTTATCTTGACAGAAAGCTTGCCGATAGAAGAGTGTTTCCTGCTGTAGATCTCTTGCGTTCTGGGACTAGAAAAGAAGAGCTTCTTTTAAATGAAGACGAAAAAAATAAAATGTGGATACTCAGAAAATGGATGAATTCAATGAATTCCATAGAAGTTATGGAAGAGTTAAGAAAAAGGCTTTTAAATTCAAAGTCTAATAAAGATTTCTTGAAGCAAATGGAACTTTCAAGTATGGAAGGTCTGTAAAGATTTAGTATAATATAAATTAATTTAAAGAGTGTCGGCATAGTTTTTTGCCTGCGCTTTTTATTGCTATTTTGAACGGAAAATGATAAAAATTTGTCGTGTTTCGCACACATCTTTTAGGAAATTAAATATGAGAAAATTTATATTGATTTTTACTGTTTATTTGAGTTTTGGCATTTGTTTTGCCAAAAATATACATCAAACTCAGATAGATAATGCTGAAAACAGCTTTAAAAAAGGAAATTTTCTCAAGACCATTGAAATATACGAAAGCCTTATACAAGTAGAAGAAGTAGAAGATCCTTATGTTTATTACAATCTCTCAAACGCATATTTCAGAGCTGGCAATATTGGCAAAGCAATATTAAACATAGAAAAAGCTTCAAAGCTTGCTCCTAGAGATAAAGACATAAAAGAAAATATGCAGTTTTTGTACGTTGAGGCAGGAGAAGAAAGAGAACAAAATATTCAAGACATTCTTTTGAAACATTTTTCTTTAAATGAAATAACAATAGCTTCATCAATTTTTATAATTTTGTTTTTATTATCTTTTTCTTTATTTCTTTTAAAAAGAAATTTGTCTGTTAAAAGAATTGTTACTTTATTTATATTTTTTTTGATTATATGTCTGCCACTTTTTGTTTTAAAAAGCTGCGATGAGTTTTCGGTTAAAAAAGCTGTTGTATTATCGTCATCAATTATAAGGAGTGGTCCAGGAGAAAATAACCCAGAAATTTTTAGACTTGCCGAAGGAAAAGTTGTTGATATAATTTCAGAAAGTGAAAATTGGATAAATATAACTGCGCATTCAAAAGGTAAGAGCGTCTCTGGTTGGATAGAAGCAAAAAATATAGGAAGTATAAATGAGTAAAATAGCCATTTTTGGCGGTTCTTTTGATCCTGTCCATAAATCGCACATTCAGCTTGTAAAATTTGCGTTAGAATCATGCGACTTCAAGAAAGTTATTTTTGTCATAGCCTATACTCCTCCGCATAAAAGTAAACAGTATGCAAATATTGATGACAGAATTGCAATGTTGAAGATTGCTACCAAAGGTTTACCACAAATTGAAATAAGTTTGTATGAAGTTTTAAAAAAGAAAGTAGTTTATTCATACCAAACGTTAGATTATTTTCAAAGTTTGTATCCAGAAGATGAAATATATATGATTATAGGTTCAGATTCTCTTTTAGAACTGCCTACATGGAAAAATATAGATTATTTAGCAAGCCGTTATAAGTTTATGGTTGTTAAAAGACCATGCATAAAAATAGAAAAAGACACAAAATATTTGGATAGATGTATAGTCGCTCAAAATGAAACTGAAGATATTTCATCTACTGAAATAAGACAAATGATAAAAGAAGATTCTAAAAAATCTGAGATATTCCTAGATAAAAAGGTTTATAGTTATATTGTTAAGCGGAGACTGTATAAATGAACACAGATATTGATGAAGAGATATTTGAATATTTATCTTTGCATCTAAATCCCAAACGCTTAGAACACTCTTACAATGTTGCAAATCTTGCAGTTTTGCTTGCAGAAAAGAATGGCGTGAATGCTTTAAAGGCATGGCTTGCAGGGCTTTTGCATGATTGTGCAAAATCTATGACAGACAAAGAATTGGTAAAATTCTTTAAAAATCGTAAAAAAAATTTTAAATATTTTAAAGAAATATCTGCTAATTCTCCGCATCTTCTTCATTCATTTGCGGGAGAAATAATTGCACGGGAGTATTTTAAAATAAAAGACGAGTCTGTTTTAAAAGCTATAAAATATCATACGCTTGGTAGGGAAAATATGAGCATTTTGGAACGCTTAATTTTTGTGTCGGATTCTATTTCGCATGATAGAAAATGGAAGCATGCTGGAGCTTTAAGAGAAATGGCAAAAGAAAATTTAAACAAGGCTTTTTTTGAGGTCCTTGTGCAGAAAATAGCCTATGTTATCCGCAATAGTGGTTGGCTTTGTCCTCAAACTATAGACACTTGGAATTGGTATGTTTCAAACGTTAAAAAGAACTAGTAAAATAAAAGTTATTTGTATTTGCCTATTTTTGGCTGTCTTTGTTGCGGTATATATTTACATATGCAAACGCGATGTGGTATTTAGAAAAATTAAAGACAATGGCAGATTCTCTTTTTCAGTTTTGTTGTACGATTCAGACGGTGCGTTTGCAGACCGTTTTGATTCATATCAAATTATATACGACTGTAAAAACAAATTATTAAAAGTTTTAAAAGTAAATACTGAAACTGTTGTCTTTAAAAAAAAGGAAAGAGCGAGAAGTTTAAAAACTCTATTTTATGAAAATTCAAAAAAAGGTTTAGGCAGTGCCGTAGATAAATTTTATTTAGATTTGCATGAAGTTATCGGCAATGCTGCTTCATCAGATTTTTATATCAATATGAGCTTTAAAACGTTTAACGATATGTTTGGTAGCGATAAAAATGTTAAATCCCTATTAGCTGTAAATGAGTTTGAAAATAAAGATTTAGAGTTGTTGAATTGTTTAGAAACAATAGAGCGAGTTTTATATTTACTCCCTTATAGATTTTTTAAAATTCAAAAAAATTATAAATATATAAATACGAATATTCCGAAAATATCGTTAATTACACTGATTTTTAGAATAAAGAAGCAGAGACCTATACTTATGTTTTGTGATATGCCTGTAAAACATGTAAGAATGCGAACTGAGCCAAACAAACAAGATATTGAAGAGTTCTTAGATAAAATATATTATAACGATGCAGATATAAATAAAAAGAATGTTGTAATTGATATAAAAAATGCTTCAAGACAGCCTCGTATGGCTGAAAAAATAACATGGCTTTTAAGAGCAAATAAGTTTGATGTTTTGGATTGGGGTAGTTTTCATCTTGTGTACGATACAACTCTAATAAAGGATTATAAAGGAAATTTTACACAGGCATTAGAAATATCTAAGATTTTAGGTACAGGGAAAATAGTAGTTTCTTATAATTCAAGTGTTTATGCTGACATAAATGTGTTTATCGGGAAAGATTGCAAGATTTACGATACTCTTGATAAAAAAGGGGATACTAATGGTAAACATTGATTTTTTTAAATTGGCAGTGAAAGCCGCTAAAATAGCAGACGATAAGAAAGCTATAGAGACAGTTATTTTAGATGTCAAAGATTTAACAACAATAGCCAATTATTTTGTTGTAACGACGGCAGAGTCTGCCCCGCAAATAAATGCGATTTCGGGAGATATTGAAAAGACTTTTAAATCTGAAGATGCTGTAATTCCAGTTAGGAGAGAAGGCATATCTTCTTCTACTTGGAGAGTTATAGATTACGGAGGACTGGTTGTTCACGTTATGTCTCCACAAGTAAGAGCTTCTTATAATCTTGAAAGCATATGGCGTGAAGCTAAAATTATAAATATAAATGCGAAAGAGCAAATAAAAGAGCCTGAACTAAAGAAAAAGAAAACAATTAAGGCTAAAGTTAAGATCAGTAAAAAAACCAAAAAAGTTACTAAGAAGCCTGCAAAAAAAAGCGTAAAGAAAATTGTGAAATCAAAGCTTGCTAAAAAGGCTCAAAAAACAGGGTCTAAAAAGACTGTTATAAAGGCATCTAAAAAAATCTCAAGGAAGAAAAAATAGTATAAGTGTAAAAATTTAATTAAAGTAAACGGCTTGAAGATAAGGGCTTCTACTTTTTCTTTATTTCTTCTGCCCAAGAACGGCGTATGTAAAGAGGTTTTATATCTGTATAATTTGAAGTCGGCAGATTGCATGCCAGATAAGCCAAAACTTCGGCTTTAGGCATGTTCATTATATGTGGCAGAGAAACACTGTATTCTCCAAAACTCTTTACAAATTTTTCTCTGTATATTTCTGATGCATTTCCTACTACAAGAATTTTATTTTTGCACTTCTTTAAATCTCTTATAAATAAATCTATGCTTTTAATAATAATTTCATTTTTTTGTTTAACATAAACTTCACTTCTTAAGGCGTCTATTGCCGCAACTATTTTAACGCCTTTTTGCTCAACAACAGAATTTTCCAAAATCGTTAGAGAATCTACGGCTGTTATGGGCTTATTCAGTATTTGTGCGAATGTTTTGATTGCCGTCATACCGACTCTTATTCCAGTAAAACTTCCGGGACCTGTAGATACGGCAAATTTATCTATGCTTTCAATGGAAATATTGGTATCTTTCAATAGTCTTTCTACAGCGGGAATAATTATTTCGGAGTGTATGTGTCCATATTCATAATAACATGATGCTATAGTAACGTTGTTTTCGTTTAACGCTGCGCTAAATGTCTTGCCTGAAGTTTCAACAGCTAAAATTTTCATCTATAATCTCTATTATCTTTTAGTATTTTCTATTGTAATTCTTCTTCCAGTGGCGAGATTTTCAATTTCAACATTCCAGTGATTGTCTTTTTCAGCGCCAATGAGTCTGTCTGCCCATTCTATAAGCGAGATATTATTGTTATAAATATATTCTTCTATACCTATATCCCATACACTAGATGGCTCCAGTCTGTACAGATCCAAATGGAAAAGTTTTAGATTGTTTGGAATTTTATATTCGTTTACAAGCATAAAACTTGAGCTTCTGGCAAAGTCTTTATTGCCAAACGCTTTTACAACGCCTTGCGTAAATGTTGTTTTGCCGCTGCCTAAATTCCCTTTTAAAAATATAATATCTCCACCTTTTAATAATGCTGCAAAAGCCGTACCTAAATTTCTTGTTTCTTGAGGGGTTTTTGTTATGAAAACATTTTTTTTAGAAATGTTTAAATCCCAAATATTTAATTTTTTGCTCTTTGCCATTGTGAAAATATCTTACCTTTTTTGACGAATTTATCTCGCCAATATATGTAACTTGCGGAACAAGTTTTTGTACTATTTTGGCTTTAGATTTTGGAACGGTAAATACCAGCTCATAATCTTCGCCGCCAAAAAGGGCAAAGTTTAAGCATCTATTTGCTTCTCTAAAGACTTTTTTTATATCTTCGGATAGTGGGACTCTATCGGTGTAAATATCGGCTCCAATATTAGAATTTTTTGTAAGAAGTCCGATTGAAATATATAGTCCGTCAGAAGCGTCTGTTAAAGACGTCAAATATTTCGCTATTTTATGTGCTTCGTTAAGTCTTGCATTTGGAGTATTTTGTTTAGCTATTAGCGAACGTTCTTCTTGTGAATATTTATATTTTATCCCATGTTTATAAAGCAATGCAATTCCAGCTCCTGCGTCTCCGAAAGTATTTGTTACCCCTATTAAATCTCCTTGTTTTGCTTCGCTTCTTTTTACTATCTTGTTTTTTGTTAGTCCAACAACAGTAACTGATATCGTTATTTTGTCAGCTTTTACCGTATCGCCGCCCGCCACTGTCATTTTGTATTTATTGCAAGCTGCCTTAAATCCATTGGCTAAATCTGTAATAAACTTTTTAGGAGTATCAGCTGGAATGCCCAATCCTATAAATGCGTACGCTGGGGCTACATTACCCATAGCGGCAATATCGCTTACATTTACTTCAATTGCTTTTTGTCCAAGATCTTTGGCAGTTATCCAATCTTTTTTAAAATGAACGCTTTCTATTAGCATATCTTTTGTAATACAAATAGTATTCTTGCCTGCCTTAAAGCAAAAACAATCATCGCCGATTCCTGCAACGACGTTTTTGTTATAGTTAAGTTTGGCAAATTTGTGTTTTATTATTTCTATAAGTCCAAATTCCCCGATAGAGGAAACAGTTTTATTTTTCATATCAAAGGAATTATATCAATTTTAGTATAATTAAGACCACCATGGATTGGATACTTAAGTTACTGCGAAAAAGACCAGTTATAACTGCTTTTTTAATCTATGCTTTAATAATAATCTCTGCAGATTTCTTCGGATATTTTTCATATGAAAATCAAAGCAAACTTTATATGCTTGCCGAAAATAACAACATAGCTTCAATAGAGGGGAAGGTCTTATCAGAGCCTTACATCTTTAAAAATAGAAAACGATTTCTATTGGAAACTTATAATGTAAATGGGAATGCTATTAGTGAGAAAATTATTGTAAATTCACCCGGAGGGTATTCCATATCTTACGGCGATATATTAAACATAGAAGGCAAGCTAAAAAGACCAGAATCATCTTTCGGGGTTTGACTATCAAAAATATCTTGCAAGAAACGGCATTTATGTTGTTTTATACCTTTATTATTTTGAATATATAAAGTCAGATCCTAATAAAATTAAAAAGTTTGCTATAGAATCCCGTAAAGATATATCAAGTAAATTTGACTCTTATTTTAAAAAACCCCATTCAGATATTTTAAAGTCATTGATACTCGGCGATAAAAGTTCTTTAACGCAAGGCGTAAAAAATGATTTTGCAAATTCTGGCATAATGCATATTTTAGTAGTAAGTGGATTGCATGTATGCTTTATAAGTTTTATCGTTCTTTTCATTTTGAAAGCAGTAGGTTTATCTTTAAAAAAAGCTTCTCTTTTAAGTATTCCTATTATATTTTTCTATGCACTAATGACTGGCGCTAATCCGCCTGCCTTAAGAGCTGCAATAATGCTTTCCTGCATATTTATTGCATTAGCTTTGGATAGAGAACCTCTGATTTTTAACTCGTTGGCGTTATCTGCTTTGTTTATACTTATTTTTGAGCCTCAACAGATATTTACTGCTTCATTCCAAATGTCTTATGGTGCGACAATAGGAATAGTATGTTTTTATAAAGATGTTTACGGTATATTTAGAAATGTGAAAAGTTACTTACTTTGTTTTTTCTGCGGTGTCTTATCCGTTACATTAGCTGTGCAGATAGTTTTAATTCCTATTTGTATGTATTATTTTGGCAAAGTTTCAATAATTTCTTTTATAACAAATATTATAATTGTGCCATTAACAGGAGTTATTTTATGTTTAGGCATTTCTTTCTATGCTTTAAGTTTTATTTTAAAGCATTTAGCTGTGCTTGTTTCTATAATTTTATCAATAATTTTGAATTTTGTTTTATCTATAACAAATATTATGGCTAATATAAAATATGCTGTTATAAACTTTGAAAAATCTACAATAATTGAGTTGTTATTTTACTTCCTTTTTTTGTTTTGTTCAATAAATCTTAAATGTAAAAATCGCTTCATTTTTCTAGGAGTAATTTTAGCAGCAAATTTAGCATACTTATTAATACGCAACGCATAAAACTATCTCTTTCTTTTTTATCTAACCTATAAGCTCAAATATAGGTCATTATTGACGTAATGATAATGTTTTTGCTATAGTATCTCTCATTAAATAGATATCTTAAGTGATGTCTCCGTAGCTCAATTGGATAGAGCAACTGCCTTCTAAGCAGTAGGTTGCGTGTTCAACTCACGCCGGAGACGTTTATTTTTGGTGGTTGTAGCTCAATTGGTTAGAGCGTCGGTTTGTGGAGCCGAAGGTTGCGGGTTCAAGTCCCGTCAGCCACCCCAAGTGTTCCATTTGTAAAGTTTGGCACTGCCTCAAATGGACTTTTGTATGAAAAATCAAGCACTTTTTCTTTAAGCGTTAAGTTCCGAAGTATCAAATTCAAAATTTTGTTTTTTGTATCCACTTCGGAACTTTTGAATATCTTTACTATTGTTTCCCTACTTAACCTAAAAACTTCGGGGTTTTTGTTGTCAGCCTTAATAATCGCTTCAAGCCCTGTCTTCTTGTTTAACAATTCATTTTTCTTTTGGGCGTATTCTTACTGTGTTAATTCATTTTCAAGCCTTAAATCAAGCAAGCCCTTTAACTTCTTGTCAATTTTTTCAATGTCCTTGTTTGCATTGTCGGCAATATAAGCATTGCTTGAACCTTCTAAACGCTCATATTTTTGTAAATTATCCAAAATTGCGGGAATACTCGTCTGGTATAGAAATTGCTTCTATAGCCTTTTCTACCTGCGGTAAAACAACATTTTCATTAACTTCTTTTTGATTGCAGTTGCCTTTGTAATGGTTGCAGTTAAGATAAACATATTTTCCTTTCTTTTGGGCTGAACCGATTAAGCAACCGCAAACTCCGCAGTGAATTAAATTTTTGAAAATGAAAGATTTTGAATGGCTCTTTGTATGGTCTAATCTTTTTTGTTTCGCACATTTTGGCACTTTTCAAAAGTTTTAAGGTCAATAAAAATCGGATACTTGTGAGGATATAATTCGCCTTTGCGTAAAATCTTGCTAATATAAAACGGATTGCATAACATTCTTTGAATACTCGCTTTGGTATAGCAACCCGCTTTCTTTCCTTTAAGTCCGTTTCTTAATCCGTACAATCATATCCCATACCATAAATTCATATGGCGTAGAATTTTTATGAATAACTAAATTTTGCGAAACAAAATGCAATTCAATTTTACCGCTTCTAATAAAAGGGTCTAAATCTAACTTTCCTTAAAATCCAAGTTTCTTTAAGCCATATATGGGCTCCCCAGACCGTTAGGTCGGCGGCTCTTATCCAATACCCATACTTGACAATAATATTGACAATAACATTGACAATAAAGTATAATGGTTTTATGTTTAATCCTAAATATCAACTAACAAGAAAACTGCTTGAAAATATATCTGCCATAGAAAGACTATACGGACAGATAGAGCAACTGCGTCTTCCTAAAAGCCTTTGGCTTAATTTAGAGAGAAATAACCTTATACAGTCGGCATATGTTTCAAACAGCATAGAGGGAAATTCCTTGTCTTTGCCCGAAGTAACGAACCTTTTGCTTGGCGGAAGAGTTCCTGCTACAAGGGACGAAAAAGAAGTAGCCAATTACTTTGCTATTCTAAAAAAACTAACGCTGTTAAAAGACTTTGATTTGAATACTCTGTTGGCTATTCATAAAGAACTTCTGACAGGAGTTAAAGACAAAATAGCAGGTAAAATAAGAAACAGTATTATAGTGGTAGGAAACAGAATACAAACGCCAAAGGGGCTGGAACTGATAGTCAAGCATAATCCGCCGTATCATAAGAAAGAGCAGATAGAAAAGTACTTGCAAGAGTTATTTTCTTGGTCTAAAAACTACGGTCAAACCTTACCCATATTAAAAGCAGGCATATTTCACCACCAATATGTATATCTGCACCCTTTTGTTGATGGAAACGGCAGAACTTGCAGATTGCTTACGGCTTTATTTTTAATTCAAAACGGCTATCAGATAAACAAGTATTTTGTCCTTGACGACTTCTATGATACCGACAGAAGACTATATTCCGATAAGCTTTCAACAGCAGATAAAGGGGATTTAACACAGTGGCTTGAATACTTTACTGATGGCTTAAAGTATTCCCTTGCCAGCGCGATAGAACGGGCAGAAAATTCATTGTCCCAAATATCCGTATCTATGAGACTAACCCCGCGAGAAAATCAAGTTTTAGAGAAATTTACTGCCATAGGTGAATTTACGGCAAGAGATGTGGTTAAATTCTTAAAAGTTTCAAGACAACATGTTAATACGCTATTGAAAGGTTTGATAGAAAAAGGCAGGATAAAAAAACAGGGCGGCAACACCAAAGGCGTTTTTTGCAAGATTTAACTATAATATATTTACATCTAGCCACTTAAGAATCTATAGGTAAACGAGCTGTAAGAGACAATCTTAGCATCTCTTCAAAAGCATTTTACCGCCTCTCTCTCAACCAAACGCTACTTCCTCTTTGTCATATAATTTTCCAAACATTTTATCGTATCTTCAGGATCTTTTACGGCGATAACTTCGCTGTTGCCAAGTTGCAATAGTCTTTGCGCTAAAGAATAGTCATTACCACCTTCTTCTGTCCTATCTCCAACAAAAACTATTAGAGATTTCGGATACGTCTTTCTTACGCGGTCAGCAACCTGTTCTTTTCCAAACCCTTTTGGAACTATATCTATGCTGATAGCTCCCCCAATAACAATATCTAACTCCTTAAATAATTTCGTCAGCTCTTTCTGTATTTCCAGCCTTTCTCCATTAACGGCATCCCATTTCCCGTATTCAACTCTGGCTTCGTTTGGGCAATCTCTGCCTAAAACACAAAAATTTATCATTCCACAACGTTTCTCTATGTAATTTGGATATAACTGTCCAGGGTATTTTGTGTTTTTTCTATAAGCTTCTAAACGTTTCAAAAGAGATTTTTTAGGCTTAAAATCTCGCCTATAAACAATTTTCCCTTTCTTATACAACTCATTGCCCATTGAGGCGTAAATTCCTCCAATCTTTTCATATATATTTTCTGGTATTTGATCTTTGATTTTTCCAATATCAGATCCCGTCACTATATAGGTCTCGTTTTTGTTTATAAAATCATAAAACCATTTAGCGAATTTTTCTGTCATCGCTTGTCTTGACGGGGTTAAGGTTCCGTCCATATCAAACAAACAAATAATTTCTATTTCAGAACTTTTAATATCCTCTGCCGAAGCTTTTATTTCGCAGATCTCTGTGACAATTGCTAAGACCATAACTACTGTCATGAGAAACTTTAAAAAAGAAAACTTACCTTTTAGCATTGCATATCTCCCTTTACTTGTGATTATTGTTTCACTATTATATCAAATACATATATGCTTATCTTAGATTTATGTAGTTCATAAGTATCCACCTCTTGCCTATCCCTTCTTCCAATATCACTGCCTTAACTTAATAAATAATCTTGATTAAAACCTGAGTTTATCGGATAGAGTAAAAAGGAAGGATTTTGAGAGTGAAAAAACTCAAAAAGAGGGACAAATTTTTTGAGATTTGCTTACATTACTTTTCAATATACAATCTTTTTATCTGAACTCTCCTCTGAGTTTACCATTCTAATAAACTCAGAGGGGATCTTTCATCTTTCTTCAAGTCCAAATCATTTCTTATAGATTTTAAGATTTTTACTATAACACTACAAATCTTATACTCTATGCGAAGTTAATTAGCCTATTCTTCAACTACCGCTTTTACAAGTTCGCCATATTTATCTGTGGTTAGAGACTTAATTTTGGCTAATTCGTACCATTTTTTGAAAGAGCTAACAAATACAATTATCATAAAAATCATCACTATTATAGCTAAAATTCCTAAAAGAAATTGGTTTTTGTGGAAATATCCTTTTAAAAATATTCCACTGGATAATTGCATTCCAAATACTTGAATGTATCCAGCCCACAATGTGACGGCAGCCATAAAAATTCCCGGTATTGCCGTGAGCAAGGCAAGCTTACCTCTATTCATTCTAATAAACATTGTAGTGCATACAATAAGAGCGCAAGACGCAAGAAGTTGATTGCTTATTCCAAATAGTGGCCATATGCTACCAATATCCCCAGTATAGACTAAATAACCCCATGAAAGAGTAAACAGCAACCCGGCTATTAAAACTCCCTCTTTTCTCTTTTGATCTTTAAAGTATGGAATCGCACGACCAAGCAATTCTTGTAAGAAAAATCTTCCAACTCTTGTGCCAGCGTCAATAGCTGTAAGAATAAATACAGCTTCAAACATAACGGCAAAATTGTACCAATATGCCATTAACTTATCCATAGAGGGAATTTTGCTAAATATATTCGCCATGCCGACGGCAAGAGACACTGCTCCTCCAGTTCTTCCCGCAAGATCTATTCCTATCTTCTCACTAAAAAATGCGAGATCCTTAACGGCTAATCCGGGATTTGCCGCGAGGAAAGCGTCATAAGCTGACTTTGGTGTATTTATCGCAAAGTAGTCTCCCGGCGCAAGAGTAACCGCCGCTATTAAAGCCATTATGGCTACAAACCCTTCAACAAGCATCGCCCCATATCCTACAAAGAGAAGGTCATTTTCATTATTTAGCATTTTGGGAGTAGTTCCTGTTCCAATTATTGCGTGAAACCCAGAAATAGCTCCACAAGCTATAATTATAAAAATGAACGGGATCACAGGACCGCCAATAATTGATCCTCCTCCTTTAATAAAGCTAGTAAATGCTGGCATTTGTATAACAGGATGAATAAAAATTATTCCTAAAGCTAAAGAAACAATCGTTCCTATTTTTAAATAGGAGGATAAGTAGTCCCTTGGAACAAGTAGAAACCACACTGGGAGCACCGATGCAAAAAACCCATACACGGCAATTGCGATAGAAAGCGGTTTTGCATTCCATGTAAACAAAGCTTGTAGCGACGCAACGCCAACGGCGTTTTTCCCTAATAAAATTGCAAACATCAACAATACGCATCCCAAAATGCTTGCAATAACAATGCCTGACTTTTGACAATACTTCATAATTATTCCCATGAGTATGGCTATAGGAATAGTAGAACAAACAACAAAAAGAGACCATGGTGCGTTGTTCATTGCTCCAACGCAAACTAGTGAAAGCCCAGAAAGAGTCATAACTAAAATAAATAAAATTGCAAATGCGGCTACCATTCCAATAGTTCCGTTAAGTTCTTTTGTCGCAATCGTAGCCAGACTCTGCCCTTTATGGCGCAACGAGGCAAAAAGCACGACCAAATCATGAACAGCGCCGCCAAGCACACAGCCTATAAGTATCCATAAAGCGCCGGGCAAAAATCCAAATTGAGCAGCTAACACAGGACCTGCCAAAGGTCCCGCCGCTGCAATTGCCGCAAAATGATGTCCAAAAAGAACGTTCTTGTTTGTAGGCACATAGTCGCGTCCGTCGTAATATTTATGAGCAGGCGTAATTCGTCCAGAATTAATATGCAAAAGTTTCCTAGATAAAAAAATACCATAAAACCGATACCCTATAGCAAAAATACAAAGACTGGCAAATATCAATGTTAATGCGTTCATAAAATTGCTCTCTTTTGAATTTTTAATTTCCTATTCGCAACTAACTTCTTTCTTTAATACAATCTTATTAAAATCTTTTTTTCATATACACCTCTTATTAGATTAAATTTTTTTCAAGAAATAAAACAATATATTATTATTCTTAATATATAACTTTATTGACGCTATTTAGAAATTAGGTACAAGAAGCCTTAGCCTTCAAGATGCTCCTATACTTTTTACATCTTTAAACAAGGATGTTTTATAGAAAGATATTTTGGATTTATTATCTAGGGAAACAACTATTTTCTTTAACGAGTGATACGTATTTAGGTTAGAATCTGGACTAAAGCAGTAAATATTGAAATGTGCATTTGGAGATTTAGAAGAAAGAATAGATGTAATTAATACTTCTGATTGAATAGTGTAATTTTCTGAAAAACATAATAAAACATTAATTTTTTCAGCAAAAGAAAAACAAGCTAACAAGCAAATACATAACAACGTCCCTATTACCTTTTTCATTGCAAGTATCCCATTACCAGCAATATTTTATTCTATGCATATGATATAACTTAATAAATAAAGATTATCTATTTTATTGTGAAAAATTTGCAAATTTTGATACTTAAGTTTATTGGGAAGAGTAAAAAGGCAGGGTTGTCGTCGGAGGAAGATTTTGGAAAAAGAGATATTAAGGAAACAAAGTTGAAGTAGATTGTTAAGATTAGAGCTTTTTTAGTGTTATGAATTTACAGACAAAAGAACTCTGGTATGTTTTTATAGCATTTAAACTCAGGTTTTAATTATATTCTCTTTATGGTTTTCGTCTTCTTCATAATAATATGATTGCTCAATACCTTTGATAAATAGCTCACGTCCGTCAATTTTATCAGTTAAAGCCTCTTTCAAAAAGAGTTCTAATCTCTAAATCGTTTATCGGGCTTCGTTCCATTGCCTGCAAATAAGCAATTTTATCAACCTTTGCCAATCAATACAAACTTTTTTAATAGCAAATCCAGCCAAATTCTGCCACTTCCATCTATAAAAGTGTAAGCGATGTTCAGTTCAACATACTTTTCAATAATTTCTTCAAAGTTAGTTTCTAGCATTTGCTAAATTTTTTCAAGACTTTCTTTCAAATACAAACAGCTCGCAAACCTAAATCTACCTTTTGATATATTTTGTTTGCGGATTGTGCCGACAAAAGCGTAAAGTCCTTCAAATAAATATTTTTTACCCTACTATCTTATCGGTATTACAAGAAGAAATTTGTATGCTTCTGACAAATATTAACTAAAATGCAGTATGTAGGGTATATTTCTGTATTTTATTCTATCCTAAACAGTTCAAAAGGGTTAAATGCAAAATAATTGTAAAAACCTTTTAAAATACTATCACTCACTAATATTTGTCAGCCAGTCGTTTTTTTATTTTAAAACTAAATTAATTGCAAAACAATCAATTCCGCTACTTTTGCAAAAATCAATCATATCTTCAATATTTTTATAAGAGTCATCTATAAAAATAATTTGGTCAGGAGTAAAATTAGTTTTTTCCAAAAACAAGACTAATCCTGGTATTTTGTTATCATTAATCTGTCCGCGAATAACTCCGTCAGTTATTGAAAATTTTGAGTTGTCCTCCACAGAAGCAGAAATGGTATTAAACCTAAACCCTTCTTCTTTAAGTTTTTCAGCCGTTGCGATTGTAGCTAAACAAAAAATAGGAATTTTTCTATATTTCATAAAATAAAAAAGGTTATAGCTCTTAGGTATAGCTTTTAATTGGCTGTCCAAAAGAATGCCGTCGTCGGTAATGCATATTATGTTCTTTTGCGAATTAGACTGCAATACACGAGAGGTTATACTTTTAATAGCTTTTTCCCAAGACGAGCTTTTTACTATTTCTATTTTCGGTGATTGTTTCGCCGTCGTATAAGTTGATAAGCTAGTCAGAATTAAAAAACATAAAAATAAATACTTAACTAATTTCATAAACATCTCCTTTAATTTTAATCGTTTATCTATACTAAACAATAATATTGATAGATTAGATAACTAATAACAGCCCTAAATTCTACCAAATCAAATCTTAGTAAGCAACATTGACTATCTTTTATCTATCTCAGCAATATTTTATTCCATTTATATTTGATTTTATAGAGAAATCTAATTTTAATGTATTAATACAAAAATAAAATTTATTTCACAGCAAACTTAATAGCTTTTTATTTTTATTCATTGCTTTAATAGTCTGAAAATAATAAAATCAATACGTTAATATTATAATATTGCATTATATTATATTGCATTTTGAAAAAGGATAAATGAAATGATTTACAAAGGTTTAATTGAAAAATACAGAAAATTCTTGCCAGTAAGCGATACTACTCCTGTTATATCTCTTCATGAAGGAAACACACCGCTTATAAAAGCTAGAAATCTTCCCCTAAAAATAGGTTTTAACGGTGAAATATATTTTAAATTTGAAGGTATGAATCCTACAGGTTCGTTTAAAGACAGAGGAATGACAATGGCTGTTTCAAAAGCTGTTGAGGTTGGAAGCAAAGTAGTTATTTGTGCTTCAACGGGAAACACGTCCGCATCAGCAGCAGCGTACGCTGCAAGAGCAGGTATAAAATGCGTTGTTCTTATACCTGAGGGGAAAATAGCTTTGGGAAAACTGTCTCAAGCTGTTATGCACAGAGCTGAAGTTTTGGAAATAAACGGCAACTTTGACGATGCATTGAATTTTGCAAAAGAATTAAGTGAAAAATATCCTATAACTTTAGTAAATTCTGTTAATCCATACAGAATTGAGGGACAAAAAACAGCGGCATATGAAATATGCGAATGTCTAGGCGAAGCTCCTAATTATCAATTTATGCCTGTCGGCAATGCTGGAAATATTACGGCGTATTGGAAAGGATATAAAGATTATAATAAATCGGAACCTTCTAAATATGCTCTCCCAAAAATGATGGGTTTCCAAGCAGCAGGTGCTGCCCCTATAGTTGAAGGGCATCCTATAGCAAAACCTGAGACAATAGCTACTGCTATAAGAATAGGAAATCCTGCTTCTTGGAAAACGGCAGTAGAAGCAAGAGATGAATCAAAAGGAGTTATAGACAAAGTAACTGATGAAGAAATATTAGAAGCGTATAGAATTGTAGCCGCTACAGAAGGTGTTTTTTGCGAGCCTGCCTCGGCATCGTCTATTGCTGGGCTTATAAAATACGTTAAGCTGGGCTATTTCAAAAATAATAAGCTTGGAAAAGCTGTGTGCATACTTACAGGACATGGTCTAAAAGATCCAGACACTGCTGTTTCTAGTGCTGTAAAACCTAAAAAAGTTAAAGCAAATATGAAAGATATAATAGATGCTATAGGATTTTAATTTTGTGAAAATAGAACTTATTTGCACAGGAAGCGAACTTCTTGCTGGAAAACTTAATACAAATGCAGCTTATATAGGCTCAAGGTTATTTAACATAGGTCTTGAGTTATCTTGTATTACTGACATAGGCGATAAAAAACAAGATTTAGCAAAGCATTTTAACATTGCTTTTTCAAGAAGTAATATAATAGTTGTAACAGGAGGACTTGGTCCGACTTTTGATGACATAACTGTTGAAACTGCAGCTGAATGCTTGAGGCTTCCAATTTATTCTGACGAGAAAGTTTTAAAGTCTATACAAGAATACTTTGCTAAAAAATCAATTTCAAAAATACCAAAAATCAACGAAAGGCAGGCTAATATACTTAGCGGCGCTAAAGTTTTGGAAAATCGTTTAGGCACAGCGCCGGGACAAATGCTGCATTTTGAATTTAAGAGTGATGGAAAAAAGTGTCGCAAAACTTTGTTTTTGCTTCCTGGTCCTCCAAGAGAAATGAAGCCGATGTTTGAAGAAAACGTTGAACCATTTTTAAAAAGTTATTCTTCGGGTATAAGGAAAAATGTTTCCTTACGTGTGTTTGGTTTATCAGAATCTGCAATTGCCGAAGCAATAAAACCAGTTATTGAGGAAGCTAAATTTGGAGATTCGCAAACTGTGGAATTTGGTATTTTGGCAAGCGACTCTATAGTAGATATAAAATTTGCAGTTTCAGGTAGTGACGAGTTTGTTGTAGATAGTTCAATAAAGAATTTAAATTTAAGATTTGGCGAAGTTTTAAAAGATAATATTTTTGGATATAACGATGATAGTCTTGCGTCTGTAGTGGGAAAACTTCTTATTCAAAAGAGAAAAACTATTTCTTTCGCAGAGTCTTGTACCGGAGGGAAAATAGCATCGGCTATTACAGATATTGCGGGCAGTTCTTTGTACTTTAAAAGTTCCGTAGTAACTTATTCCAATGAGTCCAAACTTAAAATTCTCGGTGTAAAAGAAGAAACTTTAAAGAAATTTGGAGCAGTAAGCGAAGAGACTGCAAAAGAAATGGCTAGAGGTATTTTAAATCTTTCAGGAAGCGATTATGCTTTTTCTGTTACTGGTATTGCGGGTCCTGGCGGAGGTTCAAAAGACAAGCCAGTTGGGTTAGTTTACGTTGGCTTTGCCAACAATAAAAAAGCCGAAAGTTTCAAATTCAATTTTGTCGGAACACGAAAAGATATAAGGGACAAAACAGTCAATACGGTTTTGGATTGCTTGAGAAAAAAATTGATTGAAAAACAGCCTAAAAAATGAAATAATCTCAAAGTTGATTCCTGTACAAATAATCCGATTGTTACAGGGGAGATACGATGAAAAAAGCATTGGCTTTTTTATTTTGTTTGTTTTTCTATGCAGATTGTTCTTTTGGACAAGCTGTACAACAAGAATCTTTGACCAAACCTTGGAAGTTTTCAGGTATTTTTACGTGGTCGTATAATCAGACTGATATAAGCAAAAATTGGACTGGCAAAGAAACATATTCAAGAGCATGGCAGGGCAGACTAGATACATCTGCTGTCAGAGACAGTCAGTCTTCAAACTGGTTAAATACTTTGAAAGAGTATTACGGTGAAACAGTTTCTAACGGTTCAAGCTCCATAAGTTTGGACACAATAGAATTTAATTCGGTATATACGTATAAAATATTTAAAAATTTACAGCCGTATGGTTCTTTTTATATTTTATCGCAGAATAATAAATTTTGGGATCCAGTAACGTACATAGAATCTGCTGGTTTGAATTTTACACTTATAAACAGCTCAATGAATACTTTAAAAGTCAGAGCTGGAGCTGCATTTAAACAAATTTTTAATTCTAAGAAAGATGTTGAAAGGGATTTTGGCGGTGAATCGGTTATAGATTATATTTTCGTGTTTCGTCAAAACACGAAATTTACTTCGCAATTTAGAATTTTTGAAACATTTAGACCGACGTGCGAAGATATTTATTGGGAAAACAGATTATTTCTAAAAACAGGTCCGTGGCTTACGACGGAAATAGGGTATATAGTTTATTTTGACCATTCAAGGATTGAATCTCATAGCTGGACTAATGATGTTGAAAGAATGTTCTACATAGCTTTAGGATTTTCTTTCAATATGTTTCAAAAGTAAATGATTATAAGGGAAAATATTGATGTCTAACATAAGGAATTTTTGCATTATAGCTCATATTGATCACGGAAAAAGCACTCTTGCCGACAGACTTCTTGAATATACTGGCACAATTTCAAAAAGAGAAATGAAAGACCAAATACTTGATGGTATGGAGCTTGAAAGGGAAAGAGGAATAACAATAAAAGCTAAAGCTGTAAGAATGAATTATACAGATAAAAGCGGTCAAACTTATGTTTTAAATTTGATAGACACGCCAGGTCATGTTGATTTTACATACGAAGTTTCAAGAGCATTAGCAGCTTGCGAAGGTGCGATTTTAGTGATAGACGCTACTCAAGGCGTTGAAGCTCAAACGCTTGCAAATACCATGCTTGCTAAGAATGCTAATTTAAAAATTGTTCTTGTTATAAACAAAATAGATTTGCCTACTGCCGATGTTGACAGTGCATATGAGCAAATGAAAGAAGGTCTTGGTGTAAATGCTGAACCAATTCTTGCGAGCGCTAAGGAAGGCATAGGAGTAAATGAAATAGTTGATTCTGTTATTGCAAATATTCCGCCAGCAAAAATTATAAATGATGAACCTTTATCAGCTTTAATTTTTGATTCTTTTTACGAATCTTACAGAGGCGTTATAGTCATAATAAGAGTATTTGACGGCAAAATACGCAAAGGAATGAAGGTTCGTTTTATGGCTTCTGGAGCTGAACATGAAGTTCTTGAAGTTGGGTATATGAAAATAAAGATGATAGAAGCGTCAGAACTTTCTTCAGGTGAAGTGGGGTATGTAGTTGCTGGCATAAAAGATATTAGGGATATAAAAATTGGCGACACTATAACTGAGAGCTCAAATCCAACGAAACATCCTCACGAGGGATATAAAGAAATAAATCCGTTTGTTTTTGCGGGTCTTTATCCAAACAGCACTTCCGAATACGACAGTTTGAAGACTGCTTTGGAAAAGCTCAAACTTTCAGACGCTTCGCTTGTATATTTCCCTGAAACGTCTGTGGCTTTAGGATTTGGTTTTAGGTGTGGATTTTTAGGTTCTTTGCATTTGGAAATAATTAAAGAAAGACTTGAAAGAGAGTTTGATTTAAGTCTTTTGGTTACGGCGCCAAATGTTGTTTATAAGGTGAAAACAAAAGGTAAATATGTTACTATAGACAATCCTTCCAAATTTCCAAATAATGCCGATATTGAAGAAATTTGGGAGCCGTATGTTGAAGCTACCATTATTTGTCCTGTTGAGTATTTAGGAGCTATGCTTGACCTCTGTCAAAAGAGAAGAGGAAAACAGACTTCAATGAAGTATATGAATGTTAAAATAGCTCTTTTGAAATATCATATGCCGCTTGCGGAAATAATAGTTGGTTTTTACGATGCGTTAAAATCATCTTCAAAAGGATACGCTTCTTTTGATTATGAGCATATAGAACCGCAACTTGGGGATTTAGTCAAACTAGAGATTATGATAAATTCAGAAGTTGTAGATGCTTTTACAGTTATTACGCATAAGGATAAAGCTCAAACTTCCGCTCATTATCTTGCCGAGAAATTAAAAGATATTATCCCAAGGCATATGTTTGAAATACCTATACAGGCAAAAGTAAACAATAAAGTAATTGCCAGGGAAACAATATCGGCTATGCGTAAAGACGTTCTTGCAAAATGTTATGGCGGTGACATAACCAGAAAGCGTAAGCTGCTTGAAAAGCAAAAAGAAGGTAAACGTAAAATGAGACAGTTTGGGAGAGTAGAAATTCCGTCAGAAGCTTTTGTAGCTGTTCTTAAAATAGATGAATAATTATAATTAATTTAAATATAGAAAAAGAGGTAAATATTATGGAATTGAAACTTTTTATTGCAGGGGGTATTGTTTTTGCAATAGCAATGACAATGCAGATTTTTAAAAAATGTTTTAAAACGCAGACTTCTAAAAAATTGTTTCAAAACGTTTATTCATGGGCTGATACTATTTGGACTTCTTTGATAATAGCGTCGTTTATTATGTTCTTTTTTATTCAAGCTTTTAAAATCCCGTCGGGAAGTATGAGAAACACTCTTCTTGAAGGAGATCATCTATTTGTTAACAAGTGTTTTTATGGTTTTAGAATACCGTTTAAATACGTTGGAAAGCGTTATGGAGCTTTAAAGAAGATAGAAAGAGGCGATATTGTTGTTTTTCAATGCCCTCCTGAGGCTTTGACGACTACCGAAAGAGAACATGGAGTTAAGAAAGATTTCATAAAAAGGTGCGTTGGCGTTGCTGGCGATAAGGTTGAAATAAGAAATAAAAAACTTTACTTAAACGACGTTTTAATAAAAGAAGGTTATGTAGCTTATAATGACGATTCTATTTTTGAAAGTTTTAAATTGTTTGAAAATGAAGGAGATTATCAGAAAGCTTGGGAAAAAGGAAATTTTACATCTATTTCGCCTGTTTTTATAAGAGATAATTTTGGTCCTGTTATTGTGCCTGAAGGCTGTTATATGATGATGGGCGATAATAGAGATTTTTCTTTTGACTCGCGTTTCTGGGGACCATTGCCTGACGAGTATGTAAAAGGAAAGGCTTTGTTCTTGTACTGGCCTGTAACGCGTTGGAAGTTTATATCATGACATGGATTGCATGGCTTACAATTGCGGTTGTTCTTGTAATTTGCGAAATAGCAACTTCGTCTATTTTCTTTTGCTTGTGTCTTTCTATTGGTTCGCTTTTTGCTGCAGGAGCGTCTTATCTTTTCAATTCACATTGGATTGAAATTATGGTTTTTATTATAGTTTCAACTTTATCTTTATATTTTGTAAGACCATTTTTTAAGAAAATGATAAAAAAGTCAAAAACTGTAGAATCAAATGTTGACGCTCTTATAGGGGCTGAAGCTATTGTTACTAGTAAAATTACTCCTTTCAGTCCGGGTTTTGTGAAGGTTTCTGGAGAAATTTGGAGAGCTGAATCTATCGTTGAAATTTTAGAAGGTGAGACTGTAAAAATTAAAAGGATAAATGGCACCACTTTGACAGTTGAAAAGTAAAGGAAAAAAATAATGGAATATATAAATGCTATTTTAGGGATAGGGGACAAGATGACTATATTTTTAGGAATTATTGCGGCGTTTGCTGTGATTTTTATAGCTAACTCCGTAAAAATAATAAAACAGTACGAAAAAGGACTTATTGAAACTTTGGGTAAGTACACAGGGACAAGGGACTCAGGAGCAAATATTATAATTCCTATATTTCAAAGAATGCTCAGAGTAGATATGAGAGAACGCGTTATTGATGTTCCCCCGCAAAGCGTTATAACAAAAGACAATGTGTCTGTTGTTGTTGACGCTATAATTTATTTTCAGGTTACAGATCCTGTAAAAGTAGTTTATAACATTGAGAATTTTGCACTTGCAGCTTTAAAGCTTGCTCAGACAAACTTAAGAAACGTAATAGGCGATATGGAATTGGATAGCACTCTTACGTCAAGAGAAAAAATAAACACTCAGCTTAGAGTTGTAATGGATGAAGCTACAGACAAATGGGGTGTAAAAGTTACAAGAGTTGAAATACAAAAAATTGACCCTCCTAAAGACATTACAGACGCTATGTCTAAACAGATGAAAGCTGAAAGAGAAAAGAGAGCAAATATTTTGGAAGCTGAAGGCTTAAGACAAGCTGCTATTCTTAAGGCTGAAGGCGCTAAACAGGCTGTTATTCTTGCCGCAGAAGCTGTAAAAGAGAAACAAGTCTTAGAAGCTACTGGTGAAGCTGAAGCTATAAGAAAAGTTGCTGAAGCAGAGAAATATAAAATTGAAATGGTTTATAAAGCTATACATGAGGGCAACCCTACAAACGATCTTATTGCCATAAAATATTTGGAGGCTTTGGGTAAAGTTGCTGATGGACAAGCTACAAAAGTGTTCTTACCTTTAGAGACTGCAGGAGTTACGGCATCCCTTGGAGGTATAGCGGAATTGTTTAAGGGCACGCCAAAGCAGGTAAAAAAATAATTAAAATTTTTTATATGCTTATTGAAAGATGAGCGTTTTGGTTTATGCATATGATAGGTTTATATATACACATTCCATTTTGTAGGCAAAAGTGTTTTTATTGCGACTTTTTCTCAACAAAATACGATACTGATTTAGCCGATAAATATATTGATTCTTTGATAAAACATTCCCAAAAGTTTAAAAACAAAAAGATAAATTCAATATATATTGGAGGCGGTACTCCATCTGTTCTATCTTCTAAACAAATACAAAAACTTCTACTATCTTTAAGCAATACCTTCAATTTATCAAAAGTAAAAGAATTTACTTTTGAGCTTAATCCAGAATCGGCTTCAAAAGAAAAGCTAATTATTCTAAAAGAATTAGGCGTCAATAGGCTAAGCATAGGACTTCAATCTGTTGAAGATAAATATTTAAAGTATTTAGGGCGCATACATGATTTAAAAACTTTTTGTACCTGTTATGATAATGCAAAACATGAAGGGTTTGATAATATAAATATAGATTTAATATACGGATTGCCAAATCAAACTGTTAATGACTGGGAAAGCATTTTGAAAAAAGCATTAATATTTAACAGTGAGCATTTATCGTTGTATCCCTTATCAATAGAAGAAAATACGACTTTTTACAAAAACGGCATTGTTGCAGATGACGTATTGCAGCGTGAAATATATGAAAAAACCGTAGAGATTTTGGAACATAGTGAATACGTTCATTATGAAATTTCAAACTGGGCTAAAAAGAACAAAGAAGCTTTACACAATACAAATTATTGGCATAACTTGGAATATATAGGTCTTGGAGCAGGTGCTTGCGGATATTTGGAGAAAAATAGATATAAAAACATAGAAAATATTGAAAAATATATAAATTTTATTGAAAATGACATAGATTGTATGATAGAAAATGAATATATAGACGAAAAACTTTATACGGCTGAAACAATAATGTTAGGACTAAGGCTTTTGTATAAAGGTTTATCTATAAAATGCTTCAATTCCCCACAAAATAAATCTGCTCTGTTAAAATGTTTAAAAGAAAGAACTCTTATACAAGAGGAAGATAGAGTAAAACTTGCCAAAGAACACGTTTTTATTTTCAATCAAATCGCCTCAAAGTTTATGTAGTTTAGTTTTTTAATGATATCTTCCTGAGCTTATAAAATAGTTTCTCCCAGAGAAAAAATGAAAATATTTGGATATTTCCAACTTATCATAGAGCTATAAAATCTACAACAAAATAATTTTTATATAAATCCTCCCTACCAAAAAATACAAAAATAACATACCTGCTTAGTATGTATTTCAAAGAGTAACTTTTTTTAAATAACCTTTTACACGACAGCCTTAAATTTAGTTACATAAAAAAGTGTTCTTTTTAGTCTAAATTTTACTAAGAAAGCTCAAAAAAAGGTTCTTTTTTTGAGCTTTCTCTCTCTTAAATTCTATCTTTTTTATCTATTTGATAAATTCAGGTTTCACTATCAAAGACTTCATTTTTTATTAATTAATTCTTTCTTTAAATATGGTAGGTACTTGTATTTATGTGAAAAATTTGTAAATATAATATGAAAATAGTGAAAATAAAATGAAAAAATAATGTGAATTTGACTGGACTGTCAACTTTAACTTAACGAAACAGAAAAGTTTTTTAAGGAGAAAGTGTGAGGATTTATAATCCAACAAAAATCTTATTAATTTTTATTATTTCTGGTTTTTTAATATTTACAGGAAAAATAAGAGTGGAAGCAGATCAACTGACAGCAGACGCAGTTAATGCTTTAAGTACTACCACAATACAATTAATTACAGGACAAACTACAATTCCTACAGGATTTGTAGGATTAAGTACAAAGCTTGATGTTTTGACAAGTACAACGAATGCCGGGTTTGAGATATTAACAAGTACGACAGATACAGGTTTTACTAATGTAACTAATGAACTTAGGAGAGGTAATTCAAGAGAAGAAGCGGATAAACTTAAATCTTATATATTAAATAAATGTAAGAATAACCTAATATCCGGCTATACTGGATTAAATGGTGGAGTATTAGAGATTAAAGATATATTATGGTCAATTGATTTATATGAGCTCCAAGATACTATAATTAAAAATAATTCAGCAGCCAATAATGGTGGAGCGTTTAGTATAGTTAATAGTGAAAAGGTTAGTTTTTATAATGTAAATGTATTTGACAATGAAGCAGTGGTAGGAAAGGGTGGTGCATTTTACATAGAAAATTCAACAGTAATATTTAATACGACTAAAGTATCCAATATTCAAAGGAAATAAAGCAAATGGGTCAAGTAGTGCTATGTATATAGGGGCTAATAGTGATGTTTACTTTAATACTAGCGAAGGTGCAATCGTAGATATGAATGACGCATTGACCAACAATGCAGGAACAAATGGTAATTTACACATAATGGGAAGAGGAAAGTTCAATTTAAATGAAACGAGCGAAATAAATGGAACAAATATAAAAATAGAAGCTAGAGGACAATTTAATTTAAATGATAATGTGACTTTATTCTCAAATAGCATAGGAATTGATAAAGATACAATATTCTGTTTAAAGGGTAATAATAATGTACAAGTAGTTGGAGGGAATTTGGATATTTCTGGAACACTAGAAATAAGGAAAGGGTCAAATACTATACAAGTTACTACCAATACAGCTATAGCTAACATAAATCAGGGTGCCAAATTGAAAATAAATTTATCTCCTAGAGGGTTTGATAGTTTAACTTTTAACTTAACAGCTAGCAGCGCAGTAGCAGGACTAAATAATTTAATAACAGAATGTGATTATAGATTAGTAAAAAGCAGCTTTCAGTCTATTAGTGATACAAGCATGAAATTGCAGTTGTCTGGTTATGGTAGGACAAAAACTATGTTCGGTATGATGCCAGATTTGACGAAAAATCAGAACTCAGTGGCAGATATGTATGATAGGATATCAATTTTAGTGCCTGAAGGTAGTATGATTGATAGTCTTATAGATTATATGTGCGATATAAGTAGTGATGTTGCGAAAACCAAAGCATTCCTTACACAAAACAGCGGATATTTCTTAGCAAATGTAATAAGAAGTGGGGGAAGTGAGAATGATAGTAATGAAATATACGCTAGGATAGATAATAGATTAAAGGAACAAAAGTCTGGAGTATGGGGACAAATAAAAGAGAAATATACTAAATATGGTGAAGATGAAAACTCACCATCTGATTATAGTGATACTGAAATATGTGGGTTAGTAGGATATGATATGTACATTCCACGAGATGAAAGTGATGAAAGTATTAATAAATTATCAGCAGGAGTTTACGCTAAAGTAAATGAGCATACATTATCTCAATCAAATAATAGTGGAAATATCAAAAATGTAGGGTTAGGGGTATATGGTATTTATAGTAATAATGATAAATTTAAAGTGAAGGGATTGATAAATGGGAACTATGGTACTTATAATACAGAAAGGAACATGAAAGAAGCAATAGACATTGTATTCGCTGATAGAACTGATAAACAAAATATTGGAACAACAGCAAAAGCAGATTTTACTGGAATGCTTTTTGGTTTTGATGTTGAAGGATCAATGGAAATAAAGTTAAACAATACATTTAAATTAATACCATATTTAGGATTTGAAATAAACTTAAATAGTTATGAAGATATAAAAGAAAGTGGAACAGAATACTTTGATTTAAAAGTTGAAAATGGAATGTATAGCAGAGCCATAGAAAGATTAGGATTACGTATTGAACAAGAAATAAGAAGATTTACTTGGAATGCAAAGATAGAATATAGAAGTTTGTTAAGCGGAGAACAGCCAGAAATAAAAAGCAGAATTAGACTTTTAGACGGTATAAATGGAGCTCAATTTAATACAGTAGGTGCTAAAGAATATGGAAGTAAATTTGGTATAGGCTTAGGAGCTAATTATAAGATAACAGAAGATATTTTAGTTTTTGCAGGTATAAATTTTCTAACTGCAGCTAAATATCAAAATGTTCAAGGTAATATAGGTGTGAGTTATAAATTTGGCTCAGAGAAAGTTAAAATACAAAAACCTGCTAAAGACAAAAATACTGTTAAAGCCAACGAATACTTATATAAGTCATTAAAAAGCAGGTTAAAAAACTTAAAGCCTCGTTAAATAGCAAAGAATAGATTGATATACTAAATCTGTCGGCAATAGTAATTCTAAGTTCCCTTATTGGAATTTCTCCTAAGTTTATCGTTTGAGTTTTTCCGAGAAAAAGGAAAATAGTTATATGAACCTAACTTTGCATAAATCTATAACATATATGACAAACTACGTTTTATATAAATTCATATTACTAAAACCACTAAAATAACTACCTAGAAATTACAAAAATTTTATCAAATCATTTTAAAATATTTGTATTTGTGTACATGCAGGTAAATAAATTATATAATCAAAATAACATGTAGAAATTCTTAAGTCAAAGGAAGGTATTCATAGATATGTTAAAAAGTATTTTGGGTAAAATTTTTGGTTCGCAAAACGAAAGGGATATAAAAGCTATAAAACCGATAGTAGAAAAGGTAAATTCTTTTGAAACATCTATAAAAAATCTCAGCGATGATGAATTAAAAGCAAAGACAGCGGAATTTAGAGACCGTCTTTCAAAAGGAGAAACTTTAGACGACATTTTACCTGAAGCTTTTGCATGCGTAAGAGAAGCGTCTGTTAGAACAATAGGTTTAAGACATTTTGACGTGCAAATAATCGGCGGGTATATTCTTCACACAGGGAAAATTGCCGAAATGAAGACGGGAGAAGGTAAAACTTTGGTTGCTACGCTTGCAGCATATCTTAATGCTTTGCCTCAGACAGGCGTGCATGTTGTTACAGTAAATGATTACCTTGCAAAAAGAGACAGGGAATGGATGGGCGTGGTATATGAAAAGCTAGGTCTTACAGTAGGAAACGTAGGACATGATACAAGTAAAGAAGAAAGAAGAGTAGCGTATAACTGTGATATAACATATGTTACAAACAACGAACTCGGTTTTGATTATCTTAGAGACAACATGGTAATTACAAAAGAGGACAGAGTTCTGCGTCCGTTAAATTATGCCATCATAGACGAAGTGGACTCTATTCTTATAGATGAAGCAAGAACCCCTCTTATCATTTCTGGTGCGGCAGAACAATCTACAGATAAATATTATGTTTCAGATAAGATAGTTCCTATGCTAAAAGGTAGAAGAATTACTGAAAATGAAGAGATAAAAGCAAAGTATGACAATGTGGATTTATCAAAAGGCTACGACTATCTTGTAGATGAGAAAAATCATTCAGTAGTTTTAACAGAGCAAGGCGTTCAAAAAGCTGAGAAAATTTTAGGTGTAAAGAATATATACGACGATTTACAGTCCGAGTGGGTGCATCACATAACACAAGCTATAAGAGCGCACAGTTTGTACCGCAAAGATGTGGAGTATGTAGTAAAAGATGGAGAAGTTATAATAGTTGATGAGTTTACTGGAAGGCTTATGCCTGGCAGAAGATGGTCTGACGGTCTTCATCAGGCAATAGAAGCAAAAGAGAATTTAAAAATAGCAGATGAAAACCAAACGCTTGCAACCATAACTTTCCAAAACTTCTTTAGAATGTACAAGAAAATATCTGGTATGACCGGTACAGCCTCAACGGAAACAGAAGAATTTTGGGAAATTTACAAGCTTGGCGTTGTGGAAGTTCCTACGAATAACCCCATGATAAGAAAGGATCATGGTGATGTTATATATAGAACTGAAAAAGAAAAAGATGAAGCAATAGTAAAAGAAATTGAATATTTGTGGAAAAAGGGACAGCCTGTGCTTGTCGGCACAAGGTCAATTGAAAAGTCTGAAAAAATATCATCAATGCTTAGAAAAAAAGGCATTCCACACAATGTTTTAAATGCTAAATATCACGAGCAGGAAGCACAAATTATAGCTAGAGCCGGCACCAAAGGAGCTGTAACAATAGCTACAAACATGGCAGGAAGAGGAACGGATATTGTTCTTGGTGCAGGGGATCCTGTACAAAATGAAGAAATTAGAAATCTTGGCGGACTTCACATAATAGGTACGGAAAGACATGAGTCCAGAAGAATAGACAATCAGCTAAGAGGACGTTCAGGAAGACAGGGAGATACCGGCTCTACAAGATTCTACTTGTCTATGGAAGATGAGCTTATGCGTTTATTCGGTTCGGAGAGAATGTCTATGGTTATGCAGAAGCTCGGTCTTAAAGAGGGCGAAGATATACAACACCCATGGATATCTAAAGCTGTGGAAAATGCTCAGAGAAAAGTTGAGGGTATGAACTTTGATATAAGAAAACAGCTTATAGATTTTGATAATGTTATGAACAAACAAAGAGAAGCTGTTTACAGACTTAGAAACGAGATATTAGAAGGCGAAGATATTTCTGAGCAGATAAAAGATATGCTGAGAGAATCCGTTGAAGAAAATCTTAATTCTTGGTGTATTGGCAAATATGCCGAAGAATGGGATTTTACAAGCATAGATGCGTGGTTGTTTAGGACATTTGGCATTAAATATGGAATACAAAATAAAGACGAAATCAATTTGTTGACTAAAGAGGCTCTTCAAGAGGATATTTACGGCAAACTCATTGAATGTTATGAAAAGAGGAGACAAGAGCTTACGCCAGAATTGTTTGCTCACATAGAGAGAATGGTTTTGTTGCAAATGATAGATACTTCATGGAAAGATCATTTGTATGAACTTGATCAGTTGAGGCGCAGTATAGGTTTTAGAGCTTACGCTCAGAAAGATCCAAAAATTGAATACCAAAAGGAATCTTTTGCGTTGTTTGAATCTATGATGAGAAGAATAAGAGAAAATACTATAGAATATGTATTCAAAGTTCAGATAAATGCAAAGACGCATAATGTAAATCAAGAGTCTGTTTCAGTAAGTCCAGAGCTTGAAAATAGGATTAATAACAAAAAAGTTAAACCTCAGGACTTAAGTAATATAGGAAGAAACGATCTTTGCCCTTGTGGTAGTGGCAAAAAATATAAGAAGTGCTGTGGAGCATAAATATTAGACGAAGATTTCAATTGTTTAGAGAAAATATTATGCTAGTTTAGGATATTTGTATTATGATAGAAGCTACAGTTGCTAGTTTTCGTAATTTGCCTACCTTGGTGCCAATTAAAAACTCTGTTGTTATATTTTGGGAATCGCACACAAAAAATCCAAATGACAAAATGAGGATTCAATCTACAATAGATTTGATTCCTAAAAAATTTGATTTAGCGACTTGTGAAGGTTATGAAGTACGTACAGGATACTTAAGTCGGTACAATTATTTACCAAAACCAAAGGAAAATTCTAAAATAGAAGAACTTGAAGAGGCTATAGTTAAAGGTGAAGAAGAGCAAGTTTCGTGGATTAAACGATGTAAGCCAAATTTAGAGAGATTTACGCAAGTAAATTGGCAAGAGTGCGTAAGTAAATTAAAAAATCCTCTCCATATCTATACCCAAACAAACATATATATGTTATTCATGTTGGAAATGTTACAGAATCAACCACAATATTATGGTCTGTCTTTGGATATTTGAGGGAATCTGTAAGATTGCTATTTCCGTATTTTTCAACACAAAAATTTGCAAATTTAGCTGATTTTAAATCTGAGTATGAAAATAAACGTAATTATGGCTATTTCATTGATGACGAAGATTTAATAAACGTGATTGCGAATATGTCAAAAAAAGAGAATCTGTCAAGAGAAGCTTTGCTAAAGCTTCTAATTGATGAACGTTCGCAAAAGGAACTCTTAACTAACATAATAGCTAAAATGCCAGGGCATATATATTGGTTGAATAATAGGTACGTATATATGGGGTGTAATGATATTCAGGCAAAAGATTTAGGATTAAGTTCTCCGAATGAAATTTTGGGTAAAACTATTTTTGATTTGTTACCAGAGACAGAGGCAAAAAAACATAATAATATAAATAAACTAGTTATTGAGAAATGTAAAGTATATAGAGGCGAAGAGAAAGCTTCAATGTATAATGGATTTAGAACTTATATGTCACATAAACTTCCTTTAACAAATAGTGCTGGTAAAAATGTCGGATTATTAGGTATTTCAGTAGATATAACAGATAGGAAGAAAAAAGAGGAGTTAAAAAAAGAGTTAGAAGTTCAAAAAGAACTATACAATACAGCTAGATGGGTATCGCATGATATAGCGCAGCCCGTAAATGTATTAAAAGGATATTTAGATTTAAATAAAAGTTTAAAAGAAGAAGAAAAGAGAATATTTGGGGAAGTGGCAAGAAGTATAGAAAATATAGTAGATAGGTTACTGCAAAAGTATAGAGGTAGAAATGTTTCATAAAAATTTGCTGGAAAAAATTCCTTTTGTTAGAGTATGAAAATAGGTTTAAATAGCAAGAATACTATATTATGTTTGGCTTCTGGGCTATTATCTGTATGTGCCTTCCCTAAGTTTAACTTGTTTTTCCTAATGTGGATAGCGTTTGTTCCACTTGTTTTTGTAATAATGAGAACAAATGCTATTAGTTCTTTTCTGTGCGGGTTCTTGTCAGGATTTGTATTTAATGCAATTGGACTTTATTGGCTTGTTCCGATGTTGCATTTTAATACAGGTTCTTATACTCAGTCTATAATAGCTTCATGTTCTCTTTGGATCTATCTTGCACTTTATTGGGGAATTTGGAGTTTTTCGTTACAAAAATATATTTCTTTTCAAAAAAAGAATAAACTATCAAATTTCTTTGTAGTTATTTTTGGTGCTTGTCTTTGGGTTTTGCTTGAATATATAAAAACATATTTTTTTACCGGGTTCCCATGGATGTTGATAGGATACTCGCAATTTGAATTTACTGAAATTATACAAATAGCGGAGTTTACTGGAGTATATGGCGTTTCTTTCTTAATACTGTTTTGCAACATATGCTTTTATTTTTTTATTGAAGGGAAAAATAAGAAGAGATATTTGTATTTGGTTTTAACTTTTATAATTTTGTTTACATTATTTGGAACATATAAAATATATAAATTCAGATTGCTTGGCGATAAAGAATATAGCGTTTCAATATTGCAGCCAAATATTGACCAATATAAAAAATGGGATGAAGATTATAGACAAGAGATTTTGTCCAATCTTAAAAAAACAGCTCTTGAAGTTAGCGAATTTAAAGCTGACTTAGTTTTATGGTCAGAAACTGTCTTGCCCGGCATAGTTCCAGAAGATGATAATTTGTATAGTTTTGCAAAAGAATTAGCGGTGTCTGCCGGAGGCTTTAATATATTCGGTTCATTTTACAACGAAGACAATGAAAGAATATTTAATGTTGCTTTAGGTTTTAAAGGTGCAGATAGTTATAACCCTGTACACAAGAAAAATCACTTAGTGCCTTTCGGCGAGTTTATTCCGTTTAGAAAGTTTCTTGCAAGATTTTTTGGCATTTTAAATAAAATGGGAGATGTTGACAAAGGTAGCGATGCAAATGTCTTTAACAGCGGCGAGCTGTTTATTGGCGCTACTATATGTTCTGAAAATTTCTTTCCAGATATAGCAAGAAGATTTGTTCTAAACGGAGCGAAAACTCTTACAAACCACACAAATGACGCATGGTTTTTTGATACAGCAGCTCCATACCAGCATTTTATGATGAATGTTTTTAGAGCTGTTGAAAATAGAAAATTTGTTTTAGTTTCGGCAAATACTGGCATTTCTGGTATTATTGAATCTTCAGGAATAATTATTGATAAAACTGAAGTGTCAAAAAAAGAATTGCTCAACGGGACATTTTTTCAAAACGATTTTAAAACTTTCTATACTAAATTCGGCGATGTTTTTGTAAATATATGTAGCCTTGTCTTATTAGTATTGTTAGTATTTTTGCGTTTCAAAAGACGATTGATAAATTAAGATTTTATTTGAGAGTATAAGTTTATAAATAAAAGAGGTTCTAAAATGCTTCAACAGCAAAAAGAAAGAATAGACGCTTTGAGGAGGTCTCTTTGATTTAGATTCAAAACTGAAAAGAATCAAAGAGCTTGAAAAAGAAATATCAAATCCAAACTTCTGGAACGATCAGAACAATGCAAAAAGAGTAATGTCTGAGCTTGACGATTTAAAGAATTTGTGTAATTTATGGCAAGATATGCATTTGCAGGTTAAAGATTTAATTGAGTTAAAAGATCTTGCTGAGTCTGAAAATGATGACGCTGCATTAAAAGAGGTGGAAGATGGAAGCAAGAAATTAGAGAAAGTTCTATCTTCTTTTGAAACAAAGACAAAGCTGGACGGTGAGCATGATAGGAATAACGCCATAATGTCTATACATGCAGGGGCAGGCGGTACTGAATCTTGCGATTGGGCGCAAATGCTTGTAAGAATGTATTCAAGATGGGCTGAAGACAAAGGTTTTGAGGTTGAAGTAGTGGATAGTTTAGATGGCGATGAAGCGGGAATCAAAAGCATCACCATGATAATAAAGGGTGAATATGCCTACGGTTTTTTACAGTCTGAAATAGGAGTCCACAGACTTGTAAGAATTTCCCCGTTTGACTCAAATAAGAGAAGACATACCTCTTTCAGTTCTGTTGACGTTATCCCTGAAATTGAAGATAATATAGACATAATAATTGAAGATAAAGATATAAGAATAGACACATATAGAGCCTCAGGAGCAGGCGGACAGCATATAAATAAAACGGACTCTGCCGTAAGAATAACCCACTTGCCTACGGGAATAATAGTTCAATCGCAAAACGATCGCTCGCAAATAAAAAATAGAGCTACAGCTATGAAACTCTTAAAAGCTAAGCTTTACGAACTTGAACAAGAAAAACAGAGAGCTTCTTATGAAAAACATTATAATGAAAAAGGCTCTATAGAGTGGGGCAGCCAGATACGTTCATATGTCTTTATGCCTTATCAGCTTGTCAAAGACCACAGGACAGGTTATGAGTCCTCGCAAGTCAATGCTGTAATGGACGGTGAAATAGACTCTTTCATTAGTGCGTACCTCTCTTGGAAATTGGAGAGTAAAAATAAATAATATTATTCATTTTTCAATAGATTTTTGTGTTTAAGGTTTTGACATAATTTGGTGTATTTAGTAGAATCCAAGCAAATTTGAAAGATTTTATGCTTAAAAGGAATAATAATGCAAATTGTGAAAGAAGGTTATCCATTTATTTTAATTCCTCTCATTTTAGGAATAGTGTTGCTTGTTTCTGGTTTCGGTAAATTTGCATCTTTAGCAGGTGTTTTGTGTATTTTAGATTCTTTATTTTGCCTCTACTTCTTTAGAGATCCAAAGATAGAGATAACTCAAGGAGAAAACCTTATCCTTTCTCCATGCAATGGCACTGTTTTAGAAGTAAGCGAAAATGAAACAGAAAAAGTTGTCAGAGTATTCTTATCTGTATTAGATGTTCATCTTCAAAGATCTCCTATTGCTGGTAAAGTTTTAAGTGTTGAACATAAACCCGGCAAGTTTCTGAAAGCTATGGAGCCTGAATCTCATATAGTAAACGAACAAAATGTAATAACAATAGAAAATGAAAATGGGAAATATTTGGTTAAACAGATAGCCGGCATTCTTGCAAGGCGCTGTGTTTCTTGGGTAAAGTCTGGAGATATTTTGAAACTAGGCGATAAGATCGGCGTAATAAAATTTAGTTCTCAGGTTGATCTCCATATGCCAAAAAATGTTGAAGTTAAAGTAAAGAAGGGTAATAAAGTTGTGTCAGGCGTAACTATTTTTGCAAGCATAAATAAAGGAAATTGACAATGAGCGAAAAAATGAAGAAAGGCATCTACATACTGCCGAGTCTTTTAACATGTGGAAATATGAGTTGTGGTTATTTGTCAATATTGTCGTCTATAGACGGCGATTTTACAAAATCGGCATGGTTTCTTGTGCTTGCAGTAGCATTTGACATGACTGATGGAAGAGTTGCGAGACTTACAAAAACAACAAGCGAGTTTGGTATTCAGCTAGATTCTTTAAGCGATTTAGTTTCATTCGGGCTTGCTCCGTCTGTTATGATGTATCAACTTGTTTTAAGCTCAATGGGAAAAGTCGGTATGGCTATAGCTATACTGTTTGTTTTATGTAGCGCATTAAGACTTGCAAAATTTAATGTTCATGCTCAAGACGGTGTGGTGCATAGCTCTTTTATGGGACTTCCCACGCCTGCATCTGCAGGACTGTTATTGTCTTTTGTTTTAAGCTACGAACTTTTTGCAGATCCTGGGCAGTCTTTGTCTTTTAAAACAATTCCGCTTTTAATGAAAAGCATGCCTCTTTTCTTTAAGACGATGCCTATTGTAATGGTGATTTTGTCTTTGCTAATGGTTTCAAGCATACCTTATTATTCTTTCAAAAAGATGAATTTGTCCAAACCTAAAACTTTCAGACTTTTGGTTTTAGTTGTGTTGCTTTTCTTTTTAATGATTACATTCCCACAAAATATAATTTTTATATTGTTTAGTTTATACGTTTTTTCAGGATTGGTTGGTATTGGAGTAAGATATTACAATGCTTATAAAAAAAGGATATAGGAGCGGGAAATGGCAATTGAACAGCTTTTAATTTTGATTAAACCAGATGGAGTAAAAAAATCTTTAACAGGAAATATTTTAACTAAACTATCCGAAGCCAGAATGCTTATAATAGGTGCAAAAACTGTTAAGGTGAGTAAAGAACTGGCTGAGCAGCATTATTATCAGCTTAAAGACAAGCCTTTTTTTGGAGAATTAGTTGACTATATACAGGGCAAAGTTTACGGTGAGCCTTGGGATAGAGTTTTGGCTTTTGTATATCAAGGTGAAGACGCTATTGCAAGAATGAGGAAAATTGCTGGAGCAACAAATCCTGAAGAAGCCGATCCTGTATCAATACGAGGTGCTTACGGAAGAATAACCACAAAAGGTGTATATGAAAATGTTGTCCACTGTTCTTCAGATCCTTCAGAAGCTGAAAGAGAAATTAAATTGTGGTTTAAGCCAGAGGAAATAGTTAAACCTATATATCCAACTAAGAAAGTCGTTTTAGAGAAAGAAGCAAAAGAAGTTTGGGCTTAGTATTTTAGCTGGTAGCAATTTAATATGAAATATCGCCAAGGTGGATAAATTCTGTCTTTCTGCATCTCTTGTTAGCATGTTGTCTGCGCAAAATAAGATTCTAAGTTTCAATAAGGAGCAATGAAATGCCGACGCCAATGGATATATTCGTAAAAGAAATGCAGGAGCTTTTTTGTCCTGACGAAGTTTATATTATGGACGGGTCTCAAGAAGAAGCTGAAAAGTTGACAGAAATTGCTCAAAAATCTGAAGTTGACGGGAGAGTCGTCCTAAAGAAATTAAACGGACAAGAGTACCCTAATTCTTATTACCACCGCTCAAACCCTAATGATGTAGCTCGTACAGAACACTTAACCTTTGTTTGTCCGCCAGTAAAAGACCAAGCAGGACCTAACAATAATTGGGTAGACCCTAAAGATGCTAAAGAAAAGATGAATGGTCTTTTTAAAGGCGCAATGAAAGGAAGAACGATGTACGTTATTCCTTTTGTCATGGGTACGCCAAAATCAAAATACGCTAAAAACTGTGTTCAAATAACAGATTCTGTATATGTGGCTTTAAGCATGAGAATTATGTCTAGAGTAGGTAAACAAGCAGTAGAAAGAATAGGAAATTCTTCTGACTTTTTTAGGGGCATTCACTCTATAGGAGATGTTAACCCAGATAGAAGATTTATAATGCATTTTCCTCAAGACAACCTCGTTATGAGTTTCGGCTCAGGGTATGGCGGAAACGCTCTTCTTGGTAAAAAGTGCTATTCGTTAAGAATAGGCTCATATTTGGGCTATCAAGAAGGCTGGCTTGCCGAACATATGATTATCATAGGTGTGGAAGCGCCTGATCACAAGATAACATATTTTCTCGGCGCATTTCCGTCGGCTTGCGGAAAGACCAATCTTGCAATGTTAGACCCTGTACTTAAAGGATATAAAGTTTGGACTTTGGGCGACGATATAGCATGGATTAACGTAGGCGAAGATGGTCAGCTTTACGCTATTAATCCTGAAGCGGGCTTTTTTGGTGTTGCTCCAGGAACAGGATTTAAGACAAATCCAGTCATGATGAAAACTCTTAAAAATGATAAGTTTTTCCCAACGCTTTTTACAAATACGGCTGTAGATAATTCCAATAATACCCCTTGGTGGGAAGGGGTCAGTGACGAAGTTCCTTTAGATTTGACAGATTGGCAGGGTCAAAAGTATGACAAAAATTTAGGCAAGCCAGCTGCCCACCCAAATTCAAGGTTTACTGTTTCAATTTATAATTGTCCAACGCTTTCACCAGAATACGACAACCCTAAAGGTGTGCCGATTTCCGGAATTATTTTTGGAGGTCGCAGAAAAAGCACAATTCCGCTGGTATATGAAGCAAAAGATTGGAGCAGTGGAGTATTTACTGCGTCAATAATAGGTTCTGAAACTACCGCTGCTGCAAGCGGTCAAGTTGGGACAGTCAGAAGAGATCCTATGGCTATGCTTCCTTTTTGCGGATACAATATGGGCGATTATTTTCAACATTGGTTAAATATCGGCAAGAAAGCAAAAAAGCTTCCTAAAATATTTATGGTTAACTGGTTCAGAAAAGATGACGATGGTAAGTTTATGTGGCCTGGATATAGAGAAAATTCCAGAATTATAAAGTGGATGATAGATAGAATTGAAGGAAAAACTGGTGCAAGAGAATCTGAGATAGGATTGTTCCCTCAAGAAGACGCAATGGATTTAAGCGGCTTGGACATAAAGAAAGAAACTATGGACAAACTTCTTAGCGTGGACAAAGAAGACTGGAAGAAGGAGGTTGTAATGATGGAGGAATTTTATAACAAGTTTGGCGATAAAATTCCTAAAGATTTGAAGGACTATCTAAAAGAACTTAAAGAAAAATTAGGAATGTAAAAACTTATAACAGAGTGATTAAAATGGAGATTATTATGAAGAATTTAAGACTGTATATTTCTTGTTTTTTTTGTTTCCAGCAATGGCACAAGATCAAGATATAATCATAAATACTGATACTGTAACTAATGATATTGAATATTTTAATGAATATGATTATTTTCAAGAATATTATGATTATTATATTTCCCTCTCAACAGCAAGCATTCCAAATCTTTCAGAAAAGCCTCTCGTTCCAACTACTCCAAGACCGAGAGTTGAGAATATAAACTAATTATTATCCTATACCCCTGCACCACATAATTATTTTTGTTTTGATATAAAAAATGATAAAATAGTGCTATGAGTAAAGATCTTATTGAAAAGACTTTGAATAAGAAATTGATATATAAGGGAAAGTTTACTGAGCTTTTTTGCGATGAAGTACAGCTTCCGAACGGTAACTCTGCCACAAGGGAATATATAAATCACCCTGGAGCAGCAGCAGTTCTTCCATTTATTGATAAAGAAAATATAGTTTTAGTTAAACAATATAGGTATGCTATAGGTAAAGTAACTTATGAGATTCCAGCAGGTAAAATTGATGCTGGAGAAACTCCTATTGAATGCATAACAAGGGAACTGGAAGAAGAAACAGGATATATAGCCAAAAAGTTTGAGCTTTTATTGTCTTTCTATCCTACTTCAGCACTTTCAAACGAACTATTGCATATTTTTTCGGCTTTTAATCTTGAAGAAGGCAACTTTAATCCTGATGAAGATGAGTTTGTTGAGAAAGAAATAGTAAACTTTAAAAATGCTTTAGATATGATAAAAGATGGGCAGATAAAGGATTCAAAAACCATTATATCATTGCTGTATTTTTCTAGTTTACCAAAATAATTTGCATTTTTACTCTACAAGAAAGTTGTATGTAGAATTCTATAATCTTGTATTGAAGGTATTCCCAGAGAAGCGCACTGTTATATTAAGATGTTTTAAAAGAGGCTTTTACTATGAAGAGAAGTAGTTATTGCGGAGATGTTAGAGAAGACAGTATTGGCAAAGATATTGTTGTTTGCGGTTGGGTGCATTCTCGCAGAGATCACGGCGGTGTGATTTTTATTGATTTAAGAGACAGAGAAGGGTTATTGCAAATTGTTTTCCAACCTGAAAATAAAGAAATATTTAAAATAGCTGAAGGGTTAAGAAGCGAATACGTAGTATCCGTTAAAGGGTTAGTAAGAAAAAGACCTGAAGGAACGTTAAACCCTAATATGCCTACAGGTTCCATTGAGCTTGTAGTGTCTAAAATTGAAATTTTAAATACATGTCCTGGACTTCCTTTTGAAATATCGGATTATAGGGAAACTTCAGAGGAATTGAGATTAAAATACAGATATTTAGACTTACGCCGTCCTAATTTTCAGAAAAATTTTATAATGCGCCATAAAGTTGCAAATGAAATAAGGAACTTTTTAAATGATGAAAGTTTTTTGGAGATAGAGACTCCTTTCTTAACTAAATCTACTCCTGAAGGCGCAAGGGACTTTCTTGTGCCCTCAAGGTTGCATCATGGCAGTTTTTTTGCGTTGCCGCAATCTCCCCAGCTTTTTAAACAGATTTTGATGGTTTCAGGCTTTGATAAATATTATCAGATAGCAAGATGTTTTAGAGATGAAGACTTGCGTGCTGACAGACAGCTTGAATTTACCCAAATAGACCTTGAAATGTCTTTTGTTGAAGAAAACGATGTGATGGACGTTATTGAAAGAATGCTTTCAAGAGTGTTCAAAAATGTATTGAATATTGAAATAAAAATTCCTTTTGAAAGAATGTCTTATGCAGATGCTCTGCTTCATTATGGTTCTGATAAACCCGATACAAGATTTGAAATGGAAATAAAAGATTTTTCAGCTGAACTTAAAGAGAGTGGTTTTAGCGTATTTTCATCTGTTATATCTAAGGGCGGCATAGTAAGAGGATTGTGTATTCCTAAAGGTGCGTCTTTTTCTCGTTCGGAGATTGACGGACTTACAAATTTTGTCGGCGAATATGGGGCTAAGGGCTTAGCATGGATGAAAATTACGGAATCCGGCGCCGAGTCCAATATAGTTAAATATTTTAAAGACGAAAAAATAAAAGTAATTATATCTAAACTTGGAGCAAAATCGGGTGATTTAATTGTTTTTCTTGCAGATGAAGAGAAAATTGTTGCTCAGGGTCTTGGAGCATTACGGCTTAAAATGGGTAAAGAGCTTGGTCTTATAGACAAGTCCAAGTTTAATTTTTTGTGGGTTGTGGATTTTCCACTTATGGAATGGGATAAAGAAGAGCAGAGATGGCAGGCATTGCACCACCCATTTACTTCACCTCAAGATGTAGTTTCGTTGAATAAAGAAAATGCTGGAACTGCAAAAGCGAAAGCTTACGATGTCATTTTGAATGGTATTGAGCTTGGTGGGGGGTCTATAAGAATACATAGGAGCGATGTTCAAAAGAAGATTTTTGATATTCTAAGCATTTCAGATGAATCTGCAAAAGAAAAATTTGGATTTTTGCTTGACGCATTGACTTATGGCGCTCCTCCTCATGGCGGTTTAGCTTTGGGTTTTGACAGAATGTGCGCACTAATGGCAGGGGAAGATTCTATAAGAGAAGTAATAGCATTTCCTAAAACGCAAAAAGCGTCGGATCCTCTTTCTAACGCTCCCGCTCCGGTAAGCGAAAAACAGCTTAAAGAATTGGGTGTGCGGATTGTTGTTAAGCAAGCAAAGGTTTAGACTTGTTTGCCAACGATGCAGAGGGATAGGTGAATAATTTATTTAACAAAATAAGGTCTTGGGCAAGAGGGTTTCTCTTGAAACTTGCCAAAGATCTCAAAGCTTCTGAATCAAAAGGTCCCGTTATAAGGGAATCAAAAAGTTTATTTCAAAAGGAAATAAAAATCCCGGTTTTTATTTCCTTTATATTTACGATAATAGTAGTTTATGGCATGCTTGTTATGGGTGTGGGCATAGACTCAAAAATAATGTTTGCAGCTTTAATATTTATGGTTGCAGTTGTTATTTTCTTCGCATCTCAAATTCAAAACAAAGAAAGAGCCATTTTGGAAGATAATGACGCTGTTGTTTTAATGTGTTTGCTCTTTATAACTGCTATTTTAACTTTTCAGATTTCAAAAGAATATTTATCGCCTTTTGCTTCTCCAGTTTCTGCGTTTTCAATTATGGCGGCAATGCTATTATCGTCAAGGTTAGGTGGAGTATATGCCGTATGTCTAAGTTTGTACACGGCATTTTTAAACGATATGCGTTTTGACATTTTTCTTACAATGCTTGGCAGCGCGATATTTGTTGTTGCAAATGTACATACAATACGCAGAAGATCTGATTTTATAAATGTAGGCGCCAAAACTATTATTGCTAACTCCGCTTTGCTTACGATGTTTTATCTTATAGGCATCTATAGCAGCTTTCAATTGAAATACAATCTTTTTTACGGAGTTTTAAACGGAATCTTTTCGGTGATAATTTTGTTAGTTTTAATGCCTTTGTTTGAAAAGATTTTTTCAAGAACCACAAATATAAAATTGATTGAGCTTTCGGATTTCAATAATCCTCTGCTTAAGTGTCTTATGCTTGAAGCTCCCGGCACATATCATCACTCAATTATGACTGCAGATATAGCAGAGCAGGCGGCAAACGCTGTTGGAGAAAATTCCCTTTTGGCGCGAGTAGGCTCTTATTACCACGATATAGGCAAACTTAAAAACCCTATGTATTTTATAGAAAATCAAACTTCAGGATATAATCCTCACGATAATTTAAACCCTGAAATGTCGCGGCTTATTTTAATTTCGCATGTTAAAGAAGGCGTTGTTCTCGCTAAGAAACATAATGTTGATAATGAAATCATCAACATTATAAAACAACATCATGGCACAACTGTTATGCATGCTTTTTATCATAGAGCTTTGGAATCTGGATTACATATGGATATGGAACATTTCAGGTATCCAGGACCAAAACCTAGCACAAAAATCGGCGCAGTAATAATGTTGGCAGACTCTTGCGAGGCTGCGTGTCGCAGTATAGAAGAGCCTACTACGGCAAGGATAAAAGACATGGTTGAAAAAATAATCAATAATAAGTTTATAGACGGTCAGTTTTCAGTGTGTCCAATAACATTAAAAGATTTGGAGCTAATGAGAGACAGTATTATTTCAACTATTACTGGTATATATCATGCAAGAATTGAATACAAATAAAAATTTTATAAACTTTGTTGACTTTCCCAAAGAACATATTAATATTTTAAAAAAAGCTGCAAATCTTACTTTAAAGTCTGAAAAAAAGAGAAAGTATCAAATAAATTTTATAATGTTAAGCGATGAAGAAATAAAAAAATTGAATATAAAATATAGAAAAGTAAAGCGTATAACTGACGTTATATCTTTTTTAATTGTTCCTGAAATTTTTGCGGGAGATATTTATATATCAAAAAATCGCACTCAAAAACAAGCGAAAAGATACGGCAACTCTTGGCAGCAAGAATTGGCATATCTTGTTATACATGGGATACTTCATCTTTGCGGCTATACCGATTATGATGTTGAAAATAAATCCAAAATGTTTGCCAAACAGGATAAAATATTTCAATGTTTATTTTCGCAAGTCTAATTGCTCTAGTTTTTCTTTTAATTGCCTCAGCTTGGGTATCTGCAGCTGAGATAGGCATTACAAGTTTATCTAAGTACAGAATAAAAAAGCTTATTGTCAAAACTCCTAAACTTTCCAAGATGTTGCTGTCATGGCTTGAACAACCTTATTATCTTCTTACAATTATTCTAACGTTAAATGTTATTTCCGATATTCTTACAAGTTTTGTATCGGCATATTTTATGTCAACTTTACTTTCTGGGATCAATAGAAATATTATTGATATTATAGCATGGCTTCTAACATCTTCAGTTATCTTGATATTTGGAGAACTTGTACCTAAATTTTATGCGAGAGAAAATTCTGAGAAAGTTACTATACTATCTGTACCTATCCTTTCCAAAGTAGAAAAAGTATTGAAACCATTTACTTATCTGCTTATTAAATTTGCAGAATTTTTGTCTCCGAAAACTTCAGAGGTTGGCGGTAGAAATTCTTATACTTTAAGTGAAGAAGAAATTAAAGCTCTTATTTATGAGGGCGGATACAGCGGAGAAATAGACAAAGAAACTGGGATTATGCTAGAAAAAGCTTTGGGTTTCGGTGAGTTGTTAGTAAAAAAGATAATGGTTCCATTTGAAAATATAGATTCCGTAAATTTGTCTTTGGAAGATGAAGAATTTTTGGATATGGCTGTTGAAACATCAAGAAGTAGAATACCTGTTTATCTTAAATCAAAAGATAATATTATCGGCTATATCCATATAAAAGATATTTTGACATCATGGCAGGAAAACAAAGGACATTTTATACGTTCCCTTGTTAAAGAGCCATATTACATAAGCGAAGACCAAAAAATAAATGAACTGTTGAAAAAATTTCAAAGTGGCAAAACTCATATGGCTTTTGTGAAGGATAAAAACGAAAACATAATAGGTATGGTTACGCTTGAAGACATATTAGAAGAAGTTGTCGGTGAAATTCTTGATGATTATGATTACGAATCATGATATTTTTAATTGTATTTAAAATCATCTTTTTCTGTTTTCTATTGCTAATGCTTGGTTTTTTCAGCGGTTCCGAGACTGCTATTACAAGCTTGTCAGGCGCATTTTTGATAAGAGCAAGAGAAAAGGAAATAAAATATTCAAAGATAGTAACTTTTTGGGAAAACCATTCTCAAGAAGTTATAACGGTTATGATTATAGGAATGAATTTGTCTGTTGTAGGAATGAGCATTATTTTATCATCCATTGCTTTGGATATTTCCGAGTATTACAAAATCAATATTAATATCCTGCATTTTTCTTTTCCGATTCTATCAATAGTTTTGGCTTTAACAATAGGAAGTATTTTCCCTAAGACCATAGCAAGATACAACTCTGAAAAATGGGGCATATTTGTTTTGCCCACGATAATAAGACTTGCGTCGTTTTTTAGAATTTTAATTGATTTTTTATTAACAATTTCAAACAAAATAATGAAGCTGTTTTTAAGACGCAAGGAAAGCAGGCATATCAAAGCCGACGAAATAGATTTTTTGTTGTCAGATAAAAACACTTCTCCTCTTTCGGATGATTCTAGGGAACTTGTAAGCAATATAATGGATTTCAAAAATATGAAAGTCTCTCAAGTGATGGTGCCTGTTTCCGATATTTTTGCTGTGGACATAGATCTATCCAAAGATGAGATTATTAAAAAGATTATTAACACAAAGTATTCAAGAGTTCCAGTGTACAGCAAAAATATCAGCAATGTCATAGGGATAATATATACAAAAGATTTAGCTGTCGCTTGGCGTAATTCCGATATTATAATTATTGAAGATTTAATCCGTCCAGCCTATTTTGCTCCTGAAAATGCAAAAATCAGCAAAGTTCTTAAAGAGTTTAAAACAGGACGGCATCATATAGCTGTGGTAGTTGACGAGTTTGGATACACAATAGGCCTTGCTTCAATAGAAGATTTATTAGAAGAAATTGTTGGAGATGTTTGGGACGAACATGATTTTAGAGAAAAAACTATAATATCAACTAAAGGTAACAAACATATTATACAGGCATATGAGTCAATAACAAATGTTAATGATGAACTCAATCTGGGTATTCCAGAAGGAAACTATTCAACTGTTAATGGGTGGATTTTAGAAATGTTTGGAAGAATACCCAAAGATGGTGAAAAAATTAACTGGAACGGCTATTTAATAAAAATTCAAGACGCTGACTCTAAGAAGGTAAAGAGAATAATTTTAAAAAAATGTACTATACAATAAACGGTCTTGTTCTTAACTCCAAAATACACGGCGAATATGACAAACTTATCACAGTTTATTCTTATCAATGGGGGAAAATTCAAGCTATTGTCCCAAGCGCCAAAAAGATAGCGGCAAAGCTTTCGTCTGCTACGGAAACACTTACAGAAAGCGAGTTTCATGTTTTTAACAGCCACCCATCAATAAGACCGAAAATTACAGGAGCAAGCATTATTAACAATAACACAATAATAAAAAACAATTTTATGCGAAATTTATGCGCTTTATATGCAGCTGAAGTGAGCGATAAATTTGCGCCTTTCAATCTTGAAAATACAGAAAAATACGATTTGATAGTAAGAATTTGGGAAATACTCAGCGTTTGCAAACAGCCCAGAAGAGCCTTGATCTCATTTATTTTAAGATTTTTAAAGCTCTCAGGGTATTCTTTTTCAGAGTATATAAGAAATAACAATACCTTTATTGACGAACGTATGACAATGAATATAAAAAAACTTTCAAACTGTTCTGGAAACAACGTGGATTTTATTGACGTAGAAGATGAGAAAGTTTGGAATTATGTTGAATCTTATCTAACAAATTATATCTGTCGTCCTGCGATAAGTATATTTTTACAAAAAATGGATTCCAAATCTTATTAAAACCAGCCACCAAGCACCAAGAAAAAGCCATTTATTCAATAGCAAATATACTCAGGAGAAATTAGATAAAAAAGTTGTTTTTTTTAACCAAAATAACGCAATAAAATTTGTATTTTTGAGAAAATTGAGGTATGATTTTTGTATAAGCAATGAGGATTGAAATGAAGCGATTAATCTTAGCGGTTTTGTTGTGTTATTTTTTTTGCACAGTTAATGGAGCTGTTGCTATTGCGAGAGAACTTAAATATTATCTTCTCTGCAACGAAGCCGATAAAGCTCGTGCTGAAGCAGATGTAGCTTACGCTAAAGCAAAACTCAAGGATGCCAAAGCCTCTATAGTTTTGTCTAAAGCTGATAAAATTTTTTTAGAGACTCTTCCAAAAGGTGCTTTTAATCATTCGGAACTAGATAATGAAAAATATAATAAAGATGCGTCAACGTCAATAAAAGCAAGAAAAAAACGTATAAAGAGGCTTATTGGGGACAATATTGAAGTGATTAAAGCCAACGATGAAGTCGCTAAAGCTTACGATGAAGCAGCAGTAGCCTATGAAAAAGCCGCTAAGTTATATGCAATAGTGGCTGACATTAAAGATACTAAAAATCTCAAAGACGATACTAAAATTACTGGGAATAAGGCTTTTGCTGAAGCTTCAAAGACTGCAGAAGCTTATGCTCAAACTGCCAAAGCTTATGCAGAGGCTGCTAGAGCAAATATTGAACTAGAGATTATTTCCAAAGCTTATAACGAGTTACCTAGAATTCCTAAAGATGAAACTTTTAAAGAGAAATTTTCAAACTATCTTAAAGAAGGTAGAGAAGCCAACAACAGATTTGTCAAAGTGCGAATAGCGGCGCTCAACGAAGAATCTAAAGCTGTTAAAGCTGAAGCTAAACTTATGTTAAGCTTTGAGCATAAATAAAACATGAAATTTTACTCTAAAAAATATCTTCAGATTGCATTTGTTTTTTCAGATCAAATCTCAAGGTTTAAAGTTCGTTGTGGTCTTTAAGATGTCCGGTAGCTTGCCAACAATCCTCCCCGACGCTTTTGCAATAATCAAGAGCATTACGACAATACTCTAGAGCTTCTTTAAGATACTCTCCTCCTAAACGTACCCTTAGCTTGTACATCTCATCGCAGATATGACATTGCCTATCGCATTCCATATCAAAAGCATGGCTACCTGATACGGCAAAAGCACAACATATCGCAAACGCCAAAATAAGCTTTTTCATAATACTTCCTTCTTAATTTAAATACAGAAACCAAAAACTTCCGTTGGTTCAGCTTTTAGCATTTTAAGGTTTAAGTTGTAAAGGTAAGTAATTATAAGCTTTTTGCAAAATTTTGCAGATTTATATTTTTCTAGAGGGTTGATGTATTGAGATTTTATAATTTATTGACAAGATATTTCAAAGTTAATATACTTCTTATACTTGATTTGGCATTACAAAGCGTTCAAGTACAAAAAATATGTATTTGAACGCTTTTTACTTAATAAAATTAATAAAAATTAAAATTGTAGATGTAAAACATTAAAAAAATAGTTTATTTCAGTATTTTACATTAAGGAGGATAGAAGATGTTTAGTGCAGGAGACACAGCATTTATCATTATCTGTACAGCGTTAGTTGTGCTTATGACGCCCGGTTTGGCGTTTTTTTATGGCGGAATGGGGCGTAGAAAGAATATGGTCAACAACTTAATGAATTCCGCTTTTATAATTGGATTAGGAGTAGTTTTGTACATTTTGCTTGGGTATTCTTTGTCTTTTGGCGAAAATGGCAATCTTTTTATAGGTTCTTTAAGTAATTTCTGTCTTTTTGGCATAAATACAGATTCTCTTACTGGTTCAATTCCTACTTTTGCTTTTGTTGCATTTCAAATGGCTTTTGCTCTCATAACGCCAGCTATTATAACAGGCTCTGTGGCAGGAAGAATGAGATTTAAAGCGCTGTTTCTTTTTATAACTTTGTGGTCTATTTTTGTATATTATCCTTTAGCTCATATGGTTTGGGGTGGGGGAATAATCGGCGGTACTATAGGAGCTTTAGATTTTGCTGGAGGAGACGTCGTCCATATAAGTTCAGGAACTACTGGTTTAATCCTAGCTATTTTGCTTGGCAAAAGAGTAGATTATATGCAGATTTCGTATAGAATGCACAGTATGCCGTTTGTTTTCTTAGGAATGGGGCTTTTATTATTTGGTTGGTTTGGTTTTAATTCTGGAAGTGCTCTTGCTGCAAATGGTCTTGCAGCTCATGCGTTTATAACTACAGCCGTAGCTTCTTCTGCAGGAATGTTAATTTGGATTTTGTTAAGATATACTTAAAACTGGCAAATCTACACTTATAGGTGCATGTACTGGCGTTATAGCAGGATTGGTTGGCATTACGCCAGCAGCTGGATTTGTTGATGTATGGGCGGCTTTAATAATAGGATTGACAGTAAGTCCTGTTTGTTACTGTGGCATAGCTCTTATTAAAAAAGTGTTTAAAATTGATGACGCTTTAGATGCTTTTGGATGCCATGGCATAGGTGGTATTTGGGGCGGACTGCTTACAGGCGTTTTTGTAAATCCATCAATTAATGGCGGCAAGCCAGGTCTTATTTACGGCGAATTTGTGCAATTTTTTGCTCAGGTTGAAGGTATCCTTGTAACTTTTGTAATTGTTGTTTTAGGTACTCTTCTTTGTGCATGGACTGTTAAAGTGTTAATACCTTTAAGAGTTGAAAGAAAAGAAGAATTGGTAGGTTTAGATATATCCGAGCATGGCGAAAGTGCATATCCGTCGTTTACAGGATTGGATTAGTATATGTTATAATATGCGGAGGAAATTTTATGATAAAAATTGAAGCCATAGTCAGAGAAGAAAAATTAGAAGATATAAAGGAAGCTCTTGCTAAAATAGAAGTTAACGGTGTTACTGTTTCACAAGTTATGGGTTGTGGCAAACAGAAAGGCTATCAAGAACTTGTCCGCGGTATGGAAGTAAGTATTACTATGCGTCCAAAAATTAAATTTGAAATTATAGTGTCTTCCGAAGAATGGGAGCAAAAGACTATAAAAGCTATACAAGAAGCGGCTTTTACCGGCAATCCCGGCGATGGCAAGATATTCAGTTATGATTTGCGAAGTGTTATGAGAGTGCGTACTAAAGAAATAGGTACGGCGGCTATAAACTAGCTTTGAGTATAAATATTATAAGTCAACTTGTACTATACGAAATTACATAGTACAAGTTTGCTTATTCTTGTGAACGATAATTATTTCTAAAAGGAACGATAATGTCCGATTCTTCAAAAGATCTTTTTTCATCAAGATGGGGTTTTATTTTCGCCGCTGCAGGTTCTGCCATAGGAATGGGAAATATATGGCTATTTCCATATAGGGTTGGTGAGCTTGGTGGTGCAGCTTTCATGATACCATACATTATTTGCGTTTTTGTCTTGGGGCTAATTGCAGTTATAGGTGAAATAACTTTTGGAAGACTTACAGGAAAAGGACCTATAGGCGCTTTTACTAAAGCTTTGAGGCTTAGCGGCGGGCATAACAAAGCAGGAGAATTTATAGGTTGGATACCTGTTATAGTAATTTTTGTTATTGGTTTAGGGTACAGTGTGGTAGTTGCGTGGGTTGTTCGCTTTTTATTTGGTTCAATAACTGGTTCTGCATTTTTTAGTACAAACAGCATTTCATATTTTAATTTGATTTCAGGCAAAGGAATAGCTTTCTGGGTTGTTTTAACTCTTGCAATGACTGGTTTGTCAATAATCGGCGGAGTTGAAAAAGGTATAGAGAAATTAAACAAACTTATGATGCCTGCTTTCTTTATATTATTTTGTCTTTTGGTTGTAAGAGTTGCTTTTCTTCCAGGCTCTATAAATGGATATGAATTTCTTTTCGTTCCAAAATGGCATATGCTTTTAAATGCTAGAACATGGATTTTGGCGTTAGGTCAGAGCTTCTATTCTCTTTCTATTTTAGGCTCTATTCTTATAGTATATGGTTCTTATGCGAGAAAAAGTGAAGATATTATTTATTCTGCAAAAAATGTTGCTATTTTAAGTGTTTTAGCTTCAATTTTAGCGTCTTTAGTAATTATTCCTGCAATATTTTCTTTTGGTAAAGATTTAAATTCAGGACCTTCATTAATGTTTATTACAATACCTGATATTTTTAAGACAATACCATTAGGGCAAATTTGCATGGGAATCTTCTTTATAGCTATTTTATTTGCAGCTATAACATCTCTCATAAGCATATTAGAGGTAATAATAGAGTCTATTCAAAGCAAATTAAAAATATCCAGAAAGTTCGCAGTTTTAATTTCTATAATTATAACTGCGTTTTTTAGCATACTTACCGATGGGCATATAGATGGTCTTATGGACATTTTGCAAATACATTTAGTTCCTTTTTGCGCTCTTATAACAGGTATTTTTGTATTTTGGATTTTGCTTTCAAAGAGAATTATAAAAGAAATTCAAAGTGGACGATCTGTTATGGTTAATAAGTGGCTTATACCAACTGGGCGTTACGTTTTTTGTGGACTTGTAATTTTAATTTACTTGTGCAATCTTTTTCATTTCGGATAGAGATATTTAGAAACTTTGTAAATTGTAGTCACGTACAAAATATGCAGGCTCAAGCTGATAATACAGCTTGAGCCTGCAGTTCAATATAATATCCTACACAGAATTTATTGGATATTTCTTTCTTTTCTTGCTAACTAAATTTGTTTTACATAACAGAACAACCCAAACTCCCAGCATTTTCTCTTAAGCGTTCTACTTCTTCCATCATTCGTATTGCAGTTCTTTGTCTTGCTTGGAACTCTCTCTGTACCGCTATATACCTTTCTTCTTCTCTTATTGCTTATTGTCTTGCTGGTCTTGCTTGTGCTATTATACCTCTTTGTAATTCTATCCAATTTGGGTCTTGCACTTCTGCTAATCTGTTTCTTAGCACTTCTGTTTGCCGCTCTATTCTAGCTAATCTTTGTCGGGCACCCACCAAGCCAGTACCATACCTTGCTACTAACATCAAGTCTTGTTCAGCTACTCGTGCGCCTGCTCTGTTTCTTAATGCATTTATTCTTGCTACTCGGTGTGGTCGCGGGAGAGCCATTAGAGTTCTGTTTACTTCTGCTTCTCTTTGTGCTATTTGTTCTGCTAGTCTCATTTCTTCTTGTAGCCTTCTAGTAACTAACATGGGATCTCTTTCTAGTCTTCGTTGTAGAACTTGTTGTAGAGCTTCGTTTTGTTCTTCTATTTCTTCTTGAGTTAGCTCTCTATCTTCTTCAGGGGCGCAAGAATCTTGAAGATTACTTCTGTGAACTGGAGCCGCCCAGCATTGGGCTGTTACAAAAAACACGAATACTACTGATACTAATTTTAACACTTTAACTTCTCCTTAATAATTTAAAATGTACTACAATCTAGTTTCTTTAGATTTTAATAATTATAATAATTGCTTTTGAAAAATTTGTTGAATTTTTTTAAAAAATATGTGATTTATTTAGTTCATAAGTTTATCGGATAGAGTAAAAAGGAAGGATTTTGAGAGTGAAAAGAGTCAAAAAGTGGAACTTTATTTGATCAAGCAATAATTCCGCCACCAAAAACAATATTATCTTTATAAAACACACAGCTTTGCCCTGCTGTGATTGACATTTGAGGTTCTTTAAATTCCACTTTAGCTCCGTCATTTCCTATAGGCGTTATAACAGCTTTTGTAGCCGTGTGTTGTTGGCGTATTTTTACGCTTGCTTCAATAGGCTTTTTCGGTACGGGAATTGAACCCCATGTTACTTTTCTTGTTATAAGCGATGAAGAATATAAGTCTTCTTTAGTTCCAACAATCACAACATTTTGTTTAGCCAAAATATTTATAACATATAAGGGATCTTTTGTTCCGCCAGAAAGCCCAAGACCTTTGCGTTTTCCTATAGTATAGTTCCATATTCCAGCGTGCTTGCCTAAAACTTTTCCAGTTTTGTCCATAATGTCTCCCGGAGTTGCCGGAAATTGCAGTATGTCATTGTAGTCGCCACAATAAAAATCTTGACTATCTGGTTTTTCTGCCACTGGTAGTTGTATTTTTTTTGCTATTTCTCTGACTTGTTCTTTTGTAAGCTCTCCAAGAGGAAAAATCGTTTCAGAAAGAATCTTTTGATTGAGTCTGTATAGAAAATAAGTTTGATCTTTGGTGGCATCTTTTGCCTTGCGTAACTGATACATATTTAAGGACTTATTGAATGCGATGTTTGCATAATGTCCAGTAGCAAATTTATTAAATGTTATTCCGTTTTTTCTCGCCGTTAATGGAAGGACGCCAAACTTAATATAAGCATTGCACCACACGCAAGGATTTGGCGTGCGTCCTTCTTTGTACTCATTTCTAAAGTTTTCAATAACAACTTTTTTGTATTCTTCTCTACAGTCCAAAATATGTACAGATATTTTAAGGAAATCTGCTATTTTATGCACAGTCTCAATATCTTTGTCTTCAGGTCCCAGACAGGCGTCAACGTCTTTATTTTTCGGACTGGGAATAGAATCGTCCCATACAGACATCATTGCACCGATTACTTCATACCCTTGCTCTTTTAATAAATATGCGGCTATAGCCGAGTCAACGCCGCCACTTAACCCTACGAGTATCTTCATTTTTGCGTCCTTTTCGTATTTTTCCGTCATAGATCAACTATTTGATCTATGATAACCTTTACTTTCAGCCACATTTCTATTTATAGACTTAATTTTGTTTTCTATACAAAACCTACAATGTTTTGGCGAATCGCCTATACAAATTTTGCCGGGATAAATTTCATAATGCTTTCTGTATGCTGTTTCCGTAGCGTTTGGCATAACTACGTTTGCCCCACATTGCAATGCTATCAACCGTCCGTTAGGATTTAAAGTTTCCATCGCAGTTGTCGCAGGAATATTTATATCAGGCATAAGCAAACGCAATATCGCCATAACTTTGAGAGCCAATTCAAAACAATTGCCTTCTGTTTTTTCAATAGGGGTATCTGGATGATAAATAAAAGGACCAATCCCCGCCATGTCAACAGGTATAGATTTAAGATAAATTATGTCTTTGGCTATGCTTTCTATCGTTTGTCCGGGAAGACCAACCATTATGCCTGAACCTACTTCATAACCTAATCTTTTTATGTCCTCTAAACACCGCATCCTATTTTTTAAACTCATTCCAGGATTAAGTTTGTCATACAGAACTTCGTCTGTCGTTTCTATTCGCAACAAGTATCTGTCTGCTCCGGCTTCGCGGTACGCTTTGTATTCTTCAAAAGTTTTCTCGCCTATGCTTAAAGTAACGGCAGTATCAAATTTCTTTATTTCAGAAATTATTTTTGACATTCTATCAATCGTATAGTATAAATCTTCACCTGACTGCAAAACAATCGTTTTGTAGCCATATTCTGCAGCTTTCTTTGCCAAATTTATTATTTCTTGAGGATCTAAACGGTATCTTGTTACTTTTGCATTACCTCTTCTAAGACCACAATACAAACAGTTTTGTTTACAATAATTTGAAAATTCTATTAAAGCACGCAAATGTACTTTATCGCCGACATGTTCTTTTCTTACTTTATCTGCCGCAGAAAAAATTTTAGCGTTTTCTTCTGTTTTTAAAAGATACAATATTTCACTTTTATCTAAATTACAAGTGCTAACTGCTTTATATAGTATAGAATAAATATATTTTGTCATATTGATATATTTTATCAAAAATTATATCATCAACCAATGTATATTATTTTAAGCTACAATCCTATCCATATTTAAAAAGTAAAAAGTTTAAACATACAACATAAAGCATTGAAAATAACATTGTAGAAATTAGTCATAATTAAAATCTTAAAAGAGGTTTTTTATGAAAACAAAATTGTACATTGTTTTTATGCTTTTGATCTTGACTTTCTACAGTAATACTTTTGCAGTTGATGTTTCCAATTCTTCAGATTTTTCTCAAAATTTCAATAATAGCGGTATTAATACCATAAAAGTTCAAAATGATATAACCCTTGATCCTGTTAACCAAAGGACTGCTACAATTTCTATTTTTGGATCTTCGGGAGCTGAAAGGCTTACTGTAAATTCAAACATTTTAAGATTTGTTCCAAATTGGAATGACGGTCTTGATGTTTCTTTATCTTCGCTGACATTTTCTCAAGCGTCAAATGGTGCCATAGAATTGAGTGGAGATGGTGTGGGTTCGCATAACTTTCAACTTGGCTGGTTGACTTTTATAGGAGACACTTCAGGTTCTAACGGAGGGGCTGTTTATCTACATACACAGACTCAGAGTCAGCTTCCCAACAACTTTTTTTATTTAACCGATTCTGTTTTTGTCAATAATTCTGCTTTATCTGGTGGAGCTATTTATATGGCTTCAAACAATTCTCAAAACCCTATTTCTTTTAGTGTTACGACTGGAATGTTTAGCCAAAACAGCGCTTCCGCAGGCAACGGTGGCGCTATTTATAATTATGTCGTTGGCGGTGGGAATGTAATAAGCTCATACACAATTATTGGAAATAATGTGTTTTCAAATAATTCTGCTTCTGCTGGCAATGGCGGAGCCATTGCAAACTCTGTCTCTAACGTTAATAATGGAGTAAATACATTTATAGAGTCCGGACAGTTTGCCAATAATTCTGCTATAAACGGCGGAGCAATTTCTAACGAAGCTGAAGGTGGAAATACTAATAACTCATTCAATATTTTCGGAACTTTTACTAGCAATCAAGCTTCAAGTTGCGGTGGTGCTATCTATAGCTCTATCGGTAAGAATGGAAATTCTCCTTACGGCGGAACAAATGTTTATATTATTAGCGCAACATTTAATGACAACAGTGCGTCAGATTCAGGCGGAGCAATTTATAATTATATAAACAAGGGGCAATCCTCAGGCGCTATGTATTTATCTAGCAACTGGAACGGCAATAGTGCGGTTTCAAACGGTGGAGCTATTTATAATTATTCAGATTTGGATTTGTATATAGTAAGCAGCTCTGTTTTTCAAAACAACAGTGCGTCTTTAGGTGGTGCAATATACAACGCTAAGGGCAACATTTATTTAACTTCCGTCGCCGATGGAGATATAACTTTTTTAGGAAATAGCGCTTTTCAAGGAAGCGATATATTTGCCGCTGCAGGATCAGTTTTATATATTAACGGAAGCTTTGGACAAATTTATTTTGGTGGAGGAATGGCGGGGAATGGAACAGTAGTTAAAAGTAACGGCGGAATGATATACCTTGCAAATACAAGCGACAACTCTAAATTTAAAGGACAGTTTAATCAGACAGGTGGAGAAACGCAGTGCGAAGGAATAATGTTTGGAGGAATCAACGACATATATGGTGGTATTCTAAAAGTATGTTCTACAGAAAGTTACATTACTTACAATGTAAATCTTTACGATGGCGCTACGTTAAACCATTGGACGAGAAATTTGATGCTTACAAATGTTTTTCCAGGGGTACAAAATGGAGTAGGATTAACTTTTAAAGGTAATAGCTCTATTGCTAACTTTTGGAGCGGGATACCTGGATCTGGAGATAACTTTGTTCCAGCAAGCTATAGCCTCTCAAAAATAGATAATGGCGGTAAGAACACAATAATTTTTAATAATAGCATTGTAAAATTGAAAGGTACTGATTATTCAGGAAATACAATATACTCTTTTGCTGATTCAGTGTTAGATTTAGCTTCTTCTTCTACGACCGTATCCACATATACTTTTAACAATTTAGGTGTCACCAATGCATCGTTGAGGTTTAAGGTGGCTAACAGCGCATCTGGAAATCTGACTTCTGATACTTTGTATGTTACTAGTCCCACTGCGTCGGGAGCTGAAATACAAATTGACAAAATTTATTTAATGGATGATCCGTCTTATAGTCCTATTATTGGCGCTACTGTAACTGTTTTGACATATCAAAACGACGGAGCTCTTACATTTCAAAATCAAACAATTGAACAATATGCTGCCAATACAAATTTTGCATATATAATAACTACTACGCCTAATCGCTTTGGCATTTACTTTAGCAGCTTTACTATTTCTACAGAAATTACATTAGACATGGTAAATATAAATAGTATGTCTGTTTCAGGAGCAAGATCATTTCAGATACCAAATAAAACAACGTATTCTAATGGAACTACTTTGCATCAAATGGCAAGTGGTACATTCTCGGTATTTGGGCATGATAGGTACGCATCTGTCCTTTCAGGAAAAAGCACTTCTGGCACATCAGGCTCTTTGTTTAAAATTTGGGGAGATACGACTGCTATATTTGATTTAACAGATTTGACTGTTCAAGATGCGTATGCTTCAAATGCTGATGATGGTGATGAATCGGGTAATGGAGCTGTTTTGAGAATGGTAAACGGATCTACTGTAAGTATTATAGGTGTTACTATTCAAAACAGTAGCGCTGTATATAGCGGCGGAGCAGTGTTCCAAGATAGCGGAGTTCTTACTCTTAGTAACATTTACTTTATAGGAAATTCTGCCGGCACAAATGGAGGCGCTATTAGCCATAAAAATGGAGATATATCCATATCTATAGCTAAATTTGACAGTAATACTGCAGTTTCAAGTGGTGGAGCTATATATAACAGCTCGGGTTCAATTTCTATAGGAGCCAATGTTTTAGGAACTGTCTTGTTTTCAAGTAATTCTGCCGGTACAGCTGGTGGAGCCATATATAATGATGTTAACGGTCAAATAGAATTAGCTTCTGGATTATCCTCGGATATATTATTCGTAAATAATTCTGCAGGAGGGCAAGTAAACGATATTTATAATGATGGAACTATTATTATAGATGGGCAAGCAGGAAATGTAAACATAACCGGAGGAACATCTGGAAATAACAATGCCGCTAATATAATAAAAAGTAGTTATGGAGACTTAACATTAGGCATAAATAGTGATAATTCAAAATATGTCGGCAGTTTTACGCAAACAGATGGCAACACAAATGTCTATGGTAAATTTTTTGGCGGTATCAGCACAATTACAGGAGGAATTTTAAATTGGTATGCAACTGATCATGCTGCGAAAAGCTCGTCTTCGGTTCTAAATATTAATAATGCCGTATTGCAAATCTCAGGAGACGGATCATTCTTATCTTTAAATAATAATTTAGATAGCATATCTTCAAATAGTGTGGTAATAATAGATAAAGGCAGCGAACTTAATATCCATGCTGATAGTGTTAATTTATATATCAGTGGCGGAGCAGATATATGGAAAGGAGTAGTAAGTCTTGATAAAGGTAATTTGGTGTTAGACGGTATCAAAAATTCAAGCGGAAGCGTATATAAACAAACAGGAGGTCGTTTGCTGGTAACCAACGGATCGGAGTTTCTTATTGACGCTTCAGGTTTCATAGGTGGAGGATATATAACCATAAATAATTTGTCTTCAATAAAACAAAGAGGCGATGCAATAACCGGAGATAACCTTACAATGGACGGTTATTCTTCAATTGATTCCAAATCTGGAAAGATTCTAAACAATAGATTTTCTGGTGATTTTAATGTTGGGGTAGAGGCGATTTTTTATATAGATGTAAATGCTAAAACAAAAGAATCTGACAACTATAATTTTGGTGGTAGAATTAAAAGTATAAGTGAAGTGCCGGGGGGAATCATTGAAGTGTTTGATTTTAATCTTATAGACGGTTCTCCTGAAGACAGCGAGGTTATAGTGCAAGTTTTTAGTGCAGAAAGAGGAATAGACTCTAACGTTTCTTTTGTTGTCGGTACAGATAAAGTAAATACCGCCATTGGCTTATACAATTTTTCATCTTTGGGAGGTGGTAAATACAAGCTTGCTCTAGATTTTGATCAAGTTAATAAACCTGCTTATAGGGATTCGGTTGCTAAGCTTGTAATGCTTAATAATCAACTTATGGCTAACAACACTCTATTTGATCATATATTCTTAGATAGAAATAAGCTTTTGGGAGATGATAGCGGAGAGAATTTATGGTTTAAAACATATGGCGGTTATGAAGATATGGAAATGACTAAAGGCATTGATGTAAAGAGCGAAATATACGGTTTAATAAGTGGTCTTGACTTGTTGGTTTTAGATTTAAATAAGGACTGGAAATTTATGCCTACAGTGTATGCAGCATATACCGGAGGAAATCAAAAGTATTCAGACGTTAGTATGAATCAAACAGGATTGCATGGCGGAGCCATCGGGACGTTTACATGGTGGTGGCTATGAAAATAATATGTCTATGGAAGGTAAAAAAGATTCTTTAAGTAACTGGTTTTTTGGCATTGCGGCGAAATGCGCTTATAATTTTGACGTAAACTTTACTCAAAATATAGGTATAACTTTGCAGCCGAACTTTTTAACTTCTTTTAATCTTTACGGAGATAGCAAGTGGAACTCAGACTATGGACAGATTAATATGAGCTCAGGTTATTTAAAAGGATTAAATGTAGCCCCTGGAATAAATTTTATTTACAATAAGAACAATTGGAACGTATATATTAAAACATCTTATATGTATAACGTAAATAATCATGTTGACACAAAAGCAGGTAACGTTGAACTTTCTGAAGTTTCTACAAAGCCGGGATATTTTGATTACGGTTGCGGTGGTTTTGTACAAATTACAGACTCAATATCTGTAAATGCAGGTCTGACTTTAAAGACAGGAGCTAAAACCAACACAGGTATAAATTTGGGAGCAAATTTTAAGTTTTGAACTATTTTTTAATAACAAAGGCGAATCTATAAATTGACATAAAAAAGTATCTTTTTATAGAATGTACTCTCGTAATCTGTCTAAAACGCAAGAGGGTATAATGATAATCTTAACTGGCGGAGCAGGCTTTATCGGCAGTTGTTTTCTTTGGAAATTAAATCAGGAAGGAATAAAAGACGTTTTGGTTGTAGATCATTTGGACAAAGACGAGAAATGGAAGAATTTAGTAGGTAAAAGTTATTACGATTATATACAAAAAAATGATTTTTTCAACGCTGTAATTAGCAGACAAGTCCCAAAACCTCAGGTAATAGTACATCTTGGGGCATGCAGCTCCACAACTTTAACCGACGCAAACTACTACATAAAAAATAATTATGAATATTCTAAAGTTTTAGCTTTGTGGGCTTTTGAGCTGGGAATACCGTTTATTTATGCGTCCTCTGCCGCTACTTACGGCAATGGTGAGTTGGGTTATGACGACGATTTGACAAAAATAAAAAATCTGTCGCCTCTTAATATGTACGGATACTCAAAACATATGTTTGATTTGTGGCTCTTAAACAATAACTATATAAATAAGACTGCTGGGATAAAATTCTTTAATGTTTTTGGTCCTAACGAGTACCACAAGAGCGATATGAGAAGCGTAATATGTAAAAATTATGATGAAGTGTCTCAAAAGGGGCTGATAAAATTGTTTAAGTCCTACAATGAGAACTATCCTGACGGCGGACAACGCAGGGATTTTGTCTATATAAAAGACGTTGTAGATGTAATGTACTTTTTATTTCAAAATCCTTCAAAGACCGGCATATTTAATTTAGGGACAGGAAAGTCAAGAACATGGAGCGATGTTGCAAAATCAATGTTTGCAGCGGTTGGTAAAAAAGAAAATATTGAGTATATAGACATGCCGGATTATTTAAGGGCTAAGTATCAATATTTTACCGAAGCAAAAATGGATAATTTGAGAAAAGCTGGATACAACAAACCTTTCATGGAGTTGGAAGATTCTGTTAAAGATTACTGTTCTTATCTAAAAAATAAATCTTATTTATAAGTAAACGTTGACAACTTTATTAACTCGGAGCAAGAGATGGAATTATTAAAATTGATTTCTTTATTTAAAAAACAAACAGTTTTGGTTGTCGGTGATACTATGGTAGATAAATTTATATGGGGAAAGGTTGTAAGAATTTCCCCTGAGGCTCCGGTTCCTGTTGTTGAGGTTACAAAGGAGACCGAAGTTCTTGGCGGCGCTGCAAATGTAGCAAATAACATAACGGCATTAGGCGGCAAAGCGTTTATAGTTAGTGCGATTGGCGAGGATATTACAGGAAAAACTTTAATAGAAATGCTTTCGGAAAAAAATATAAATTACGATTATTTAGTTTATAGTTCTCATCGTCCGACGATTATAAAAACAAGAATTATTGCTGCAAGTCAGCAAGTAGTTAGGGTAGATAAAGAAGTAAAGGGTATTTTTGAGCGTTCCACCGAACTGAAAATTATAAAAAACATAGAAGAGACTATTCCGAAAGCAAACGCAGTGATAATTTCCGATTATGGCAAAGGCGTAGTAAGTCCGATTGTTCTTAAAAAAACAATTGCTCTTGCAAGAAAATACAAAATTCCTGTCACAGTGGACCCTAAGATAGATCTCTTCAAAAAATACAAAAAAATTACAACAATGACTCCCAATGAAAAAGAAGCGATAGAAGGTATGGGATTAAAAAATATAAAAACTGACAAAGATATAGCGGTTTTAGGCAAGAAAATTTTGAAGACTTTAGGATCAAATTCAGTCGTTATCACGCGCGGCGAAAAAGGAATGACCCTTATAGAGCCTAATAATAAAATTACGAATATTCCCACAAGAGCAAAAGAAGTTTATGACGTTACTGGAGCTGGCGATACAGTTATTTCCACTATGACGTTGGCTTTGGCTGCTAAGGCAGACTTGCTAAGTGCAGCTGAAATTGCAAACTTCGCTGCAGGAATAGTAGTCGGTAAACTTGGTACAGCGACTACAAATCCTCAAGAGCTTGAAGAAGTTGTTAAGGATTTTTATAACAAATGAAAACAGCTGTAATTATTCCTTCAAGATACGGTTCAAGTAGGTTTCCAGGCAAGCCGTTAGCTGTAATAAAAGGAAAGCCTCTTATTGAGCATACTGTTGAGCAAGTAAAAAAATGTAAAAAAGTTGATTATATTGCAGTTGCTACGGATGACAAAAGGGTTTATGATTTTGTAAAAAGTCTTAAGATTGATGTTTTTATGACTCCTAAATCTTGCAAAAGCGGTACAGATAGAATAGCTTTTGTTGCGTCAAAATTTTTAAAAAGATTTGGAATTTTTATTAATGTTCAAGGCGATGAACCTTTAATAGATCCGGTGCTCATAGACGAGATTATAAAGTCGCTTAAAAAAGATAATACCGTTGAGTATATAACTGCGGCTTTTCCAATAAAAGATGTTGATTCAATAAGTAACCCTAATGTTGTAAAAGTTGTTTTTGACAAGGATATGTACGCTTTGTATTTTTCAAGGTTTGCAATCCCGTTTAATAGAGACGGCATGAAGATAAAATATTACAAGCATATGGGGATATACGGATACAAAAGAAAGTTTTTACTAGATTTTTCTAAGACTAAAAGTACTCTTTTAGAAAGAACCGAAAGTCTTGAGCAGTTGAGGGCTCTTGAAAACGGCAAAAAAATCAAAATTGTAGTGTCCAAGAAAGACTCTGTAGGAGTGGACACTCCGAAAGATATTGCGAAAGTTGAAAAATATTTGCAGTAAGGAAAAATGTATGTGTATAAAACGAGTAAAAATAGGCAAAAATGTTACTTTAGCAAATGATAGACCTTTTGTTGTAATAGCAGGACCTTGTGTTATTGAAAGTGAAAAACACGCTTTAACTTTAGCGGCAAGTTTAAAAAAGATAACGTCGGAATTAAAAATTTCATTTATTTTTAAAGCTTCTTACGACAAAGCTAATCGTTCTTCCTTTAGCTCTTTTAGAGGTCCCGGCGTAGAAGAAGGTTTGAAGATTTTAGGTAGGATAAGAGAACAGTTAAAAGTACCTGTAATTACCGACGTTCATAATGAAATCCAAGCACATATAGCCGCGGAAGTTGTGGATTTTTTGCAGATTCCCGCATTTTTGTCCCGTCAGACAGATTTAATAAAAGCATGTGCTCTTACTGGTAAACCTATCAATATAAAAAAAGGACAATTTTTAGCTCCTGAAGATATGACTAATGTTATTAAAAAAGCTGAAAGTTTTGGCAATAATAAACTGACTTTGACGGAACGAGGCGCTTCATTTGGTTATCACAACTTAATAGTTGATTTTAGAGGTTTGGAGATAATGAAGAAAACCGGATACCCTGTTGTTTTTGATGCTACTCACAGCGTTCAGCTTCCAGGAGGACAAGGAATTTGCAGCGGTGGCAATAGAGAATTTGTTTTTCCTCTTGCAAAAGCGGCTGCGGCAGTAGGCGTTGCTGCGTTATTTTTAGAAGTTCACGATAATCCCGATAAAGCTCTTTCTGATGGAGCAAATAGTTTGGAATTAAAGAACTTTAAGCAGTTTCTAAAACATATCAAAGCTATAGACAAGGCGGTAAAATGAAACATGAGAACTCAGTTGAAATTAAAAGAGAGAAAGATGTTTTATGGAAGCCTTCTTATGAATGGTATTTAAAAACTTTTGCAATTGTTATTGGATTTTTAACAGTTATTTTTTTTACCTTAAATATAGTTTTAAAGCCTTATATGAGACAAATAAGCCCCGAAATTACTCCTTGGCTTAACGGCGGAAACTCAAGCAAGGTTGCGACAGAATAATGAATAATATTGAAATTTTGGAAAAAGCCAAGAATATCAAACTTCTTGCCTGCGATGTGGACGGCGTTTTAACGCACGGCGAGATAATTATTTTTAATAATGGAGATGAGGTTAAAATATGGAATGTTAAAGACGGTATGGGATATAATTTATTGTCAAAGACGTCCCCAAGAATCAAAACTGCATGGATTACAGGAAGAGGATCAGTTCAAGTTGAAACTCGTGCGGCTGAGATAAAGATAGATTATTTGATTCAAAATTGTATGAGCAAGAAAGAAGCTCTTGTAAGAATAGCAGAAAAAGAAAATTTAGACTTGTCACAAATAGCATACATAGGGGACGATATTGTTGATGTGCCTGTCTTAAAATCCGTAGGTCTTTCGTCGTGTCCCTCTGATGCTTGTGCTGATGCGAAAGAAGCTGTGAGCTTTGTTTCAGCTCTTAACGGCGGTGATGGAGTGGTTAGGGAGATGATAGAGATTATAATAAAGGCTTTAGGCGAGTGGAAAAAAGTTTTGGAAAGATACGAATGCTAGATTTTAAAAAAGTTCGCAGAAGAATATATTATTATGGCGCATATGTTTTTTCAAAGTTAGTTTTAATTTTGCCTTATAAATTTTCAGTTGGGTTTCTTAGTTCTTTCTTTGGCAGGATAGCTTATTATGTTGCTATAGATGGAGCGAGAAGTGCTAGAAGGAATTTAAAGAAATGTTTTCCTGAAAAGTCCAATGAAGATATAAAAAGAATGGTAAAAAAAATATTTTCTCTTGAAGCGAGGAATTTTTTTGAGCTTGCAAATTTTCCCCGCATGAATTCTAAATTCATGAGAAGCATAGCTTTTGTTGAAAAACTTGATCATATACAAGAAAGCTTGAAAAATGGCAAAGGGATACTTTTTGCAAGCGCCCATACGGGGAACTGGGAAATAACCGCTGCTATAATGGCAGAAATGGGTATTCCCGTAAACGTCGTAGCAAAGAAAATTTATATTGACGGTCTTAACGACATGCTTGTTGAATACAGGAAGAACAAGAATATAAAAGTTATATTAAGAGAAGCTCCAGACTCTGGAATTAAGCTTTTAAGAGCTTTAAAAAGAGGCGAAACTATAGCGATGCTTATAGATCAAGACGTAGATGTTGCTGGAGTTTTTGTTAATTTTTTCGGTCAAAAAGCGTGGACGCCTTCAGGGCTTGCTGTTTTAGCTTTAAAAACTGAAGCAGACGTTTATGTAGCGTTTGATCAAAGAATAGACGAATATAAACACAAAACTGTGGTTAATGGTCCGATAAGCTTTACAAAAACAGACGATTTTGAAAAAGATGTTGAAAAACTTACGCAAGATATCACATCTATTTTGGAAGAGCATATAAAGCGGTATCCTGAGCAATGGGTTTGGTTTCATGACAGATGGAAAACAAAGCCTGAAGAGGTAAAGGATAGAGCATGAATTTTTATAAAAAAAGATTTATTTTGTGCATATCTGCTCTTTTTTCTATTTTTTTGTTTTTAGGAGGATGTAAATCAGAAAAAATTGTTATTGAAGAAATGCCGCCAATGTCTGAGCGTACTATAGAAAAATTTACTATAACTCAAACCGAAGATGGAAAACTAAAAATGATAATAGAAGCAGAATCGGCTATTATAGATGAAAAGGATAGTATTGCTCATTTAAAGCTTCCCATAGTAAAGTTTTATGATAATGGTAATTATGCTTCTACGCTTATTGCAGAAGGCGCTGATATAAATTTGGAAACATACGATGTTGAAGGAATAGGCAAATGCGTTATTGACACAGCAAATAATGAGCACTTGCAAACTACAAATTTAATGTACAATGCAAAAAAGAATTTAATTTATAGCGATAACAATGTTAAAATTAAAAAGCCTGGACAGACGATATACGGAACGAGGTTTGATGCAGATACTAAACTTGAAACAGTTACTATTAAGAATCAGCGAACAGTTCTTGATTGATTTTGTTGTTTTGTTATCTGTTGTTTTTTTTAGCACAGCGGTTTCTTGCGCTCAGGATTCAATATTTGAATCTAAAACGTTTGACAATAAAAATACGGAAATAATTGCTGACAAAACATCTTTTGATAAAAAACATTCAGAATTTTTGGCTTCTGGAAATGTAAAAATTGTGTCAAAATTTACAAACGGTGAGAGAGTTGAAGCGTCGGGAAGTTTTGCCAAATACAATACAAATGCAGGAAAAGGCAAGCTGTGGGGTAGGGGTAAAAAAACTTCAGTAAAATATTTTGTCAAAGGTTCGTCAACGCCTGTTATAATATGGGCGGAAGAGATGCAATTTGATAAGAACGGTGAAAACATAGAAGCATACGGCGATGTGTTTGTTGTTACATCTTCAGGTACTATTCGCTCCGATAATGCTACGTTTGATCAAAAGACATGCGGGGCAATATTTAAAAAAGATAAAAAAAGACCTGTTGCCGAAGTTGGGTATGAAGGCAGAAAACAACTTTATGAAGCTAATAAAATAATTTTTTACGATAATAATGATGTTAAAAAAATATTTATGGAAGGAGATGTTAAAGGCAAAATAGAAATGGAAGATACAATAAATGATACTAAGAACTGAAGAATTATTTAAAAAATATAAGCACAGAATGGTTGTAAACGGCATAAGCATAAGCGTTAGACAAGGCGAGATTGTAGGTTTGCTTGGTCCTAACGGAGCCGGAAAAACCACAACTTTTTATATGACTGTCGGTCTTGTTAAACCATATGACGGAAGCGTTTATTTGGGAGACAACGAGGTTACTGATTGGCCTATGTATCAAAGAGCACGCGCAGGAGTCAGTTATCTTGCTCAAGAGCCATCAATCTTTCGCGGTTTGAGCGTAGAAGACAATTTAATGGCTGTTGCTCAAATGCTTACTGTTTCAAAAAGCGAGCAACAGGAAAAAGTTGACTCGTTGCTTGAAGATTTTGGTCTTACAAGGCTCAGGAAACAGATGAGCGTTACTCTTTCAGGCGGCGAAAAAAGAAGACTTGAAATTGCAAGGGCTCTAGTAACCAATCCTAAATTTTTACTTTTGGACGAACCTTTTGTAGGAATTGATCCAATTACTGTTGATGATATACAAAAGATTATAAGAAGTCTTAGAGACAGAGGATTGGGAATTTTAATAACAGACCACAACGTAAGAGAAACTCTTGAAATTATTGACAGAGCTTACATTATTTATGAAGGAAAAATCTTACTTGAGGGAAGCGCCAAAAAACTATTGGAGAACCCTAAAGCAAAGAAAGTGTATCTTGGCGATAATTTCAAGATGTAGATAAAAATAGAAATTTGTTGAATTTTCTTGATGATTTAACAAACGTACATAAATTTTGTATATTAAATAGTATCGTAAAGGAGAGAGGAATGCAGATTAACATAACAGCAAGACATCTTAAACTGACAGATTCCATAGACTCTTACGTGCGAAAAAAAATTACAAAATATGAAAAATTTTTCAATACAACTGACGTTTTTGTCCATATTATTTTGTCAGTTGAAAAAAACAGACAGATAACTGAAATAATTTTACACTCCGGAAAAATTTCTTTCAGATCAAAAGAAGAATCAACAAACTTATACGCCTCAATAGATTTCGCCTCAGACAAACTTGAAAAACAACTCAGAAAACAAAAAGATATCTCAAAAAAAGTTCATAGAAAAGACAAACTCGCAATTTTAAAAGATAAGAAACGCAATATTGAAGAAGCATTTTCTTATGATACTATGGAAGATTCAAGAACAAAAATTTCAGAAATAAAGCGCTTTGATTTACAACCTGTTACGGTTGAAGAAGCAATCAACGAGATGGACAATCTAGGTTATAAAGTATATATGTTTAAAGACGGACTGAACGACAAAGTAAGCGTTCTTTACCGCAATGACAGTGGGTCTGTAATTCTTTTAGAACCCAATGAAATGTAAAATAGGAGAAAGTAGATGAAGATTATGGATTTTTTAAGTCAGGACGCAATAATTGTCGACCTGAAAGCAACAGATAAGAAGTCGGCGATTGTAGAGCTGGCTGAAGTTTTAAAAAATACTAAAAAGATTAAAAACAGCGATGATATAATAAATATTGTCTTAGAAAGAGAAAGACTCGGTTCAACAGGAATCGGTCAGGGCGTTGCCCTCCCTCATGGTAAGACTGATCTTTTGCATGAACAAATAGGAGTTCTTGGTATATCTCGTAAAGGCATAGAATTTAATTCTCTTGATGGCGAACCTGTTCATATAATTTTCCTTTTAGTTGGACCTGTTGAAGTTGCTGGACAACATTTGAAGGCTTTGTCAAGAATTTCAAGATTGTTTAAAGATAAATTTTTAAGACAAGCCATAAAAGAAGCTAAAACTACGCAAGAAGTAGTAAAGCTTATACAGCAAGAGGATGCTTATTGATGACTATGGACGTAGATGTTCTTATTAAAGAGAAAAGCGGGGTTTTCAAATTCAAACTGTTAGCTGGAAAAGGCGGTATTTGTAGGCGTATTACTGTGCCTGATATAAACAGACCGGGTCTTGCTTTAGCTGGTTTCTTAGAACATTTTCCATATGAGCGCATACAGGTTATAGGCATAACAGAATATACATATTTTAGTCATTTGGATAATGATTCTCAGATAAAAGTGTTGACTAAAATTTTTTCAAATGAAAAAGCTGTAGCTTGTATTTTAACTAGAGATTTGCCACCTACAGACGCTATGCTTAAAGTTTTTTCTGATTTAGACGTTCCTCTTTTAAAGACGCCTTTAACAGCTTCTCCTTTCGCTAGGGATTTAAATTATTACTTAGACAATAAGCTTGCGCCTTCAATTAAAATACACGGTGTTATGGTAAATGTTTATGGACTTGGGGTTTTAATTGTAGGAAAATCTGGGATAGGAAAATCAGAATGCGTACTTGAACTTGTTAAAAGAGGACACAAATTTATTGCTGACGATATAGTTAATATAAAGAAACTTTCTTCAGGGAAATTTTTAACAGGAAGTGGTTTAGATATTACAAGGCATTTGATAGAAGTAAGAGGTATAGGAATTATAGACATTAAAGAACTTTTTGGCGTAGGAAATATTTTATATAAGTCCAAAATGGAGCTAGTTATAAAACTTGAAGAGTGGGACCAGCTTAAAAAGTATGATAGAATCGGGATTGATGACTATTATGTAGAGTATTTAGGTGTTGAGGTTCCTGAGATTACAATTCCTATTGCACCCGGCAGAAATATTGCTATTCTTATTGAGACGGCAAGTTTAAATCAAAGGCTAAAAAACAAGGGACATTTTACCGCTAAAGCATTAGACTCTAAACTGCGTCAAGAACTAAATAATCAATAGTCCATGACTAAATTATATATAATTTCAGGTATGTCGGGAGCAGGCAAGAGTCAGGCGCTCAAAATTTTTGAAGATTTTGGGTTTGTTTGTGTTGATAATATGCCTGTTGAGATGATTGTTGATTTTATAGACATATGCGTAAAGGATTCCAAAAAATATAAAAACATTGCAATAGGCATAGACTCCCGAGCCGGAGAACATCTTTCAGGATTCAAAAATTTTCTTGCAGTTCTAAAAACCAAAAAAATCAGTTATAAAGTTATTTTTTTTACAGCTTCCGCTGATATTATTTTAAGACGTTATTCAGAAACTCGCCACCACCACCCTAGTGGCAAATCGGTTCGTGAGGGAATAAAGCAGGAAAGAAAAATACTAGATAATATTTTTAGCGTTGCTGACGAAGTTATTGACACTTCAAATCTTACAATAGGAGAGTTGAAAAAAGTAATTTCAGTTCTTGTTGATATTCAGCAATTTGAAAAACGATATTTAAACATTTCAGTTGTATCTTTTGGCTATAAATACGGCGTTCCAAACGACGCAGATATAGTTTACGATGTGCGTTTTATAACAAATCCTAATTATGTCCACGAATTAAAGTATAAAACAGGTCGTGACAAATCTGTTCAAAGATATATAGAAAAACATAAGGAGTTTAAAGTATTTTTTAAAGAATTTTCAAAACTTATTGAAAGCACTCTCCCAGGTTACATAAATGAAGGGAAGAGTTACCTAACTATTGCAATAGGATGTACTGGCGGACGCCACAGATCTGTTTTTACAGCTGAAAAGCTAGCTGCTTTTTTGAAAAGCAGAAAATACAAAGTGAAGCTTAGCCACAGAGACATTCTGAGAGGTTGTAATAATGGAAAATTAATATCTGAAACTTATAAGAAGGGCAGATGATTAAGATTATTGTGGCAGCTCATTGCGGTCTAGCTTCTGAGCTGGTAGATGCTACTATGGCTATATCTGGTAAGCAACCTAATCTTTATTTTGTTGCGCTTGGCTTAAACGACAATTTGGAACAGATGCGTTTACGTATTTTAAATCTTCTAAGAGACGTAAGTGATAAAGACGGTGTTTTAGTGCTTGCCGATATGTTTGGAGGCACTCCTTGCAACGCTTCTATCCGCGCTTGCGCAGATTTGAAAGTTACAGGTTTAAAATTTGAAGTTATTTCAGGAGTAAATCTTCCGATGATACTGTCTGCTGTGATGTTAAGCAAAACGGATATAAATTTGTCTGAGCTTGCTAATAAAGTATTGATTAATGGACAAAAAAGTATAGTAAATATAAAAAAGGTATTAGAAGAGTCTTCCATGTCAATTATATAGAGGGAACCCATAATGTCCATAGTTTTGATCAGAATTGATGACAGATTAGTACACGGTCAAATAGTGCAAGGTTGGCTTAAAAGTCTTGATGTAGATACTGTTTTAGTTGTTTCGGATTCAGCTGCAAGCGATAAAACACAACAGATCCTTATGGGGATGGCTTTGCCAAGTTTTATAAAGCTTGATGTAAAGACTCTTAAAGATGCGACAGCTTCACTACTTAATGGAGACTACGACAAAGAAAAAGTTATGATTTTAGTTACTCAGCCATCAGATGTTGTGTATATGTTGGAGAGAGGTTTAAGAATCAAATCTTTAAATATTGGTGGAATGCATTTTATATCAGGCAAAAAACAGCTGATGGAGAATATATGTGTGAATAATGAAGAAATTGAGAGTTTAAAGCAAATATACTCTAGTGGGATTGAAATAGAAGGCAGAGTTCTTCCAGATGATGAAAAAAGAGATATTATGCACATATTAAAAAAAGAACATCAGACCGTTTGTGAGGCAGACAAATGAGCAAAGTTAAATTTATTTTTTGTACTCACAATCATCAGCCTATTGGGAATTTTGGTTGGGTTTTTGAGAAGGCTTATCGCATGGCATATAAGCCTTTTATGGATATTATGTTAAACCATTCAAAGATAAAATGGAATATGCATGCCAGTGGAATGATTTGGGAATATTTTGAGAAGGAACATCCTGATTATATAAAAAATGTAAAAAAACTTGTGCATATCGGAAATCTTGAAATATTGTCAGGAGGATATTATGAGCCGTTGATGGCTTCAATTCCCGACAGAGATAAGTTAGGGCAAATAAATAGGCTCACTAAGTACATAAAAAAAACTTTTGATTGTAAAGAAGCCAAAGGAATTTGGCTTGCTGAAAGAGTGTGGGAACCGGGCATGGCAAAAATCTTGTCTGAGACTGGAGGCGAATACATCGTCTTGGACGATTCTCATTTTATTGCAGCAGGGATGGATGCAGAAATGTTAACCGGCTATTATACTACTGAAGATGAAGGATATAATCTTAATATTTTCCCGATAAGCAAAAAAATGAGATATTTAGTCCCTTTTGGTATAGTTGAAGACATAATAGAATATTTCAAGAAACTTGTGAAAGAAAATCCGGGGACAGATCCTGTTGTAGTTATGGCTGATGATGGAGAAAAGTTTGGGATGTGGCCGACAACATACAAGCATGTTTATGAAAATGAATGGCTTGAAAAATTTTTAACGGCTTTAGAAGAAAACTCTGATATTGTTGAGACGATAACATTTTCAGAAATTTTAAAGACAAGAAAGTCTTCGGGCAGAGTATATTTACCATGTTCTTCGTATGATGAAATGGCAGAATGGACTTTGCCTGTTGAAGCGCAACAATCTTTTGAAAATGTTTTGGAAAAATATAAGTACGACAATGAAGTAAAGAGATTCCTGCACGGTGGCTTCTGGAGAAATTTTTTGACGAAATATGAAGAAGCAAATAACCTGCATAAAAAAATGATTTACGTAAGTGAAAAAATTGAAAAATGTTTGGAACATAATAAGCGCCATAGCGAAAAGGCTATGCATGACTTGTATGCCGGGCAGTGTAATTGTGCTTATTGGCACGGAGTTTTTGGCGGTTTATATTTGCCTCATTTAAGAAACGCTGCTTACAGCATGTTGTTAAAGGCAGAGGAATTTTATAATAGAACTATGCTTAGAAGGGCGTCTTGGAATGTTTTTGGCTTTAACTGCGATTCGCGTGAAGAATATTTGTATGAAAGTAAGACGCAAAATATCTATGTGTCGCCTTCAAACGGCGGGTCAATCTTTGAATGGGACGTTTTTAAGTTTCATCATAATCTGCTTGACGTTTTGACAAGAAGATATGAATCTTATCATAAAAAACTTAAAGATAATTTGGGGAAAATGCTTCTTATAAATGACGATGATTCTCAAGTTCATAATATACATAGCGATTTAATAAGAGTGAAAGAAATGGATCTTGATAAGTATTTGGTGTATGACAAGTATAAAAGAGCATCGTTAATAGATCATTTTTTTGCAAATAACGTGACGTATGAAGAATGTATGTTTGATCGTTATGAAGAAAAGGGTGATTTTTTTGCAGGGGAGTACAAATCTCAGATAAATCATAACAGAAAATTTTTAAAAAAGAATTCAAGGCTCGTCCTTTGCAGGTACGGAAAAGTTGACGGTAAAGACGTTAAAGTTACAAAAGAAATTTCCACTACGCTGAATGGTTATGGCGTTAAATACGAAATAAAGAATAATTCAAATGAAAATTTAGATATTTGTTTTGCTCCAGAACAGGTTTTTGCATTTACATCAAAAAGCGGAGATGATTCTTCGGTTCTAAAGACTGTTGATATATGGAAAAGATACGATAGTTATTTAAATATGGAAATTGAAGTTAAGTTTTCTGAAAAAAGCGAAGTTTTTGTTTATCCTATTGAAACTGTTTCAAATTCAGACAATGGGTTTGAGAAAACTTATCAAGGAACTGTTGTGATTCCTCTTGTAAAATTTTTGATCAAGCCGGATGAAATTAAAACGTTTTCTTTTACTACAAGCGCAAATTTAAAGAAACAAAAAGGATTATAAAATTGTGAATATTTTTCTTGTTTCTTTTATCGGAGCATTGTGCAGCGCGGACATAACAGCTTTTGGACAGTTTATGATTTATCGTCCTATATTTTGTGCTCCGATTATTGGTTTTTTTTCAGGCGATGCGATTACAGGTCTTTGTATAGGGACTATATCAGAATTATTTTGGATAAAAACTATTCCTATGGGAGTAGCTGTTATTATAGACGTTTCAATGATAGCTATTTTATCTACTTTTTGGGCATGCACGTATTTCCCAGGGTTTAAAGATGCGGCGATTTTAAGCATACTTTTAGCTATTCCTTTTGCTTATTTATACAGGTGGATTGATATATTAGGTAGAAAGCTTAACGTTAAAATAATGTATTGGGTAGAAGGCGGCATTAAAGATATTAAAAATTGGCGTATAGAAATTGGTATTTGGTTAGGGTTACTTCTTTTTCTTTTAAGGGCTTTTTTGTTTTATTTATTTGCTATTGCAGTCGGAGGCAAATTACTTTGTGATATTTATGCAGTATTGCCGAAATATATTTTAGAGGGATTAGCGAAAGCATGGTATTTATTTCCAGTGGCAGGTTTTGGAGTGGCGTATAATTTGACTAATATAAGAGCTTTATTTCTGAGGGATTCCAGAAATGATTAAACTGTATTCTAGAATTTTCATAAGAAGTTTTTTTCTGCAATCATTGTGGAATTACGAGCGAATGCAAAATATAGGTTTTGTTTTTATATTAAGACCAATTTTTGACGTGCTTTACACTGTAGAAAAAGAGAAAAAGGAAGCTCTTTTAAGGCATGTAGGGTACTTTAATACTCAACCTTATATGGTTGGCATGATAGTAGGGATAGTTGCCAACATGGAAAAAGAAATAGCCAAGATGGACCCGGCTAATCGCATAGAAATAATACGCGATATGAAGAGAATTAAAAGTAATATGGCAGGTCCTCTTGCAGCTATAGGTGAGCCTTTTTTCTATGGAGACCTTAGAACTATGTTATCATTTTTGTCTATGGCTATAATGGCTATATTCGCTACTAGATTAGCAGAGTATATTATTTTAGCGCCGATTGTTTTTATATTGCTTTATAATTCCTTACATTTATGGACGAGAATTTCTCTTTTATACGAAGGCTTCAAATATGGTAGTAATAGTATGAAAGCTTTAGTTTATTTTAACTCAATGTCAGATACTATTCGTTTTGGAGTCTTTATAATGTTTCTTGCAGCTTTTTCTTTATATTTAGCCGTTTTTGGTTTTAGTAATGAAGGAAGGCTTTTCAATTCAGATTATATTGATTTATTTGTATATATAGCGATCTTTTTATTTTCGTTTTTTGCAGCAAGTAAATTCGGTCCAATATTTTCTATGTTTTCTGTTTTAATTATATGCATAATAATATCTGTTTTAGGAATATAAAATGAAAGAAAAAATTATAGTCGTTTCAAATAAAGCAGGGTTACACGCAAGACCTGCTGCAACTCTTGTGCAAACTCTAAGTAAATATCAATCAGACGTTAAAATTTTAAAAGATGATTTTGAGGTTGATGCTAAAAGTGTAATGGGTGTTATGGCATTAGCAGCTGCTTACGGAAGCAAATTAAAATTCATTGCAGATGGTCCTGATGAATATGAGGCTATTGGTGCCGTAGAAACCTTGTTTGATTCGAAATTTGGCGAATAGGAGCTAATATGTTTGTTGATAGAGATATAGTTCTAGAAGGTATTGCTGCGTCTCCGGGAGTTGCCATAGGGAAAGTTTTTCTTCTAGAAGAAGAAGATTTTTGTTTCATCCGTAAAGAAATTCCCAAATCTTTTAGAGAAGCTGAAAGGAAACGGTTTGAAGATGCTATAGAAAAAACTAGAAGCGAATTCACGGTTACATACAACAAAATTAATGATGTTCTTGGGGAAAATTATGCCCATATAGCAGACGTTCACATTTTGATTTTAGATGATCCTACATTAAAAAAAGACGTATATAAACTTATCGCTGACGGTGTCAATGCCGAATATGCTCTTTTTAAAGTTCTTGATAAGATTATTCGTTCTTTTGAGAATATAAATGATAACTTTTTCAAAGAAAGAAAAGTTGATATTCAAGATGTAGGCAAAAAAATTCTTGCAAATCTTTTTGGCAAAAAAGGAAAAAATCTTGCAAGAGTAGATGAAGAATCTATCATTATCGCAAACAATTTAACACCGGCTGATACAGTATCGGTTAGAGGAAAAAAGATTGCAGGATTTGCTACAGATATTGGTGGAAAGACTTCCCATACAGCGATTATCGCGCAAGGGCTTGCCATACCTGCTGTAGTAGGACTTAAAAATATATCTTCGCTTGTTAAAGCTGGCGAAACAGTAATAATTGATGGCGATAAAGGCGAAGTTATATTAAATCCCTCTTCCAAAACTTTGCTGCATTACAAAAATAAATACGATTTGCAATTGTCAAGAACGGTAGAATTAGAAAAACTTAAAAATTTAACGTCAGAAACTACAGATAATCACAAAATTTTTATTTTTGCCAATATTGACCATTCGGATGAAGTGCCGCTTATTTTGAATAAAGGCGCAGTGGGCATAGGACTCTACAGAACAGAAACAATATATTTTAATCGCGATTCTATCCCTACGGAAGAGGAGCATTTTGATACGTACTCTAAAGTAGTACAACAAATATCGCCTTATGCCATTACAATAAGAACGTTTGACTTGGGAGGCGATAAACTTACTAAAATGGGATTATTAAATCTAGGTTTTGAATCTAATCCGTTTTTGGGATTAAGATCTATAAGATTGTGTCTTAAATACCCTGAAATATTTATAAGCCAGTTAAGGGCTATTTTGAGAGTTTCTGTTTTAGGAAAAGTAAAATTGATGTATCCAATGATTTCAGGTCTTGCCGAACTAAGAGCCGCAAATGCTATTCTTGACAAAGTGAAAGAAAATTTAAGAAAAGAAAACATAAAGTTTGATGAAAATATGGAAGTTGGCGTTATGATAGAAGTACCGTCAGCTGTAGCAGTAATTGATTCCATTGCAAAAGAAGTAGATTTTGTATCAATAGGAACTAATGATTTGATACAATATACACTAGCTGTGGATAGGGTTAACGAAAACGTCGCCTATTTATATGAACCTATGCATCCAGCAATTTTGAGGTTTATAAAACGTACTATTGACGAAGGACATAAAGCTGGAATAAAAGTTGCTATGTGTGGAGAAATGGCAGGAGAGCCAAAGTACACGCCTGTTATTTTAGGTATGGGTCTTGATGAATTTAGCGTATCTCCGTCGCAAATTGCAACAATTAAAAAAATAGTAAGAAGTATGTCATTTGTGGATTGTAAAACTATAGCGGATAAAGTTTTAAAATTAGAAGATAGTAAGTCAATTTTGAAAGAGATTGATTTGTTTTATGAAACAAGAGGTATAAATGCTTAAAGAAACTTCCTGCGGGGCTGTAGTCTATAAGATGACGCAAGATGGTGTTCCTATTTTTCTACTTGTTAATTCTAAAAGAAGCAACAGATGGGGTTTTCCAAAAGGTCATATTGAAAACGGAGAAAGCGAAACTGAAACTGCTAAACGAGAAATTTTTGAAGAAACAGGAATAAAAAATGTAAAATTTGTTGAAAATTTCAGACAAGAAGATGTGTATTTAATTAATGGCGTTTTAGATGAAACAAAAGGACGCTTAGTTGAAAAGCATTCGGTTTATTTTCTTGCTTTAGCTTTGGAAGATGCTTTAGATTTTGATAAAAATGAAATATCAAAATTAGAATGGGCAGACATAAAAAAAGCCCAAGAGTTTCTTTCTTTTGCTAATCAAAAAAAAATTATAAAATTAGCTTACGATAAAGTTATTGGAGGATAGTTATGAGTAATCCGCTTTTGAAAGACAGCGTTTTTCAAACGCCTGTCAGAAACGCAGAAGTTATGACAGTTTCTGGTACAATAAACAAAAGTATAATTTTATGGGTTTTGCTTGCCGCAGGCGCATTTTATTCTTGGACTCACCCAAGTATTATAACGCCGTTGACGTTGCCTATATTGTTAGGAGGTTTTGTCTTGGCTATAATTTCATCTTTTAAGATGAATTTGTCGCCTTTTTTATCGCCTATTTATGCTGTTTGCGAAGGTCTTGTTTTGGGAGTCATTTCCATTTATTTTGAAAAATCATACCCCGGCATTGTCGTAAATGCCGTTCTGTTGACGATGTGCGTTCTGTTTTGTATGCTTGCAGCTTATAAAACAGGAATGCTCAGAGCCACGCCAAGGTTTAAGAAAGTCGTTATACTTTCAACATTTGCTATAGCTCTTGTATATTTAATTGATTTATTGATGGGCGCTTTTGGTGCAAGAGGATTTAATTTTTTGTCAGATTCTTCGGGTCTTGGTATAATAATTAGTCTTATAATAGTTGCTATTGCCTCTTTAAATCTCATTATAGATTTTGATTTAATTGAACGAGGTGCACAGTATGGAGCACCTAAATATATGGAATGGTACAGCTCTTTTGCTTTAATGGTAACGCTCGTATGGCTTTATCTTGAAATACTTAGACTTCTTTCCAGAACGAGAAATTAGAAATGCTTGAAAAGACGGTATTTTTTAGGGCAGAGTCAAATGCAAAATTACTTCCTCAAAGTATGGCTGAGGTTATTTTATCCGGTAGGTCTAATGTAGGCAAAAGCAGCGTCATAAACGCTTTGTGCTCTCAGAAGAATTTGGCGAGAACTTCAAAAACGCCAGGCAGAACAAGAAGCATAAACGTTTACAGTGTCGCTATGAAAAAGTGGATGATAGATTTGCCCGGCTATGGTTTTGCAAGAGTAAGTTTTGAAGAAAAAGAACTTTGGAATAAGATGATAGAAGAATGTATAGTTCAAAGGAAAAACAAAAAAACTGTTTATATAATAATAGATGCTTTTGTAGGTCCTACAGAGTTAGATTTTGATATGGTTTGTTGGCTTAGAGAGTATAACATTCCGTTTAAAATTATTGCAAATAAGTTTGATAAACTACCAGATATTATAACTGAAGATGAAGTTAAAACTAAAGCAGCACAATATTTTGGAATAGATAAATCTTTAGTGTTTACAGTAAGCGCAAAGAAAAAAGCAGGTTTTAATAAATTGAAAGACGATATTGTCAGATTTTTAGGTTATTAAAAAGAGAATGAAAAAAATAATTTTTGTAAGTCCTTTTTAAGTCGTTAGACACTGTTGTCGCAGTTTTAGAAAAGGAGGATTCATGAAAAAAGTATTGCTGGCATTATGTACAGTGTTTGCATTTGCTGCCGTATCGTTTGCAGGAACTCCTATCAAATTGTCTCTGTGGGACAAAATCGCTGTCCCAAACAATGACTCGGTCTGTGGGTTAGAAATAGGTATAGGAACCTATACACCTAACCTTAGAGGAGTAGGCTGGAATATTATTTATTCTCAAACCGATGATGCAAAAGGTTGGCAAACAGGAATAGTTACAATATCAAAGCAATTTGTGGGTCTTCAAACAGGACTTCTTTCTATGTCAGAAACTTTTAAAGGGGTTTCTTTTAGTGCGGTAAACTGGAATGAAGGTGAAGTTACTGGAGTCCAATGGGGATTCTTTAACATGGCAAAATCAGTAAGTGGTCTTCAATTAGGTTTTTTAAATATGACTGAAAACATGAATGGAATACAGATAGGATTTTTAAATTTTATTAAAGACGGCAAACTTCCAGTCATGATTATTGTAAACGCAAGATTTTAGTTTTAAGAATATCTTTACATTGCGGGGAAGTTAAGAGCTTCTCCGCAATTTTTTTAAAGGAATATAATGAAAATAGTTTCGTGGAATATAAACGGCATAAGAGCTATATATAAAAAAATTTTTCTTGATTGGTTTAAAAAGGAAAATGCCGATATAGTTTGTGTGCAGGAAACTAAAGCAGATGAAATGCAATTTCCTAAAGATATGAGGGAAGTTGTAGGGTATAGTTTTTATTGTTCGCCAGCTAAAAAGAAAGGTTACAGCGGCGTTGCCGTATGGTCAAATATTAAGCCTGAAAACGTCACTACAAGCATTGAAAACAAACTTTTTGACAATGAGGGAAGAATTTTAAGGCTTGATTTTAAAGATTTTATACTTTTTAATATTTACTTTCCCAACGGTGGAGCTTCCGAAGAACGTCTTAAATATAAAATAGATTTTTACGATTATTTTATTGCATATCTTAAACAATTCAAAGATAAAAAAGTAATCATTTGCGGAGATTATAATACTGCTCACTTTCCAATAGATTTGGCAAGACCTGCTCAAAACGAAAATAATTCAGGCTTTATGCCTAAAGAAAGAGAAAGATTTGATAAACTTGTAAACGCAGGATTTATAGATGCATTTAGATATTTCAATAAAGAACCCGGCAATTATACTTGGTGGGACTACAAAACTGCTGCAAGATCAAGAAATGTAGGATGGAGAATAGACTATTTCTTTGTTTCAAAAAACGCAGTCAAAAATCTTAAATCTGCTGAAATTGAAAGTTCAACATTAGGCTCTGACCACTGCCCCATATTAGTAAACATTTTTTAGCTTCTAATAACTTTCCTAAACTTTAATTTTTCACAATAAATTCACAAAATTATTACAAAATAATCAAAAAGTATTATAGACTTCAAAAGCATAAATAATATAAGGAGGGTGTATGAAAAAAGCTTTAAGTCTAGTAGTTATTTTAACATTGTTGTGTTTTCCTGTGAGCGGTTTTTGTTCTGTGACAGATGGAGTAGTAGGGGCAATAGAAGGAGCAGTAGCAGCTCCAATAGCAGCAATAGCAATAGGAACTGCAGTTGGAGGAGTAGTATCACTTTTCGCAACTCCAATGGCAGGAGTGGCAGCGTTTAAGGTTACGTTAGATTTAATATCTGCACACATATGGACAATATCAATACTGGGAGGAGTAAGTGGGGCAATTGAGGGAGCAAGGAAAGGTTATCCACTAACAGCAGGTGTATATGGAGGTGCAGGATTAGGAGTAGCCTTAGGAGCTTTTAGGTAATAATTCTTACCTCCCGCATAAATATATTTGTTTATGCGGGAGGTTTATTATCTTATAAATTTGAAACATAAGCCCCTGAGTAGATAAACTCAGGGGCTTATAATATCTACGACTAATTTTTTATACAAATCTACCTTTCCAAAAAACACTAAAATAATCTCTCAGACGATAACTTTACTATATTCACTAATAATACATAAAGATTTTTTTTCTCATTGCTGTCTTAACTTCATAAATTTTCTATTTTGTTCCATCCATAGCTTGCAATACTTTAATTCTTTTTTCAATAGGCGGGTGTGTTGCAAAGAGCCCTGAAACTTTTGCAAAAAATGAATTTTGTTTGTTTTTAGCTAGAGGGTTTGCAATACACATCGGCGACATTGTTTGTTTATCGCTTAGATTTTTAACTGTTGAGTGTCCAGATATTTTTTGCAATGCTCCTATCAACCCTTGAGGGTTTCTAGTTATCAAAGCTGCCGTAGCGTCAGCTTGGTATTCTCTTGTCCTTGATACAGCTAATTTTATCAATGGAGCTACTAAATATCCATATACATAAAGAGATATAGCCAAAACAAAGAGAAATACCTGTATTGCGTTATTGTTATTTTTAGAATTTCCTGATGATCTTGTAATAAGCGCCGTACGCAACAGTATTTCTGCAATTACAGTTGCAAAACTTATGCATACAATCATTATAAGCATTAGGCGAATGTCTCTGTTGCCGATATGCACCATTTCGTGTGCGATAACACCTTCAAGCTCAGATTTTTCTAGATTATTAATAATGCCTTTGGTTAGAACAACGTAAGAATGCTGAGGGTCTCTTCCTGTGGCAAAAGCGTTAAGTCCTTCGTCATTTATTGAATAAACTTTAGGCATTGGAAGTCCTGCTGCTATGGCAATATTTTCAACAATCATCACAACTTCAGGAGCATTTTGTTTTGTAAGTTCAACGGCTCCGGCTGTTGATAAAATAAAAGATTGACCTGCATAATAACTTATCAGAATCCAGAAAATTGCAAGGATAGAAATTATTGGAATAATATATATAGCTATCTCATTGGCAACTGTAAAGGTTGAAAGATTATATGCAGCCAAGCTCCTGTCTGAAACTTTTATGAAGCTTACAAACAACAAACACAAGTAAACCAACCCTGCAAGTGTTAACGGAAACAGAACCATAAGCAGTATTGTCTTTTTTGTGTTTGATTCTATAAAATCATAAGTTGTTATCTTTGGCATAGTAAATTAAAAAGAAACTTTAACAGGTTTTCTTGCTTCTTGCTCGCTCTCGTCAAGTTTAAAGAATTCTTGTTTTGTAAACTCAAAGGCTCTGCCTATTGCGTTACTTGGAAACATATCAAGTTTTGTGTTTAAAGATAAAACGTTTGAATTATAAAACCTGCGGCTTGCTTGTATTTTGTTTTCTGTATCAGTAAGCTCTCTCTGTAGTTCCAAAAAGTTTTGATTTGCTTTTAGATTTGGGTAATTCTCTGATAATGCAAAAAGAGACTTCAATGTTCCCGACAAAGCATTTTCCGCTTGAGCCTTGCTTGATATATCTCCAGTTGCTGAAATAGCTGCATTTCTTGCTTTTATGACTGCGTCTAAAGTGTTTTTTTCATGTGCGGCGTATCCTTTTACTGTTTCAACAAGGTTTGGAATTAAGTCGTATCTGCGTTTCATCTGTACTTCTATATCGCTCCATGCTTCTTTTACTCTGTTTTTAAGTGTTACCAACTTGTTATAAGTTGCAAGGATATAAGTTCCCGCAAGAATGATCAAAACAATAACAACCAAAAGCGCTGTGTGCATTTTTATCTCCTGTTATTTTTGATTTATATACATATCTGAAGCTGATATAGTTCTCTTATAGTATTCTAACATAAAATTGTGCTCATCAGTTGGCTCCGTTAAAGAAAGTATTTTAGATTTAGCGTCAAAATTAAAATATAAAATTTTTCCGTTTTCTATGTTAAATAAGACGGCTTTATCTCTTGATAATATGAAACCGTTGCTGTTAAATGCTATATGATTTTTGTCTTGGTCCAACATGCTTACTCCTGCAGCTATATACTCTACTTGTGAAAGTGACAAATCGTAAAGAGTAGGCGCTATATCAATATGGCATGCTGTGATATTTGCATCAATTTTTTTCTTCAATTTCTCTGGTACATATAAATACATAGGAACAGCGTATCTTTTAAACAGTTCTTCAGGAACAAAAGCTTTAACTTCTCTAAGATTATGGTCGCCTGTTATAACAACTATAGTGTTATCCTTAAATTCAGAATTTTTTACAATATCCAAAAATTTAGAGGCTTCCCTATTGGCAAACTGATAAGTTTCAAAAATTCTTTTAAGATGCGGTTCCCCTGGCATCATATGTTCAAGTTCTTTAGGAATTTCAAGTTTTAAAGGTTTATAATATGGAGGCGTTTTATAAGGAGGATGGGTCGCTGTGGACATTGCATAAATAAATTGAGGTTTATTATTATTTTTCAGCTCTCTTAAAACAATTTCAAAAAACTGAGCATCATTAATACCCCACTCGTGACGATGTTCATTTTTTATAGAGCCCTCTCCATATATTTCGTCAAATCCTTGCGCTTTTAAAAAGTCTTCAAGCCCACGCCAAGCGAGACTCCCTCCGTAAACAGCTTTTGTAACGTAACCGGACTTTTTATAAGGCAAAATTAAAGAGCTTGAAAAATGTTTATACGCTTTAGGGCTTTGCGTTACCTGAATAGAAAAAGGTCTTTGAGGCATGTTAAGAATTGTTGATTCCAAGCAATGTATTGTTATTACGCCAGCTGGTAAAAAATTATACAAAACCAAATCTTCGTCAAAATGTTTCTTCAGCTCTCCAAGTATGTTAAATTTTTCGCTATTATACAAAACGGGAAGTTCCCCAAAACTTTCCAAAACTATAAAGACCACGTTTGGCTTTATCTCTTCGGCTTCAGTATTTTTAATTGATATTTTGCTAAATATTGATAAATCGATATCTTCCTCATCTAAACCAAGTTTTTTTGCAATATTTATTTTATCTCTGCTTTGTTCAGTTTTCGCTTGAATTGCGTCTGTAATTGAGTGCGCTGCTGTTAGCGCTATATTGTTTATGAATGAGTTTGTAGATATTTGCGCATGGAACTTTCCTAAAGGAAACATTGAAACCGTACCTCTTGCAAATAAAAATGTTATAAGCGGTATTAAAAGAACAATAAGTATTTTAACAAAAACATTCAAATAAGAAGAGTTTATAAGACGACGTATATTAAGAAGTTCTTTTGTGCTTATAGAAACAATTTTGCATATTATAAACACGACTAAAATCAATGCAGGCAAAGCTATATAAAAACGCCAATCAGAGATAATTGTTTTTATCAAAGCAAAAGTGTCATCGTCAAAAAAATCAAACAATAATATATTTACGTGTTCCCCGAAACAAATATAAAACCCAAAATCAATGGCAGTAGCTAAAGCTATTGCTATGAAAGAAAGACAATACCAAAGTTTTATAATGAATATTGCTTTTTTGAATAACCTTAGATTTCTTATCAACAAAAGAATCGTAAAAATGAGAATCACAAAAGAATTTATATACGCCAGAATTGATAAATCAAAACGCAAACCTAGAACAAATGCATTAAATATGTCTCTAAAATGTCCAAACAGTGCAATATTTTTGAAGAAAAAAAAGAAAAATATTCTATAGAGAGTCATTGCTGCCAGTGCCGCTACATTTAGCGGAATTATTTTAACTACGCAATCAATATAATTTTCAAAATTAAACTTTTTGGACATATATTAAAAAACCTCTCGTTAATTTTAATAATATTATATTTTACTAAAAATTATATTTCATATAAATTTCATAGATATATTAATAGCTATATTTAAATGCTAATTGCAAATTCAAAATCTAAAATAATAGATTTTTATAGTTTCTAAGGCTAAGCAAATTTTTCCAATTGAATTCCTCCCAAAAGAAGTTGAAATGAAAAGGATAGTTTTGTATCATTATTTCATGAAAATGCTCAGTAAAAGTAAAACGTGGTTTAAGAAGCGTATTACTATACTTTTTATTCCCCACGGCAAAAAAAGCCCTTTTAATGTTAGCATTTCTCTAATGGTTATGTGCGTTTTTGTTGTGTCGTGGACATGGATAACCGTTTGGTCAGGCTATATTGCGGGCAGACACATTGATTATACCGCAATAAAAGCTGACAACAAAATAATGACGGTGATGCTTGCATATAAGCTTGAGCAAATAAAAGGTATGTTGGAACAAGCCCAGCAGAACGATGAAAAAATCCGCAGTGTGCTATCCTTAGGGACGAAAAGATCCATAATAGAAGAAGGTCTTGGACAGAATTTAGGCGAAGGAGGACCTGCCCCTACTTACTCTAATGCTTTAATTTCAATTCTCTCAGGAAAACCTAATTCTCTAAACTATTCAGATCTTTCCCATCAAATAGATATTCTCTCTGAAAAGTATAAATTTATGGAGCAAAATTATGATGAGATAATAGCGCACATAGATAAACAAAAGTCGTTATTTATGGCTATGCCGTGCGGTTGTCCTTGCGATGGGCGAATAACTTCAGTTTATGGTTTTAGAATGCACCCTATATATTTAGTAAGAGATTTTCATTCGGGTCTTGATATAGCAAACAAAGTGAACACGCCAATAGTTTGTACAGCAAATGGTAAGGTCGTCTATTCAGGCTGGCAGTCAGGTTATGGCAATACAATCGTGGTAGATCATGGACATAACTATAGAACAGAACTGTTTATGGACATCTCTCAAAGAGACTGGTAAAATCTGGTTTTTATGTTTCAAGAGGGCAGATAATTGCCAAAATGGGAAACACAGGCTCATCTACAGGTTCTCACTTGCATTATGAAGTTCACTTTAAAGGTAGAGCTATAAATCCGAAGCCATATTTAACAGATTATTTTTTTGCTAAATCTGAAAGGAATGACAATGCTTAAGAAAAAAGCAAAAAATTCACTTGACGAAGTGGAAACTCTCATCGGACGAAATGCAGTTTTTGAAGGGACAATAAAAACGGATAAAGTTATACGCATAGATGGCAAAGTTTCTGGAAATATTTATGCCGGAGTCGTAATAATAGGCGAAACAGCTGAAATAACTGGAGACATAGAAGGCAATATTATATTGGCTGGTGGAGTCGTAAAGGGAAATATCAACGCTGCAGAAAACATAGAACTTCTTCCTTCTGCAAAGATATTCGGAGACATAAAAACAAATGCGCTTTCCATAGCAGAAGGAGCACAATTCTATGGAAAATCTTCAATGACAATAAAAGAAAAAATCAATGGAGCGGAAACGAAATGATGAATTTTTTTAGAAAGCATATGCGTGCGATTTTTATTGTAACTATACTAACTTTTTTAGGTGGAATATTTCTTGGAGCGGGATCATACTTATTTAACAAATCTTCGGATTTTGCTGCTAAAATAAATGGAACAAAAATCCCAATGAATTTATTTTATTCAATTTATAAAAGTTCAGTAAAAAGCTATCAACAGGCTACAAACAAACCTTTGGATGAAAAAGAATTAAATGAAATTAAGGCAAGAGTTATTCAGACATTAGTACAAACTGAGCTGCTTTGTCAGGAAGCTAAAAAATATGGGATTATAGTTACAGACGAAGAATTGAAATCCGATTTACAAAACTCTTTAGAATTTAAAGATGGCGACTCTTTTAATATACTTAAGTACACGGCATTTCTAAATACCATACAGATGAAGCCTAAAGATTATGAAAGTCTTAGAAAAAAGCAGCTGATGGCAAACAAAGTAAAAATGGTAATGGCGTCTTCCGTAAAACTGTGGAATTACGAAGTTGAGTCTGCAAGCAAGCAAAATCCTCCTGTACATAAAAACGATTTGTTTTTTACAAAAGTAAATGTAATTTTAACAGAGTGGTATGTTGGGGCAATAAGAAATTCAAATGTAGTAAGCAACGATATAATCTTTAAAGTGGCTTAGTAAACTACTCGCTTTACAAGGCTCCTTAGATTAAAATCTAATGAGCCTTGTTTTTTACCTGTTTAAAATCCTTATACTGCTTTTTCTTATAATTTCCTAAAGAAAGAAATAATGAAAAATTAATATAAAATTTATATAATTTTTACTATAAAACGTAAGAGGGAATCAAAAATGAGCGATCAAGAAAACAGCATAAACCTTCCTTTAGTGCATAAAGGCAAGGTTAGAAATGTTTATGACTTAGGTCAGAGCTACCTCATAGTAGCTTCTGACAGAATTTCGGCGTTTGACCATGTGCTCCCTACTCTTATTCCAAATAAGGGCAAGGTTTTGCACAAACTTTCAATGTTCTGGTTTGATTTTGTTTATGGGATAGTTCCGAATCATATTATCACTGGAGATTTTAATACATTTCCTACGGGACTTAAGAAATATGAATATCTCCGCGACAGGTCAATGATAGTGAAAAAAGCCAACAGACTAGATATTGAATGTATAGTTAGGGGGTACTTAGCGGGTTCAGGTTGGAAAGAATATCAAAAATCTCAAACAGTTTGCGCAATAAAATTACTGTCGGGATTAAAAGAATCTTCTAGACTGCCCGAGCCTATTTTCACGCCGTCAAGCAAAGAAGAAGGCGGTAAGCACGATGAAAATATTTCTTTTGAAGAGACTGTAAAAAGAGTTGGAAAAGACACTGCAGAAAGTTTAAAGAGAATTTCAATAGAGCTTTATAAAAAAATCAGTGATTATGCTTTGACAAAGGGCATAATAGTTGCAGATACGAAGTTAGAATTTGGTTTTTATGACAATAATCTGATACTGATAGATGAAATTTTTACGCCAGATTCTTCAAGATTTTGGGAAATGAGCAAATATGAAGAAGGCAAGCCTCAAGACAGTCTTGATAAACAATACATCAGAGATTATCTTGAGAGTATAAATTGGGATAAGTCTTCTCCAGCTCCTGTTCTTCCAAAAGAGGTTGTTGAAAAAACTATGGAAAAATACGTCACTGCGTACGAAAAATTGACTGGAGAAATTTTTAATGTTTGAGATAGATATTTTTACAAAGGAAGGGTTTAAAGATTCTCGCGGAGAGCATGTGTTGTCCGACATCTTAGGTATTGGTATTAAAGGCGTAAAAAAAGTTGACTATTCTCCATTCTATATTATAGATGGAGATATAAATAAGAGTGAAGCTAAAACGATAGCTTCAGAACTGCTCAGCGATAAAATAACTGAAGGATTTAAAGTTGGTTTTGGTACGCAAGAAAAAAAATCCAAAAATCCAATTATAGAAGTTTTGTATAAAAAAGGTGTTACAGATACTGTTTCTGAAAGCGTTGCAAAAGCCATAAAAGATTTGGGGATTACTAAAGATGTTAAAGTTAAAACAGGGCATAAATATTATTTACACGGAAACGCCTCTCAAGACGTTTTAAATAAAATAGCTGTAAAATTATTAGCCAACACATTAGTCCAAGAGTATAAAATAAAATGAAAAATAAAACTAGTTGCAGAACTATAGAAATTTTAAATTTGTCGGACAAAGAGTTAATAGATCTTAGCGCTAAAAATGTTCTTTCTTTGTCGCTTGACGAAATGAAATCCGTACAGCCTTATTTTAGAAAGTTAAAAAGAAACCCCACAGATGTGGAAATAGAGACAATAGCGCAGACATGGAGCGAACATTGTAAGCATAAAACGCTTACTGGGATAATAGAATATACAGAAGAAAAATATTCCAAAAAAACAAAAAGAACTTACAATAACCTTTTAAAAGAAACTGTTTTTAAAGCTACTATGGAATTAAACAAAAAGTGGTGTCTATCGGTATTTAAAGACAATGCCGGTATAATAGAATTTGACGCCAAAAACGGAGTAGCTTTTAAAGTTGAGACCCATAATCATCCATCGGCTCTTGAGCCATACGGAGGTTCTGCCACGGGAATAGGTGGTGTTATAAGAGACATATTAGGCGTTGGGCTTGGCGCTAAACCTTTAGCAAATACCGACGTGTTTTGTTTTGGTAATCCTGACACAAAAGATTCTCAAGTACCTGAAGGTATGCATCACCCGAAGAGAATAGCTAAAGGCGTTGTGGCAGGTGTGAGGGATTACGGCAATAGAATGGGAATACCCACCGTAAACGGAGCCGTTTATTTTGACGATGGATATATGGCAAACCCTCTTGTTTATTGCGGTACTATGGGAATAATCCCTAAAAATAAAATTGATAAAAAAGTTAATTCAGGTGATTTAATTTTAGTTGTTGGCGGAAGAACAGGCAGAGACGGAATACATGGAGCGACGTTTTCTTCCATACAGCTTGATCAAGAGTCTGACGTAAGCGCTGTTCAGATAGGAAACCCAATAGTTGAAAAGAAAGTTTTAGATACAATGCTCAAAGCTAGAGATCTGAACCTTTATAGGGCTGTTACCGATTGCGGAGCTGGAGGGCTATCCAGCGCTATAGGCGAGCTTGGCGAAAAGACAGGGGCTATTGTTTACTTAGATAAAGTGCCTTTAAAATATGACGGACTTGTACCTTGGGAAATATGGATTTCCGAAGCTCAAGAAAGAATGGTGTTTGCAGTTCCGCCGAAAAATAAGAAACGAATAGTTGAACTATTTAAGAAAGAAAATGTTGAAGCTGTATTTGTCGGAGAATTTACAAAAGATAAAAAATTGACGTTAAAGTATAATGGTCATGTTGTGGCGAGTATGGATATGTCTTTTTTACATGATGGAATTCCAAAGCCTAAAAGACCTGCTGTTTGCAAAATAAAAGAAGAAAAGGTTCAGAAACCTATTAAAATGACTTCGGCTGACCTTTCAAAAACTTTGAAATCTGCTCTTTCAGATTTAAACGTATGTTCAAAAGAATGGATTATAAGGCAATACGACCACGAAGTACAAGGTCAAACTATTGTAAAGCCTTTGCAAGGTACAGATATAGAGGTTTCAGGACCCGGTGACGCATCTGTTATATTTCCTTATACATCGGTGAATGGAACTAAAAAGGGAGTTGTTTTATCTAATGGATTAAATCCTAGCTATGGGAAAATAAATACGTATAAAATGGCTGCTTCTGCTATAGAAGAATCTTTAAGAAATGCTGTGGCTGTTGGCGCAGATGTAGAAAAAATGTCACTTCTTGACAATTTTTGCTGGGGAAATCCTAACAAACCTGAAATTTTAGGGAGTTTAGTAAGAGCAGCAAATGCTTGTTACGATATGTCAAAAGCATTTGACATTCCTTTTATATCTGGCAAAGACAGTTTGCATAATGAGTACTCCATTGGCGGAAAAAAATATTCTATACCGCCAGCGCTTTTAATATCCGCAATGGGCGTTATAGAAAATGCCGCAAATACAGTTACAATGCCGCTTAAAAATGATGGAAATAAAATATTTGTTCTTGGCGTTACGAGAAATGAGATTGCTGGTTCCGTTCTTGCAAAGATAAAAAATATTAAAGACGGGATTGTTCCTGTCGTGTATCCAAAAGAATCAAAAGAAGTAATGAAGAGAATTTATAAAGCTATAAACAATGGCTTAATAGAGTCTTGCCACGATTGTTCTGAAGGTGGTCTTGCAGTTGCAATAAGTGAAATGGCTTTTGCTGGGGATAAAGGTGTAAAAGTTGATATAGATGCAATCAGAACTAAAGGTAAGTTAAGTGCTGCCGAAATACTTTTTTCTGAGTCAAACGGTAGATTTATAGTTGAAGTAATACCTGAAAATGAATCTAAGTTCAGAGAGATTTTTAAGAGTTGTGTTTTTGCTGAAGTTGGTTGCGTAACAGAAGATAAATATGTGATTTTTGAAAGCACAAAAAATAAAATAAAAGTAAAAGAGAAATCAAGAAATCTTTTAAAAGCTTGGCGCAATACTATAAGCTGGTAAATGAGATAGGATAAAATATGAAAAAAGTAAAAGCATTGATTTTAAGAACTGCAGGCACAAATTGCGACTATGAAACGCAAGCCGCCTTTGAGATGTGCTCAGCAGTGGCTGAACGAGTACATATCAACTCTCTTATAGAAAATAAAGATAAAATTTTTGAATACGACATCTTAGCTTTCCCGGGAGGATTTTCTTACGGCGACGACATAGCTTCAGGAAAAGTATTAGCTAATGAGATCAAAAATAAACTTGGAGATAAGATAAAAAAATTCTCTTTAAGTGGTAAGCCTGTTATAGGCATATGCAATGGTTTTCAAGTTTTGGTTAAGATGGGTTTGCTCCCTGAGCCTAAACTGTTTGAGCAAGTTTCAACGCTTTCTTACAACGATTCGGATAAGTTTGAATGTCGTTGGGTTTATTTAAAAACAGAAAAAAAAGTTAAGAACGAATCTAATTGTATTTGGACAAAAAATCTCCCTGACATAATAACTTTGCCTGTAGCGCATGGTGAGGGGAAATTTATTCCCGTAAACTTTAAACTTTTGGAAGAATTAAATAAAAATAATCAGATTGTATTTAGATACTCAACTAGAAATGGTGCAATTCCAGAATATCCTCTAGCTCCAAATGGTTCTGTTGAACAGATTGCGGGAATTTGTAACACAAAAGGAAATATTTTTGGTCTTATGCCTCACCCTGAACGATATATGTTTGCTCTTCAACATCCTGCAAGAGAAGGTTTTGACGGCGAATATGGTTGGGGGAAAATAATATTTCAAAATGCCGTTGATTTCGTAAAATAACAAATCTTTAGATTATTGCCTTTGCTGTTGTACCTTAGCAGATTTATATGGCAGTCATTTTATTCCCGCGAAAGCGGGAATCTAATTTTATAAGAAAAAGGATAGCATGAAAAATTTTAAATCGTTATTTTCTAAATGGCTCTCTCTTAATCTTATATTTCTAATACTTATGTCGGCGTTAAGATTTATATTTTTTAAATACTACGGCAAAGGTATAAATTTTGATGGTTTTGGATTAGATATAGTGAGAGCATTTTTCTTAGGCGTACGATACGATTTGGCAGTTTTGGCTTATCTAAATATGCCTGTAACTTTAGCTTTTGTTACGCTTTTATTTTCTAATAAAGAAGGGTTCTACAACAAAATCAGTCGTTATGTGGCATTTTATTATACTATTGCAGTGGGAAGTTTATTTGTTTTACTTGGAATAGATTTCTGCTATTATTCGTATTTTCAAAATCATCTAAATATTATGGTTTTTGGGCTGTTTGAAGATGATACAAGTGCTTTAATATCAACGCTGGCTGAAAATTATAATATGTTTTTGGTTATAGGTAGTTTCATTTTATCATACATTCTAACTTTTGTTGTTTCAAAATTTATATTGAAGTTTAAATATAAAAACATTTCTGAAAATAAAAAGAAGGTTTCAGTTTCAAAAATACTAATTGCGATTTTGATGATAACAGTTAATTTTATAGCTGCTAGAGGATCGTTTGGAATTTTTCCTTTAGGCATGGATGATGCTCAAGTTTCATTGAATACATTTTTAAATAAAGTAGCAATAAATGGGGTCTATACGCTGCAAGAAGCGATAGAAGTTAAAAATAAGCAGAAAGATTTTGATTATGCCGCTAAGACAGGTTACAAAGGAAATATCAGGTGCGCTTTTGCTGATTATTTAAATTTAGACATTAACCAGATACCTGAACAACCAGAACAATCTTTAATCAATTATACTCGGCGTAACGAAAAAATTGAAAATATCAAACCTAATGTAATTTTTATTATGGTTGAAAGTTTTGGTTCTGGGCTTATAAGATACAATTCTAAAATATTTAATATTTTAGGTGAAATGAAAAAACATCTTGATGAGGATATTGTTTTTTATAATTTCCTTCCAGCCCATGTAGGCACCATTGGCAGCATTGAGGGAGCGATGACAAATGTGGCAAGGTGCTCTAATTCGTGGTACATAGTGCAGTCAAAATATGCTTATAAAAAATATAATTTTGCCGGACCGGTTCCATATAAGAAAAATAACTATGAAACAACATTTATATACGGTGGCAATACTGGTTGGAGAAACATAGGCAATTTTATGCCGAGTTTGGAATTTGACAATGTTCTTGGTGAAGCAAGTATGAGCAATTCTTATCCACGCAATCAATGGGGAGTGTATGACGAAGATTTATTTGGGTATTTATTTGAAATTTTAAGTAAAGATAATAAAAGAAAATTTATTTATGTAATGACTACTACCAACCATCCGCCGTATTCTCTACCTGACAATTACAAAGCTATGCCTATTAAAATTCCAAAAGAGTTGGAGCAGAATATTGTAAACAAAAGTTTAGCCCAAAAGAGACTTGCTGTTTATCAGTATTCAAATGAGATGCTTGGCAGATTTATAACAAAGATAAAAAATTCAAAATATGCAAGCAATACAATCATAGCTGTTACAGGCGATCACAATTTTATGGATTGTTTGTCATACCCTAATGAAAGACTTTTAGACGCTTTGAGTGTCCCTTTCTATTTGTATATCCCAAAGGATATTAAACCATTAAATATAGATGTTTCTGTTTTTGGCTCGCATTTAGACATAATGCCTACGCTTTATGATATTTCCCTGTCAAACAGCGAATATATGGCTATGGGGCAAAGTCTTATTTCAGATAAAGCTAAAAATAATATTATCTCTATAGACAATGGAGTAATAATGAGCAATAAAGGTGTCGTTGAGTACAATTTTTTTAGTGAAGATTTTTCATGTTCTGTTTGGAATAAAAATAAATATAGAGAACTTCTTCCTTATTCCGATACGCTTTGGGCTAATGACATGATTAAACATTATCTGTCTGGAATAGCAATTTCAGAATACCTAATAAAAAACACAGAAAAGTAAAAAAGATAACTTTTCTACGAAATGCATACGCAACTCATTTAAGCCCTTGGATAGCTAATTAATAATCCAAAATTAAAGAAATAATAGGGTACAATTGTATTCGTTGCCATTAAATGCATTATTTTGTAAAATTTATTCAGCTCATTAGGTTCAAAATTTTGCAAAAAAGGCGGGCAAAATGGGTTATTGCGTAAACTGTCTTTACCAAGGAGACAATAGTCTTGACGAACAAGGAAACGGCAGAATTTTCTGTATGGTAAAAAGAAAATGGGTAACTGAAAATTGTTCATGCGGATATTTTTCAGAATATGCCGATTTAAGTAAAGAAATACGCAGTCAATTCGCTCTTGAGGTTATAGAAAACTCATTATCTTCAAGCAAAACAAGCAAAGTTGTTAATCAATATTGGAAGTCAATACTAATTACATTTATTCTTGCCTTAGCTTCTTTTATTTTAATAGTTAAGTTTTTTGAAAAATATATTTTCTAAATCAAATTTTTATATAGATGGGAGATTGAATGAAAGTGTTGGTTGTTGGGTCTGGAGGTAGAGAGCATGCTATATGTTGGAAATTTGCAGAAAGTTCTAAGATTGAAAAAGTATATTGCGTGCCTGGAAATGGTGGAATATCTCAAGTTGCTGAAAATGCAGACATTAGTGCTGATGATTTTAACAAACTCGCTGATTTTGTTAAGGCAAACGATATAGATTTTACTTTTGTAGGTCCAGAAGTTCCTTTGTCGTTGGGTATAGTAGATTACTTTAAAGAAAGAGGTTTAAGAATAGTAAGTCCTTCTAAAGCCGCTGCGAGATTGGAATCAAGCAAGATATACTCAAAAGAGTTTATGTATAAATACGGAATTCCTACGGCGCAATATAATAGTTTTTCAAATGCTGACAATGCATTAAAATTCCTTGCAAATTGGGAAGCAAATAAGAAAGTTGTAGTTAAAGCTGATGGTCTTGCCGCAGGCAAAGGTGTTTATATTTGTAGCGGTAGAGAAGATGCCACAAGTGCCGTTAAACAAATGATGGAGGAAAAAGTTTTAGGAGAAGCAGGAACTAATATAATTATAGAAGAATATGTAGACGGACCGGAACTTTCATATTTAGTATTTACTGATGGTGAAGCTTACTCTGCGATGCCTGCCTCTCAAGATCACAAAAGAGTAAACGATAACGATAAAGGTCCAAATACTGGCGGTATGGGTGCTTATGCTCCAGCACCATTAGCTACAGAAGAATTAAATAAGAAAGTTGAAGATACTATAATCCGTAAAGTTATTGATGGAATTAAAGCAGAGAAACTTGACTATAAGGGTGTTTTGTACGTAGGGATCATTATGAACGGATCTAGTCCTTATGTTTTAGAGTTTAATTGTCGTTTTGGAGATCCTGAAACTCAGGCTGTTCTTCCGCTGCTTGATACAGATTTCGTTGATATTTGCGAAGCAATTTTAGACAAAAATCTTGCAAACTTAAAAATAAATTGGAAAAAAATATTTTCAGTTTGTGTAGTTTTGGCTTCAGGAGGATACCCAAGGAGCTTCAAGAAAGGTTTTGAAATAAAAGGTCTTGAGAATATAAGAGACAAAGATAGTATGGTGTTCCATGCAGGAACGAAATTAGAAAACGGAAAGATTGTTACTTCGGGTGGAAGAGTGTTGAACATTGTTTCAGTCGCTTCTGATATAAAAAGCGCTATAGACAAAGTTTATTTAAATGTTTCTATGATAAAGTTTGAAGGGATACATTACAGGAAAGATATTGCAGGGAGGGCTTTAAATGGAAAACAGAACTGATGTGGCAATTATCGCAGGGTCAGGATCTGATTTGGCTTTAGTTGATGAAACAATCAAAGTTTTAGATGAGTTTAAACTTTTTTATAGCGTGAACATAGCTTCTGCTCACAGAACGGCTGAACATTTAAAGCAGTGCATAAATGGAGCCGAAAGTTCCGGCGCAAAAGTTTTTATAGCAGTAGCTGGTATGTCTGCAGCTCTTCCGGGAGTTATCGCTTCAGAAACTATTCTCCCGGTAATAGGCGTTCCTGTGGAGTGCAAGCATTTGGCAGGCTTTGATGCTTTGCTGTCCATATCGCAAATGCCTAAAGGTGTACCTGTGGCTACTGTTGCAGTAGGAAAAGCGGGAGCTATAAATGCAGCGATTTTAGCAGTTCAAATAATTGCAGTAGCTAACGACGACTTGAAAGCAAAATTAAAATCTTACAAAATAAAACTTGCTGAGCTTGTAGTAAAAGAAGATCTTAAACTTCAAAAAGACGGTTTTAAAAAATATATAACAGGTTTGAAAAAATAAAATGGCAGAAATTATATTAGATTCTAATGCCTTTCAAGATGCGCTAAGGACAATTTCTACAGAAATTTTTGCTGACAATCGCAATATAAGCGATTTTGCTGTTGTTGGCATACAAAGCAAAGGAGTGTTTCTTGCAAAGAGGATCATTTCTGAAATTGCAAAGCTTTCCAGTGTAAAAGAGTCTGAAATTCTGTTTGGAACTTTAGATATTACCCTTCACAGAGATGATCTTGATGACTTTGAATCTGACATGCCTATAATAAAAGATACGGTTATACCATTTGATTTAAACAGAAAAAATATAATTTTGGTTGACGATGTCCTTTTTACGGGAGAACGGTAAGAGCCGCTTTAGATGTTCTTACAGATTTTGGCAGACCAAAATCTATTCAGCTTGCGGTTTGAGTTGATAGAGGTTTTAGGGAACTACCTATAGAGGCTAAATACGTTGGAGTTAAATACGAAACAAAAAAATTCATAAAAGTTGATTGTAAGGAAATAAACGGCGAAGATAAAGTCCTTGTAAGTTAGCGGTTGCCAAATGCGATCTTAAAGAGAAACGATATAAACATAAGGAGCAAAGATGTCCCTTAACTGCAAAGACTTGCTTGGTCTTGAGCATCTGGATAAAAAAGACTTACAGACAATTTTAAACGCAGTAAAACCCTTTAAAAGTCTTTTCACTAGATCTGTTAAAAAAGCTCCAACTTTGATTGGCAAGACAGTAGTAACGCTTTTTTACGAACCTTCAACTCGCACAAGAAATTCTTTTGAAATTGCTGCAAAAAGGCTTTCAGCAGATGTCGTAAATATTGCGGTTAGTACTTCAAGCGTAGTTAAAGGCGAAAGTCTAATAGATACAGGCAAAACGCTTGAAGCTATGAAAGCTGATTATATAATTATCAGGCATTCGCTGGCTGGAGCCTCGAATATTCTGGCAAGAAATCTTAACGCTTCAGTAATAAATGCAGGTGATGGTTTTCACGAGCACCCAACTCAAGGGCTTCTTGATTTATATACGATATATGATAAAAAGAAAAAAATTGAAGGCTTAAAAGTGCTCCTTGTCGGCGATATTGTTCATTCAAGAGTTGCAAAATCTAATATTTGGGCATTAACTAAAATGGGTGCTGAAGTTGCAGTGTCGGGACCGCCAACTTTAATCCCTGAAAATATAAAAGATTTGGGTGTAAAAATATATTACGATTTAGACGAGGCAGTAAAAAAAGCCGATGTAGTAAACATCTTAAGAATACAGCTTGAACGCCAGCAAGAAAATTTGTTCCCGTCAGTTCACGAGTATGTAGAATTATACCAACTAACAAAAGAAAGGCTTAGCAAAGCAAAACCAGAAGTTTTAATTATGCACCCTGGACCTATGAATAGAGGTATAGAAATTTCTTCCGAAGTAGCTGACAGTCCAAATGCGGTAATCAACGAGCAAGTAACAAATGGCATAGCCGTCAGAATGGCAGTTTTATATCTTTTAAAAAAGAGGAAAAATGCGTCATCAAATTAAAAATATAAGAATTGTTGATCCGTCGCAGAATAAAGATGTTGTCAGTGATATTTTAATTGAAAACGGTAAAATAGTTTCAAAGTTCTCTGAAGACGGCAAGAGTGAAATTATTGACGGAAGTGGTAAAATTGCAGTGCCGGGTCTAATAGACGTCCATGCTCACTTGAGAGAACCGGGGCAAGAGGATAAAGAGACAATTTATACAGGCACGCGGTCAGCTGCAAAAGGTGGAATTACTACTGTTTTATGCATGCCTAATACTAAACCTCCGATAGACAATGCTCCGACTGTTGAATTTATTATCTTCAAAGCTCAGAAAGAAGGAATTGTAAACGTTTTTCCCATAGGGTGCGCAACAAAAGGTTCTTTAGGAGTTGAGCTTTCAGAAATTGGAGTTTTAAAGAAAGCTGGCATTGTTGCTGTAAGCGACGATGGTCTTCCTATAAGAAGCTCTCAGATAATGCGCAGAACTTTAGAATATACCAAGATGTTTAAACTTCCTGTTATTTCCCATAGCGAAGATAAGGAGCTTAGCAAAAATGGATCAATGAATGAAGGCAAAAATTCAATGATATTGGGATTTAGAGGGATACCAAGGCAGGCTGAAGAAATCATGATAAGTCGCGATATAATGCTTGCTGAGCTTACGGGTGGTTATCTGCATATAGCCCATGTTTCAACTGAAGGTTCTGTTGATTTAGTAAGACAAGCTAAAAAGAAAGGTATAAAAGTTACTGCTGAAACTTGTCCTCATTATTTTACGCTTACTGACGATATTGTTAAAGTATATGATGCCAATACTAAAATGAATCCTCCTTTAAGAGAAAAAAGAGATGTAGAAGCTATCAAAAAAGGGCTAGCAGATGGCACGATAGACTGTATAGCTACTGATCATGCTCCGCATACGCAGGAAGAAAAAAACAGAGAATTTGATTTAGCTCCTTTTGGCATTATAGGGTTTGAAACTATGTTAAGTTTGGTTTTAAATGAGCTTGTGAATAATGGAGTTTTAAGTCTTTCTGAAGCTGTTGCCAAGATGACTTTAAATCCTGCAAAAATATTTAATCTTACAGGCAGGGGTTCTCTCAAAGAAGGTAGTATTGCCGATATAACAATAATAGATACTAAATATCACTATGATTTTACTAAAGAAAGCATATTTTCAAAAAGCAAAAATTCACCTTTTATAGGAAGAAAGTTTAAAGGTGGTGCTGTTATGACTATAGTAGGCGGTAACATAGTCTGGCAGAAATAATAACGAGGATTAAGAGTGTGTACAGCTAAAAGATTTGATAAAAATTACGAGATAATTTCAAATAAAGAAGTTTGTAGAGGTTATTTTGAATTAGAAGTTAAAACAGGCAATGTTTTAAAACATTGCTCTCCGGGTCAATTTTTTATGATAGAAGTTCCCGGTGTTTTTTTACGCAGACCAATAAGCGTGCATTCTATAAAAAAAGATACGTTAAGTTTTTTGTATAAAGTTGTAGGCAAAGGCACAATGATTCTTTCTGGTATTTCCTCAGGTGAAATACGTCTTTTAGGACCATTAGGCAAAGGTTATGATTTAGAAACTTACAAGGCTTTTAATCATGTCATTGTTGCTGGCGGTACCGGGATAGCATCGGTACATTTTCTTGCCATGAAATTAGACAAGAAAGGAATATTGTACTATGGTGCTCGCTCATCAAAGGATTTGTTGTGTCTTGATAAATTTAAGAAATTAGGTTGGAAAGTAGAAGTCTCAACGGAAGATGGTTCAAAAGGGTATAGAGGTTATATAACGGACGTATTAGAGAAGAATTTAAAATCTGACGACATAATATTTGCTTGTGGTCCCGCTCCAATGTTGAAAAAGGTTATGGAGATTGCCAAGCTTAAGAATGTAAAAGGTTTTGCATCATTGGAGGAAAAAATGGCGTGCGGATTAGGTAATTGCCAAGGCTGTGCTGTAAAAGTGGATGGCAAAATAAAGATGACATGCAAAGACGGTCCTGTATTTAAAATAGAGCAAGTGGAATTATAAATGGCAGAATATTTTCATAGCAATAATTTTGTTTTGTACAAAGGTGATTGTATAAAAGTATTGCAAGGACTTTCCGAAAATTCTATAGATATGATATTTGCTGATCCTCCATATTTTTTGTCAAACGGTTCTTTCACATGTCGTTCAGGAAAACGCGCAAGCGTTAAAAAAGGCGATTGGGATATAGGGCAAGGTTCTATTAAAAATTTAGAATTTCATATAGAGTGGCTCAAAGAGTGCAAAAGAGTTCTAAAAGATAATGGAACTATTTGGGTGAGCGGAACATATCATTCTATCTATCAGTGTGGAGTAGCGCTTGAAATAAATGGATACCATTTCTTAAACGATATAATTTGGTTCAAGCCAAATGCTGCCCCAAATTTAAGCTGTCGTTTTTTTACAGCAAGCCATGAAACTTTGATATGGGCGCGTAAAGATAAGAAAGGCAAGCATACTTTTAACTATAATTTAATGAAAAATGGAAAATGGAAGGAAGATTCTTTAAAAAAAGACGGAACGCAGATGCGCAGCGTGTGGTCAATTGGAACTCCAAAACCTTCTGAAAAACTATTTGGCAAACATCCGACACAAAAGCCTTTAGATTTGTTGAAGAGAATTGTTTTGGCGAGCACAAATGAAGGATATACTGTGCTTGATCCTTTCGCAGGCAGTTCAACAACTGGAATAGCTGCTGTTATAAATGGTAGAAAATTTATTGGGATTGATACTGAAGAGAAATATTTAGATTTATCTGTAAAAAGATATAAAGATTTAGTTTCAGAAGATAATGAAGATAAGACTTTAAATTGCTTGAATCATAAAAGTTTTGGACAACAATATCTTCTTGAAAAAAGTGGAAAATATAGAGCGGATAAAAAAAAGAAATGAAGATAATCACAAGAGCTAGTGCAATAATCAATTTGCGTAAATACGTCGGGCAGAATTTAAGAGATTTGGCTCTGGAGTACAAGGTTACGACTTTTGAAACAGGCAAACAAAATAAAGGCTGGAAAGGTTTAGTTCTTGAAAAATTGGCAGGATTGAATACTAATATCTCAAAAGCTCCAAACGGATTGAATTTTGAGCTGAAGTCAGTAAGTTTTTGCGAACGCAAAGGCGAATTTGTGCCAAAAGAGACAATGGCAATAACTATGATAAACCCTAAAGAACTTTTAGAGATGGAGTTTTATGATAGCCACTGTTGGTCAAAATTAAAGTCAATAGTTTTTTGCGCAGTCAAGTGGAATGGCAAAAACGCTGAAGATGCGGAATTGTTGAAAGTAACAAGTTTTGACTTTACAAATGATGGCAATTTAATTGCCGAGATAAAAAAAGATTATGATTTTATAAGAAATAAGCTTAAAAATAGTGGGTTTGCTTCTTTAACAGGCAAAGATGGAAAATGGATACAAGCAAGAACAAAAGGCATTGGACACGGCTCAATTACAAGAGCTTTTTATGCAAGAAAATCTTTAGTAAAGAGAATATTTGATAATTCAAAATGAAACCTGATTTAAGTATAAAATTTGCTGGGATTAAATTTAAGAACCCTGTGTTTACAGCATCGGGAACTTTTGGCTATGGGTATGAGCTTGCCGATTTAATACCTTTGGAAAAGCTGGGTGCGATTGTAACAAAAACGATTACTTTAGAACCGCGTTCCGGGAATGCGCAGCCAAGGATTGCCGAAGTTACTTCAGGAATGTTGAATACAATAGGTCTGCAAAATATGGGAGTTAAAGCTTTTGTTGGGGAGCCTCTTAATAATTTGAGGAAAATAGGCTCTCCTGTTATAGTAAGCGTTGCTGGAGGTTCAGTAAACGAGTATGTTGAAACTGTAAAGATATTGAACATGTATTCAGGTGTGTCTGCAATAGAACTGAACTTATCTTGCCCGAATTTAAAAAAGAAAATAGTATGTCATGATTTACCTTTAATGCAAGACGTTGTCAAAAGCGTAAAGAAAGTTTCAAATGTTCCCATTATTGCAAAATTGTCGCCGCTGGTTACGGATATTTCCGAACTTGCTGTGACGGTTCAAAATGCAGGAGCAGACGGTATAACTTTGGCAAATACTTATCCTGCTATGGCTATAGACGTAAAAACTTTTAAACCAAAACTTTCTACTGTTAAAGGTGGCATGTCGGGAGCTTGCATTAAACCAATGTCAGTGCGATGCGTTTATGACGCATATCAAAATGTAAAGATACCTATTTTAGGCTGCGGCGGAATAACGACAGGCGAAGATGCAGTTGAATTTATGCTTGCGGGCGCAACGGTTGTAAGCATTGGCAGCGCAAGTTTGGTGTCTCCTAAAAATTTAATCAAAATTATTGAAGAAATTGAAAGAATATTAAAAGAAAAGAATGTAAAATCTGTAAAAGAGATAATAGGCGCTGTTAATACTGTAAAAAATATTTGTTAGAGGGATTGCGATGAAAAAGACAATATTAGCTTTGGACGTTTATGACCTTCAAAAAGCCGAGAACCTTGTAAAAGAAACAAGTCCATACATAGACGTCTATAAAGTTGGTCCTATTTTATTTCTGAAGGCGGGAAAAGAAATAATAAAAATAATAAAAGACAACGGTAAAGAAGTTTTTTTGGATTTAAAATTCCATGATATTCCCGCTACAGTAAAGCGTTCTGTAGAGTCAGCAAGAGAGTTAGGGGTTTTTAGTTTAACAGTCCATTCAATTGGCGGGGAAGAAATGCTCAAAGCTGCTGCTTCTGTTGAGAATAGACCTAAAATATGGGCTGTAACTGTTTTAACAAGTCAGATTACTATGCCTGAAGAAGTCTTAAGAAGAGCAAAACTTACAAAGACATGCGGCATAGATGGCGTAATATCTTCGCCGCTGGAAATATCTTTAATCAAAAAAGAATGCGGAAAAGAATTTAACGTGGTAACTCCCGGCATAAGACTGGCAAAAACAAACGATGACCAAAAAAGAGTTGCCACTCCTGAAACAGCAATAAAGGAAGGAGCTGATTTTATAGTTATAGGAAGACCTATATTAGAAGCGGAAAACCCTATTGAAGTTGCTAAGAATATTTATGAGAGAACATTGCTATAATGATGATGTTGACATCAAAAGAATCAGAAAAATTGTTTGTTGACGGATTAAAAACTGGGCTTTTACTGCAGATTGGTGGAATAGGTCCTATTTGTCTCTTAGTTTTTCGTTTGTCTCTATCTTTACCTTTAAGCAAATTGATTATAGGTATTATAGGAATAACCCTTGCTGACGTTGTTTATATAAGTCTGGCTGTTTTTTCAATATCTGCCATTATAAAGAAATTAAAGTCTTATCAGAGAATTTTTGATGTTGTCGTTGGAACGGTTCTGATTACATTTGGTGTCTTATTTATAACGGCAGGACATGTTGTAGATTCACCTTCATTCCAAGGACGCGATTTATTTTTGTGGCTATTTGGGTTGACTATTGCAAATCCTATAACAATTTTATTTATTACTGGGATTTTTTCTCTTGAGATAAGCAAACGAAATATGGATTTAAAAAAATCCGGTGTTTTTGCTTTTGGATTTTTGCTTGCTACTCCGATATTTATGATTTTTGTTTGTTTGGTCGGCAGTATTGTAGGAAGATTTTTGCCTAGCATTTTTGTACATATAATAAATGCGATTATGGGTTGTGTATTGATATTTTTGGGTATAAGAAGCATAAGAAATAGAGAAATGAAGGAGATGAAAAATGCTACAGGAAGATGTAAGAGAACTATTCAAAAGAAATAATGCTCTTTTAAATGGACATTTTAAATTATCCAGCGGTTTACATTCGGATACATATTTTCAGTCAGCTTTAATTTTACAGCACCCTAAAGAAGCCGAAAGGCTTGGGGAAGATCTTGCAAAAAAAATAAAAGAAAACAACATAAAAGTTGATGTGGTTGTTTCTCCCGCAATAGGCGGTATTGTTATTGGTCAGGAAATGGGCAGAGCTTTAAGCGTAAGAGCAATATTTACAGAAAGAGTTGACGGTAAAGTTCTCTTGCGGAGAGGTTTTTCAGTAAGCTCTAATGAAAAAGTTTTAGTGGTGGAAGATGTTATAACTACTGGACTTTCAACCAGAGAAGTTATAGAAACGCTGAAAGCAAATAGTGTGCAAGTTGTTGCGGTTGTGTCTCTTGTTGACAGAAGTGCGGGAAAAGTTGATTTTGGCGTTCCAAAATTTTCTCTCTTAAGTTTGGAAGTAAAAAGTTATAAAGAAGAAGATTGCCCTATGTGTAAAGAGGGCAGTATTGCAGTTAAGCCCGGAAGCAGGAAATAAAGCGTTGTTCTTTCAGATTTGCGCTTTGTTATTTTTTAAGCGAGGAAGTTGATTATGAATATATTATGGACATTTGCTCCGATTTTGCTTTTTGTATTTATTTTTGTCGGTAGCGGGGTGTACTTTTCTTTAATGGGCTATGAGAAGGCGTTTGCTATTGTTCCTCCTGTAATTGCAATAATACCTTCAATAATTTTGGCATGGGTTAGAAATCGCAAACCTTCAGAAGAAAAAACTGCGGAGTTTCTAGCTGGAATAGGTGAAAAAGATATAGTTTATATGTGCATGATCTTTCTTTTAGCTGGTGCATTTGGAGAAGTTACTAAAAGCATAGGCTCAATTGAGTCTTTGGTAAATTGTACAATATCATTTGTCCCTGCAAAGTTTTTATTGATAGGCATATTTCTAATATCTGCTTTTTTATCAACTGCAATAGGTTCGGCTCTCGGTACGGTAGCCGCCGTAGGACCGGTTGCGGCTGATTTTTGTCTGCACGCCAGCGGTATTTCTATGCCTGTTGCTATGGGCGCAGTAGTAGGAGGAGCTTTCTTTGGAGATAATTTATCGCTAGTTTCGGACACTACGATTGTGTCCATATCTTCTCAAGGTGCAAATGTCAAAAAGAAATTCAATATAAATCTTCGTATAGCTGCTATTGCTACTTTAATAACTATTTTTGCCATGTGTTTGTCCGCAACAGTGACGGTAGATAAGATACACGGTCATGATTTTTCATTAATCTTGATTTCCCCTTACATTATTTTGCTGGTTTTGGCTTTTAATAGAGTAAATATTTTGGTTTGTTTGACTCTTAGCATACTATTTTCAGGAATTATAGGGCATTGCTGCCACGCCGATTATAGTATGATGCAGTTTTGCAACGATATAAATGCCGGATTTTTGAAAGTATATGGAGTTCTTTTACTTGGTTTAATGGTCGGCGGTTTGTCCGGTCTTATAGGCAGCGATGCTGTAAAAGAAGTTGCGCGCATTATATCTGAACGTTTAAGAAACAAAACAGAATCCAAAATGCCTCAGTTTATTATAGGCGGGTTGGCGTCTATGTTTACGTTTCTCCTGTCAAACAATGTCATAGCTATAATTTGTTGCGGTAAAATAGCCAAAGGCATAGCCAAACACAACGGAATTTCTCCGCATTATTCCGCAACAATACTTGAAGTATTTGCTTGTGGGGTAAAAGGATTGCTTCCGCATGGCACGCAAGTTTTGCTTGCGGCGTCTCTTGCGGGTATCTCGCCTCTTAGCATTTTGCCACGAGTGTATTATTGCCATGCTTTGATAATTGTCAGCATATTATTTATTTTATTTGTTGATAAGAAAAGCCCAATTGTAAACTAATAAAAAGAGGAAAATATAAATGTCTATAACATATAAGAGTGCAGGAGTAAACATTGATGCAGGAAATGATCTTGTAAAAAGGTTGAAAAAGAAGCTACCTAAAATCGGAGGGTTCGGTGGGCTTTTTCCGATAAATGGAACGAGATACAATCTTGTAAGTTCAACTGATGGAGTAGGGACAAAATTAAAACTTGCATTTCTTCTTAATAAGCATGACACAGTAGGGATAGATTTAGTAGCTATGAATGTAAATGATTTGATATGCGTTGGCGCCAAGCCTCTTTTCTTTTTGGATTATTTTGCTTGCGGAAAGTTAAACGTAGGTCAAGCCGAACAAGTTATAAAGGGTATAGCCAAAGGCTGCGAGTTATCAGGCTCTTCTCTTATCGGCGGAGAAACTGCAGAAATGCCTGGCTTCTACAAAGACGGCGAATATGATTTAGCTGGTTTTTCAGTAGGAATAATTGAGAAGGGCAAACAAATAAACGGCAAGAAGATAAAATCTGGCGATGTTGTAATAGGTCTTCCTTCAAGCGGTCCGCACTCAAATGGATATTCTCTTATAAGAAAAGTTTTTTCTGACGCAGAACTTAAAAGATACTCAAAACAGCTACTTGCTCCGACTAAAATTTATGTTAAAGAAGTTTTAGCAGCTCTTTCAAAGTTTAACTCAAACAAACAAAATATAGTCGGCATAGCCCATATTACAGGCGGAAGTTTTTACGATAAAATAGAAAGAATTCTCCCAGAAAGTATTAGAGTAGTAATTGAAAGAAATTCTTGGAAAGTCCCTGAAATTTTTAAACTTGTTCAAGAAAAAGGAAAAGTTCCGCAGGATGATATTTATAGAACTCTTAACATGGGAATAGGAATGGTTTTGATTGTTCGCCCTGAGATAGCTTTGCAAGTTAAAAAGTTTTTCAAAGGTGCTAAAGCCATAGGTTATACTAAAAAAGGAAATAGAGGCGTTGAAATTATATGATTAGGCTTGTAATTTTAGCTTCCGGCGGCGGCTCTAATATGCAAGCTATAGTAGATGCGCACAAGTTCGGCGTATTAAAAGGTCTGGCTGAAGTCGTTTTGGTTATTTCAAACAATACAAATGCCTTTGTTTTGGAAAGAGCAAAAAAAGAAAATATAAAATCTGTTTGTATAGAAAGAAAGAGTTTTAAAGATGACGAATCTTTTAACAAGGAAGTTCTTGCAGAACTTCAAGCCGCAAATGCCGACTTAGTCTGCCTTGCTGGCTATATGAGAATGATAGATAAAGAAATATTGAATGTTTACAATGGAAGAATTTTAAACATTCACCCTGCTCTTCTTCCAAAATTTGGCGGCAAAGGTATGTATGGGCATTTTGTTCACGAGGCTGTTGTAAAAGCAGGGGAAAAAAAATCTGGAGCAACTGTGCATTTTGCAAATGAAGAATATGATTCTGGCAAAATAATTCTGCAGAAAGAAGTAGAAGTCTCTAAGAGCGATACTCCTGAAGAAGTGGCAAGAAAAGTTTTAGAAGTAGAGCATAAAATATACCCACAGGCAATTAAAAAAGTTATAGAAGAAAATTTAAGAGGTTAAATGGGCATAAGGATAATATAATAGAGGTATTTAGTGAAACTTACCAATAATAAGATGTACAATCAACTTATCAATAATATTACAAATTTAGTTCAAAGAGCAAAGGAAAATGCTTTTAAAGCTATAAATAATGAATTGATAAAAGCAAATTGGGAAATCGGAAGATATATTGTTGAATACGAACAGAAGGGTAAAGAAAAAGCAGTTTACGGAAGTTCTTTGTTATCAAAAATTTCAAAAGATTTGAAATATAAAAATGGTAATGGTTTTAGTAAAAGTTCAATATATTTATGCAGACAGTTCTATATTAAATACCCAATTTTCCAGACACTGTCTGGAAAATTAAGTTGGAGCCATTATTCAGAACTTTTAACGGTATCCGACGATTTAGCAAGGTCTTTTTATGAGAAGCAGTCAATAAAAGAAAATTGGAGTTTCAGAGAATTAAAAAGACAGATAAAAACAGCTTTGTTTCAACGATTAGCGTTAAGCAAAGATAAAAAGGGAGTGTTGGCTCTTGCAAACAAAGGGCAAGAAATAGCAAGTCCAAAAGATACCATCAAAGATCCGTATATTTTTGAATTTTATGAATTACCAAAAGGGCAAATTATTAAAGAAAGAACTTTGGAAAGGAAATTGATTGATAATTTGCAGAAATTTCTATTAGAATTAGGCAATGGCTTCTCTTTTGTTGCAAGGCAACACAAAATTACAATAGATAACGAGCATTATTACATTGATTTAGTTTTTTATCACAGAATATTAAAATGTTTTGTTCTTATTGACTTAAAATCTTCAAAAGTTAAACACCAAGATATTGGGCAAATGAATCTGTATTTGAATTACTTTAAGGATGAAGAAAATGTTGAAGGTGATAATGATCCAATAGGAATCATTATAGCCGCTGATAAAAATGAATTTCTTGTAAAATATGCTACAGGCGGACTTTCAAATAAAATTTTTGTTTCAAAATATCAGTTATATTTACCTGATAAGAAATTATTAGAAAACAAAGTAAAAGAAATATTAAATGATTAAAAAATTTTCTAGATATTGTCTGGAAAATTTAGAAATATAAGAATAAAGCATAAAATATACCCACAGGCAATTAAAAAAGTTATAGAAGAAAATTTAAGAGGTTAAAAATGATTTCTCGTTATACTAAGCCTGAAATGGCTGCAGTTTGGTCAGATGAAAACAGATTTAAAAAAATGCTTGAAGTTGAAATTTTTGCAGCGGAAGCTATGTCAAAGTTAGGCACAGTTCCCAAAAAAGCTGTGGAGACCATAAAGAAAAAAGCAAAAATAAATGTTAAAAAAATAGCCAAAATAGAACTTACAGTTAAGCACGACGTTATAGCTTTTCTTACTAGCGTTGTTGAGACTGTTGGTCATGAAGGACGTTTTTTACATTTAGGTATGACGTCTTCCGATGTTTTAGACACAGCTACTGGTGCGCAGCTTAGACAAGCTACAGAACTTCTTATAGAAGAGACTAAGAAATTGTCTGTTATAACGGCAAAGTTGGCAAATAAGTATAAGATGACTCCTATAATGGGAAGAACTCACGGTGTGCATGCAGAGCCGATGACTTTTGGATTAAAGGTAGCTTCTTGGTACAGTGAAATTATGAGGTCTTTAAATAGATTGAATTTTGCTCTTGAGACTGTAAGCTATGGTAAAATTTCAGGTGCAGTTGGCACTATGGCTCATTTGGATCCTAGCGTTGAGAAGTATGTATGCAAAAAAATGGGATTGAAGCCAGAACCTGTTTCTACGCAAATCGTTCCCCGCGACAGACATTCAATTTATTTTTCTACTTTGGCACACGTCGGTGCATGTCTTGAAAGGATTGCCGTAGAAATAAGACATTTACAAAGGACGGAAGTAGCGGAAGCTGAAGAGCCGTTTACGAAAGGGCAAAAAGGATCGTCTGCTATGCCGCACAAAAGAAACCCTATAATTTCGGAAAATATCTGCGGACTTGCTCGCCTTTTAAGGGGATATGCTGTTACCGCTATGGAAAATATAGCGTTGTGGCACGAGCGCGACATAAGCCATTCTTCCACGGAAAGGATTATGTTTCCCGATGCTTCAATAGTTTTACACTACATGCTTATCAGAATGCAAGGGTTATTGTCAGGTCTTAATGTTTACCCTAAAAACATGCAGGCAAACATAGACAAAACAAAAGATATTATTTTTTCTGGGACTGCGCTTCTCTCTTTGGTGGACAAAGGCGTATCTAGAGAAGATGCTTATGCAATGACGCAGGCTGCAGCATTTGATGCAAGGGATAACAAAATATCTTTTGAGGAAGCATGTCTTAGAAGCCAAGACATAAAAAAATATATGAATCCTAATGAGATTAGAAAAGATTGCGACGTAAAATCTCAATTTAAAAATGTAGGATATATTTTTAAACGATTATTTAAAAAATAAAGTCTAAGTTTAAGAAAAAAGTCGTTTAGTTTAACAAGAAAAACTTTTCATATATTTAACAAAAACTCTCACGTTAAAATTTACGTGGGAATTTTTGTATTGAAAATACTTATGTTATAATAATTAATATATACACATTAATTTGCTGTGGAGAAAATTATGATCAGGTTTACTACTGCTGGAGAATCTCACGGAGAAGCTTTGGTAGCAATTGTTGAAGGGATTCCTGCTGGACTTATTATAGGTATTGATAATATAAATTTAGAACTTGCGAGAAGACAAAAAGGTTATGGCAGGGGCAAAAGAATGAGTATAGAAACTGATAAAGTAAAAATTTTATCAGGCATACGCCGCTGCAAGTCTTTGGGTTCTCCAGTAGCTATGCTTATTTTCAATAAAGATTTTAAAAATTGGGCAGACATAATGTCGCCTTTTTCAAAAGAGTCTAGTAGCGCTCCTCTTTTAAGTCCTCGCCCCGGGCATGCTGATCTGCCTGGTCTTATGAAGTACGGTTTAGAAGATTTTAGAGATATTCTTGAAAGAGCGTCTGCTAGAGAAACAGCAGCTAGAGTGGCAGCTGGAGCTGTGTGCAAAGCTCTTTTAAGAGAGGTTGGTATAAGTGTTATGTCTTACACTTCGCAAATTGGAAGCGTTGCTGTTGAAAACATTTCAATTGAAGAAGAAAAGTTTTGGGATAATGTTGAAAGCTCTGAGCTGAGATCTCCAGATGTTGAAGCTGATAAGAAAATGAAAAAATTGATAGAAGTAGCTTCTTTAAAGGGTGATACGCTTGGTGGTAAGATTATAGTTGTAGCTAAGAATGTTCCCGTTGGTCTTGGAAGCCATGTCCAGCATGATTTAAAACTTGACGGACGACTTGCCCAAGCCTTAATTTCTATTCAGGCTATGAAAGCTGTTGAGTTTGGAGATGGAGTCAAACTTGCAGAGCTTTTCGGTTCAAAAGCTCATGATGAGATTTTCTACGATAAAACAAAAGATTTTTATAGAGAAACTAACAGAGCTGGCGGTATAGAAGGTGGAATGAGCAATGGTGAGCCTATAGTTATAACTTGTACAATGAAACCCATACCTTCGCTTGTAAATGCCCTTAACTCAGTAAATCTAAAAACAAAAGAATCAGCAAAAGCAGAGACTGTTAGAAGTGACGTTTGTGCGGTTCCTGCTGCGGGTGTTATTGCTGAGGCTTCAGTTGCCATAGAGCTTGCTAAAGCTTTAGCAGAAAAATTCGGTGGAGATTCTATTGAAGATATTAAGAAAAGAGTAAGCGATTACAAAGAAAGGATAAAATCATTATAATGAATTTAGTTTTAACAGGTTTTATGGGTGTCGGAAAATCTGTTACTGGGAAGCTTCTTTCAGAAGAACTCCACAGAGTTTTTTTTGATACTGACGCTTTGATAGAGAAAAAAATAGGGCTTTCAATAAGCATGATTTTTGAAAAGTTTGGCGAAAAAGAGTTTAGACAAACGGAATCAGAAATTATAAGAACTTTATCGCAACAAGAGCACCCTTCTGTAATATCTTGTGGAGGAGGGGCTGTTCTTAATCCGTCAAACATTAAACTTTTAGGAAATAAGGGAATAATGATAAATCTTTACGCTTCTCCCGAAGTGATATATGACAGAGTCAAATCTGATTCAACAAGACCGCTCTTAAAGCACGAAAATCCTTTAGATGAAATAAAAAGACTTTTAGAATTAAGAAAAGAAGTATATTCAGACTGCGATTATGCCTTTAATACTGATGGATTAACGCCGAGACAAGTTGTAAATAATATTTTAAACTCTCTACACCACTATTAGTCAGTTTTTTACAAAGCTAAAAATTGATTTTAGACGTTGTAAGTTATATAATTAGACAGGCTGAGAGGAGATATAAATGTTGAAGAAAATATTAGGGTCGTTTGCTGCGGTCTTATGTTGTGTTTCTTTTCTTTATGCCAGCAAAACATATGTGCTTGATACGCCTACTACGGGCATATTAAGTTACGGTTCGTACAGCGCTGACTTCAGGTTTTTCTCATACGGAAACGTAATTTCAGAGATTAATTTTGGTGTTTTTAAGCCCTTAGATTTAGGAGTGTCTTGGGAATTAGATAAGTTTATAGGAGATGAAAACATAAAAGCAGTTGTTCCCGCTCTCCATGTAAAACTTAGGCTTTATGGAGGAAGTATGACCCTGCCAGGATTTGCTTTAGGCTATGATGGGCAGGGAACTTTTATAAGTGGAGATTATGACGGCGGATATGTGCAAAGATGCAAAGGATTGTACTTTGTTACAGGTAGGGAATTTTTCATTGAAGGGTTGATGTTTAACTTAGGTATTAACGTGAACGATTTTTCTAAACCAAAAATTTATTGGTTTTCAAACGCAACAGTGCCTTTATATAAAGAATTTGTATCTTTTATGCTTGAGTATGACAACGTGAACTATTTCCCTGATGCAAGGCTTAACTCTGGTTTAAGGTTTTCTGTGACGGAATATTTAGATATAGATTGCATTGTAAGAGATTGTTGGGGGAAAAAGGACGCGGGAAGAGTTCCAAATGAAAGAGTGATAAGGATAAGTTATTTAGGTAAATTTTAGTTAGGAACATTTGTATAGTTTTAAAGAAAGAGGGTAAATGGATATAACTTTTGATTTTGAACAGCCTATAGTGGAAATTGATAAAAGAATTGAAGAATTAAAGAAATCTGCTCAGGAACAAAGCATAGATTTGTCAGAACAGATTAAAGATCTTGAGAAAACAAGAGACGAATTGAAACAAAAAATTTATGGCTCGTTGTCGTCATGGCAGCGCATACAAATTGCTAGACACCCACAAAGACCTTATTCTAAAGACTATATAAAACTTATTTTTGAAAATTTTGTTGAACTTCATGGCGACAGATGTTTTGGCGATGATCCAGCCGTTTTATGTGGAATAGCCGAGCTTGATGAGAAACCAGTAGCTGTAATTGGGCATCAAAAAGGTAGAACCCTTGAAGAAAACTTAGACAGAAATTTTGGTATGGCTCACCCTGAAGGTTATAGAAAGGCTATGAGAGTAATGAGCCTTGCCGAAAAGTTTAATCGCCCTATAATAACATTTATAGATACTCCGGGAGCTTATCCCGGAATTGCCGCTGAAGAAAGAGGACAAGCTGAAGCCATTGCAACAAATTTAAAAGAAATGTCCAACATAAAAGTTCCTATTATAACAGTTGTTATCGGCGAAGGCGGTTCAGGCGGTGCTTTAGGGATAGGCGTTTCAAACAAGGTTTTGTGCTTAGAAAATTCTTATTATTCTGTTATCTCACCTGAAGGCTGTGCCGCTATACTTTTCAGAGACGGTTCAAAAGCTGCAGACGCGGCAGATGCTTTAAAACTTACCTCAAAAGATTTGCTTAAACTAAAAGTTATAGATGAAATAATAAAAGAGCATCTTGGCGGAGCGCATTACAATCATGACAAGACTGCTGCAAATATAAAGACGGTTTTAAGCAAATATCTCCATGCCTACAATGGGATGAACAGCAAAAAAGTTGTTCAAGAAAGATATTTAAGATTTAGAAATATAGGAATTTATGAAGAAGCTTCGTCTAAGAAAAATAACAAAAAGATGAAGAAAAAATAGGAGGATTACATGGCATTGGTACCGGCAAAACAAATTTTGGAAGAAGCGCAAAAGAAAGGTTACGGGGTAGGCGCTTACAACGTCAATAACATGGAGCAGATTCAGGCTATTATGGCTGCTGCAAAAGAGACTCAGTCCCCAGTAATTATTCAAGCCAGCAGAGGTGCTTTGAAATATTCTAACTTTACTTATTTGGGATATTTAATGAAAGCCGCTGTTATTGAAAATCCTGATATTCCAGTAGCTATGCATTTAGACCACGGCAACTCTTTGGAATCTGCTATAAAGGCGATAGACTTAGGTTTTTCATCTGTTATGATAGACGGATCTTTAATGGAAGATGGCAAAACTGCTTCCACTTATGATTATAATGTAAAAGTTACCCGTTCTGTTGTTGAATATGCCCATGCCAGAGGTGTTTCCGTTGAAGCAGAAATAGGAACTCTCGGCGGACTTGAAGATGGTGTTGGTTCAGGCAAAATTCATTTGACTGATCCCAACGAAGCAAAGAAATTTGTAGATGAAACAGGCGTTGATTCTTTAGCTATAGCTATAGGAACTTCGCACGGTGCTTATAAATTTAAAGGAGCGGCAAATCTTGCCTTTGATGTTTTGAAAAAAATAAGAGGGTTGATAAATATTCCTATTGTATTGCACGGCGCTTCTTCAGTTCCTAAAGAATTGATTGACGAAGTAAACAAATACGGCGGAAAAATGCCGGGAGCAACTGGTGTACCTATGGCTAGCCTTCAAGAAGCGGTTAAACTTGGCGTATCAAAAATTAATGTTGATACTGACGGAAGGCTTGCTATTACGGCTGCAATAAGAAAAGTATTTACGGAAACTCCTGAGAAGTTTGACCCAAGAGATTACCTAGGACCTGCAAGAACTGCTCTTACAAATCTTATAATTTCAAAAATGAAAGATTTTGGGACTGCAGGACATGCAAAGGATTATGCTCCTAAGACTCTTGAAGATATGAAAAAAGAATATGGTTCTAAGTAATTTTAGTTTTTATCTTCAGCTTTGTGATTGTGACAAGAATGTAAGAAATATCTTTTAAATTTGACTTTGAAAAAATATTCTGTTACTATTTTATCGTAAAGCAATCGCTTGGTTGGAAGACAAAATAAAGGAGGTTGCAAATGTCCCTTTACGATGTGAAAAAAGTCCAAGTAGCTTCAGTCCTTAAAGTATTACCTGTTGTTTTTGCAATTTTAGGAGCTCTTATAGGTTTGGTTACGTTCTTCTTTTTCCCAACCGATTTGGCTGCAGGGCTTGGTTTTGGTGCAAAGTTGTTATCTTGGGTTATATTTGTAGTGCTTTACACAGTTATAATGGCAATAGGAGCACTTGTTGTAGCATGGCTTTATAATTTTGTAGCTTCAAAATTGAACAGTAGTGTTGTTATATCTCTTGAGCCTAAAGATAAATAATGGAATTTTCAGGCTGCTCCATCAGGATAAATTTGTTGTCGGAGTAGCCTGAATTTTAAGTTTTATAAAATGAATTTGAAAATTAAATTTATTTTATTTTCTCTTTTTTTGTTATTTATTTTTGTGGTTTTCACTAACTTAGCTATTTTTTTTAGCTGTAGAACTTTTCTTTTCAATATTGCTGTTCAAGCAGAAAGTGAAAAATTTTTAAAATCATTTCTCAGTTCTTATGGAAGTTTGACAAAGTTAGAAAAAGAGAAATCATTTTTTAATTCAATATTTGATGTTTTTGATTCAGGTGTTGCTTATGTATCTTTTCTTTCTTCGTCAGGCGAAGTTTTTTCTTTAGGTGAAGAAAGCGTTTTAGAAGAAGAGAGTATATATAAATATTCGCACCCTGTAACAACTATAGACGGAAAAATTGCAGGAACTTTATTGGTAGGGTTTTACAGATCTTATTATGATGCTCAAGCAAGAAGGTTGTTCTATATTATTTTAAATAAAATTCTTTTTATCTATTTATTGAGTATTTTGATAGTATTTTTGGTTTCTAAACGTTTTACTAAAAGTTTTGAAGAGTCCGAGAAACGTTTCAAAGATGATTTTCTTGTAAGTGTTTCACATGAGTTTAGAAGTCCTTTGGCTGCTATAAAAGGTTATTCAGATTTAATGATGGAGAAAGCTAAAAAGAGCGGTTCTCAGGATATGCTTGAAGGATTGAATGCAATAAAAGATTCTACAGGTAGGCTTAAGTATTTTATAAACAATGTTTTAAGTTTAGCAGAATTTAGAGCTGGAAAAGTTAAAGCGAAAGGAACTTCAGCTTATATAGACGAAGTTGTTGAACAAGAGAGTCGCAATTTTAAATCTGTTGCGAGTTTAGAAAAGAAAAAATTTATAATTGATATAGTTGATGGGCTTCCTCCGGTGTTGGGTGATGCTGGCTTGCTTGGTCTTGCAGTGTCTGGTATTTTAAACAATGCTTTTAAGTTTACCAAGGAAGGAGATGCAATTTCTGTAAAAGCTACGTTATCTCAGGATTATGGCGATAAGTTTGTTGAAATTTGGATTTCCGATACTGGAATAGGGATCCCTAAAGAGTTGTTAAAGAAGATTTTTGAAAAGTTTTATCAAATAAAAAGAAATAAATTTGAAAAATTAAAAGGAAGTGGTTTGGGGCTTTCTCTGACAAGCGAGATAATATCTTTGTATAAGGGTACTATTTGGGCGGAAAGCAAAGTCGGTGAAGGCACAACAATTAAATTTATTTTGCCAGTTTTTATTTAGCAAAAGGATTTTTTATGGTAGAAACAAAAGTTATTGTGGTTGACGATGAAGAAAGTTTAAGAAGTTTGGTGAAAAACCTTCTTGAAGGCGAAGGTTTTATGGTTATCACATGTAAAGATACTGATGAAGGATATAAGAGGATGTTAAAATCTAAGCCAGATCTTGCAATTGTAGATATTAATATGCCTAAGATAGGCGGAATAGAATTTTGCAGAACAATAAGGCAAACTCCTGCTTTAAAAAATATTCCTATCATAATGCTTACAGTAGAATCTACTGAAACTAATAAAGTTATAGGTCTTGATTCTGGCGCTGACGATTATTTAACGAAACCTTTCAGCAATAGAGAACTAGTTGCTAGAGTTAAGGCTTTGCTCAGGCGTTCCAAACGTAAAGATAAAGTCAATAAATTCGAAATAGACAATCTTTCATTATCTTTGGAATCAAGAACTGTTTTTCTTAATGGAAAAGAAGTTCAATTAAGACCAAAAGAATTTGATTTGCTTTACTTATTTTTACAAAAACCTGGAGTTGTTCTAAATAGAGAATTTATTTTGGAAAACGTTTTTGAGTATAACATATCGGTTACTACCAGAACCATTGATACCCATATAAAGAATTTAAGAAACTCTTTAAAACCCTGGGGAAGAAAACATATTAAAACCATTTTTGGAGTTGGTTTTAGATTTGATCCAGATAAGAAATAAAAGCGTACACAAAACCCAGAAGCAGTTCTAACTTTACAGAAGTCTGTTGTTATTTTTAACAAGGGCAGAAATGTTAGAAAAAAGATTAGTTTCTTTAGCTGCGGCTTTGATTGTATTGTTAGGATCTGACTCTTCGGTTTTCGCCGCTGCGGGCGTAACAGGAGGAAGGATGTTTTCGTATAACCCAAATCCTGTAACTTCAGCTATGGGTGATGCTGGTGTTGCCTTGATTTCAGGAAATGCACCTTCATCAATCTTAAATCCAGCTTCAACAATAGATACTTATAGAATAACAGGTTCAATAAACAACTCTTTAATATTCAACACAATTCAATATAACTTTTTGGGCGCTCAATTCCCTTCTTCTATTGGAAATTTCGGCATTTCATTTATGTATGCCGGGTTTGGCAATATAGACCATCTTGATAATTCCGGTAACTCTGTAAATATGGCATCTTCTAACGATTTAGGCTTGATCTTAAATTATTCAATTGACTTAAAAGAAACTATGCCAGTTGAATTTATGTACGGTGGACTTGGTGTAAACTTAAAACTTTTAAGGTCTAATCTTGCTGATTACAGTGCGGAAGCTTTTGCTGCTGACATAGGAGGAATTTTCAGGTTTGCCGATTTTGACAATATATCTCTTGGAGTAGCTTATAAAAATTTTGGCTCAAAAATGAAATTTATAAAAGAAAGTTACGATTTACCTCAAGTTTTGTCGGTTGGGGCTGCTTATAGCGAAAAGGATTTTTTTAATTTAAAAGTTGCAATAGACTATAATTCACAGATATATTCCGGCAACTTCTTTTCTGCGGGCGCTTCTTTTTCTCCTATATACTTCTTAGATTTAAGATCAGGTGTAAAGCTTGCTGAAAAATCTTTAGACACAGATTTCAGAATGGGATTTGCTTTGGAGATTCAAAGCGTAACTATAGACTACTCTTATGCTCCAGGGCAAAATATAGATGGAACGCACAGTGTCAATTTAAGCTGTGCTTTAGGAAGTTTTGCTTCTGAAAAGACTGCGTATGATTATTATCTTAAAGAACATTTTAGAAAAGCAGTTAATATATAATAGGAAAGATTATATAAAAGCGAGAGAAGCATTTGGCGAAATTTTAGCTGTTTATCCAGACCATGCTGCTTCGCAAAAATACTTGAAAAAGATTAACGAAGAGTTATCTTACGTTGATGCTTATAATGCAAGTTTAAATAGTAAGTATATGACTAAAGCCAATAATGCTCTTGCTTTGGGCGATGTTGTAAAAGCAAGGAGGTACTACAATAAAGTTTTGTCTATGGATCCTGAAAATTTGCTTGCCAAAAGCGGCATAGAAAAGACCGAAGCATATACTTCAGAAGTTTTAAAAGAAAGAAACAGAGACAAAAATAGAAAGAGAATAGAATATTTATGGAAGAGATTTAAGAAGTTTTATAAGGATGGAGATCTTGTAAACGCTAAAGAATCTCTTGCATTTATTTTGGACATTGACCATGAAAATGATGCGGCAAAAACTGAAATGACAAATGTTGACAATCAGCTTGCAAAAATTGCATCTGATAAAATTTCTGAACTTTATAACAAGGGTAGAGCTTTGTTTGACAAAGGCAACTATGAAGATTCTATAAGATACTTTGAGGCGATTGTTATTGCGTCGCCTTCAAGAGCCGATGTTAGAGGTTTATTAGCGTCCGCAAAAAAGAATGTAAAAAATGCAGTTCAATATGAAAACGATAAAAAAGCTACTATTGCTCAGGGAAAAGTAAGAGATAAATTAGACAAGATGTATGAACGAGCATTAAATTATTACGATGAAAACAATCTTGACAAAGCGATGGTATATTTCAAAAAGAGCAAAGAACTTGCAGATAAATATAATTTTGCTGATTATTCAAAAAGTTCGCGCGAGTATATGTCCAAAATAAGCAAAGACTTATCTGATATTTATTATAGAAAGGGTTTTGAGTTTTTTAGCAAAAATAAATTTGAAGAAGCTTTTAAAGAATATAAACTTGCAATAGAATATAATCCGTCAAATGCATCGGCTGTTGCAGAATATAATAAAACTGCTGACAATATTGCGCAAAAATATTATGAACAAGGCATGTCTTATTATAGCAGGGGTGACTTTACAAATGCGGCTGTATTATTGAGGAAGGCTTTAGTTTATAGACCTGATAAAATGGAAGTTAAAAGAGCTTTGGAGAAGATGCAATGACAAAAAAAATAATGTTTTCATTGTGTTTTTTGCTTGCTTGCGTTCAATTATCTTTTGCAGCAAAGGCATATCCAAACCCTTGGATACCAGATGGCAAAAATAAAAATCAAGGTACAATATCTGAAGGCATTACTTTTGACGATTTAGATAATTCTGGAGGTGAAATATACATATACGACTCCATGGGAGAATTAGTTAGAAAATTGTATTGGGAAAGCGGAAATAAAAACGTTAAATGGGACGGAAAAAATAATAATGGAGAGTATGTTGCAAGCGGCGTTTATTTATGGAAAGTAAAAGATGCCAGTGGGAAAGTTTCAAAGCTTTTAATAATAAGATAGAGGATTAAAGATTGATATAACAAGGAGGAAGACGTGAGAAAAAAACTTGTTAGTATTGCTTTAGCTTTTATGTTGGCATGCGGATATTCTGGAAATGCTTTATCTGCAGGAGATGCTTATTCCGATGCCAGTAAATTCCGACAGGAAGTTCTAAATAACAATAACTTAAACTCTGATAAGACGGCACTTAATGTTTTGTCAATTGATGAAATGGATAAGAATTTATTAATTGGCAAAATTACATCTGTTATGCACTACAGAGTAGGGCAATTAGTTGCAATACAAGAACGAGACGGCAGCATTGCTTTGTATGATGCCGGTGGTTATAGAGCGACATTATCTGAAACTGAAGAAGGCAGCGGAAAGTTTGAGATAACTAATATGCAATTGAGATATACGGATGTGGATTGGGATGCAGTAAAAAAAGATGGTGCAACGCAATGGTTAGGAGATTATTTGGCAAATTTAGGTTTTGATGATGGAATCGGTGGTGCGCATGCTATCGGCGATAAAATGGGAGAGACTATTATTAATTTTTTACAACAGAATGGGCTTAACTCTTCTTTTAGTTTTGCGCCCGGTGCTACAGGAAATCTAAGATGTACTTTAAATTATGATGGAAAGCCTCAAAATACGTTTGATTCCGACGGAGATTTATCAGCAGAGTGGATTTATGATAAAACGACAGGTGCTTTGCAACAAAGTATAGTTTATTCTTATTCTGCACCTACTGACAAAGAATCTGAAAAATGGATTGCAACTGTAACATATTATAATGATCGCGGTATGGAAACCTCTAGTTTCAGATGTGATGTAATTGGCGATGCTCAATTTGAAAGGTTTCCTACTAACTATCATTTAGATTATGACAAACAGGTTCAAACTACTGTGTATGAATATGATAAAAATGGGTCAAAAATAGCTGAAAGAGATTTAGAAAAAAATAATGTTACGTACTATGGTTATGGTAAGCCTATAGAGACTGTTCATATTAATCCTGATACAGGTCATAAGAGTGTCACAGCCAGATATACATATTATGCAGGAGGTACTTTAAGGACTATTATAAATTATACTAGTAGTACTGGAGTACAAGAAAGCGTATATGTGTATTCTCCAAAAGGTAAAGAGTTGGGGGTTGGAACAACGCAAGATCCTGAAACATTATTTAAACAGCTTGATATTGCTTACAACAAGATAAAGAATTTAAATTCTCACGAAGCAGCTGATAATCTTTTGGAATATCTTTATAACAGTAGCATAACCCGAATTAGTCTTACCGCTCAGGACTTAAACAATCCATATGTTTATATGGCGTTTTTTTTAGATGAACAAGAACAAGCCGAAGTGGAAGCAAAGATGGTTGAGTTGGGCGAAGATGCAACTCCTCAAGCTGCTGTTGATGCATTAATTGAGGAGTACAGACAAAAAGGCGAGGCTGAGTCTGCTGCAGTGCAAGCCTATAAAATCGTGAAAGAAATGTATGATGCTCTTTCAAAACAAAAAAGACCATTTCAAGTTAAGATTGAATCAGGGCAAAGTACTCATGAGGAAGAAGATCCAAGCAGAAGAGAAACTGAATTGCAAGATCGTCGTGGTGAAGGAAAGGTGGAAGGCAGAGAACATGTAGCGGATTATGATAGTGAAGGACACCATATAGATTTAGGACAGGGTATATCAAGCGGGACATCTGCCGGAGATTTGACTTTGCATGAAGAGGGAGACAATAAAGGGCAGTATGCGGCAGATAATGTAACTTACGGATATTTTGAAGAGTATTTAGACAAAACCTTGAAATTTTCTTTTGAATATGACGATCCTACTACGCCTAAAGTTCGTAAGACAGCTTCTAACCTTAGAACTGTAAGTTCTGAAAAGACAGGCGAAGTAAAACGAGAAACTGAGAGAACAACTTATTATTACGATCCTGCTGTTGTTGGTCAAGCTCAAGCTTTTGTTGATGCTGATGGCAACATTTTAAACGAAGATGCTGCTAGACAAATGATAGCTAACGGTCAGGAAGTATATATACAGTTAAACCCACAGTCAATAAATATGTTTGACGGCGCCGGGTTTAAAGATGTCGTAAATCCCAAAGATGGAGAACAGATATTTGTAGCAGTTGAAGATATGGCTATGTTTGACGCCTTTAAAGGTACAGTAGGTACGGGCGCCCAAGTAATGGTTGTTGGCGTAGTTACAAACGATATTGATGGAAAAATGACAATGCAGGTTTATAACACTACTAACGGTGCAGGTGTTGGTTTTGGACTTGATTCAACAGGCAACAAAGTATATGCAATTGGCAATCAAGTCGGTGGTATGATTGATGAAATTGATAGGCTTAGCAAGGAAGAAGGTTCATGGGTGTATAAAAATACGAAAACAAATCAAGGTATATTCCAAGCTGCCGGGGCTGTTGATTCCAGCGGTTACTTGAAAGATTGGAAAGACGGTTGGGCAGCTTTAGCTCGATTGGCTGGCGGTGGCAACAGATAAAAAGACATGAAAAAATAGATTAAAATAATAAGCAAACGGAGGCATATAATGGAGTCTAAAAAGAACAAAGGCAAAAAGTTGATAGTTTTCGGTGCTATAGCTGTTGTAGCTGTTTTGATAGCAGCTGTTCCCGCGTTTATTGGCAAGCGCCACAAAGAGTGGCAAAAACCTTCCAGCGTTGATTTTATGATAAAAGTAACAGGAACAATAAAACAAACAAAAGATAATACTCTTTATTTAAAAGGCGATAATAACCTGTATTATATTTTACTTGGCGATAAACTTACTGACTTGGTAAAAAATAAGGATAAAAAAGCTACAGTATTTGGAAATATTATTGTTAACGACGATGTAGCTAAAGGTACAGATAACACAAAAATTGAAGGCAACCCTGTAAGAATGCGTATAGGTGTAGTAAATTTTGAATTAGCAAAATAGCGCAAATTAAAGACGGGAGTAATATGGGTTTATTTGCTACTTTATTTAGAATGAATTCCCTATTTGGGATAAAAGAGGTTCTTTATGAAGAAGATGGCATTAGAACTCCTCTTTTCTGATACTGTATTTACGAGGTACATTTTGGTAAGGCGTTTGTATTTTTGCATCTTTGGAGTATTGCTATTAGCAACAATTTCTGCGGTTTCTGTTGCAAATGCTCAGCTGCCTGTACAACAGCACAATCCCTACAATATAGGACCCGAAGGTAGAACAGTTGAAGATTTAAGAGATTTTGCAAAACCAAATCAAATGTTTGAAGTACTCCCAAACAGACCTGTTACTGCGACAGATTCTTCAGGAAACAGACAATATTATACTCCTACTGGACAAATGTCTGTAAGCATATCAAAAGACGGGCATGTTACGTTTAATCTTGCAAATATGTCAAAAACTGTTGACGCACAAGGAAATATTGTAAGTACTGAAGAGAATATTGCTGGAACAAATATGAGAGTTGTTAAGAACGAGTTTGGAGAAACAATATCGTATAAAGAAACTGGGTTTGGCGGAAGTATTGTAAAAGAATATGATAAAGATAAAAATCTTACAAAATCTTATACGTACGATACTTATGGAAAAAATCTGTCTTATGTAACAGATGAGATGACCAAAGGCAGAACTGTCTTTGAACATGGGCTTGCTAAGTACGATGAAGATTTTGAAGGCAATCGTACGGCGGTATATCAATACGACGCCAACAATAGGCTTGCATTAAAAACTGACATGTACGGTAACAAAACTTATTACGATGACAAACAGAACGTGACATACACCGAAAATAAAGAAGGTTTAGTTATTGCTAGATATAATTATGAATATGATCAAAATGGCAACTATGTACTTTTAAGTTCATACGATCCATCAACTAGAGAAACTACTTTCTACAAAAACGGCAAACAACAATACACTAAAAATGCTTCAGGCGCAATAATTACAGATTATATGTGGAACGGCTCAAAACTTATATATACATTTAACAGAACAAACCACGAAACCACATGGTATGACATTGATGGGAAAACATTATACACTACGTATGATAATGAACTAATAAGCAAAAATTTATATTACAAAGGGCAATTAGTTGGAATATGGGATGTAAGAAAGGGGCAAGTAACAATATTTAAAAATGAAAGAAAAGAATTAGTATTACAACTTGCTGAAAATGAAGAACCTACTGCGGAAGATGTAAAAATTTGGATAGATATGGGTCTTGTAGAATTAGCTCATTTAGCGAGTGAATTTGGAGGGGCATTGCCAGCTCTTGATTTGTCGTCGTAAAATTTACCATATAAAAACAACATAGCTGAATTTTATTCCAGCTATGTTGTATTCAGAAGACTATTCAATAAAACTCAATTCACTTTTTTAGCCTAAAAGAATTATTATAAATCTCTAGTGTTGGGGTTAGGATCATTATTGTCTCGTGATATAAAGTAACGTGGAAAATTTAAATACTTGATGTCTATGTGGAGTGCTTCCCACCCTTTTTCACTCTTAAGTTGTGCAACCTCTTCTTTGGGGAGTTCAAAATATCTATGCCCATAATGTCTCAAAATCTTTATAGACTCTGCATCTTGCTCTCTTTCATTTACTGAGATTTTAATTATGCGAGGAAGAGTAATATTTAAATAGGGCGGAATAATATCGGTTTCGTCGGAAGAGGGAGTAAATATTGAATGCATCCACGAGCCCACCATAGCCGCACTGTAAAATATAGCGCCACCTATAGCTAACGGAAGCGACCCAAACCAGTATGCTGCAGTCCATATCGGAGTCGCCACTGCGAGTCCGTGCCGCACTCCGCGTAGCCCGTGCGTTAAAACTCTGCATGTAGGTTCGTCCATAACATCATAATTCAACAACATACGTGTCAGCTGTTCGCCTGACCCCATTGTCCCTCTAATGCTGTAAAATAGATTACGCCGTGCAGTATTCATTCCAAGCGTCATGTCAATGATTGCGCCTATCTGTTTAGGAATTTCTGTAAGCTCGTTGTAAATAGTTGATGGAGTATAATGCTGAGCGCGAATCGGGGTGGAGAATGCGCGATATGACGAGACTAAAGACTGTGAGGCTCCAATAAATGGATAATAGTAACGCCAATCCCTGCCCTTAAGAATGTACCCAATTCCTTCGCCAATTTTAGCTAAGTCGTGTTTATCGGAAGTCAGCTGTTCTAAAATTTGCGTCCCTCCGCGTGTATATTTCCCGTCGGTAGCAATTGCAATTTGCCGCAACGAGCCAAATAGATTCGTCGCCAACGAATTTTTTCCTCAATTATTTTTTTAGTGTGTTCTATCGTGCCGAGAATAGCGTACGGTGTCCATCGCTGGTTGGATAACAATAATGACTTTACATAAGAGATGTAAATATTGAAATCTTCAGAATTTTTGACATAATAAGGATGAAAAACAATTGAACGTGGCTGAGAACGCCAACCAAAACCTCCCAAATCACGAAACTTTAAAATTGTTGAATCTCTTTCTGCCAGAATTTGGGTTGAATTACCAATGGCTTGTGCTTGTGAAGACATCACCCCAAACGCAAGAGACAAAGCCAAACACATAATTTTCTTTCTCATTCTAGTCATAAATGTACCTCTTCTACAAAATTTTTATTTTCTAATTATTTTATACTAAGTTCTTTATTAATAATATTCTTTAAGTTTGTGAATTTTTTATAAAAAAGATAGATTTAAGAAAAAAAAGTTAGTTCTTCCTCTAAATTTAGCCTACAAATACTTCTATTTCTGTAATAATTCTTTATTATTTTGTATAATCGCACCACTATGTTTAAGCTGATAAGAGAAGATATCCAAACCGTTTTTCTCAAAGACCCTGCAGCGAGATCAAAGTTGGAAGTTATATTTTCTTATCCCGGACTACATGCTGTTATTCTGCACAGATTTGCCAACAAACTTTGGAAAAATAAATTTTATTTTATGGCAAGGTTTATTTCCCATATAAGCAGGTTTGTAACTGGAATAGAAATCCACCCTGGTGCAGTAATAGGAAGAAGAGTTTTTATTGATCACGGAATGGGGGTTGTAATAGGCGAGACTGCAGAAATAGGCAATGATGTTCTAATATACAAGGGTGTTCTTCTAGGTGGGACGACTTTGGAAAAGAAAAAAAGACATCCTACTATTGGCGATAATGTGGTATTAGGCTCAAATGCCATACTTTTAGGAGCCATAAATATAGGTAAAAACGCCATAATAGCTGCAGCTTCTGTAGTTACACACGATGTGCCTGCAAATGCCACCGCTATTGGAGTTCCTGCTAGAATAAGCCTCGGACATAGTCCTGACGAGGTAAATAAGCTTGAGCATGCAAAACTGCCAGACCCAATATCTGAAGCTATGAAATTTGTTTTGGAAGAACAAAAAATGCTAGAACAAAAAATAGCGGATAGAATTAGGCTTCTTGAAGAAAAAATAAAGTCCATTTCAAATAAATAATATATCAACACTTATCGCGGTTTTATCAGACGGAGGAAACCTATGAATCTTTCTAAGTTTACGATTAAATCCCAAGAGGCGTTGGCAGATGCGCAAAATATAGCGTCTGAGTATGGTAATCAAGAAATTGCCGCCGAACATGTTTTGTACGCTTTAGTTAAACAGCAAGACGGCATAGTTGGAGCAATTATAAAGAAAAGTGCTGCTACTGGTCAGGAAGATATGCTGTTTTCAAACATATCAAAAGATTTAGTTTCCGAGATAGAAAAAAAAGTAAAAGTTTCAGGTGGAAACGTATATCTCTCTCAAGGACTTACAAAGATTTTAAACAATTCCGAAAAATTGGCAAAAAATTTGAAAGACGATTACATTTCTACGGAACATATACTTATTGCAATAGCAGATGAATCTTCAGAAATAGCTTCAAAAATACTTAAAAAATACGGACTTACAAAAGATGTTGTTCTAAAAAACCTTGTAAGCATAAGAGGCGATCAGAGAGTGACGGATCAAAACCCCGAAGATAAATACCAAGCTTTAGAGAAATATGGCAAAGATTTAACTGACTTAGCTAAACGAGGCAAGCTTGACCCAGTGATAGGCAGAGATGAAGAGATTCGTAGATGTGTGCAGGTACTATCCAGAAGAACAACCCCGTAATAATCGGCGAGCCCGGAGTAGGAAAAACTGCCATAGTTGAAGGTTTGGCTCAACGCATAGTTTCGGGCGATGTTCCTGAGAGTTTGAAGGACAAAAAAGTTATAGCTTTAGATTTGGGAGCTTTAATTGCAGTCGCCAAATACAGAGGAGAATTTGAGGATAGATTAAAGGCAGTGCTTAAAGAAATTCAGGTCGCGGGAGGCAGAATAATTCTTTTTATAGATGAGCTACACACGATAGTCGGAGCAGGCTCTTCCGAAGGAGCCGTTGACGCGGCAAATATGCTAAAGCCTATGCTTGCCAGAGGCGAGCTTAAGCTTGTCGGTGCTACGACATTAGACGAATATAGAAGATATATTGAAAAAGATGCAGCATTGGAAAGGCGTTTTCAGCCTGTCTATGCAGGCGAACCATCTGTTGAAGATACGATAGCAATTCTTAGAGGGATCAAGGAAAAATACGAAGTTCACCATGGGGTAAAAATAAAAGATTCGGCTTTAGTTGCTGCAGCAACTCTTAGCGCAAGATATATAACAGATAGATATTTGCCCGACAAAGCCATAGATTTGGTTGACGAGGTTGAAAAGGCAAATCCTGAAGTATTTAATGTTATGCTTCAATTGTTTGATGACGGAAGACTTACTGACGGTCAAGGAAGAACGGTTGATTTCAAAAATACTGTTATAATAATGACGTCAAATATCGGTTCTCAATATATTCAAGAGTATGACAATTACGAAGATATGAAAAATAAAGTAATGCAGAAGCTGCATAAATATTTTAGACCTGAATTTCTAAACAGAATAGACGAGACTATAATATTTCAGAGCTTAGGCGAAAAAGAATTAAACAGAATTATTGATATACAGCTTAAATCTTTTGAAAAACGTTTAGATGACAGGAAAATAAATGTTGAGCTTACGGATAAAGCAAAAGATTTTATTTCATCAAAAGGCTATGATCCTGCTTTTGGAGCCAGACCTTTAAAAAGAGCAATACAGATATATTTGCTGAATCCTCTTTCTTCAAAACTAATCGCTGGCGAGTTCAAAGAAGGGGATAAAATTACCGTTAATTTTACAAGAAGCAACAAAGAAGAGCTGGAATTCAAAAAGAAACATTTGAATTAAAAATATAAATTTATACAGTTTTTGGTCGCGACAGATCAATTTCTCTTTGCGTATTTATAAAATTATTGAAGTTGTTTATATAAGCGTTTGCAGCGGTGTTATCCAAATTTGTGGTTTTCATAAACTCGTTAAAGTAATAATTTGCCTTTTCTTCATTGTTTGAAAAATGCATTGCCAAAATGATGTTTGCATATACTTGCGGTATAAGCATTTGTCTAGTTTGAACTATTATTTCAAATATTTTTGCGGCATTTGCATAATCCTTATTCAACATAAAAGCGCTTCCTAATGCATAGTTTACTTCGCTATAGCCGAAGTTTAGTCCTTGAGCTATAGGCAGCAATTCATTTACAGCTTCTTGAAATCTTCCGTTATCCATTAATGCATAAGCGTGAAATTTATAAGAAGTAATTTCAGTAGATCCGTTTTCATTTATGACATTTCCCCAAAATGCGATACTATTTTTGAATTTATACGATGCTTTAACATTTGTTGCAACACAAATTAGCATAATAACAGAAAAACAATAAATAATTCAAGATTTTGTTTTTTTGTTTTCTAAATACGGAGTTAAGAAAGATATGAAGACAATTATTACACCCAACATTGGAACATACATCCTATTGCCTTGAAACCATAATCTTGTTCCTGTCATGCAGTTTGTGCCTATGCTTATAAGGGTTAAGAGTACAAAGAAAGAGTTTCTCTTTATAATTTTTTTGTTTGTTACATTGTAGAAAGCAAAAAATAAAGAAAGCAAGAAGCCCGAAAGACCTAAAAAAAATAACTTTAAACTCATGTTAGCTACGCCGAAAGGGGTTCTAAAAAAAAACATTGAGGAATAATAATCAAAAAACATAACTATACCGTCTTTGCAAAATGGAATTGAAAAGCCTCCGGGGTTGACAGCCAACTTCCTTGAAATCATAAAGAACAAAATCAAAGCAATCCAAATCAAATAAATATATATCTTAAGTTGTTGGTTTTTTTCTTTTGTAAGAAAAAAGTAAAGAAGAAGTAACAAATGGAAATATAATGCCAGATTCTTTTGTAAAGAAGCACAGTAAAATAAAAAACATATGTGCGACAAGAAATCCTAGCTTTTTGGTATTTACGTATTCAATGAAAAACATCAAAGATATTAAGAAGTTCATTAAAAGAAGAGATTCATTTCTTCCTGTAGCCCATATGACTGTGTACATACAAGAAGGGTGGACAGCAAAAACAAGAGCGGCTAAAAAAGATGGCAACAGTTTTTTTAATAAATATTTTTTGAGAAACAAGAATATCAAAATTGTGGTTATGCAGTGAAGAGCTATGCATGAAAAATGGGAATACCATTCCGATTCACCTGCTATTTTATAATCAAATACAAAAGACAGCGCTACCATAGGACGATAGTAAGGTGTTGGAGATTTGCCAAGCATAACGTCTTTTTTAAATACATCTATAAAAGCTGTTTTTTTTGCCAAGTCGCCAGCAACCCTGTGCAGACTGTTATTGTCATCTAGATTTGTGAAACCAAAATCAAGAGCGTGAAAATAAACAGCAAAAATAATTGCCGAAAGACAGAAAGCTAATACGGAAAAATTTATTTTTTCGTTTCTAAAGAAGCTTATTATCAAGAGTTTCTCCTGTTAAAAAGGATATATTTTCTACAGAAAAAATTCCAAAGGTATGTAATAAATGCAGTTATAAATTTAGAGTACATATAATAAAGACCTAATTTTTCTGTCAAAAATTTCAAAGATAAACTGTTTATTCCAAGTCCTACAATGCCTATTGCTGCAAAAATTGCAAATTCATATTTCGTATTTGATATAGTACTTTCTGTAAATATATATTTCTTGCTTAAAATATACGTTACTAACAGACCTGCAGTAAATGACAAAGAAGCAGAAACCAGATAGTAGAAACTTAAGAATTCTGTCAAAATATAGAGAAGTGCAAAATCCGTTATTAATGCCAAAGCACTCGCAAAAAAATATTTTATAAATTGAATTGTAATATTATTGCTTTTGTTCATGGTAATTAGCTTCAGTGTTTACTTTCCATATGTTGTCTTTATACTTTATATTGTTAGCTATGTTCTCAACAGCTATCATTGACGTAAGCATAGAATGATCCATGTTGTTATATTTATGCATACCATTTCTTCCGACTAGAAACAGATTTTCAAATTTATCGGTAAAATTTCTTATCAAATCAAAATTATTATAAGAGCCAAAATAGGCTGGATATGCTTTAGGCACTTTTACTAAACAACGATCAATAGCATTCTCTTTCTTTATTATGTTTATTCTTTCAAGTTCGCTTATTGCAAAATTAATAAAATCATTTTCATTCATACTCCATAAATCATCGGTTTCATTGCAAAAATATTCAAGCCCTATCCATACAGTATTCTCATAATCTTTTACAAGATATGGACTCCAGTTGTTAAATATTTGAAGACGCCCTATTTTTACATCTTTTTCTTGAATGTAAATCCATAAGTCAGGAGTTATGTTCTTATATGATGGTATTCTTGTATCATTTAAAAGTTCAAGCTTTTTCATAAGTAATCCTACTGTTATAAAGTAATCACCTTTATAATTCTGTAAGTTTCCTAAATGATCTTTTGCAGAAACAGACACTATTTTATTGTTTTCTGTAACTATCTTGCATACGGTTTGGTCAAAAATTATTTCCCCACCTTTTTTTCTAATTTCGTTTGCCGTAGTTTCCCAAAAATGACCTGGTCCATATTTAGGATAATAGAATTGTTCTATAAGACTAGTCTCAATATTTTTTTGTTTTATGTTAAACAATTTTCTTAATGCATCTTCTAAAACTTTTATTATAGAAACACCCTTTATTCTTTGAACACCCCAGTCTGCTGGTATTTTATTTGGTTCTATTCCCCAAACTTTATACGTGTAATCTTTAAAAAATGTTGAATACAAATCTTTACCAAATCTATTTATAATAAAATCTTCAAGAGATTTTTCATTTCTTTTAACAAAAAAAGAATATATATAACTCATGCCTGACTTAAGAATTCTAGTAATACCAAGGTTTTTTATTGTTTTATAACTTAAAGATATTGGGTAATCAAAAAATTTTCTTAAGAAGAAAATTCTTGATAATCTTCTTCGCATTAACATTACTTTGTCTTCAGTTTCAGGATTATTTTGCGTATTAGATTGTTTGAAGATAAGTTTTCTGTTTAATAATATATCATCTTTTGAAGGCATTGTTTGCAACGGCATAATATCAAGCCACCACTGCAATACTCTGTTAGACTTTGAGAAGAATCTATGTCCTCCCATGTCCATTCTATTGCCCTTATAATTGTATGTTTTTGAAATTCCACCGATTTCTTTTGATGCTTCAATTATTATTGGTTTGATATCAGTTTTGTTTAAGAGTTCATAAGCTGCCGTAAGCCCTGCAGGACCTGCCCCAATAATTATTGCACGCTTGGAAGACATGAGAACCTCTTTTTATAATTGACTTAGAAACAAAAAGAAAAGTTTTTTGAGATGATCCAAAGTTTCTCTAAAAAGTTAAAAATTAGAAAAACGCGTAAGATTAAGATAACGAAAGAAATTCTACACAAAAAACGTATCTGTGTCAAAATTATATTTGGTGCCCCAACAAAAAACTGAGGCGCATATTTTTATTAAAAATGCTTTCTTGTGTAAAAAAATTGCAAAAAATTGTAATAAAAGTCCTATATTTGCTAAACTTAAAACACAGTAATTTTTTTGTTTTTATTACCGCTGTTAAAGGTGTCATACATGTCATACCTTGGATTAGCAAGAAAATTCAGACCTCAAAACTTTGACGAAGTCATAGGGCAGGACCATATTTCCCAAACTCTTAAAAACGCTATTTCTGAAAAAAGAATATCGCATGCTTATTTGTTTAGCGGTCCCAGAGGCTGTGGGAAAACAACTATGGCAAGGATACTTGCCAAAGCGTTAAACTGCAAAAATGGTCCTACTGCTATTCCTTGCGGTATTTGCGAAAACTGTCTTGAAGTTTCAAAAAGCTCAAGCGTTGACGTATTAGAAATAGATGGTGCGTCAAACAATGGCATAGACGAAATAAGAGCGTTAAGAGAGAACGTAAAGTTTGCAAGCGCTCACTCAAATTACAAGATTTATATTATAGACGAAGCGCATCAGATAACTACTCAGGCGTTCAATGCACTCCTTAAAACTTTGGAAGAGCCTCCTGCCCATGTAATTTTTATAATGGCTACTACCGAGCAGCATAAAATTCCAGTTACTATTCTTTCAAGATGTCAAAAATATAGATTTAAACTTATAGCTGCTTCAGAAATGGCTTCAGCTATACAAAACATCGCTCAAAAAGAAGGTTTTGAGATAGATTCTGACGCTTTAGGCATTATTACCGCATCTTCTGGCGGTTCTATGAGAGATGCCTTAAGTTTATTAGACCAAGCAGTATCTTCAAATTCAGGAAAGATAACAGGCGAATATATAAGAGGGCTTCTTGGTCTTCTTCCAAAAGATATAATTGCTTTGGTTACTGAAAATATTGCCAAAGGCGATATTCAAGCTATTTTAAAAATCGTCAAGAAAATTAACGATGATGGATATAATATTTTGCAGTTTGCAAGAGATCTGCGAGACCACTTAAGACAAGTTATGATTTACTTGATAAATCCAGAAGTAGCGGAAACTTCTACAGAAGATAAAAAACTTTTTGAAATTCAAAAGAGTTTGTTCACGGTTTCACGCCATATAAGAATGAACAATTTGCTGTCAAAAGCTTTGGAAGAGATGCGTTGGCACGACCAGCCGAGAATTCTTCTTGAAATGTATTTGCTTAAAATGTCTGAACCTTATTATAACGTTAGCGATCTTATAAATAGAATCGCCGAACTTGAAAAGAATGCTATTAATAAGGAAAGCAGTTTTGGAAGCTCCGTGACTGAGCAAGCAGAGATAAAAGAAAGTTACAACGTTGCTGCGACTGCCGACTTAATAAGCGTATGGGACGAATTGGTTGCTGAAATAATGAAAAAACATCCTCTTACAGCACAGTCTTTAAAAAAGGCTGTAATCAAGGTTACTGGCGATGCGTCTATACAGTTGTCTGTTACTGGACAGTTTGATTACGAAGGCATCATGGGATTCCAAGAGCAGATTACAAAATTGTTCCAAAGAAAGACAGGAATAAATGTAAAAATTAAAGTTATGATTGAAAAAAACGCTTTGCCAAACAAGCAAGAAGACATAGTAGTAAAAGACGCAAAACCTATATCTCCCGTTGAATATACAATTAAAGAAGATTTAAAAGAAACGGCAAAGACAGCTGTGCCAAAACACATAGAAGATATAGCTAAGAAGTTTAAATCTACCGCTAAAAAGATCACGGACAATAAATAATATGAACAGACCTCAATCCATAGAAAGAATGATTGAAATAATAAAAAGGATGCCGGGAGTAGGACCAAAAATGGCAGAACGCTTAAGTTATCATATATTAAAGATGTCAGAGAATGAGGTAAGCAGGCTTGTAGATTCTATACTCAAAGCAAGGCAGACAATGAAAAGTTGTAGCATTTGCTATAACCTAAGTGAACATGACCCATGTCCTGTATGTTCTGATTCAGCAAGAGATCACAATACTGTTTGCGTAGTGGAAACTCCTCAAGATTTAATAGCAGTAAGCAAAGTTAAGGATTATAAAGGTCTCTATTTTGTTCTTGGCGGAGCGTTGTCTCCTTTAGATGCAGTAGGTCCTGATGATATAAGAATTGACAATTTGATAAAACGACTAAAAAGTGATAACATTAGTGAGGTAATAATTGCTACCGATACCGATTCTAAAGGCGAAATGACTGCAGTTTACCTCGCGGAACTTATAAAAAAACTAGGTATTAAAGTAACAAGACTTGGATATGGTTTACCCGTTGGCGGGGATATTGAATATGCCGATGAGGTAACTATTTCACGTGCAATTGCAGGTCGCAAAGAGATGTAAAGAGTGTTCTTTAAACTCAAAATTAATTAGTGTAAAAAGAAGAAGCGAGATTGGAAAAGAGCTTTAAATAAGCTTAATCTGATGTCGTTGTTTGCTTTTTACTTCTCAATAAAGGAGCATAAAAATGTCAGCAAAAATGATTGAAGTCCGTTGGCACGGACGCGGTGGACAAGGCGCCAAAACAGCAGCGCTTTTATTTGCCGAAGCTGTTTTAGCAACAGGTAAGTATATTCAGGCTTTTCCTGAATACGGTCCGGAGAGAATGGGAGCGCCAGTTCAGTCTTTCAATAGAGTAAGCGAAGATCCTATAACAATTCATTCAGGCGTTACAAATCCCAACTATGTTGTTATATTGGATCCTTCTCTTATGGAGTCAGTGCCGGTTACAGACGGTATAGGAACTACCGGCAAAGTTATAGTAAATACTTCTTTCAGCTCAGATGAAATTGCTAAAAAGCTCGGAATTGATGCAAATCAGGTTTATGTCGTAAATGCAAGCCAAATAGCCCGTGAAACAATAGGAAAAGACATACCAAATACGCCTATGCTTGGAGCTTTAGTCAAAGTAATAGGAACACTTGATATTAACGGTGTTCTTGAAGATACAAAAGGCAAACTTATGGCAAAATTCAGACACAAACCTGAAGTTATAGATGGGAATCTTTCATCTATAAAACGCGCTTTTGACGAAGTAAAAAGCCGTTAAATTTAAAAATACTATAGGGAGCCTTTTGCTCCTTGGAGGAATAAAGTGAATAAAGAAAGTACTAATAAAAAATTGACAGCTGCGGAACTCCCCGTTGGGGATTATGTAGAACCGGGAACAGCCACAGCTTTTGATACTGGGAGCTGGCGTTCAATAAGACCTGTATGGAACAAAGATAAGTGCATACATTGCTTAACTTGTTGGATTTCATGCCCTGATGCTTCCATAAAAATTGCGCCAGACGAAAAAAAAGGAACAGTTGTCACGGGGATAGATTACGATCACTGCAAGGGTTGCGGAATTTGCTCTAAAGAATGTCCCGTTAAAGTTCAAGCTATTACAATGGAACAAGAAAAGAAATAATTATTAAGAGGCTTTTTGCCTCAAGGGGTTAAATGAAATGATAAAGACAGTTTTTTCAAAAGGTAAACTTGTTGCAAAAACAGGCAACGAAGTTATGGCGGAAGCAATGCACCAAATAGAGCCGGATGTAGTAGCGGCGTATCCTATAACCCCTGCGACAGAAATTGTGCAGATATTCTCACAGTTTGTCGCAGATGGCGTTGTAAAAAGCGAGTATGTAGCTGTTGAAAGCGAACATTCTGCAATGTCAGCGACTATAGCGGCTTCTGCAGCTGGAGCTAGAGCTATGACTGGTACTTCTTCGCAAGGATTGTGCCTTATGTGGGAAATGCTCTACATCGCTTCGGGGTTGAGGCTTCCTATAGTTATGGCAGAAGTTAACAGGGCGATTTCCGCTCCTCTTAATATTCACGGCGACCAGTCAGACACAATGGGTGCAAGAGATTCAGGCTGGATTCAAATTTATTCAGAAAATTCTCAAGAGGCTTATGACAATATGATTCAAGCTACAAGAATTGCTGAAAAGGCAAAACTTCCTACGCTTGTAACGACCGATGGATTTATTATTTCTCACTGTATGGAAGTAGTAGAGCTCTATCCAGACGCTGATGTAAAAGCTTTTGTAGGTGAGTATAAGCCTGAAAGATACTTATTGGACACCAAAAAGCCTTACACTTTAGGTTCAATTGACTTGCAAGACTATTACTTTGAACATAGATACCAGCTTGCTCAAGCTATGAGAGACTCAAAAGACATAATCTTAAACGTAGCCAAAGACTTTGAGAAAACGTTTGGACGTAAGTATGAAATGTATGAGAAATTTATGCTTGACGACGCTGAAATTGCAATAGTAGTTATCGGATCAACAGCTGGAACTGCAAAAGTTGTTGTAAACGAATTAAGAGAAAAAGGTATTAAAGCCGGTCTTTTGAAAATAAGAGTTTTCAGACCTTTTCCAACGGAACAGATTGCCAAAGATTTGGCTCATGTAAAAGCTATAGCTGTGTTGGATAGAGCTGATTCTTGCTCGGGAGCTTTTGCTCCTCTACATGCGGATGTTGTGTCCTCTTTGTACGCTGCAGGAGTTACAACCCCTAAAGTTGTAAATTATGTTTATGGACTTGGCGGAAGAGAAATCAATACTAAGCATATATCTGAGGTTTATGAGATTCTTGACAAGATAGCTTCAGGAGCCCAAAATCCAGCTAATCAAGTAGAATATATAAACGTAAGAAAGAAATAGAAAGCTTTAAAAGCTTAAGCTTTTAGGAGATATAAAATGGCAAATTTAAAAGATTTGAGTAAAAATCCGGAACGTGTAACAGGCGGACATCGTCTTTGTGCAGGTTGCGGAGCAGGTATAGTCGCTAGACAGGCTATGATAGCTGCAGGGAACACGCCGGTTGTTGTTACCAGTGCGACTGGTTGTTTGGAAGTTTCTACTACTATCTTCCCCTATACGGCTTGGAAAAATTCCTTTTTTCACAGTGCTTTTGAAAATTCTGCGGCGACATGTAGCGGTATAGAAACAGCTTACAGAAGTTTAAAGAAGCAGGGAAAAATAACGGAAGATATCAGATTTATTGCATTTGGCGGTGACGGCGGCACGTACGATATAGGTTTGCAGTCTTTATCAGGAGCTATGGAAAGAGGGCATAGAATGCTTTATATATGCTACAACAACGAAGCATATATGAACACTGGCATACAGAGATCTGGAGCAACGCCTCTCGGTGCGCATACAACCACAGCTCCCGCTGGAAAAGCCCACCAAGGAAAAGAGCAGAACAAAAAAGATTTAACACAGATAATGGTAGCTCATAATATTCCTTATGTCGCTCAAGCGTATGTTGGAAACTGGAACGACTTTATAACAAAAGTACAAAAAGCTTTATCAATAGACGGCTCGTCGTTTATAAATATTTTGACGCCATGCAGACTGGGCTGGAACTATAAGCCTGAAGATACAATGTCTCTTGCAAGACTTGCTGTTGAAACCTGTATTTGGCCTTCTTTTGAAGTTGAGTATGGTGTTTACAAAATAAACGTTATGCCCAAAGAAAAGAAACCTGTAACGGAGTTCTTAAAGCCTCAGGGTAGATTCAAACATCTTTTCAAGCCTGAGAATGCTCCAATTCTTGAAGCTATTCAGAAAAATGTTGACAACAGTTGGGAGCTTTTGCAACGTAAAGCTTCAGCAGGCTGTCAGGCATAGATTTTTATTAGTAAATTTCAATATTTAAAACGAACGGATAATATACTTTGTCCGTTCGTTTTTTATTTTATATATAAATTTTTAGGTTCTAACTGGAAGATTAGGCATTAGATTGTATATAAATGTTTCATAAATATAAAATAACGCATTGACATTCATTAGGGCAATTTATAGAATATTGGCATGGAAAATATTGAAATTTTAGCTGTTAAAGTTAGAAAAGCAGCTGAAAATTTAAAAAAATTTACGAATGAAAACCATAAATTAAAGTTGGAAGTTGAATATTTGAGAAAAGAAAATGAACGCAATAGGAGCATTGTAAGCGAATATGCGGCATTAAAAAGAAACGCAAAAGAAACAGTCTCTAGAGTAGAAAGAATAATGAAAAAGATTGATACGGCAAGGGTTTCGTAATATGGCTACTACCCGCGAAAGAATAATGGGAAGAGATATAGAATTTAATATAGACAATTTAGATGAATTGAGTTTTAACAGGGTCGTAAATTTTGTAAATGAGCAGTGGATTGAAGTAAAAAAAGAGAATTTTAATGTGCCCGACACGCAGAAAATAGCTGCTTTAACCGCTGTGAAAATAGCGGCAGAACTGCTTAAATTAAGAGATTTGCAAGAAAGTATTTCAAATAATTATGATAAGAAAATTAGAGACCTAATTAGGCAACTTGACGAGTCCGATTACGCGAATTGAAATATTTTTATAATAATCTGCGATGTTGGTGATGTTTTAGTCGGTTTATTCCTACAAGTCAACTTTAGAGAACAGCAGTCGAGCGTATGCTCGTGGGCTTATGCCACTGTATCTCACTTAAACAAAGAGGGCTTTAAACTGGTTAAAACTAACGGCATTGCGGGTTTTTCTATTTTATGAAACAAACAGATTTTTTTAGTGAGGCAGCAAGCCAAAAAAATAAACCATTGGCGGCAAGAATGGCGCCTTGTGGCTTTGAAGAGTTTATGGGACAGGACAACATTGTCGGAAACGACAAGCTGTTGCGCCGCGCCATAGAAGCCGACAATCTTGGTTCTGTTATATTTTTTGGACCACCTGGAAGCGGAAAGAGTGCATTGGCGAGAATAATAGCTTCAAAAACAAAATCATATTTTGAAGAAGCAAATGCTGTAACTATAGGAATATCCGACATAAGAAAAATAATAGAGTCAGCTAAATCTAGGTCGGAACTATCAGGTAAAAAGACTATCTTGATGCTTGATGAAATTCATCATTTTAATCGTTCTCAGCAAGACGCTTTACTTCCAGATGTTGAAAGAGGAATCATAACCCTAATAGGAATAACAACAGAAAACCCGTTTTTTTATATTAATGCGGCGATTATTTCAAGAAGCACTGTTTTTGAGTTTAATTCTTTGTCGCAAAAAGCTTTATCTGCGATTATGGAGTCGGCTCTGAATAATAAAGATAAAGGTCTTGGCAAGTACAATGTCAGAATGTCCGAAGAAGCAAAAAAACATCTTATTGCCAATTCGGGTGGCGATGCAAGAAAGCTTCTCAATGCTCTTGAAATAGGCGTTCTTTCAACAAAAGTAAATAAGGACGGTGTCAGGTTTTTTGACATAAACGTGGCTCAAGAATCAATGCAGAAAAAAGCAGTTGTTTATGATCGTTCAGGAGACGCTCACTACGATCATATCTCGGCGTTTATAAAATCAATGAGAGGAACAGATCCTGACGCAACTGCTTATTGGTTGGCAAAGATGCTTGCCGCTGGGGAAGATCCCCGTTTTATCGCTAGAAGAATAATAATTTGTGCTTCTGAAGACGTAGGCATAGCGGATCCTAGAGCCTTGACTCTTGCCGTTTCTGCTCTTAATGCTATTGAGTTTGTAGGTATGCCTGAAGCGAGGATTATTTTAGCTCAGGCAGCTATTTATGTTGCATGTGCTCCAAAATCTAACGCTTCTTACTTAGCAATTGAGAATGCGTTGGCGGAGGTTAAAAATGGCAAAGATAGAAACGTTCCGAATCACTTAAAAGACGCAACTCTTGACAGAAAAGAGCTGGGGCACGGAAAAGGCTACAAGTATCCACACGATTTTGAAGGACATTATGTCAAACAGGAATATTGGACAGATCCTGTGGAACTTTATACGCCTACAAAAGAAGGCTACGAGGGTAAAATACGTGAACGATTACTTGGAATTAGAAAAAAGAAAAGTGAGATCTGAGTTTTTGTCTATGAGAAACAGGCTTGATCCGACTTCGGCTTTAGTTTGCAGTACTGCTATTCTTGCCGCACTTAAAAAGTTTTCTCTATACGAACAGGCGAATACTCTTATGATTTACTTGTCTTATGGTTCTGAGGTAATAACTGATTTTATTGTGAAGTCAGCTATTGAAGAAGGGAAAAATGTTGTTGTTCCTGCGATAAAAAATCCCGGAGATTCGTTTATGCAGACTGTAAGAATAGTAGGGCTTGAAGACGCCAATCAGTTAGTTTATGGAATAAGGCAGCCTGAAGTAAATTCGGACGATGTTGCTTCAAAAGATTCTATTGATTTAGCTTTGATCCCAGGGATTGCTTTTGATCTTTCGGGCTACAGACTTGGTTACGGTAAGGGCTATTACGATAGATGGTTAAAAGACGTGCCTTTAAGCAAGACGGTAGGTCTTGCTTATGATTTTCAAATTACGGACAAACTTCCAATCGGAAAACATGATCTGCCGATTGGAACTATCGTTACTGAGCAAAGGATCATACAAACTATAAAGTGAGGAGTGAAAGATGGGAGCGATTATTATAGGAGTTTTAGCAGCAATTACAGGATATGTTTTGCGTCTAGTTTATGCAAAAGTAAACGCAAAATCTGCAGAGCAAGTCTCAGAAAGAATAATAAAAGAAGCAAAAATGGTTGCGGAGACTAAAACAAAAGAGGCTTTGCTTGAAGCAAAAGTCATAGTTGATAAAGAAAGAAAAGAGTTTGAGCTTGATATAAAAGAAAGAAAACGATCAGTCCAAAACATGGAAAATAGAACCAATCAGCGCGAAGAGAATTTAGAGCGCAAGATGGACGCCATAGATAGGAAAGAAAAAGATTTAGCAGGTAAAGAGAAAGAAATTTCAAACAAAGAACATCATCTTACAATAAAGTTTTCCGAAGTTGACAGAATAAAAGAAGAACAGAAAAAAGTTTTGGAACGCGTATCAGGAATGACAAGAGAAGAAGCCAAGAAGACGCTAATAAACGAGATGGAAAAAGAAGCAAGACAAGATGCGGCTATTTTAGCTCAGAAACTTGAACAAGAAACTCGCGAAAATGCGGATAAGAAATCAAAAGAAATTCTTTCCATTGCAATACAACGCATAGCTGCAGACCATACAGCAGATATTACTACTTCAACCATTCAAATACCTAGCGACGAAATTAAAGGAAGAATTATAGGTAGAGAAGGAAGAAATATAAGAGCTTTTGAACAAGCCACAGGAGTGGACTTGATAGTTGATGACACTCCAGAAGCTATTACTATTTCTGCTTTTGACGGCGTAAGAAGACAGACGGCTAAAATTGCATTGGAAAGATTGATAGCGGACGGTAGAATACACCCTGCCAGAATTGAAGAAGTTGTTGCAAAAGTTAAAAGGGAAATGGACCAGCACCTTAAAGAAATCGGTGAACAGGCTGCTATTGACGCAGGCGTTCCGGGTCTTAACCTTGAGATAATTAAATTGTTGGGCAAATTAAAATATAGAACGTCTTATGGTCAGAACCAGCTTCAGCACACCCTAGAAGTTACATGGCTTGCTGGCGCTATAGCTGGGGAGCTTGGTCTGGACGTTATGTTTTGCAAGAAAGCAGCTTTGCTCCACGATATAGGTAAAGCTGTTGACCACGAAGTTGAGGGAACTCATCATCAGATTTCTGCGGATATAGCTAAGAAATACGGTGAATCTCAAAAGATGATAAATGCTATTTTGTCGCACCATGAAGGAATTGAAGCTCCTGCAAGCCCTGAAGCTTTTGTAATAGCTGCTGCAGACGCAATTTCGGCTGCAAGACCTGGAGCAAGAAGAGAGTCTGTAGAGCATTATTTAAAGCGTCTTGAGAAGCTTGAAAAAGTGGCTAAAGAATTTCAAGGTGTTTCTTTAGCTTATGCCGTCCAAGCTGGAAGAGAAGTAAGAATACTTGTTGAGCCTGAACATGTTGACGACAAGCAAGCTCAAGTTTTGGCTCATGATATAGCCAAGAAAGTTGAGCAAGAGCTTGAATATCCAGGACAAATCAAAATAACGGTAATAAGGGAAACAAGAGCGCAAGATATAGCCAAATAAAATATGAGAATTGAGAATAGCGATAATGACGAGCGTTTGATTTATACTGTTTCTCAAATAAGCGCTGAAATAAAGCTTATTTTGGAAGATTCTTATCCATGTGTTTGGGTACAAGGCGAGATTTCAAACTTTAAACTTTACAACTCAGGGCATATGTATTTTAGTGTTAAAGACGCTAACGCTCAAATAAAAGCCGTAATGTTTCAAAATGCAAATACAGGGTTGACTTTTGCTCCTGAAGACGGTATGAAAGTTTTAGTTTATGGGAGAGTCAGCTCATACCCTAAATATGGCGATTACCAGATTATTGTAAACCATATGGAGCAGTATGGTAAAGGTGAACTTTACGAGGCATATGAGAAACTTAAAAAAAAACTTGATTTGGAAGGTTTGTTTGACGAAAGTGTAAAAAAAACAATTCCTGATATTGTAAATAAAATTGGAGTTGTTACTTCTCAAGACGGCGCAGCTTTACATGATATTTTGCGCGTTATATATAATTTGAAAATTGATGTTGAAGTTTTGATATGTCCTGCAAGAGTGCAGGGGAGCGAGGCTGGAAAGGAAATCACAAAAGCTATAAAATACTTAAACGATAATTATAAAGATTTAGATGTTCTTCTTATTGGTCGCGGTGGCGGTTCAATAGAAGATTTGTGGGCGTTTAACACAGAAGTTGTGGCTAGAGCAATTTTTAACTCTAAAATACCTACGGTTTCTTGTGTCGGGCATGAAGTGGACTTTACAATAGCAGATTTTGTTGCAGATATGCGAGTGCCGACTCCGTCTGCAGCAGTAGAAATGGTTTTAAGGAAAAGAAGCGTTATATCCGGACAAGTAGAACAGTTGCGAAATTCTTTAAACGACGCAATGGATTTAATATTCAACAATTATCTTGAGCGATTTAAAAGATTGAAGTCTTCAAGAAGTTTAATAAAGCCGCATTTAATATATGAAGATAAAATAGCTTACGTTGATGATATGGGCGAAAGACTTAAAAATAATGCAGAAAGACTTTTTGAAACGAAATCTGAAAGATTGAAAAATGCCGCTCATAAATTAAATATATTGTCACCTTTGGCTGTTTTGGAAAGAGGCTTTTCAATTTGTTTTGACAGCAATAATAAAATTATTAAAAATTCAAACGAAGTCAAAAAAGGCGATATTGTGAATATAAAACTTGCGTCTGGTGGTTTTAATGCCGAGGTAAAATCTTATGACTAAAAGACAATTAAATTTTGAAAAGTCTTTGCAAAGACTAGAAGCTATAGTTTCAGAAATGGAAAACGCCGAGCCTGATTTAGATAAAGCATTGGCTTTGTTTTCTGAAGGAGCACAGCTCGTAAAATTTTGTTCCGAAAAACTCAACGAAACAAAAAAGAAAATTGAAATTATAACTTCTTCAGGAGAAGTAAAGCCTTTTAAGGAGTAAATTTTGCAAAAAGTTAATTTAAAGAAATATTTGTCAAAAAAAGCAAAATATGTAAACTCGGCATTAAAAAGATTTTTGCCTAAAGACAATTCTGTAATTTCTCAAGGTATGCGTTATAGCGTTATGGCAGGTGGAAAAAGACTGCGTCCTATTTGTGTTTTTTTAGCTGCAGAACTTTTTGGCGGCAAAGCTAAAGACGTTCTTCCAGCGGCTTGTGCGGTAGAATATTTGCATACGTACTCGTTAGTTCATGATGATTTGCCGTCTATGGATAACGATGATTTGCGCAGGGGAATGCCTACCAATCACAAAAAGTTTGGCGAAGCTGCCGCTATTTTATGCGGCGATGCTTTGCTTACGGAAGCCTTTAATCTTATAACAAAAGCTAATGCTGAAGATAAGAATATTAACAAAGCAGTAAATGTTCTCGCTGATTACAGCGGATATAAAGGTATGATTGCAGGACAAGCCGAAGATACTCTAGAGACAGGCAGCTGGAGCGAGAAAAATAAAGAAATTTTAGAGAAAAAGTTAAAATTTATACAGATAAAAAAAACTGCTGCGTTGATAGTTGCAAGTTTAAAAATAGGTGCACTTTTAGCCGACGCAGATGAAAAAGGTTTAAAATCATTAGAAGCTTACGGAACAAATATAGGAATAGCTTTTCAAATTACAGATGATATTTTGGACGTTTATGCTGATAAAAGACTTTTAGGTAAAAATGGCAGCGATGCAGACAACGATAAACTGACCGCTCTTTCGTTGTTTGGCAAAGAAGAAGCGGAAAGAATAGCGTACAGGCATATAAATAAAGCAAAAAATGCATTATCTATATTCGGAGATAAAGCCGAAATATTTCTACATCTTGCAGATTACATGACATCAAGAAATTGCTGATTTTTTAATTTGTCTTTGATATGTCGTCATCAATCAATTTAAGGATTTGTATAGAAATTTGTTGTTGCGGCTTTGTTGTGCTGTCATTTCTGCGAAAATCGCAATATCCATAATCTATAGTTGTTGAGAAATAGTTGGTCTTAGGTAAGTGTCAGGTTTTTGTCATATTTTATTTCAATGTTTTTATTAGGGGCAATAGTGAAAATATTAGACGCTGTGAATAATCCTCAAGATTTAAAAAAATTAAGTAAAGAAGAACTTTCTCTTCTTGCAAAGGAAATAAGAGAAGAAATAGTAAATACAATTTCAGTAAACGGTGGTCATTTAGCACCAAGTCTTGGCGTTGTAGAATTGACAGTTGCAATGCATTACGTGTTTGATTCACCTCGTGATAAGATAATTTGGGACGTCGGTCATCAGTCTTATGCACATAAAATTCTTACCGGAAGGAAAAATAAATTCAAAACAATAAGAACGCATAATGGACTTAGCGGTTTCCCGCGTAGATCTGAATCCGAGCATGATGCGTTTGGTGTAGGGCATTCTTCAACTTCAATTTCTGCGGCTTTGGGTTTTGCAACCGCTAGAGATATAAAGAATGAAGATTATAAAGTAGTAGCAGTTATTGGCGACGGTTCTATGACTGGAGGTCTTGCGTTTGAAGGTTTACAAAATGCTGGACATCTTAAAAAAAACATGCTCGTAATATTAAATGACAATGAAATGTTTATATCGCAAAAAGTTGGCGCAGTTGCGGGATATTTAGCTAAACTTTTAACTGTGGGTATGGCAAGAAAAGTTGAAGAAAAGGTGATGAAAACTGTAAGTAGATTCCACGGTTTTGGTTCGCCTTTTAGAAAGTTTATAAAAAGAGCCAAAGTAATACTTTTTCCAGGCATGCTTTTTGAAGAAATGGGATTTACGTATATTGGTCCTGTGCAAGGGCACGACATCAATAATTTAACAGTTATTCTTGAAAATATCAAAGACATGGAAGGACCTGTTCTATTGCATGTTATTACAAAAAAAGGTAAGGGGTACATTCCCGCTGAAACTGAACCGATAAAATTTCACGGAGTAGGCAAGTTTGACGTAAAAACTGGCGAAATTGTAAAAACTAATGAGGTTACATATACAAAAGTTTTTTCAGACACTCTTATAAAACTTGCTCATTCCGATAAAAAAATAGTTGCTATAACTGCTGCAATGCCTGAAGGAACTGGGCTTGATAAATTTGCTAAAGAGTTTCCTAACAGATATTTTGATGTAGGTATTGCTGAAGAGCATGCCATTACTTTTGCCGCCGCTATGGCAGCAGACGGCATGAAACCTGTTTGCGCTATTTACTCAACATTTATGCAAAGAGCAATAGACAATATTATACACGATGTGGCTTTGCAGAATCTTCCAGTTACTTTTGCTTTGGACAGAGCGGGTCTCGTTGGTGAAGACGGGGGAACTCATCACGGGGCTTTTGATTTGTCTTATCTGAATTATATACCTAATTTAATTATTATGTCTCCTGCCGACGAGAACGAATTACAGCACATGTTAAAAACTGCATTAAACTCCAATAAACCTTGCGCTATACGTTATCCTAGAGGAGCTGGAGTAGGGGGCAAACTTGATAAATCTCCATGTGTTTTAAAAATCGGGAAAGGAACTGTTGTAAAAGAAGGTGATGATATTTGCTTTCTTGCTATAGGAAGCCACGTAAATACGTGTTTAAAAGCCGCCCAACTGTTAGAAAAGGAAAATATAAATGCTTCTGTAATAAATATGAGGTTTTTAAAACCTTTGGATGTTGACATAATAAAAGAGGCTCTTTCAAAAACTAAGAAATTTGTTACAGTTGAAGAGAATTCTTTAATCGGCGGTTTTGGCGAAAGCGTAAAGAATGTGTTATTTGGTACAGGAGCTGAAGTTGAATGTATAGGGCTTCCAGATAAATTTATAGAGCATGGAAATGTAAAAGTACTAAGAAAGAAGTACGGTCTTACACCTGAAGGGGTAGCCAACAAAGCTTTAAAGATGTTTGCAGATGGAAAAAAATAAGAAGAAACGTTTAGATATTTTAGTGTTTGAAAAAGGCTTTGCGGAAACAAGAACCAAAGCTCAAGCCTTTATAATGAGCGGCAGTGTTTTTGTAAATAATCAAGTTCAGTACAAACCGAGCGTATTGGTCGGCGACGAAGATATAATTGAAATAAAAAATATAAATCCTTATGTTTCCAGAGGCGGGCTAAAATTAGAGTCGGCTTTGAGGGCTTTAAATATTGATGTTAAAGGGTATATTTGTCTTGATATAAGGGGCATCAACAGGCGGTTTTACAGATTGTATGCTTCAAAAGGGAGCCATTAAAGTTTATTCTGTTGATGTCGGTTCTGGGCAGCTTCATTATAAATTAAGAAATGACAAAAGAGTAATAAATATAGAAAACATCAATTTTAGATATTTTGACGATGCTTTATTAAAAGATAGAGTAGATTTTACGACTATAGATGTTTCTTTTATTTCGCTTGATAAGATTTTGCCAATGGTATATAAAACCATTTGTGAAAATAGCTCTGTTTTAGCTATGATAAAACCTCAATTTGAACTTGAACCTTCGGAAATAAAGAAAGGCGTTGTAAGGGATGAAAAGTTGAGGCAAAAAGCTATAAGTAAAATTAAAAATTTTGCTTTAAGCTTGGGCTTTAAGATAATTTCTGAAGCTGACTCAGAACTTAAAGGACCCAAAGGAAACCTAGAACATTTTGTTTTACTAGAAAAGTAAAGGGGAGAAACGTGACAGAATATAATCATTTAGAAGTGGAAAAAAAGTGGCAGAAAAAATGGTCTGAAAGCAAAATATTTGAGAGTAAAGAAGACTCTAAAAAAGAAAAATACTATTGTCTGGAAATGTTACCTTATCCTTCAGGCAATCTGCATATGGGACATGTCCGTAATTATAGCATAGGAGATGTTTACGCTCGTTTTCACAGAATGAAGGGCAAAAATGTTTTATATACAGCAGGCTGGGACGCTTTTGGTCTTCCTGCTGAAAATGCTGCAATTAAAAATAAAATACACCCTGCAAAATGGACTAAACAAAATATCGCCCGTATGAGAGAACAATTGAAATCTTTAGGGTTTTCCTACGATTGGAGCAGAGAAACCGCAACATGCGACCCTGAATATTACAAATGGACTCAGTGGTTTTTTATAAAGATGTGGGAAAAAGGTTTAGTGTTTAGAAAGAATGCTAATGTTAATTGGTGTCCGTCATGTCAAACAGTTCTTGCAAACGAACAAGTTTCAAACGGCGTATGTTGGAGATGCGACAGCCATACCGAGCATAGAGACTTGGAGCAGTGGTTTATAAAAATCATAGATTATGCAGATGAACTTTTGGAAGGACACAAACAGCTTGGCGGATGGTCAGAACAAGTTTTATCAATGCAGAAAAATTGGATAGGCAAATCTTACGGAACCGAAGTGGACTTTAAAATCTCAGTTTCTGGTAAAAATTTAAAAATATTTACTACGCGTCCTGATACAATCTTTGGCGTAACTTTTATGGTTGTAGCTCCCGAACATGAAATAATCAATGAGTTAAAATCTAAAATTAAAAATTATGAACAAGTTGCCCAATATATTCTTGCAAGCGGCAGAAAATCAAATATAGAAAGGGCATCAAGCAAAGAAAAAACAGGAATAAGACTGGAAGGCATAAATGCCTTAAATCCTGCTACGAGGAAAGAAATCCCTATTTTTACAGCAGATTACGTTTTAACTGGATACGGCACGGGTGCTATTATGGCTGTGCCTGCTCACGACCAAAGAGATTGGGAGTTTGCTAAAAAGTTTGATGTTCCTGTCATAGAAGTAATAAAAGGCAATAATTCTGACATAAGCAAACATGCTTATGAAGATGAAGGTATTCTTGTAAATTCTGGAGAATTTTCTGGAGTTAAATCTGCTGATGCTTTTGATGTTGTTTCAAGCTGGATTGAAAAACAAGGTTTTGGGAAAAAGACTGTAAATTTTAAACTTAAAGACTGGTTAGTTTCAAGACAGAGATATTGGGGCGCTCCTATACCAATGATTCATTGTGATAACTGCGGCATTGTCCCTGTTTCTGAAAAAGAGTTGCCTGTTCTGCTTCCTGAAGACGTAGAATTCACAGGAGCAGGCGAGTCTCCTTTAAAGACAAGTAAGACATTTGTAAATGTTAAATGTCCAAAATGTGGTAAAGATGCGAGCAGAGAAACCGACACGATGGATACTTTTGTTGACTCTTCATGGTATTATGCACGATATTGCGACTCACACAATGACAATGCTCCTTTTGACAGCGTAAAAGCAAATTATTGGATGCCTGTAAATCAGTATATCGGCGGAATAGAACACGCTTGCATGCACTTGATATACGCCCGTTTTTGGTTTAAAGTCATGAGAGACTTAGGTCTTGTAAAATACGATGAACCTTTTACGAATTTGCTAACTCAAGGAATGGTAACTCTTGGTGGCAGCGCAATGTCAAAATCTAAAGGAAACGTTGTAAGTCCTGACGAAATACTTCCAAAGTATGGAGCTGATACAGCAAGATTGTTTATTCTTTTTGCAGCGCCTCCTCAGAAACAGCTTGATTGGTCTTCCGATGGAATAGAAGGATGTTGGAGATTTGTAAATAGAGTATGGCGTCTTTTTGATGTTGTAAATACAAAGTCTATAGCTGCTGCTTCTCAAAAGGATAAAGACGATATTTTGAGAACTATGCATAAGACCGTAAAGAAAGTTACGTCTGATATTGAAAAAGAATTTCAGTTTAATACTGCGATTTCATCAATTATGGAGCTTGTGAACGCACTATATTCCTATAAATATCATGCTAATGACGACGGAGTATCGTTGGAAGTATATAAGACATTGATATTACTACTTGCACCTATTACTCCTCATTTATGTGAAGAAATTTGGGAAAAACTTGGAAATAATGAATGTATCTCAATTCATGCATGGCCTGTTTTTGATGAAAGTATGATCAAAGAATCTTCTATTGAAATTCCTATACAAATAAATGGAAAATTAAAAGGAAGAATAACTGTTTCTGCCGATGTGCCAGAAGACGAAGTAAAGAAAGCTGTAAACTCAGATGAGAAAATATCAGCTTATTTAAAAGATAAACAGGTAGTTAAATTTATATATGTTAAAAATAAGATAGTTACTATAGTGGTAAAGTAATTATGGAGGCTCTGTGAAAAAAATTATTGTTTATTTATTTGCGGCTTTTTTGTTTATAAGTCTCAGTTCATGCACATCTCTATATGAGCCAGCAGTTCAACTCTTGCCAGAACATATTAAAAAAGTTTATGTTAAACCTTTTGGGAATAATACTAACCAATTTGGGATAGAATCAAAATTTACAAACGAAGTTATAGAAGAAATAATTAACAGCGGGCGTTTATCTTTAGTAAACAAAGAAAAAGATGCAGACGGAGTTCTTACGGTGACAATTAAGAGATACATTTTGCAGCCGCTTACCTATGATATAAACAATGTCGCAGAGCAATATAAAATGTGGATTATTGCAAGTGTTTCATTAGTTGATAATGACAATAATGTAACTCTATGGACTGAGCCAAATATGGAAGGAATACAAATTTATCGCGATATAAATAGAAGACCAAGCAGAGAAGATTCTATAGATGATGGAATGAGTGAAGAAGAGGCAAGAGAAATTGTTTGGATTAAGATGTCTAGAAATATTGTAAGAAGGGTTATTAAAGGTTTTGGCTCCGCAACTAGCATATCAGAAAAAAAAGTTCCTGTGCAATAATTAAATATATTGTTAAAAATAAAACTATGAAAAAAATAAAAATTCGTTATATTATATTGCTAGTTTTTCTCTTGATTTTAATTTTTAATGAAGGAAATAGGACACTTGTTAGACGATGTTTTGAGATAAATAAATTAAATAGAAGTATTAAATATGCTCAATATCAAAACGAATTGCTTAAAAAAAGAATATATTATCTTGAAAATGAGCCTTCTTATTTAGAAAGAATGGTTCGCAGCGAATTAAACGTTGCATCGCCAGACGAAATAGAGTACAGATTTTCGGTTAATGACTAACTTTAAGTTGTCTATCCCTATTTACACATCTTAAAGTATTATATAAAATCCTATTAGATGAAAAAGTTAAAAGTAATAGTATCTATTATTTGCTTTTTCTTTTACATTACAGCGTTTCTGCACGCTGTAGATTTTAAAACACAAACAGATGTGGATAACCCTGCTAATTGGGCAGCTCTTAACGCTGACACCGCAGGTATTTTCTATGGCGACTTTTTTCTGTCAACATCAGTTGCTCTTCAATCAGGTGTAAAACTTTCTACCAACAATTCCAATATAATAAGAACTCTTACTGCAAACAAAAACAATAACTTTTTTTCTCTTCCTGAAAATTCTTTGAATACATCTTTAACTATAGACGGTTTAGTTTTAAAAGGCGGTACGTATAAAGGAAGTTCTTTTAGAGGTGGCGCTGCAATTTGCGTTCCCGGAGAGAATTTCACATTAAAAGGGAATGCGTCTTTTATACAAAATACTGCTAGCGAAGGCTCCGGCGGAGCTATTTATTGTTCTTCAGGAAGCGTAGTTTTTAATTCTTATGTTGTGGCAGAAAGCAATGAAGCGTCTTTGGGAGGAGCAGTATATTCAAACGATGTTAGTTTAAATGACGGAGGATATTTTGTTAACAATAAAGCCAGCAGATTAGGTGGCGCAATATTCCTAAATGGAGGAAGTATTTCAACATTTAAAGCCGTAACAAAAGATATGTCATTTTCTGGCAATACAATGCAAAATGAGCTTGGTGCTTATATAAGAAACGACATATACATACAGGGAGGAAATATTTTAATCTTTGATGCGGCTGTTTCCCGAACAATAACTCTTGACGGCGGAATATTATGTGACAATAGTGATAGTATTGTTAATAAAACTGGAAAGGGAACTCTTGTTTTTAATGGTGATTTTGATCTTAGAACATTTAATGTTTATGAAGGCGTTATGAATTTTGGTGATGGATCAACTTTTTATGCTAGGGAGGTTTATTTTGCGACAGGCGTTTTTATAAATATGAGAACTCAAAGCTCAAACGAGTTGAAATTTTTCAATTTAACTTCCTCAGCTTCTATATGTTATGACATAAATTTGGAGAATAAATTTTCAGACAAAATAATTATTGAAAATAGGGCACAAATGGATGGCAGCAAGATCAAAGCTGTATTTTCAGGTGTTTATTCTGGAAGCGTAACATACAATATAATTGTGGCAACAAGTGTTGGTGGCAGCGGTGGTAGTGGCTCTATCAGTTTTGACAATACTAATTCTGAAGGTCGTTTTATGACTAGAGTTCATTCGGCTATTGATTATGGCGTTAGCGGAAATCCAAACTTGTGGCATGAAGTTAATTTGACGCTTCAAGTTGATCAATTAAGTAGTGTTGACGGTTTATCAGATAATGAACGTAGCGTAGCTTTTGCTTTGGATAGTGATTATGGAGATGCCGTAGGTGATTTATTTTTTATAATTGATACGATAGATAAAATAATCCGCACTATAAGGATAATATTGTAAACATAAAAGCCGCTTTGAATGATCTTTCAGGATATGTTTACGCTAATGCGATTACAGTTCCGGCGTTAAACGCTGTAAGAAATAATATTTTATCAAGACTTGAAAGAAACTATTTCTCAAACGATGGCGCATTAAGCAAGAGAAATATATGGGGTCATTGGTATAGCGCAAATAATTTATGCAAAGGCGACAATAATTCTCAGGACGACTTTAAATCATATCAGAAGGGTTTTCAAGTAGGCTTTGACACATTAAGACACATTAAAAGAAGATGCTCATGTTTTTGGTATAACTGTTGGCTCTGTTGATTCTAATTCCAGTCAGAATGACGATAAAGTTGATATAAATGGATATAATGTTGGCTGCTATGGTTCATATTTTTTTGATAATAATTTGGAGACAAGAGTTCTGCTTATTGGCGGTAGAGATAAATACACTTCTAAAAGAAACGTAAAATTTTTAAAAAGAAAAACAGGGGCAGAATTTGCAGGGTATAATGTTAATGCTGCTGCGGAACTAGCGTACAATCATTACTATAACAATACGCTATGTATAAAACCCTTTGTTAATCTTTTCTACAGTTATGTTCATACAGATGATTTTATTGAAAAAGGAGCTAACGCCGCAGATTTGAACGTATTCAGTAATTCTTATAATATGGCTGAAACATTATTTGGATTGCGAGTAAACAATGGCATTGAGTCAAAATTTAAATGGCAGGCAGAATTAAAGGCATATTTATTTCTTTATGGAAGGACAGGTGATGTTAAAGCAAAATTAAAAAATGGTTTGCAAGAGATGAATATTAAAGGTTTAGAAAATGATCTATTCAATGTTATATTCGGATTAGGAATAATTTATGACATTACTAAATATTTAGGGGTTTACGCAAATCTAAACAGTATTGTCTCAGACCTTGATATTAAAAGAGGATTTTACTGTAATGTAGGTGCAAATTTTAAATTTAACATTCTCCAAAAAGATTTTTATGAAAAGAAGATAAGCAATTAAACAATTGAACTATCTAATTCGATAAACTTTAGGATTTTGCCGAACTAAAAGTTGACATTTAGTATAACTTGTATTATACTAATATCAAATTGACTATAGAGGGTATTCCCCTCAAAACCGTTGATGTGGAGATAACGGTAATTGTGCAGTTACAGAGAGCGGGCGCAGCTGAGATTCCCGCACAACGCAGATTATCAAATGGACCACAGAGGGTGCGGTCAAAAGGGTTATAAATCCCTAGTATTCCGCGACGCATCGCAGGCGTTACTTGCGACGAGCGTGTTGGCGCTCTGAAAAGAGTATAGGTTTAGCTTTTTATTGCTTTGCCTATAAATCAAGGTGGCACCGCGGACAAATTTTAACGTCCGTCCTTGGCATATTTTATGCTTTGGACGGACGTTTTTTTTGTCTGTCTTTGGCAAAGGGAGTAGGAAATGATTAAACCTCAAGTAGAGGAAGCAAAAAAGTATTTTGGCAATTACACCGTGATTCCTGTATGTAAAGAGATTTTCGCAGATATTAAAACGTCTGTAGAAGTTGTCAAGAATTTTATGGAGAAAAACAAAAAGAGTTTTTTATTAGAAAGCGTCGGAAACAGTCGTAGCTGGGGTAGGTATTCTTTTATTGGATACAATCCAAAACTTACAGTTAGATGCATAGACAATAAAATTTTTATAGACGGCGAAAAAAATGAAGAAATAATTACAAATGATCCCGTAACATCGTTGAGGAATATTATTTCTCAATATAAAAGTCCCAGACTTGAATATATGCCGTTATTTACAGGAGGTTTTGTCGGTTATTTTTCTTATGATTTTTTTAAATATAACGAAAAATCTGTAAATCTTTTAAATTCTAACAATGATGGCTTTGACGATTTTTACCTTATGCTTTTTGATACTGTTGTGGCTTTTGATCATTTAAAGCAAAAGATTTTTATTGTAGTAAACACTCCTGTGGAAAATTTTGAAGATGAGTTTAAGAAAACAGAGAAAAAAATTAAAGAAGTAGAAGAGCTTATAAAAAGTACATTAGTAAAGAAAGATGATAAATCAAAACTCAAATCAGACTTTAAAATGCTTTACAGTAAAGAAGAATTTAAAATAATGGTTGGAAAGATAAGGCATCATATTTCTGAAGGCGATATTTTTCAAGCTGTGCTATCAAACAGAACGGAAGCAGATTTTGAAGGCAGTCTTCTCAAGACTTATAGAATATTAAGGACTATAAACCCATCGCCGTACATGTTTTATTTAAATTTTGGAGATATTGAAATTGCAGGTGCTTCTCCTGAAACACTTGTTACATTGAAAGATGGGGAATTAACGAATTATGCTCTAGCCGGCACATGCAGACGTGGTGAAAATGATGTTGAAGATGAAAAAGAAATTGCGGAGCATAATATGCTTGTAGATTTGGGAAGAAATGATTTAGGCAAAATAAGTGAATTTGGCTCCGTTGTAGTAACTGAACATATGAAAATTCTAAAGTTGTCGCATGTTAGCCACATAACTTCTGTAATTAAATCAAGGATAAAGAAAGGATACGATCATTTAGACGCTTTATCTGCAGTTTTGCCGGCAGGAACTTTGTCTGGAGCACCTAAAAAAACTGCATGCGGAATTATAAATAAACTTGAAAAGCATAAACGCGGAACTTATGGTGGCGCAATAGGTTACATAGATTTTGCAGGAAACATGGATATGTGTATTGCAATAAGAATGGCAAAACTTCAGAATGGAAAAGTTTATGTTCAATCAGGCGCTGGTATCGTTGCAGATAGCAATCCTGAAAAAGAATATAACGAATGTTGTCAAAAAGCTCAAGCAATTATAAATGCATTGAATTTGGCGCAAACGGAGGAATTATGATTTTGATTATAGATAATTATGATAGTTTTTCTTATAACCTCTACCAATATGTTGGAGCTATAAATAAAGATGTTAGAGTCGTCAAGAATGACGAAATGACAGTTAAGGAAATGGATAATTTGCAATTTACACATTTAATAATTTCTCCAGGACCCGGAAGACCAAACGCTGCTGGTATATGTGAAGAGGCAATAAAATATTTTAAAGAGAGGGTTCCTATACTTGGCGTTTGTTTAGGGCATCAAGCTATATGCGAAGTTTTCGGAGCAAAAATTACATATGCGCAAAAGTTGATGCCCGGCAAGACAAGCAATATACACATTGCTAATGGCAGCCCTATTTTTAAAGGTCTTTCTCCTGTTATTACAGCTGCAAGATACCATTCTCTTGTTGCTAGTAGAGCTAGTTTTTCAGATGACTTACTTGTAATAGCCGAAGATGAAGAGTCTCAGGCAATGGGTGTGAAACATAAAGATTTTGATATTTATGGAGTTCAGTTTCACCCTGAATCAATACTTACAAAAAACGGAATAACAATAATTGAAAATTTTCTTAAGTTACAAAATTTTAAATAGAGGCAAACATGATAACAGAATCAATATACGAAATAGTAAACAAACAAAATCTTACAATAGATAAAACAAAACAAGTTATGAGCGAGATAATGGACGGTGCCGCAACCGACGCACAAATTGCATCTTTTCTAACGGCGTTAAGGCTTAAAGGTGAAACAATAGAAGAAATAACAGCTTGCGCAATGGTTATGAGAGAAAAATGTCAAAAGTTAAACCCTAAATATGATGTACTTGATATTGTAGGCACAGGAGGGGACGAACTTGCAACGTTTAATATTTCGTCAATATCTTCTTTGGTAATTGCTGCTGCAGGAATTCCCGTTGCAAAGCACGGAAACAGAAGTGTATCTAGCAAATGTGGTAGTGCGGACATTTTTGAAGCTTTAGGTGTAAACGTAATGCTTACTCCTAATCAGTGTGAAGAAGTATTAGAAAAAACAGGCATATGTTTTTTAATGGCTCAGACATTTCATTCGTCAATGAAGTATGTTGCTAAAGTTAGAAAAGAACTAGGTATAAGAACAATATTTAACATTTTAGGACCTTTGGCAAACCCTGCTAGAGCGAATTATGAGCTTATAGGTGTTTATGATGAGAACCTTGTTGAACCTATAGCCAATGTTCTTGCAAACCTTGGCGTAAAGAGAGCGATGGTTGTGCATGGACATGACGGTCTTGACGAAGTTACTTTGTCTGATACTACAACTGTTTGTGAAGTAAATGACGGCAAAATAAACAGTTTCTTTATTACTCCTGAACAGTTTGGATTAAAAAGGTGCAAATTATCTGAGCTTATAGGAGGATCTCCTGAAAAAAATAAAGAAATTGCCTTAAGCGTGTTAAACGGCGAGCATGGAGCAAAGAGAGATACTGTCGTTTTAAATTCCGCCGTATGTTTGTATATGTTTTACAATGACGTAACTCTAAGAGAGTGTATAAAAATTGCTCAAGAGATGATAGACAGCAAAAAAGCTTTAAACAAATTAAATGACTTTATCAAAATGTCCAACAGTTTTAATTGAGAGGTTTATATGATTTTAGACAAAATAGTTGCTGCCACAAGAATAAGAGTAAATAAAGAGAAAAGTAAAAAATCTTTTGATGTAGTAAAAAAAGAAGCATTAAACACAGCAGAAAAATTGTCTTATAAATTTGAAGAAGCATTGTCAAAACCGAGCATAAACTTTATTTGCGAGATAAAGCAAGCGTCTCCGTCAAAAGGGCTAATTTCAGATAATTTTAATTATAAAGAAATAGCTATGGAATATCAAAACTCTGGAGCTGCTGCAATTTCTGTTATTACCGAGCCTGACTTTTTTCTTGGAAACAGAGATTATCTTAAAGAAATAAAAGATATTGTTACCGCTCCTGTATTGCGTAAGGATTTTATAATAGACTCTTATCAGATATATGAATCTAAAATTATAGGGGCAGACGCAATACTTTTAATATGCTCTATTTTAGACAATCCAGTTTTAAAAGATTTTTTTGAAATAGCAAATGTAATTGGTCTATCTTGCCTTGTTGAAGTTCATAATGAAAAAGAACTTGATATGGCATTAAACATTGGGGCTAAAATCATAGGAGTAAACAATAGAAATCTTAAAAATTTTAAAGTGGATTTAAATAATACTATAAGACTTCGCAAGCTTGTGCCTAATGATAAAATTTTTGTTTCAGAAAGCGGAATTAAAACAAAAGAACACATAGACATGCTAAAAGCAAACAATATTAATGCTGTTTTAATTGGCGAAGAATTGATGAGAAGCGGCAATATTAACTTAAAACTTAAAGAGCTAATGTCTTAGGAATAGAAAAATGACAAAAATAAAAATATGTGGTCTTAAAAGAGAAGAAGATATAAGTTTTGTAAATATTGCAAGACCTGATTATATAGGTTTTGTTTTTGCAGGGGAAAAGAGAAAAATAGATTTTAATATCGCTACAAAGTTGAAATCTTTGCTTAATAAAGAAATTCAAACGGTTGGGGTATTTGCAAATGCAGATATGGATAATATTTTGAACTTATGCAAAGATTGTGTTATTGATTTAGTGCAGCTTCACGGCGATGAAGACGAAGTTTATATATCTAAATTAAAAGAAAAAGTAAAACAGCCTATTATAAAAGTTATCAGAGTTAAAGAAAAGATATGCGATATTAACACAAAAGCGGACTTTGTTCTTTTTGATACGTACAGCAATTTTGAATATGGAGGCTGTGGTAAAGTTTTTGATTGGCATTTAATTAGAGAATACAAACAGCCATTTTTTCTTGCTGGAGGTTTGAATAAGGACAATATAGAAAATGCATTAACAGAATTAAAACCTTATTGTGTAGATTTAAGTAGCGGAGTTGAAATAAACGGAATAAAAGATTTAAAGAAGATAAAAGAAATAATACAAATTGTTAGAAAACATTTTGATGTGAAATAGGAGATACTCTATGTCAAAAGAAAAATTTGGAATATACGGTGGTCAATATATACCTGAAACGCTTATGAATGCTGTAAATGAATTGGAAACGGCATACAATCATTTTAAAAATGACAAGCAGTTTAATAATGAGCTTAAATGTTTGCTTAATGAATATGCAGGCAGACCGTCAAGATTGTATTTTGCTAAAAATGCTACTGAAAAACTTGGCGGTGCGAAAATATATTTAAAAAGAGAAGATTTAAATCATACAGGATCTCATAAAATAAACAATGTTTTAGGACAGATTTTACTTGCAAAAAAGATGGGCAAAACAAGAGTTATAGCAGAAACAGGCGCCGGGCAGCATGGCGTTGCAACAGCTACTGCTGCTGCACTGCTTACTATGGAATGTGAAATTTTTATGGGGCGAGAAGATATTGAACGACAGTCTTTAAATGTTTTTAGAATGCAACTATTGGGTGCTAAAGTCAATTCTGTTGAAACTGGCACAAAAACTTTAAAAGATGCTGTAAGCCAAACAATGAGAGAATGGAGCAGCAGGATTGACGATACATTTTATGTTTTAGGTTCTGCAATGGGACCTTATCCATATCCTCACATTGTAAGAGATTTCCAAAGCATTATAAGCAAAGAAATAAAAGAACAGTTGTTTAAAAAAGAATCAAAACTGCCGTCTGTTGTTATTGCTTGCGTTGGAGGCGGTTCAAACTCAATAGGCGCTTTTTATAATTTTATAAATGATAAAGAAGTTAAACTTATAGGCTGTGAAGCTGCGGGCAAAGGCGTTGATACTTTAGAAACGGCTGCCACTATTACAAAAGGAAAAGTCGGGATATTCCACGGAATGAAATCTTATTTTTGCCAGACGGAAAATGGGCAAATTGCTCCCGTATATTCAATATCGGCAGGTCTTGATTATCCAGGCATAGGTCCTGAGCATGCTTATCTGCACGATACAAAAAGAGCTGAATATATTCCCGTCACTGATGATGAAGCAGTTGCAGCTTTTGAATTTCTATCAAAAACTGAAGGAATTATTCCGGCAATAGAATCTGCTCATGCAATGTATTATGCAATGCAGCTTGCTCCAAAAATGTCAAAAGATGAAATAATAGTTGTTTGTATTTCTGGCAGAGGAGACAAGGACGTTGCGATGATAGCTGAGTATAAAGGAGTTATATAAAATGAATAGAATAACTAAAATATTTAAAAATAATAAAGCTTTAATAACATATCTTACTGCTGGCGATCCTGATATTTCTAAAACTGAAGAGTATATTTTAGCGATGGCTTTAAACGGAGCTGATTTAATAGAAATAGGAATTCCGTTTTCAGATCCTGTTGCAGAAGGGGAAACAATACAAAATGCTATGGTAAGAGCATTATCTAAAAATATAAATTTAGAAGATATTTTTGGCATAGTTCTCAATGTCAGAAAAAAATCTGATATTCCTTTAGTTTTTATGACATATTTAAACCCTATGTTCTTTTATGGTTATGAGAAATTTTTTAAAAGATGTAAAGAGGTAGGACTAGATGGAATAATTGTTCCTGATATGCCTTTTGAAGAACAGGAAGAAGTTAAACATTTTGCAAGAAAATACAGCATAACAATTATTACTTTGATAGCTCCGACTTCTAAAAAAAGAATACCTATTTTAGCAAAACAAGCTGAAGGATTTATATATCTTGTTTCGTCGCTTGGCGTTACAGGACTAAGAAGTAGGATAACTACAGATATTAAAGCGATTATGTCTGAAATAAAAAATGTTACAGATATTCCGGTTGCTGTTGGTTTTGGTATTTCAAAAACTTCTCAGGCAAAAGAAATTGTAAAATGTGCAGATGGTGTAATAATAGGCAGCGCTGTTGTAAAAATAATAGAACAATATAAAGTTAATGCGGCTGTAAAACTAGCAAATTATGCGTCTGAACTTAAAAAAGCTATTATACTCAATTGATATAAAAATTATTAAAACATTTTTAACTTTGTCATCTGTAAAGTTACTCATACACAGCCATACATGAGTATATCTGAACAATAATTTTATAGATACTAGATTTTCTATAATGCTTATACAAGTAAATCATACTTAGTCGTGCTTTTGCGCTCTTTGTAATCCCTTTATTGCTCGGTTGGTTGGAATTTTGAATATACCCCATATTAAAACCTCAAAAATTTTTGTCCTTGTCAACGACTGGTTTAATCCAGCCGTTGACAAAAGATTATGTATTTTCAAAGTCTAATATGTCTTTGAACTTTTGCACTCTAACAATGATGACTATTTGAAGGGGCATCCTTTCTTATATAGTTCCTTTTATAACAATGTATCCAAAATATAATATTGTAAAGATTTGTGCTAATACTATAATGTATATAATCCATAGCCAAAACTCGTTCCATTTTGTTCCTACCCACAATATTGCCGTTGTAACAATGCCCGACGCTATTGCGCTCCGAATAGTTATAGGTAAAGTATCGTCAATAACCATGGCTAATTACAAATACAGGTGTTTCCAGTATCAACACACCATGAACCGTACCTACCATCACCTGAAAGAAATTTAAATAAAAAAGGTAAGAATAATACGAAACAAAAACTTAATACAAAAAATTTTTTCATGTTAAGCTCCTTATTTTTATTTAAGGACAAAATGTCCCCATGTATTTTATACTCTAGGTCTTCTTTTCAATTCTACCAAATCAAACCTGATGGGGCAACCCTAACTTAACCTAAAATCCATTCCCAAATTATGTGCCAATGATACTACCGTATAAAATGAAGGATTAGCATCTTTTGATAAAATCTTATATACGCTGCTCCTTTCAATTTTTGCTGTTTTTGCAAGTTCTGATACTTTCTTTTTTGCCATCGCTACTATCTTTAAATTCTCTAAAAAAACTGCAATATCCTTTGTTTTGTTATACTCAGATTTAATGTGTTTTTTATAATTCTTTAGTTTTTTTGGATTTTTCTTTAAATAACTTGCATAGTATTCTGAAAAATCTATATCTAAAACATCGCCATCTTCTAGTTTTATCCCTTCTATTCTTGTTATTTTTTTCATATTCCTCTCCTTAATGTTTCTTTTATTATTATTGCCTTTTCTATATCTTTTGCTTGTTGTTTTTTATCAGCTCCACCATATAATAAGATTATTATCCTCACTCTTATATTGTGGCATATATTCCGCAATTTGTCAAAGAAGCTCTATAATTGTAAAGGTAGGATCATTCAACTCTATTCTATCTTTTGATATGCAAATTTATTATAATATTTTCATAGAATTAAATTGCAGTGGGAGTATATAATATGGCGTTTGAGAATATAAAGAACATTATTATTAGATGGACTGTTTTTATAGTTTTAATTCTTTCCTGTTGTGTTTTTTCTCAATTTATAGTTACTAAAAAAGCTTCAGCTATTCTATCTTCTGTCCCAGCAGTTTCTATGCCTTCTTATACACACGATGTTCTTCTTAATGATGTTGAAGCAAGAGCAAAATATCTTGCTTTGCGTGTTAAAGATACGCATTTTTTTGTATATTCCATAAAGCCGAAAGATAATTTGTGGCAGATTGCTAAGAGATATGGCTACACAGTGCATAGCATAATAGGAACAAATCCTCAATTAAAGACTTACAATGTAAATCTTAATCAGAAAATTTTATTGCCGTCATCAGGTGGCTCTTTGCATCCGATACAAGACAACGATACTTGGCACAAGATCGCTGAGAGATATGATGTTGATGAAAAAATGCTGCAAGATGTAAATTTTGGTATTTTAACGCTTGTTCCGGGTGAATATGTTTTTATACCCGGCAAGCAGCCTGCTATAGATTTGATGAATAAAGATATGCAGGCAAAATATGAGCTTCGCTCTTTGTTTAGGTCGCCACTTAAAGGAAGATATTCAAGCGGTTTCGGTAAGAGGAAACATCCTGTAACAGGCAAATCAAGTTTTCACGGCGGTTTAGACATTGCCGCTCCATCGGGTTCTTGGGTTGGGGCAGCAGCCGATGGAGTAGTTACGGTTGCCAGCCATAATGTAGGACACTACGGCACAGCGGTATTTATAGATCATAAAAACGGATATGTTACGCATTATGGACATCTGTCATCTATACATGTCAAAGTAGGGCAAAAAGTGAAAAAAGGACAGATGATAGCAAAAAGTGGCGCTACTGGCAGAGTAACCGGACCGCATTTGCATTTTACAATAAAGAAAGGTGATAAGTCTTTAAACCCTACGAGCTTTATTTGGTAAACAATTTATCTGCAAATTATTCTTTTTTGCTTTTGTTTATTATTTCTGTCTTTTTCTACAAAAATTTTACTTCCTAATAAATCTTTTTCACAATAATACATTAACGTCGCATTTGTAGAGGGCGTTGGTGTAAATATTTGCACTTGTTCAGGGTGGATTTTTAATTTCCTTCCTATAAAATTCTGTAAATTTCTCATTTCTTTATCACCGCAGTCGGGGTATGCAGCTATAAAATAATAAGTCAGAAATTGTTTGTTTTTAGCGCTTTTCTTAAACATTTCTATAAATTGCGTCAGAACTTTTGACTCGGGCTTTCCCATCAAATTTAATACTTTATCATCACAATGTTCAGGAGCTATTTTCATTTGTCCCGACGTATTATTTTCAACTATACTATCAAGATATTTTTGTCCATAATTTTTATCTGAGCAAATCATATCGTATCTTAAACCTGACGAAATAAACACTTTTTTAACGTTTGGCAATGACATTATTTTTTCTAAAAGTTTAATTTGAGATTCATGTCCGAATACAAGATTTTTGCACGGTTTTGGAAATAAACAGCGTTTATATTCGCATTTTCCTGCATTTTTATTGATGGAACATTTTGTTTCAAACATGTTTGCCGTAGGTCCGCCTAAATCTGTAATATATCCTTTGAAATCTTTTAATTGTGTAATTCTTTTTGCTTCTTTAATTATTGATTCTTCGCTTCTTGAAATTACTTCTTTTCCTTGATGAACGGCTATAGAGCAAAAGTTGCACTCTCCAAAACACCCTCTATGCGTTGTGATAGAAAACTTTATTGTCTCTTGAGCTTTTACTTTGCCAAACTTTTCATAATATGGGTGTACTTCTCTTGTGTAATCAATGTCGTACACTTTATCAAGCTCTTGCGGTGAAAGAGCCTCTTGTCTTGGGTTATGTATAAGGTATCTATCTGCATGTTTTTGAACTAAAATTTTACTGTTTTGGTTGCACGCATTTTCGTAAAAAACTTTAAAAGCTTCAAAAAATTTGCCTTTGTCTTCTTTACACTCTTCAAAAGATGAAAGTTCATCAACATTTTCAGGTTTTTCTTTTGAAATATAGCAGATGCCTCTAATATCTTTCCAATCTTTTCCTTCTTTCATGTGTTTTGCAAGCTCCAAAGAGGCTCTTTCGCCCATTCCGTAAACTATAATGTCAGCTTTTGCGTCAAATAATATTGAACGTCTTAAACCGTTATCGCTGTAGTCATAATGTGTTATTCTTCGTAAACTTGCTTCAAGTCCGCCAAGAACTATAGGTTTTGTATTTTTAAAGTACCTTCTTATAAGATTTGTATAAACCATGCACGCTCTATCGGGACGCTTGTTATTTATGCCTCCTGGTGTTAAATCATCGTTATTTCTAACTTTATTAAGGGCAGTATAATTTGCAACAAGTGAGTCCATTGCTCCAGCATTTACACCCCAAAAGAGCTTTGGCTCTTCAAGTCTTGCGATTTCGTCAGTTTTAACGTCAGGTTGTGCTATTACGGCTACTTTAAAGCCATGCGTGTAAAGCCAATTTCCTATTACTGCCGTTCCTATGAAAGGGCTGTCAATATAAGTGTCACCTGAAATTAAGATTATATCGGGCGTGTCCCATCCGAGTTTTTGCATCTCTTCTTTAGTAGTAGGTAAAAACATAAATCTCCATGAAAAACTTTGTTATTTTACGAGATACTACAAAAATTGGACAGGAAATAAAAATTTTGTTACAATTAAACTTGTAGTAATATGCGCTTAAAAAGCAATGAAAAGTAAGGAGTAATAAAGATGGCATTTGCTAAGAAAGAAGTAGTTGAAAAATTCAAGACTCACGAAACAGATACAGGTTCTCCTGAAGTGCAGGTCGCCCTTCTTACCACAAGAATAAAGTATCTTTCAGATCATTTTCAGAAATTCCCTAAAGATTTTGCTTCAAGAGTAGGGTTTCTTAAGATGATAGGTCAGAGAAGAAGACTGCTGGATTATTTGAAGAAGCACAACAAGGAGAGCTATTCTACCTTGATAAAAAAATTAGATCTTAGAAAGTAAATAAAAGACTCGGCATAAGCTCACAAAGGATGCAAGGAGACGCTTGAAATATAAGCGTTTGCTTGGATCTTTTGTGTAGAAGTTGCCGGGTATGGAGTTAAAATGGAATATTTTAAGAAAGAAGTGGAAGTTGCCGGTAAAAAATTTATTGTTGAATCCGGAAAAGTTGCAAAGCAGTCAAGTGGATCTTGTACTGTAAGAGTCGGAGACACAATGGTTTTAGTTGCTGCGGTGGCTTCAAAAGATCCAAAACCGGGCGTGGATTTTATGCCTTTAACTGTAGATTACAGAGAAAGAACTTATGCCGCCGGCAAAATACCGGGCGGTTTTTTTAAAAGGGAAGCTAAACCAAGAGAAAGCGAAATACTTGTAAGCAGACTTATAGATAGAAGTATTAGACCTATGTTTCCTGAGTATTGGAGAAACGATACTCAAATTTCGGCTATTGTGCTTTCTCATGATGGAGAAAATGAATCTGATATAGCTTCAATAATTGGAGCTTCAGTAGCTTTATCCGTGTCGGATTTGCCGTTTAATATGCCCATAGCGTCTGTAAGAGTAGGAAAGATTGATGGTAAGCTTGTTTTAAATCCTACTATTTCTGAGCAGAAACTTAGTGTTTTAGATCTTGTTGTTAGCGGAACTGAAGACGCTTTGACTATGGTTGAAGCAGGAGCACAAGAGCTTTCCGAAGAGGATATGCTCGAAGCATTGAACCTTGCAAGAGAGACAATAAAGGCAATATGTTTGATTCAGAAGTCTTTTCCGACAAAAGTAAAGACTATTGTTCATGAGCCTCAATATAATGCGTCTTTAAATGCTGATATTGAAGCTGAAGCTATAGCCAAAGCCGAAGAAGGCGTAACAATTAAAGAGAAAGGCGAAAGAGAATTCTTCTGGGCTTCCTTTAAGAAAGATATAACGACAAGACTTGTTGAGAAGTATCCTCAAGAATTAGCTTCAACTATTGATGCTATACTAGAAGATATTTTTTACAAGAAAGCTAGAGAACTTGTTTTAAACAAAAGAGTCCGTACAGATGGTCGCGGTTTAGAAGAAATAAGACCGATAACCTGCGAGACAGATATTCTTCCAAGAGCGCATGGCTCAAGCTTATTTACCAGAGGTCAAACACAGGCTTTAGTAACGGTTACACTTGGAACTCCGGGCGATATGCAGATTATGGACGAACTTTCTGGAGAATACAAAGAACGCTTTATGCTTCATTATAATTTCCCCGGATTTTCAACGGGAGAAGCTAAAGGCGAGAGATCTACAAGTAGAAGAGAAATAGGTCATGGCAACTTAGCTAAGAGAGCTCTTATTCCTATTTTACCTAACGAAGAGGATTTTGGTTATACACTAAGAATAGTTTCCGACATATTGGAATCTAATGGTTCTTCGTCAATGGCTTCAGTTTGTGGCGGCTCACTTGCTTTATTTAATGCTGGCGTTCCTGTTAAGGCTGCTTGTGCAGGCGTTGCTATGGGTCTTATGAAAGAAGGCGATAATTATGTTGTTTTGACGGATATTATGGGAATGGAAGATCATCTCGGTGATATGGATTTTAAAGTAGCGGGAACAAGAAAGGGAATAACTGCTCTTCAGATGGATATAAAAATCACAGGACTTACTACCGAGATTATGGCAAAAGCTCTTGATCAGGCTAAGAGAGGCAGATTTTTTATATTAGACAAAATGGATGTGGCAATATCTGTTCCTAAAAACGATCTGTCCGATTATGCACCTCGTATGGCAACCTTGATGATTCCTCAAAATAAGATAGGAGAACTTATAGGTCCTGGAGGGAAAAACATAAGAAAGATTCAGGAAGAAAATAGCGTAAAAATAGATATTGAAGAAAGCGGTAAAGTATTTATTTCTGGAACTGATTCTGTTGGAGTTGGAGCTACAAAAGAATATGTGGAGTCTATGACTGCCGAAGCTGAAGTAGGAAAAATATATAAAGCAAGAATCACAAAGTTGATGTCATTTGGCGCTTTTGCTGAAATATTGCCGGGTAAAGAAGGCTTGATACACATTTCTCAACTTGCCGCAGGTCATACAAAGAAGGTTGAAGATGTGGTTAAAGAAGGCGATAAAGTTAAAGTTAAAGTTACAGAGATTGATGATAAAGGCAGAATAAACTTAAGCATTAAAGCGGCTTTGTAATGTAATAAATAACTCGGAGTTTGAAACTTTTATATGTTTCAAGCTCCGACTTTATAAAGGGTTAACATGGCTAATGACATTAAATCCAAAGTAAAATCTCTTTATGAAATAATGAAAGAGGAAAAAGTTCAAGAACTTGAAGTAAACTCAAAAGATTACAGCATCTGCATAAGACGCAAAGACAAAAATGAAAATAAACAGCAGGTTGTTTTGAAAAAACAAGAAGCTGTTGAGAATATTATCTCCTCTGATAAACCTAAAGAACCTTCAGTTTTAGCAAAGACTATAAAATCTCCTATAACAGGCATTTTTTATAAATCTTCTTCTCCTTCGTCTCCAGCATATGTTGCCGAAGGTAGCATTGTTGAAGCTGGAAAGACTGTTTGCATAATAGAAGCTATGAAAGTTATGAACGAAATAAAAGTTCCTTTTAAAGCAAAAATACTTAAGATATTAATTGAAAATGGGAAGACTGTAAACTCGGGACAAGATTTGTTTGAGGTGGAGAAAGCGTAAAAAAATGAGCGGAATGTCGTCTAAGGTAGGCTTAATTGCAGGCGATATATGGCGTTTTTTATCTGAGAACGGTGAATCTTCTCCGATAAAAATTAAAGCGGCTCTTGGCATATCTAACACAATGCTTTATCTTGCGTTGGGCTGGCTTTCAAGAGAAGATAAAATTGTTATAGAACAAGATGAATATAGTTACAAAATTTCTTTAAAATAAATATGTTTGGAGAATTTTAAAGGTCTTTTTTCTAAGAGGCTTATTTCTGTGGGGAAAAATAGAGCAATAAAAAATAAGAATAAAAACCGAGATAATGAAAAGATAAACAGGGAAGCGGTCGCCCTGTTTTTTGCTTTGGCAGTTCTTTTAAGTGCTTATGCGTTTGTTGTTCCTTATAAATCAGGCATAATAGGCAGAGCGTTTTATTCTGTAACATTTAGCATTTTCGGAACTTCGGCGTATATTTTGCCATTTATATTTTTATGGCAATTTATATTACACATAAGGCAGTCCTCTGAGTTGAAGGGAAGACTTGATTTTATTTGGTCTTTCTTGTGCATGATCTGTGCATCTGTTTTCTTTGAGGCTGTTCATTTTATGTTTAAAGCAAATATATCAGGCGGTTGGCTTGGGGACAATTTATATCCGTTTTTAAAAGAGCTTCTTGACGCTTGGCTTGGGTTGGCTCTCATTGCTGTTCTTACTTTTATTTTGTTTGCAAAAATATTAAGAGTGTCTGTCATAAGATTTTTTCGCAGTTTCTTTGTCAATTTAAAAGACGACATAAAAAAATCAAAGACTAAAATAGAAGATTCAAACAAATCAGGCGAGCCATTTATACAACAAAGTTTTGCAGAAGACGTTTTTACTCGCGAGACAGAACCAAATATTGTAAACAGGTTTGATGAAGAGGAAAAGAAACGTAAAGAACCGTCAAAAGAGACTCAGGAGAAACAAGAATCAATTGACAGCAAGACATTTAATTATACGCTTCCTCCGATGACTTTATTAAAAGAAGACGACACTTCAAATTTTGCTGCAAATAAAAATGAGCTTTTGAAAAGAGCTGAATATTTAAAGACAATTCTTACCGATTTTGACATAAATGCGGAAGTTAAAGATATTATACCCGGTCCTGTGGTAACCCGTTATGATTTGGTTTTGGCTCCGGGCATAAGAATACAGACAGTTTCAAACATTATAGACAATATTTCTTTGGCAATGCGCACGGCTTCAATAAGAATTGTTCCGATACCTGAAAAAGCGGTTGTGGGTATAGAAGTGCCTAATCCTGTAAGTGTAATCGTCGGCTTAAAAGGAATTTTAGAAAGTGTTTCATTTGAAAAGTCAAAATCTCTTCTTACTTTAGCTTTGGGTAAAACAACCGATGGAGCAGGCTATGTAGCTAATTTAGCTTCAATGCCTCATTTGCTAATTGCTGGAGCCACAGGTTCAGGTAAGAGCGTTGGGATTCATACCATAATACTTTCTATTTTATATAAAGCTCGTCCAGATGAAGTGAAGTTTATGCTGATTGATCCTAAACGTGTTGAAATGCCTATATATAGGGACATTCCTCATTTGTACAATCCGTGTACTACAGCAGCAAATGCCGATATTATAACTAATCCAAGAGAAGCTGCTGCGGCTTTAAAGAAACTTGTTTTAGTGATGGAAGAAAGGTACACAAAATTTGCTAACGTAATGGTCAGAAATATTGAAGATTATAACAATAAAATGGCTGAAACAGGCGGGGAAAAAGAATTTTATATCGTTGTTGTAATAGATGAGCTTGCAGATTTAATGCTTGTAGTGCAGAAAGAAATAGAAGATTCCATACAACGCTTGGCTCAAATGGCAAGAGCTGTTGGAATACACTTAATACTTGCTACTCAAAGACCTTCTGTAAATGTTATAACAGGCATTATTAAAGCCAATTTCCCAGCAAGACTTTCATTCCAGACAACTTCTAAAGTTGACTCAAGGGTTATTCTGGATATGTTAGGTGCAGAATCGCTTATGGGAAAAGGCGATATGTTATTTTTGCCGCCGGGTGAGGCAAGACCTGTTCGCCTGCAAGGAGCTTTTGTTTCATTAAAAGAAGCGGAGAAAATAATTTCTTTTATAAGCAATCAGAATTTCCCAAGACTCTACGAAGCTGTATCTGTTGAAGTTGAAGGAAAGGGAAATTTTGATGCTGATAAAGAGAGTAAAGATTTAATTCCTGCTCTGAAACTTATAAGCGAAAGAAGAAGAATATCTCAAGATTTGCTTAAAGCAAATTTCGGTGGATCAGCAAGAGCTACAAATATACTTAGCATTCTTGAAATAGAGGGCTTTATATCAAAGCCTGAAGGCACTAATAAGTGGCAGATAAATTTTGATAAGATTTCAAAATATCTGGAAGCAAATAATATATGATAAGAAATTTTTTAGTTGTGATGGCAGTAAAATTTAGTTATATCGGACAGTTGATATTAATTTTGACTTTTTTTTCATGCAATGTTGCGGCTCAAGAATCAAGCGACGTATTATTTGATTTTTTTACAAGATTGGAGCAAAGCGGAAAAGAAATAAATACTATTAAAGTGGAATTTGTTCAAACTATTTTTTTTGAATCTACAGGAGAGAAACAAAAAATTGTCGGAATAGTTTTTTTGAAAAAACCTAACAGTATATATATAGCTCAACAAACTCCTCAAGAGCAAAGAATTTATATTAATGGAAAGACTATAACGATTTATACGCCGAACGAAAGGCAAGTTATTATTGACACTTGGAAAAATTCTGTTGACAGAGATTTTTCTCCTGCTTCTATCGTAAATTTTGGAAGTTCATGGCGAGAGATAAAAAAGACAAATAATATAACTCTTGACGGATATGATGATAATTATGTTGTAATTAAAATTCAGTCTTTAAAAAATAAGAGTTTTAACGCAAAAATGTATATTGCAAAAACAAGTATGCTCCCGGAGAAAGCTGTTATAACTTCTGAAGGGACAAAAATAGAGTTGGTATTTAAAAATTATATTCTTAATCCTGAGTTAGCTGTAGCTACTTTCAACTTCAAGGCTCCAAAAAATGTTGAAATAATAAAGCTATACTAAAACCAAAATTGGGAGATACTATGAAAGAAATAGGTAAAACGCTTAAGGATAAGCGGGAACAAATGAATTTGTCACTTTCTGACGTTCATAAAGCCACCAAAGTTCAAGAAAAGTATCTTGCCGCAATAGAAGAAGGCGATTTGGATGCTTTTAAGGATGAGGTTTTCTATAAAAGTTTTTTAAGATCTTACTCTAAATATCTTGGGTTTGATCCGGAAGAATTTGTGGAATTATTTAACTCTCAAAAACGAGAGATAGAACGATCTCCTAAATCAGAAGAAGTGTCATTTTGTGCTGTTGAAAAAAATATATTTAATACAAAAAAAATATTTATTGTAGTCGTGGCAATTATTGCGGTAGCGTTGTTAATAATCTTTGTATGTTTATATAGAAATATGTCAAAGATTGCTCAGGCTGTTGAATCTGATAATTTTAAACAAATTGAATGTGAAAGCCTTCCAAAAGAGAAAATAGAAGACGATGCCACAGTTATGGAGCAAGACGAGCCATACTCTGAAGAAAAAATTCCAAATGCTGAAGCCTCAACAAGACAAAATCTTGAGATTGAAGCTAAAGAAACAGTTTGGATAAAAGTAGATATTGACGGTAAAGCTGTATATGAAGGCACGCTTCTAAAAGGCGGCAAAAAAATGTGGGAAGTTAATAATTCGTTTACTTTAAAACTCGGGTACGCGCCCGGCGTTAAAGTATTTTTTAACGGAGAATCCGTTGATGTCGTATCTGGAGCAGTTCAAGATGTGAATACTATTATTTTAAAGAAGAAGTAATAATAAAGGTATAGGAATTATGCAAAAAGTAGCAGTTGTAGCGTTGGGGTGTCCAAAAAATACTGTTGAGGCTGAATATTTGCTTGGTATTTTTCGCAGCAAAGGCTTTGAAATAACTAATAATATTGAAGAAGCTGACATATCTGTAATACATACTTGCTCTTTTATAAAAACTGCAAAAGAAGAATCTGAAAAAGCTATTCGCAGCGTTTTGTCTGTCAAGAAAAAAAATGGTTTGAGGGTGTATGTTTCTGGCTGTTTGCCTCAGCTTTTACAGAATAAAATGAGTTCTATGTTTCCAGAAATAGACGGATATGTTGGGACAGGTACTCTCAAAGAATTGCCACAGTTGATTTTTAATAAAGGGTTTGACAAGTCTTTGCTTGCACCGGGCGGTTTAAACGAATCAAAATATAGAGTGCTGTCTTCTTCTTTACCTTCAACATACTTGAAAATAGCGGAAGGCTGTTGGCATAAATGTAGTTTCTGTATAATACCGTCTTTACGTGGCAATTATGAAAGTCGCTCAATAAAATCTTTGGTTGACGAAGCTAAATCTTTAGCAGATAACGGCATAAAAGAGCTTATATTGATAGCTCAAGACACTACAAGTTATGGTTATGATATTTACGGGGCTTTTGCATTAGATAAACTTCTTTCAAAACTTGCAAAAATTAACGGGCTAAAATGGATAAGACTTCTCTATGCTTATCCGTCAAGCGTTAATGACAGCTTGATTGCTGTTTTTAAAGAGCATAAAAATATTTGTAATTATATGGATATTCCTATACAACATATAAGCAAGAATGTTTTATCGGCAATGCGGAGACCTCTTAACACAGCGTCTATTATTGAAAAAATAAAAAATAAGCTACCAGATATTATTTTAAGAACGTCAATAATAACAGGATTTCCCGGAGAAAATAAAAGCGATATTAACGAATTGATTTCTTTTTTAGAGCAGGGATACTTTCAATATGTAGGAGTTTTTGAGTATTCAAATCAAAAAGAAGCAGATTCTTCAAAACTAAAAAAACAAATTAAAAATTCTGTTGCAATAGAAAGAAAAATTCTCGTTGAAAACGCACAATATTCTGTTTTTAAATCTAAAATTGATAGTATAAAAGGAAATAATATTGAGTTCATTGTTGAGAACTGTTCGCAAAGAGCCTCTGATGGTAAGTATAATATAACTGGAAGATGTTATTTCCAAGCTCCTGAAATAGATGGGCATGTCACGTTTTTAAGTAATAATCCATTAAAATCTGGCGAGTTTTACAACGGTAAGATAACAGGCGTTAAAGGTTATAATATAAAAGTAACGATTGGAGAAATATAATGAATTTGGCAAATAAGCTGACTATAGCTAGAATATGTTTAGTACCTTTTTTTATTTTATTTATGTCGTTAGGAGGTTTTTTTAACACAATTCTTGCTTTAATTGTTTTCTTCGTGGCGTCAATCACAGATTTTTTTGACGGACATATCGCAAGAAAGCAGAAAACTATAACGTCTTTAGGTATTTTTTTAGATCCTTTAGCCGACAAATTATTAATATCTTCGGCATTTATATGTTTTGTAGGCATACCATATCTTAGAATATCGGCGTGGATGGTTATAGCGATAATATCTAGGGAATTTTTAATAACAGGACTTCGCTCAATTGCAGCGTATAAAAATGTAATTATACCTGCAGATAAGTCAGGTAAATTTAAAACTACACTACAAATTGTGGTTATTATAACTACATTGACAATCATAATAATTAACGAAGCATTTGCTAAATATGGAGGCATTCCGATTGATTTTTTTAAATTTTATAATATCGGAGCATATTCTTATGTGATTGTTGCAATAGAAAAAATTCCATATTGGTTTACTTTTTTTGCTGCTATCTTTACAATTTTTTCTGGTGCAAATTATGTGTGCAAATATAAAAATTTATTAGTTATGAAATAATGAATAAAATAATAATTTTCTTTTCTTCAGTAGCTTATTTAGGGTATATTAAGCGCGCTCCGGGAACTTTTGGCAGCTTAGCAGGCGTTTTGTTTTGGATATTTTTTATGCCAGAGAGTGCTTTAGTTCAACTGTGCTCTTTAGTTGCGATATTTTTTATTTCTATTTTCTTTTCTTCTCTGGCTGAGGATATTTACAAAACAAAAGACGATCATAGAATAGTTATTGATGAAGTTGCAGGTATGTGGTTTTCTTTGGCTTTGTTACCAAAAAATTTCTTATTTTTTCTTTTAGGATTTTTATTGTTTAGGTTATTGGATATAAAAAAACCTTGGATAATAAAATCAGTTCAAGATCTTAAAGGCGGTTTTGGCGTTACAATTGACGATGTTATAGCTGGAATATTTGCAAACTTTATACTTCAAATTGTAAATTTTGTTTTACTAAAATAACTAAATAGGATAAAAATGATTAAAGTAAAAAAAGTAAGAACTGGAGCTCTTGACGAAAATTGTTATCTGGTTTACGACGCAGATACCAAATATTTGGCTATCATAGATCCCGGTGAAAACGCCAATCAGATTATCAATGTTATAGAGTCGGAAAATTTGAAGCCTGAGATTCTTATTAACACGCATGGACATTACGATCATGTTATAGCAGATGATAAAATTCGTTTAAAGTATAAAGTGCCGTTAGCAGTTCACAAAGATGACGCTGAGATGCTTGCAGATTCTGAGAAAAATTATTCTTTTATTAGCGGGATTCCAGTAAGTATTAAAAAGCCTGAAATTTTACTTGAAGACAATCAAGAAGTAAAGTTATCTTTTATTACATTCAAAGTTTTGAGTACTCCGGGTCATTCAAAAGGCAGCATATGCTTATTATTTGGATCATATTTATTTACAGGCGACACTCTTTTTGCAGGATCCATAGGCAGAACTGATTTATGGGGCGGAAATAGCGAAGAACTTTTAAAATCGCTTGAAAAACTAAAAAAGTTGGATCCTTATATTACAGTTTGTCCTGGACACGGAAGTATGGCTACAATTGCCAATGAGCTTAAACATAATCCATTTTTAAAACCTGAGCATATCGGATAGAGTTTTTTTCTTACCTACCTGATAAACTCAGGTTTTAAAAAGTCAATACTTTCCATTACCATAAATTAATAATTCCACCTTGACCACAACGTCCATGTCCAATAATCGGAGCTCCAAAGCTAAGTCTCAAAAGCATAATTGAAGCTGTAACAGACAATGTAAATTTCACTAAATTTAAACTATTATTAGCGAAACTAGCTATTACATCTTCAGCTATGCCAATCCAGTGACTTACTTGAGCTTTAGAACTTGAACTTGACACAGAATTTGCATAAGTTCCACTAACTGCAGAAACCAACAATCCAAGGCACAAAACTACACTAATAAATTTCTTCATAGTTTTCACCTCCTTTTTTTGTTAATCTCTAATACGAGCATAGCCCAAGATAAAATAAAGTGCAAGACTATACTTTATTAACGTTAATAAAAGATAAGATTTAATATTGAAAATAAAAGAACTCAAAAAAAAAGAACCTTTTTAAATCATGTCTTGCTAAATATAACCTACTTTTCTTGATGATAATTTTAAAAAAGTAATTGTTTGGAATACATATCAACTAGATGTTTTTCTCTTCGGAATAATACCTTTACACAAAGTTAGATAAATTTAAATACCCTCCATATGGATGATCAAAAAGTAAATTAAATTTAAGGATTAATATATGTATAAGAAATCTAATAGATATATTATAAATAGCGGGGTGGTATTATGTCTTCTGAGAGATTGGTTAAGTGGGGCAAAGAAAGTCAAGAATTCTTTG
>JAIRYK010000009.1 GCA_031267795.1 Candidatus Endomicrobiellum devescovinae | reverse complement strand
TATAACTCTTTTTCCATCTTTAACTTATTTTCTAACTCCTCTTTCTTTTTCCTATCTGTTATATCTACTGACAGCCCTATTACCCCTTCTACTTTCCCATTTATTTCTAATGGCGATTTAAAAGATGTGTAGTATGTACCCTGAAATTTCTCTTCTAAAACATCTGAGATCCCACTATCCATAACTCTTTTTGATACTTCCCAAGATTCAGGATCTATGTCCTTATTATTATTTTTTTCTACAATTTTTCCAAAGTATCTATTTTGGTAAACATATTCACCATCTCTATTTACCACATAAAAATTAAGACCGCTAAGGTCACCCCTCATAAAATCAGACACTCTTTTATTAATTTCATCATAGTAGTGACTGTCATAATAACGTTTCTTTTTTTGTGTTGCATAAGAAAGTTTATACTTTACATGTGTGTATTTTTTCTCATAAAAATTCATTGCATGATTTATGGAATCTGCAATGTTCATAGGGTATACAACAACTCTGCGATCGAGAAATGCCAACGCATGAGCTGTTTCTTCTAACAAAAAATCCCTATAATTCTTAAAATCCCCCCCCCCCCCCATGCTTTTGAAAATATGTAGCTTCAATATTCACAATATCTCTAAAGTTTGTTTGCTCTTTATAATCAACCAGTATTTTGTCAAACCATTTTTTAAATGTATCTGTCTTTACTTCATTTGACCATGACTTTAATTCTATTGGCACCATCAATTTCTCAATCGATTTTTTATTAACTAAATACCATATGGTTGGAATAGTTAGGTCTGCATATTTTGCAAATTCTGCAATATCGTGTCTATAAAGATAAGATGTATCTGTTATAATAACCTTTTTTACTTTTCTTTTGATGCTTTCACTATTTATTGTATTTACTAGTTCTTCAAACCCTTCTCCAGTTTGGCTTGCACATCCATACGATATAACCAAATCTAAAACTACACTATTATCTTTTGCCTTTTCAAAAAATTCCTTCGCTTCTTTGCTCCATTTAACTAATCTCTCTGTAGGCATAAACACTCCTTCGCATTAAGTAAAATAGATATTAATCTGTCAGGTTTAGAAAAAACTGATTTATCATCTCATATTTTTATTATCTGTCAATAAATCTATAACGTATTGCTTCCGCCACATGGTTTGCCTTAATTAACTCCACTGCGTCTAAATCAGCAATTGTTCTTGAAACTTTTAGAATTTTATCGTAAGACCTTGCTGAAAAGTTTAGTTTATCAATTGCAGATTTTAATATCTCATACGCCTTATCGTCTAAAATGCAATACTTTTTTACTTCTTTTGACTGCATTTGAGCATTACAGTGTATTCTTGTGTTTGCAAATCTTAAGCTTTGTATTTCTCTTGCTTTAATTACACGGGTTCTTATACTTGAAGAAGTTTCTGAATCAGAAGCTAAACTTGATAATTCAGAAAATTTTAAAGCTGGAACTTCAATATGAATATCTATTCTGTCCATTAATGGACCAGAAACTTTGTTCTGATATTTTCTTATCTGATTCGGACTGCAAGTACATTCTTTTTCTCTGTGTCCTAAATTTCCGCACGGACATGGATTCATCGCCGCTACAAGCATAAACGATGCCGGAAATGTAAAACTACTCCTTGCTCTGGAAACAGTTATCACTTTATCTTCTAAAGGTTGGCGCAATACTTCCAATGCATCTCTTCTAAATTCTACAAATTCGTCTAAAAACAAAACCCCGTTATGAGATAAGCTAACCTCTCCCGGTTTCGGATAAACTCCTCCGCCTGCTAATGCCGCAGCTGAAGAAGTATGGTGCGGACTTCTAAAAGCCCTGTTTCTTATCAATCCACCGTTAAAAGCATGTCCTACTGCAGACCATATTTTTGTAGTCTCAACAGCTTCATCAAAAGTCATAGGAGGGAGTATGCTTGGAATGCGTTTTGCTATCATGGTTTTACCAGATCCCGGAGGACCTGACATAAGCATATTATGACCGCCTGCAGCGGCAATTTCTGAAGCTCTTTTTGCATTTTTCTGTCCCTTAACATCTGCAAAATCGTACTCACATTCTTCTAAAAAATTCAAGCCTTTGTCATTATATATGTACTTTTTGCAAGCAATCTCCCCATTAATAAATTTAACGACTTCCGTAAGAGTTTTGAATGGGAAAACGTTTATAGCACCAGCCACAGCGGCTTCTTGCCTGTTTGCAAAAGGAACAATAAAATTTTTTATTTGATTTTTATTTAATGCCAAAGAAATAGGAAGAACGCCTTTGACCTTTCTTATTTTGCCGTCCAAAGACAACTCGCCTACAGCACAAAAGTTTTTTAAATTATCCCTTTTTATTTTGCCGTTTGCCGCAATTATACCAAGAGCTATGGACAAATCAAAAATCCCGCCTTCTTTTTTTATATCTGCAGGAGCCAAATTTACCGTTATCTTTTTTGATGGGAAATCAAAACCTGAATTTTTAAGAGCCGCCGCCACTCTGTCGCGGGATTCTTTGACGGCAATATCTGCAAGACCAACAATTGAAAATACAGGCATGCCTGAAGAAATGTACGTTTCAACTTCCACAATATTGGCGTCTATGCCATTAATCGCTGACGAGTAAATAAGAGAAAGCACAGAAGCCTCTTTTATTTTTTTTCGTTTTGTTGTAGTATAAACATAGTTATTATACACAATAAACGTTTGTATTTACAAACTTAATAGTTTTGAGTTTTCAGACGAAACAAAAGGAGTAAAAATGAACAAATTTATAGCTTTTTTAATTTCAATTTTTACAATGGCAACTCTTGCGTCAGCAAAGCCAAACAACGATAGAGAGCTTATCGTTAAACTTGGGTTTCAACCTCAGAGCGAAATTTCAGTAAATGGAAAAACTGAGAATATGAATGCAGGTCTGTCAGGCGGTATTGAGTTTTTCAAGTATTTGGGCAATGTTATTGCACTTGGATTAGGAACAACAATAGATTTGCCAAGAGAAATAAAAAAGAAAGAGTTAAAAGGGAGTATGTCGTGCCTGCCGATCTATGTTGGCGCTAAGGCACGTACGCCTTTACATGGTCTTGATGACACTTATGCCTTTTTATCAGGAAGAGTTGGGTATAGCGCCCCGATGGGAAAAGATTTATTTGACTCAGCAACAGGCGGACTTTATTTGTCTTTAGGGTTAGGTATAGATGTAGATTATTTTGTTTTAGAAGCTGTTTATGCAAAGCATACTTTCGGCAACAATGACAGCGCTTCTTCAAAGCCAGATTATTCAACAATAACTCTTTATGCAGGATTCAAGTTTGAATAGGATTAATTGATTTAAAAGGTACTAAATAAATACAGAGAACTATAAGAATAAGCATATAGTCTCTGTATTTATTTAGTAATCAGACATATCACGATTTTATATAAAAATGTAGTTTATCGTAGATATTGTTATTTTATTTTGTATCCCACAAAACTATGGGATAGAGGGGAAATCATGAAAAGGCTGATTATTTTAACAATTGCATTATGCTTCAGCATCACTGTTTTAGGGCATACCGTCACAAGAGAAGATTGTGATAGATATTACAAAATTTGTTCAAATATTCCATATATTAACTACACCGCATGTGACGACACTTTTAACAATTGTTTAAAAGACGTTGCAAGTCAAGATAATGGAGTAAGCTTCTCGCTTAAAACTACTATAATTGTAGCTTTCACTGCACTAGCGACTGGCATCTCGTTAAGTTTTTGTGTATTTTCTTGCATACCTTGTTCTCATGGATGGTGATTAAAATTTTTAAATAATCCACCTAAGATTTTATAAGCTGCTTATATATTCCCCTACTAATTTAACCGCAGGGACTATAACGCTTTCGTCAGGAGAGAACTTGCTGCTGTGGAGAGAAATACCTTTTTCTTTACCGCCAACTCCAAGCCAAAACATCGTTCCAGGAACCTTACTTAGGATATATCCAAAATCTTCCGAAGTCATAGTTATAGGAGCTTCTTCAAACTTAAAATCAGTTCTAGTTTTCATCCAGCTCATAAATTTATTTGTTATTTCGGGATTATTTATAACAGGGTAATAAGCGTCATATATGTCAACATTGACCTTGACGTCTATAGCTTTTGCAACGCCTTGTGCAATATCAAGGATTCTTTTTTTAGAAAATTCCAAGGATTCTTTACTACCAATACGTAAAGTGCCATTTAGCTCGCAGGATTTAGCAACAGAATTAGAAGCGGTACCTCCATTTATTGTACCAAAAGTTAAAACTTCGGCTTCTAGCGGATTTAAGTTACGAGATATAAGCGTTTGAACTTGCAGAAGAAAGCTTGCCGCTGCTATAAGCGGATCGCGAGTCATATGCGGCATAGCTCCATGACCTGGAATGCCTATAAAGTCCACTTTTACAGCAGCTAGCCCTGCAAACAATTCTCCAACTTTTGTTGTAACTATGCCCGGATCCCACTCAGGAGAATCGTGCATTGCATAAAATTTATTTACTTTATATTTCGGCTCTATAACGTTGTCATACATTTCTCTTGCACCGCCTGGTCCTTCTTCAGCAGGTTGGAACAGTATTAAAATATTGTTCTTTTGCTTGTACTGTAAAATATATTCAAGCAACCCAAGAGCAACCGTCATGTGAATATCATGCCCGCAGGCGTGCATAGTACCTTTGTGCTTGGATGCAAAAGGCAAACCAGTCTCTTCATTTGTTGGCAAGCCGTCTATATCTGTACGCCAACCAATAGTTTTTTTACCTTCTGTTCCGGGAATATATACTACAAAACCAGTTTTATAGCGATTAACTTCAATATCTTTACGTCCCTTTAGTAAACCTGTAATCGTATTATTTAGATATTCGCTCGTTTCTTTTTCTTGCCAGCCAGTTTCTGGGATTTGATGTAAATCACGGCGGATTTTTATCAAGTCCAACATAGATATCCCCTTTTGCTATTTATTTGAAGTGCTTGAAAAAGCCTGTTCTAAATCAGCTATTATGTCGTTAACATCTTCAATGCCTACGGAAATACGCACTTGGCTTGGTGTTATATCGGCTGCCTTTAATTCTTCAGGTGTAAAATGAGCATGCGTCATAGATGCTGGATGTTCAAGTAAACTTTCAACTCCGCCAAGACTAACTGCTAACTTTATTAGCTTTAAACTGTTTACAAATTTTTTAGTTTCCTCAAAATTAAAATTCAACTCAAAAGAAATCATGCCGCCAAAAAGTGACATTTGTTTTTTTGCTATTTCGTAGCCGGGGTGGGATTTGAGTCCAGGATAATGAACAACTTTGACATATTTGGAAGTAGATAAGTATTCAGCAATTTTAGCAGCATTAGCGCAATGAGCCATCATTCTAACAGGCAATGTTGTTATGCCACGTAAAAATAAAAAAGCATTGTCAGGAGACATAACAGCTCCTGTACACTTTTCAATACCTTCAAGACGTATTTTTATTGCATCTTTTTTATCTGCTGTGCAAATTGCACCGCCTAGAGCGTCGCTGTGACCGCCTATATATTTAGTAAGCGAATGCACTACTATATTTGCACCTAACTTTAAAGGGTTTTGTAAATATGGAGTTGCAAATGTGTTATCAACAACAACTTTTATTTCAGGGTTATGTTTGTGCGCTATATTGGTAATTTTTAATGTTGGATTGCAAGGGGATTCAAAATAGACCATCGCTGTGTTTGGCTTTAAAGAATTACGTAATAAGTCAAAATTATTAAAATCAATGAAATCTACAGTAACCCCAAATTTAGTTAAAATATCAAGCATTAATCCGTGCGTATCGCCGTAGAGCGCAGTATCAGCCAAAAGATGGTCGCCGGCTTTTAGAAATGTCCACATAGCGGTGGAAATAGCTCCAAGTCCACTTGCAGTTACCACATAATCTGTTGCAGATTCTAAAGAGGCAATTCTATTTTCAAGTGTAGAGTTAGTAGGGTTACCAAGACGAGTATAAAGAAAATATCCATCTCCACTGCCTGACATACCTGACATTATTTTTTCTGCCCGTTTTGTTAAATCATCTATGCTTTCAACTTCAAATGTGCTAGCACGATAAATTGGAGCTGTTACAGAGCCGTATTGGTCGCGCAAAAATCCAGCGTGAATTGCCTGTGTACTTTTGCTTTGCGTTTTCATAGTACCCTCCAAAAATTTAATCAATTATATCTTTTGGCATAAGCAGGCAGAAAAGAGATCTTATAATTTATTTAGTTCTATTTCACTCTGTGTTTTATCCTTCATATTTTTTATCAAAACTTTACCATTTTCAAATTCTGTTTTGGCAAAAACTATCGTTTTAGATGTCTGTATTTTATCGGCAAATTTAAGTTGGTTTGTTAAACTTTTGCCGTTTATAGGTCCAAAAACAGATATATTTTTGTTGCCATTAATTCCATCTCTTGTTATCTTTACAGCAAAAGTAAATGCTTCACTAAACAGTTCTTGATCGGCAATAGCCACAAAGATTTTTTCAGGACTTTTTAGATTCTCAAAAAAACCGACACTTTGAGCCGCAAGCAAAGCTCTTTCAGCTCCAATAGCAAATCCTACGGCAGGCGTGTTTTGACCACCGATTTCTTTAATAAGATTATCGTATCTACCGCCAGCTGCAAGAGCATCTTGTGAGCCTACTGCATCTGAGCGGACTTCAAAAACGGTTCTTGTATAATAATCCAATCCTCTTACTAATTTACCGTTTACCGTAAAATTACAATTTGCTTTTTTTAGCAAAAGCTGAACTATAGAAAAATTATCTTTACAATCACTGCAAAGATAGTCCGACATCTCAGGAACATCAGTAAACTTGCAAGAATCAATTTTACAATCAAGAAGCCTTAAAGGATTCTTTTCAAGTCTTCTTAAGCAGTCTTCGCACAAATCTTCAACAGAGCTAAAATATTTAACTAAAGCTTCTCTAAAAAGAGGTCTGCATTTTTCACAGCCCAAAGAATTTATATGAATATTTATTTTATCTATCCCCAAAGAAGAAAGAACTTGTTGGGCTAAAATTATAATTTCCGCATCAGCTGCGGGAGAAGAGCTTGCATAAATTTCAGCGCCTATTTGTCTAAACTGCCTATATCTACCAGCTTGAGGTCTCTCATAGCGAAACATTTCGCCTGAATAAAAAAATTTACACGCAGGGCTTGAAATATCCATTCTATGTTCAATAAAAGCTCTCGCAAGAGAAGCTGTACCCTCTGGACGAAGAGCAAGTTTTCTTTTCTTTCTATCTTCAAAAACGTACATTTCTTTTTCAACAATATCCGTAGTTTGCCCTATTGATCTTGTAAAAAGAGCTGCCTCTTCAAATATCGGCGTTCTGACTTCTTCAAACCCATGCCTTATAAAAATCTCTTTTGCTTTTTGTTCCAACAAGTTTAGCCCTAATACTGTTTCCCCAAAAATATCGCGGGTTCCTCGCGGAGCCTTATAATTCATCACTTTATGTCCTTTATCTCTTGTATTTCTTCCTTCAATTGTATCTTTTTACTATTCTTGTCCATTTCTATTACACCTACTGAAATAATAAACTGGAAAGCCTGCTCAACACTATAATTGGTATATATAATATCTTCCTCTTTCATTAAAAACAAAAAACCTGTAGTAGGATTTGGAGTTGTCGGCATAAATACGCAAATGCGTTTTTCGTTATTAACTTTTTGTTCGCCTGTTAAAAAAGCAACAGAATAAACACCTTTTGTAGGATAAGGAACAAAAACAACTTGTTTAAAACTTTTTTTACTGTCTTTGCCGAATATAAAATTTACAAACTGTTTTGCTGCAGAATGAACTGTCCCAAAGATAGGTAATTTTTCTATAAGTTTTTCAATTGAAATTAAAGTTTTCTTGCCAAAAGCTCTGTTTGCAATAAATCCGAGAATTATTATGCTTATCAAAGACAAGCAAAAACTTGAGACTTTCCCCACTATCTGTATCCAATAGTTGTCAACTAAAAAATATTTTATGACGGGCAAAGTAAAACCGCTTACCCATTTAAAAAGTATCGCTATTACAAAATACATCAACCATAATGGAATTATAACTATCAACCCCATTATCATATATTTTTTAATTGAAACGCTTAACTTTTTTTTGACGTTATTTTCTTCATTTTCCATAAATAAAAATCTTCCCCGCTTTTAAAAGTTTATTAAGTTTTGTCTGTGAATCTGATTCCGCATACAATCTAACCACAGGCTCTGTTCCTGAAAGTCTAAAACCTATCCAGTTATTCTCGTCTAAAATAAATTTATGTCCATCAATTGTTACATTTTTTTGAATTTTTATCCCGGCTATACTGTTTGGAGTTTTTGTCTTTAAAGTTTCTCTAAAAGCATCCATTTGTTCAGCCTGAAGATGAAAGTTAAGCCTTGACGTCAAAACCTCACCCGTCAACTTTTTAATATCTTTGAGTAACTCTTTTATAGACTTCTTGTTCATTGCTACGGCTTCCGCCATTAGAAGACATGCCAAAATACCGTCTTTCTCAGGGACATGTCCTCTTATTGTAAGACCTCCTGATTCTTCTCCCCCAATTATAAATTTGTCAGGGTTGTTTACCATAATGTCACCTATATATTTAAACCCCACTGGAGTTTCTTCCACTTCTACTCCTATTTTTGCAGCCAGCTTATCTATAAGGTGTGTAGTCATAACGCTTCTTGCAGCAATTCCTGTCCAGCTTCTAGTTTTATTTAAATGATACAGCAAAACAGGAATAACTTGGTTTGGGGTTATAAAAGTTCCGTCAGAGTCTATAATGCCAAACCTATCAGCATCGCCATCGGTGGAAAATCCCAGCTTATAAGATTCTTTTTTTACTAAACCTTTAAGTTCAGAGAGGTTTTTTTCTGAAGGTTCTGGAGCTCCTCCACTAAACATAGTATCTCTGTTTTTATTTATAGTAATATTGCGTATTCCAGCGTTGTCAAGTAATGCGTCTAGGTAACCCACTGCTGTACCGTGTAATACGTCTGCAGCTACTTTGATTTTTGACTTTTTTAAAGCTTTAAAATTTACAAGCTCTTTTATCTTTTTTATGTAAGCGTTCTGAGGGTTGTGCAGCTCTATAAATTTATTTTTTACTCCTTCATCAAAGGGCATAGATTTTATATCTTTCGGCTGAATTAAAGAGCAATACTTCTCTATTTTTTGTGTCGTTTCAGGAAGAGCAGGACCTCCCCAGTCAGGAGAATATTTTAATCCATTGTATTTATAAAGATTATGACTTGCCGTAAAATTGATTCCGCCTGCAAGCTTGGAATGTATTATGTCATAAGCTATTACAGGTGTTGGGGTGTTCCTTTTGCAAAGCAATGCTTTTATACCATTTCCCGCCAAGATTTCCGATGCGGATTTTGCAAAATCTTCAGACATGAATCTGGTGTCGTATCCTATAATTACAGAGATTTTGGTGCCTTGTTCTTTTAACAAATTGGCTATTGCTTGAGTCACGACAGCCACATTAGCGTAAGTAAAATCGTCAGCAATTATGCCTCTCCAACCTGACGTACCAAATTTAATCATAATTTTTTCCTCAGTCAAAATCCAATAATATAGAGCAAGATGCAACTTCTTACTCATGTTATGTTATCAAAAATTAGGACTAGAATCTAATACTTGCATTTCTACACCAACTGTTATGAAACTACATAACTATTTTTGCCATTCTTTTATTTTTGACGAGTATTCTTCAAGAAGTTCTAAGGCAACAGCTTTATCTTTAGCTTCCGCCCAAACATGGAATAACGCTTCGTCGGGAGCAGGTGTTAAAAGCACCCAGCTGTTTGCACTTATATGTATTTTACACCTTCCACTAAATCTGCTTTTCTGTTTTTAACATCTTCCAATGCTTGACGCATAGTCTGACCTTTTTTGTCCCAAGGACACGGAACTGATTTATGTAATACTTCAAACGTTGGGATTTCTTCGCCTACTTTCCCTATTGTTATATTTTCTTTTCCTGTCAGCTCTAATATTTTGCCTATAGCATACATTGCGTCAAACGCATTTTGAAATTCAGGGAAAATGAATCCTCCCATGCTATCGCAGACCAAAATTATATCTCTGTCATTTTCTACTACCGTTCCACTGCCGAAATTTGTAGCCGTTCTTTTTATATTTATGCCAAACTTTTTGGCTATTTCGTCTATAACGGAAGACGCGTTTATAGGAACAGCTATTACAGCTCTTTTATTTTTGTTCTCCTTCATCACAAGATACGACACTATCATCATAGCCATGTCATCTCTGACAATTTTGCCATTCTCATCAACTAAAAACAATTTTTCAGCACCCGTGTCAATCAAAAAACCCGCGTTGGCTTTAACGGTTGTCACAATGTCAGAAAGCCTGTTTAAAGAGTCTCTAAATTCTTCGTACGATTTTGTAATTTTTGAAGCATTGGTAAATGCGTTTAACGAAATTACATCTATATCCATATAGCCTAAAATAGATGGAAATATTATTGAAGCTGAAGAATAAGCGTAGTCTATTACAATCTTTTGCCTTGAAGCTTTTATAACTTCTTCCCTAATCGCATCCAAATATCCCGTCTTATAATATTCTAAAGCCCTAGGAGGAACCACAATTTCTCCGACTTTATCCATACTTACTCTGTCAAAATCTTCCCTAAAAAACAGCTGCTCTATTGCTTTTTTTTGATTTAGGGATATATCTCCGCCTTTTGAATTAAAAAATTTTATGTCAATTGCACGTCCATCGCGAGGAGATTGTCTTATGTATATCCCTCCGGACTCTCCATCTCTGCCTATTTCATATCTCACTACAGGTATGGGAAGACCTTTCAAATCGCCAACCTTTATACCTGCAGATAAAAGTCCTGAAATTATTCCTCTTTCTATCATTTTTGTCGCATGATGCTCATCTCTTGACGTTAAAATATACGCCCTTTCTCCCGCAAACGGCTCCATACGCCGAACCTATTTTTGCAGCAAATTCAGGCGTGATTTCAATATTCCCTAAACCGCTGATTCCGTAAGCACTAAATAAAGTTTTGTTCCATTTCTCACCCCATACTAAACTACTTGACACAACAGACCCATCTTCTATCACTTTATTAGGCCATATTTTTAAATTTGTTCTTATAATTGCATCTGCTCCTATTATGCATTCGTCTGATATAACAGTCCCCACTTGAACTACCGCTTTATAGCCTATTCTTGAAGCCGCACCTATAACATCTTCCTTTACTTGAGCTTCTGTGCCTATAGTTACATTATCCCACAAAACAGACCCGAGTACTTCAGCACCAAAGCCAATTTTTGATCCAGAACCTATTACCGAACGAGAAATAATAGCACAATCTTCAATAGCAACATTATCTCCCAGTATTACTTGACCATCAAACTCAACCTTTTTGCCTATTGAAACGTTCTTTCCAGCTATAATTGTTTTATTTCCCACTTTTATTTTTTTACCATCAATTTCAACTTTAACTTTACCGTCTAATATATCGTAATGAACGGCTCTATATTCGTCATGATTGCCAATATCTTTCCAATATCCTGTACTGATATATCCATAAAGTTCTTTTTTTTCTCTAAGAAAAAGAGGATATAAGTCTTTAGAAAAATCAAAAAATTCGTCTTCAGGAATATATTTAAAAATTTCAGGCTCCAAAATATATATTCCTGTGTTTATAGTATCTGAAAATACTTCACCCCAAGATGGTTTTTCTAAAAATCTTTCAATTTTTCCTGCTTTGTTTGTTATAACAACGCCAAACTGCAAAGGGTTTTTTACTCTTGTAAGAACTATAGTGGCTAAAGCTTTTTTCTTTCTGTGGAATTCTATAGCTTTTGAAAGATCTATATCGGTTAAAAGGTCTCCAGAAATAACAAGAAATGTCCCTTTTATGTTTTTTGATGCATGTTTTATGCTGCCAGCTGTGCCTAAATCCAGCTCGGGGCGAAGATATTTTATCTTTACGCCAAACTTTTTGCCATCTTCAAAATATCTGGTAATAATTTCAGGCTGATAATACAACATCATTGTTAAATCTAAAAACTTGTGCTTTTTAAGGAGATTTAGCGTATGACACAGAATTGGTTTGCCAGCTACTGGAGCCATAGGTTTTGGAATGTTGCAAGTGATAGGTCTTAATCTTGTGCCAAATCCGCCCGCCATAATAACTGCCTGCATAAAACCTCCGGCAAGAATATATGGATTATGTATAAACCTCTGTGAACTTTCTATAGAAACAAAGTAAAGATTTACTTTTATTATGGAGTCAACGGGAGTTGATATATACAAACCGATTTTGCGTTGATATATATGACAAATTCCAATATCTCATCTCAAATATCAATCACAAAATGCTCTTATACAACAAATCTGACTAAAAACTTTTTTTATAGAAATCATTATAACCTTTATTTTAAACAAGTTCAAATTTAGACATTGTGGCACCATAATAGTTCTCTCCCTAATGGTTACTGAATGGCTGTCCCAATATTTTTGAAACACCTATAAATATCTTTGGTATTTAAAGATACACTGCGAACGAGCGTTGAGTTTGTTGTGCTGTTTTTATCTTTTTAATAGCGTAATATAATTTGACTTCCTAAATCTTGAAATTTTAAAATCAAACTAACTGAGAAACTTTTGGTGTCTTTAATTTAGATTGACAGGAGGATATGTCATGAAGAAATTCGTTTTGGCAGTTATGATGTGTTGTACTTTTTCTGCGGCGAGCAACGCTATATGGTTGCCCGCATTCTTTTTACGCTTTGTCAGCAGTGTTGACAGTTGTGAAGTTGCATGCCACACTTGTACTTTAGATGGTAATCTTTTTGCATGCATGCTTGCGAAGGAATACTGCACTTGTGATGAGTGTCCACCTGTCTGCCAACCACCAGATGTAAATTAAGTATCCAAGTGTCTTCTATATCAAATACCTCTAATTGATTAGTTACGATGAAAATGCTAGTACGCTCGTTTGAAATGCAAGTCCTATAGAGACTATATAAATTTTAAACTTAAAGTTACTTTTATAAAACTTCAGTCTCTAGTATAATATCTACAGAGAATGAGGGTTTACTTAACAATCTATCCTTTTTTTACAAGGTTGTTAAGAGCAGCTGATAGGGTGTGTATATTTAAAAGATACTTTAAAGGATTGTTAAAATGAAAAGAATAATTTTGGCGATTTTAGTATGTTGCGTTTTTAGCGTGCATGTTATAGCGACGAATTCCAATGCAAAACTGAACGATATTGAAATGATTGAGAAAAAAATCAATGCACTCAAAGCTGAACGCACAAATATTGAGAATAAATTATCATCTGTGTTTGAGTTAGATGAAGTAAAAACTTATATTGAAAAGAAGAAGGGACTCAAGAATGAAACTAAAATTCCAGAAATTCCTACTAAAGCTCCTCAGAGCACTTTTTTAAAAAAGCTACTTGAAGAGCTTGAAGAGACCGAACATGATGTTAAAGCGTTAAAATCTGCAACTGTTGTCCAAAAACTAGAAAGTGAGATTAATAATATTAATCTTAACATAGACAAGGCTAATATTAAACTTATAAAAGCTGAAATTAAAGCAGGAAAAACGCCAAAAATACCTCTTGAGTTGGCAAATGCTGTCCTTAAACTTACCAAGTCTTCGCTTAAGAGCATAGAAGCAGGACATAAATATGCCCAAGCACAACTTAAAGAAAAGAAAGCAAGAATTAAGTATCTTGAAACCAACATTAAGACTCAAGAGGAGAGAGAAAAAAGCACCACTAACGATTTGTATATAAAAAGGATTGAATTCGCTGAGTTGGAACTTATAGAAATCATGTCAAGACTTAAGTTTGAGAAGGTGCGAAGAGAGACGGCACAGGCACGTATAAATGATGTAGAAACTTATGCTAAACATTATGGTAAAGCCTACACTGAACTTCGTAAGACTTATTTGAAGTTTGATAAAGTAGTTGATGAAAAGAATTTCGTATCGTTTTTGAAGCACGAGTAACAAAATGTCCATTAGATATGGAATTAAATATTATCTCACCATTGGAGCCTTAGCGAACAAAAGACAAAAACTTATCAAATCACTAAAGAAATTTATTATTCGTTTAGATTAAGTTTAAGATTTTATGACCGTTTAAAGAAAATAGTACGCTGAAATAAATGTTGTTTTCAGCGTACTATTTTTGTTTGCATCAATTTTGATATTAATCGCCTTGACTTCTCTCGAAAAAGCTATAGTCTCCGTTCTGATAATTTTATCACAAGGTTTATTAAAATCATAAACGCTTCCTTTTTTATTTCTTAGAATATCATTTTTCTTTTAAATATTTATTGTATTTTTAGATATATCATTTTAAGAAGGTATAAAATATTTAAAGAAAAAATTAAAATTGTCAAAACGTCTGATGACATTTTAAAAAATTTGGTGGAGCCAGCGGGAATTGAACCCGCATCTTATCGTTGCGAACGATACATTCTCCCGTTTAACTATGGCCCCCTTGCATATCAGGGGAGAGAATTACTTAAGAGAACACCATTATAGGAAATCTAATACTTTTTGTCTAATTTAAACATTTAAAAATTAGATTAATTGAGAGTTTATTAACTGCAGGGAGTGTCGTGTTATTTTGTTGAGTTGTAATATATATCTTGCTATTTTTAAAGTTCGTTTTCAAATGTAGTAAATGTAAAGACATTATCTTTATTACTAAGCTATTTTTTTACTTTAAACTAAATATCCTTTGCGTTTTAGATTCAATTAGGTATGATATCCAAAAACATACCGCAGCAAAAAGAATTAAATTTATCGTAGGTTTTATGGCATACTTTATTGAAATATCGCCAAGGATAAACATTCTTACATAATTCATGGAATATGTTGATGGAAAAAAATAAGAAACTACCTTTAAAAATACGGGCATAGCGTTGTGTGGCCAAGCAAAACCCGACAATAAAACTGTTGGTAAAGAATAAAACATAAGCACTGCCATAGCCATTTCTGGAGATCTGAATAAAGACGATATAAGTACTGAAAAAAAGACCATCGCAACTATAAAAACTGTAGATACTGTAAAAAGTCCAAATAAAGATACGGCATATATTGAGTTTATCGGCAAGATAATAAAAATGTTAAAAAAATTTATAATGCTGCCTATTAAAATATAAGGAATAGTTTTGCCAAAAAATATACTGCTAAAACTTAACCCTGCCTTTTTGTATATATTCAGTTTAGCTTTCTCAGAGGCTAAATTTGTACAAACTGCTACCAAAATTATTTGCTGAAGAACGGCAAGCAACAAGCATGGAAGAAGAAAATCAGAATAATTCATTTGTGTGTTAAACAAATAAACTGTGTTTATCTTAATAGGGGAAAAGGCATCTTCCGCAGATTTATAAGAATATCCCTTATTGTTAAGTATCTTGATGAACTGTTTTTTTGTGAAATATGTTGCGGTAAGCGTAATTTTTTTTAACACATTACTTGCGACTAGAAAATTGCTTGAATTTACCACGTCTGAAATTAAAATGCTTTGACCTTTCTTTAAAGTCCTGCTGAAATTGCCGGGGATAAAATAAAAAGCGTTTATCTTGTCTTTAAAAATGTCTTGTAATGCTTCGCGCGAAGAAGTATATGCGCTAATAGTTTTAAGCTCAGGAGTTGCATTTAAAGCTCTTATAAGCTTTCTTGAAGTTGATGATTTGTCCATATTTACTACACCGACTTCAATATCAGATGCTCTTCTGTTTATATAAAGAAAAGAAAACAAAAGACTGTAAAATAAAGGCGCTGCGATACATATTAAAAGCATATCTTTTGATTTTAGTATGCTTTTAGATTCTCTAATAAATATTTTATTGAAGTTTTTAAATTTCATTACTTCTGCTCGTATTTTTTATTAAGCAAAATACTTTCTTCCCGGTCTGATTACTATAATTTGCCCAGGACGCAAATATTTTTGTTTTAACAAACTACGGTTATCTTTATAGATTTCTTTAGGCGTTGTTTTATACTTTGCTGCTATTTTTTCAATCCATTCGCCTTTTGCAATTTTATGCTTTATAAACCCTGGCGAAGGATTTAAATCTTTCACTTGTTCAATATTTTTTATAAATATTTCTCTGCTTCCGTACGGAATTTTTAGTTCAAAATTTGGATAGCCGTGAGGCGTACACCAAGCGCTTAACGCTGGATTTAATTTTTTTATTTCTTCAATTGTAGTATTTGCACATTGAGCGACGATCTTTAAATCTATAATTTTGTCAGTTTTATAAATATCATATTTTTGAGGACTGCTATATTGTAAATTGACAAAACCATACTTTTCAAGATCTTTGCCTATTGTTGCTGCAGCTATAAACTGAGGTACATAATTTTGTGTTTCTTTAGGGACACCATTTCTTGAAATCATTTCTGAAACGTCGGAAGCATTGGAAAACTTCATATCCCTTATAAGACCATATTCTCCTCTATTGTACGCTGCAAGGACAAGATGCCAGTCATTTAGCATAAGATAAAGTTGTTTTAAGTATATACAAGCTGCCTTCGTGGACTTTTCAGGGTCACGCCTTTCGTCTATCCAATAATTTATTTGCAACCCTAATGCTCTGCTTCTGTGAGACATAATTTGCCACAAGCCTACGGCTCCAGCTCGGGAAACTGTGTTTAAGTTATATAAACTTTCAACAATAGGCAGATAGAAAAGCTCTTCAGGAAGTCCAAATTCTCTCAAGATTTTTAAAATCATGTCTTTATAAGCGCCACTTCTTTCTAGTGCGGTTTTTATACGTTCTTTAGCTTTGCCCGAAGAATATATCGCAATGTATTTTTTTACCAAAGCGTCGTCTGCAGTTGTCATAGGTACAGAATAATCTTGCTGAAGAAGAGTAGAATCGTTTGGAGGATAGAATTTTTTTAGCTTAGAAAGTATTTCATCAATATCTTCAAAAAGAAATGCATAAAGACCGGGTTCTATATCTGCTTTTGAAAGTTTATCCATAAACATAGAAAAATATCTTTTTGATTTTTCAAGGTTACCTTCTTTAAAAGCGGTTACAGCTTTTTTATAAGACATTGAGGCGGAAAGAATTTTGTCTTTTGTTCTCTCATCTAATCTTGCCTTGTCCAAGGCACTTGCTATTTTTGACGTTACAATTTCTTCTTGTTCTTCTGAATTCTCAAAGACTATTGCCTGCGCTGGAGATTCAATATTTATAATGCCATCATTATTTTGAGCATAAGAAGTTACAACAGGAAAAGATAAAAATATCGCAAAGAGTCTTTTCTTCATACTCATTGACAACCTCGTAAATTTTAATTTGTTTACTTCAAAAGTCTAGCAATAGATAAAGAATTAAGTGCTTAGTAGTAAAATATTTTACACTCATAGCTATGAAGAAGTATAGCAAAATAAACCTACCTCTACGCTAAGAGATATTTAGTTTAGTATAGGCTAATCTCGTATGGTACTGCAAAATAAGAGGTTGAGATTGATATTCCGTTCCGACTTAATGCTAGCATTTTTCCATTTCGTCATTTAATATTTTTAATGACCTAAAAAACATGTCAACTTCATGCGAACGATGAATGAATAATACCAAAGTCAAAATAACAAAAATAGACACACATAAACAAAATTGATACAATCCAAAAGTCGGGTGCTTCATGCTATGAAGTCTGAGAAAGGTATTAAAATGCCTTAACCGATGGGGGGTTATAGCCTCTTGAACCTGATACGGGTAATGCCGGCGTAGGGAATTTGATTTTAAAACTAATGCAATCCCTTTAAGAATTTTTCAGGTTCTTGGAGGGATTTTTCTGTTTTAGCATTGGAGGAAAGAATGGAAGAAGACATTTTAAACATTGCAGGGCTTAGTCTTAAAAGCAGGTTGTTTATAGGCAGTGGGAAATTCCCTAATAATAATTTAATTCCAGACATTTTAAAAGCTTCTGGTGCACAAATAATAACTGTTGCTGTAAGAAGATTTGATTTTGAAAATCCTCTTGAAAATATTTTAAATTTCATTCCTAAAGACATTTATATAATGCCAAATACTTCTGGCGCTAGAAATGCTGAAGAAGCTGTTAATATTGCGAGAATTGCAAAAGCAGCATGCCAAACAAACTTAATAAAAATAGAAATAATAAACGACAATAAATATCTATTGCCCGACAATTATCAAACGGCAAAAGCATGCGAAACGCTTTCAAAAGAAGGTTTTAATGTTTTTGCATACATGAATGCAGATTTATATGCTGCAAGAGATATGCAAAATGCAGGAGCAAAAGCCATAATGCCCTTAGGGGCGCCGATAGGCACTAATCGTGGGCTTAGAACAGAAGAAATGGTGCATATTTTGATTGAAGAAATAGGCACGCCTATAATAGTTGACGCTGGACTTGGCAAGGCGTCTGAAGCTTGCAAGTGTATGGAGATGGGCTGCGCTGCCGTAATGGCAAACACAGCTATATCATCAAGCCCTAACGCCGTTTTAATGTCCGAAGCATTTAAAGACGCAGTTGCATCAGGCAGAAAAGCCTATCTTGCAAAACACGGCACGGTTTCAGCTATTGCAAGAGCGTCATCGCCATTAACTGGATTTTTAAGGAACTAAGAGGTTTATATGAGTTTTTATGATGAAATACAAAAATATAAAAATTTTGATTTTAAAGCTTTTACAGATAAAGTTTTAGATAATGAGATATTAAATATTATTAATAAGGAAAATTTATCCGAGCAAGACTTTCTTGTTTTGCTTTCTCCGAAAGCGTTAAATCATATTGAACAAATTGCCTGTAAAGCAAATGGAATTGCAGTAAATAATTTTGGCAAGAATATATTGTTGTACGCTCCTTTGTACGTTTCAAATTTTTGCATTAACAATTGTTTGTATTGCGGATTTTCCACTAACAATAATATTAAAAGAGAAGCATTAAGTTTTGAAGAAATAGAAGAAAACTGTAAAATAATTGACGGTTACGGCATACGCCATATTCTACTTGTGTGCGGCGAAAGCAGAGTAAAAACATCTTTGGAGTATCTCAAAAAATCTGTCAAAGTTTTAAAAAAATATTTTGCTGCCGTTGATTTGGAAGTTTATCCTCTTGAAGAGAATGAATATAGAGAACTTTTTGCCGCAGGAGTTGACGGACTTACAATATATCAAGAAACTTATGACGAAAATCTTTATAAAGTATTGCACACAAAAGGCGCAAAAGCTGATTACAAATACCGTCTTGAAACATGCGAAAGAGCTGGAAAAGCAAACTATAGAAACCTCAACGTTGGTGCATTGCTTGGATTAAAAGATTTTATAAGCGAAGTTTTTTTTGCCGGGATACACGCTCAATATTTAAGAAGGAAATTTCCACATGCTGAAGTTGGAATGTCTTTTCCAAGGCTGCGTCCAGCAGAAGGCGGATTTCAGCCAAAAACAACCATAACCGACATGCAGCTGGTACAAGCCATATGCACTGTGAGGCTTTTTATAAACAGAATAAATATTACAGTTTCTACACGCGAAAGTTCCGAGTTAAGAAATAATATCATCCCGCTTGGAATTACTAAAATGTCTGCAGGGTCAAGCACGGAAGTAGGTGGATACGTAAAAAGAGCTGCCCAAGGCGAAGTTTTATCAAAAGGACAATTTGCAATAAATGACGTTGCTAGCGTTGCTAGCGTTAAAGATATGATTTACAAAGCAGGATATCAGCCTGTGATGAAGGACATGTTTTAAATGAAAAAACAAATGCCAAAAGGCTTGTATGCTATTACCGCAGAGAATTTTTCAAACGGGCGGGACAATATAACAGTTGTTAAAGAAATGCTTGATGCAGGTGTAAAAACATTGCAATACCGCGATAAATATAAAACAAAATTAGAAAAATTTAAACAATGTGAGATAATACGCAAATTAACCTTAGATTACAATGTATTTTTTGTGGTAAATGACGATATAGATATAGCTCTTGCAGTTGAAAGCGATGGATTACATTTGGGGCAAGATGATATGCCCATTTCTTGCGCAAGAAAAATTGTTGGCAATAATATGGTTATCGGAATTTCAACGCATTCGCCTGCTCAGGCACTCACTGCTCAAGAGCAAGGTGCAGACTATATTGGAGTGGGACCTATATTTAAAACTTTTACAAAAGATAATGTTTGTGCGCCCGTTGGTTTTGAGTATCTCAAATATTGCATAAAAACCATTAAAGTTCATAAAGTAGCCATCGGGGGTATAAAACTTTCTAATATAGGGCAAATCTGTAAATTTCACCCAGATAGTATTTGCATGGTAACTGAAATTACCGCCTCACCAAGCATTAAAGATACAGTTAGCCAAGCTTTAGAGGTTATCAATGATAACAATTAAGTTAAACGGAAAAGATGAAAATGTAAAAGAAAAATTTTCTCTTCTTAAGTTGTTAGAAGACAAAAAAATTGTTCCTGACACCGTTGTCGTAGCATTAAATATGAATGTTGTAAATCAAACTGAACTAGACAAAACTTTTCTTTCAAATGGAGACAGCGTTGAAGTTTTAAGATTTGTGGCAGGCGGATAGATTTTCATCATGTACATGCATATAAAAATGTTTTTATTTTAAGGTTGTAATTTATGCAAAACTTTTATGAAAGATACAAAAGTCATATATTGCTTAAAGAGATAGGCATTTCTGGACAAAAACACATAAAATCTTCAAGCGTTCTTATTGTTGGTGCAGGCGGGCTTGGTTCACCACTAGCATTATACCTTGCTGCCGCAGGAGTAGGAACTATAGGTATTATTGATTTTGATACTGTTGATGTTTCAAACTTGCAAAGACAAATCATTTACAATGATAGTGATGTAGGAAAGAGTAAAGTTGAAATTGCCAAAGAACGTATAGAAAAATTAAATCCTGAAATAAAAGTCAACGCTTATAATGAAAAATTTATAAGTGTAAATGCTTTAGATATATTTAGAAATTACGATGTTGTTGCAGATGCTGCTGACAATTTTCAAACACGTTATCTTATAAATGATGCTTGTGCTCTCAGCGGTATTCCTGACGTTTGGGCGTCAGTGTATAAGTTTGAAGGGCAGGTAAGCATTTTTGACGCAAAAAAAGGAGCTTGTTACCGTTGTTTTCATCCTATTGCACCAAAACATGGAAGCGTTCCTTCATGCGGTGAAAGCGGAGTGATTGGCGCTATAACAGGAATAATAGGCTCCATACAAGCCTGTGAAGTTCTAAAAATTATAACCGGTGCTGGTATGCCTTTAATTGGACGTCTATTATATTTTGATGCGCTTAATATGCTTACAAAAGAGTTTAAAATTAAAAAAGATAAAAATTGTTCTTTATGCGGCACAAATCCGTCAATAAAAGAACTTACAGACTACGACGAAGTTTGCCAAATTAATAAGTTTGCTGAAAATGAAATAACTTCTGATGAGTTAAAAATAAAACTTAAAAATAAAAAGAATATAAAAATAATTAGTATATGCGAGGAAAATGAAAAGCAAAACTTAGTTTTCCCAAACTCTTTGCCTGTAGCTTTAAATAATATTGTGTTTTTAAAAGACAAATTGAATACGAATAGCGACACTATTTTTGTTTGTAAGTACGGATATAAAAGTATTTATGCTATACGATTGTTAAAAGAAGCGGGCTACAAAGGAAAAATGTACAGCCTTAAAGGCGGAACTGATAAATATTAAGAAATAATATCTTGGACAACAAAATTAATTTTGTTTGTGCAAAAAAGATAGTTTTTGCCTATTTTTGTCTTATTTTTCCAAAAAATATTTCTTTTAGCGCGGAAACAGCGGCAATTCTTCTTCAAAATAAATAATCAGAAAACTTTTGCCAAGCTACTTTGAAAGAATCTCACGTTTACGCATAGGGCGTATTATTGTTTTCTTTCGCTATTGCCGAATATAGACCTCTATACATCGGGCATATAGGCGTAAATTCAAACAAATCATACCCTCCTCTTTTAAGCATTCCACTAAAAACGCTCTGTTCCGTTGGAAATAGCCGTTGCTGTTTAAAAAAATCTAATGTTTTCCAAAACGCCTCATAAAAATCATTAACTTTATTTTTTGGCAAAATCCAACTAGTGCCACCGCATTCAAATGGGACATTATCAATCGTTGCTATTTGCAAATAAGAAAGTTTTTCCATATCTATCTGCGATAAATCTTTCCAGTCGTTTGTCATAAACACAAACTTTGCGTGGTTAGGTTTTGCAGAAATTAATCCTGTCCAGCCTTCCCACATATAATCGTATATGTGGTTATAGCATCCGCAGTCAATCCAATAAAAATAATCCGAATTAAAAAAATCTTGTTCGTACGCATATTTGACGACTTCAAGTTTATTGTGGGTTATTATCATCCAAGCAAATAAATTTTCCGGATTCCTGCCTTCGCCAAACAACATTCCTTTTCCACAGGAAAGTTTTTTCATTTCATGCAAATATTCCTCGCATTGTTGCCTATCGCAAAAACCTTTTAAATCCTCCAAACGCATAACTTTTGTCTTGACGCTTGTCAACTTTTCTCTTTCTAAGAAATCCGCAGTTTCTTGATCGCAGTAAAGAACAAGCTGTTCATATTCTTGTGCAAGCCGTTTTAGTGATTTCAAATAAAAATCTTCAAATTTTCTCGGATTTTTGCTGTTATTTCTAACTTCTTTTAAAATTTCGTCGCCCATATTAAATAAAATTGTGCAGAAGGTTATATCTTTGCGATTTTTCTTATACGCAACATCAAAATTATTGGAGCCTTTTAATATTTCTTGTAAGATTGACCCGTCTTTAAACATTTGCTCGTTAAAATAAGTTAGTTTATGAACAGATTGATTTTGCACTATGCTTGTTAATAATTCTTTCTTCTCGCCAATGCTTTTTGCGAGCAAATGTGGCAGTGTATCGCTGATAATCTGGCAATTATACTGAGACATTTGGTGCATCAACTCGTTAAAAATTATTTGAAAAAGAAAGTAATGCTGATATTTATTCTCTCTTTCCCAGTAAGTCAACAGAATATCTTTTAAGCCCAAAATTAACGGATTGTCTTTTTTGATACGATAAAACTATTTAGAAGTTTTACTTTAAATCTTTTGTTCCAAGAAAAATAGTCCGGATTACTCTTTATCCAATATTTATAATCGCACGGTTTTTTCGCAGAGCGTTGATAAGCAAAAAAATCGCTCGTTAAAATTTCATCTGGAATTGGCGCGGTCAAATAAATTGTGCTATCAATCCAAACTCCACCGTAAACGCTGAGCAAACTAACCCTTAATAAGTCCGAAAACTGTATAAAGCTAAATTCGGAATTGTTTCTGAATTTATCATAAACGAAATCAGGAAAATCTATATATTGGCTTATGGTTTCGTTACTTATAACGATTACTTGATAATCGCCTTTATTTCTACCAACAGAAGCTATGCAAGCTCTGACAATTTTCGGGGCATTTTCTATCCCTTGTCCCCAATACTGCCAAATTATTTTAGATGTATTAAATTGTTTCTTGGGAAGAATATTATGTTTGCCGATACTGCCTGCGATATATGGATTTATATAATTATTGCGCAAATAAGTCGCCATCTTTTGATGCTGTTTAATAACCCTAAATTTTAGTCTAGCGGACTTCTTTGTTGTTAAAAATCTGATTGAAATTTTGCTCATTTATTATATTATAGCATTCTTATAACCTGAGTTTAATATTAAGAAAACAAAGTTGAAGTAGATTTTAAGATTAGGGCTTTTTTAGTGTTATGAATTTACAGACAAAAGAACTATATAGTCGCTGTTATGTTTTTATTGGGGGGGGGAACCCAACGATATACTCAAGGTTTAAATAGACACCGCCTATGTCAATCTTATTTATAGCTCTCAATCATACGCTTGAAACCTTTTTCTATTTGAATTTTCTGCCGCCAGCCAAGTTTTTTAATTTTATCGGTACATAAAGATGCACCTGTTGACGGTGAGCAAATATAAGTTGAACTTACAACATTTTTAAATTTAACAGCTAGATTTTTATCTGGATATAAACCGCACAATATTTTTGCTAATTCCAAAATTTCTGTCTCAGAATCAGCAGCCACATTATATGCTTGTTTACTTTCACCATAGAACAAAACTCGGAAAAGAGCTAAAATCATATCAGTAATATAAACAAAACTTCTTTTGCTTTTACCATCAGATGTCAAAATAATATCTTCATTTTGAACTATATTCTTAACAAAGTCAGCAAATACTCTTCCATCATTTAAGTCTAGTCCAGGACCATAAGTATGAGATAATCTTAACATGCTAGTACACAAGTTATACTGATGAGACCAACATACACACATAGTCTCCCCTATTCGCTTACTTTCCGCATAACAAGAACGCACATTAGTTATATCAACATTCCCGGTATAATCTTCTTTAACTTTTGACAAGTTGTTATCAAGAGTCCCATAAACTTCTCCTGAACTTATAAATAAAAATTTCTCAGATCCGTTGTTTTTTGCTAAATCTAACATATGGATTGTCCCGATACTATTTGCCTTTAAAGTTCCAACAGGATCTATGCCATAATATTTTGGACTGGCTTGACTAGCTGCGTGAATAATTATATCTATTTTCCTACCCATGTTAAACGATGCCACGTCTACATACGCAACATCACAAACCACTAAACAGAATTGTTCATTTTTAAAAAAGGGCAAGAATTTAGCTTCTGCTTTTGCCTTATTTCTCGCCAATGCAATAATAAATATTGGATCTTCTAAGCAAACTGTTTCATTTAATCTAAGCAGAGTGTACACTACATAACTTGGTATAAAACCATTTGCCCCTGTTATTAAAATTGTTTTACCTTTTAGATATGACCAATTAATATTTTCTGAAAGTATAAAATTTATGTCATCTTTTATAATAGTATTAGGAAAGCTGAATTTCTCCACTATGCAGCCTGCCTAATATATTCACAGGAATTAACTATCTGTGTGAGGGGGGGGGTAAACATCTTCCGTATCCCACTTTCAAACGAGATAGTTGGCTTCCAGCCTGTATCTGCAGTTAGTTCCGATATGTCTGCACATAAATACATCGGTTGATGAGGATAATATTGCTTTTCGCCAAAATGTATCATCTTGCCAGGGGCAACAATATTTCTTATTGACTCAATGTATTCAAACAATTTTCTACATTTACCAGACCCTAAAGGATATACTTTACCATTTATACCCTTATCAGCTAATGCTATCAATGCAGCTGCAGCATCTTCAGAGTATAAAAAATCCCACTCTTGTTCACACTTAGTAAGTTTTGGAGAACGATTCATAAGTAATTCTTTAAGAACATACATAATAACAGTATGTTCTTCCATTTGAGGACCAAAGACAGAAAGTATTCTAACCCAAACATGACGTATAGACTCCTGAGAGCAAAGTATTCTACTTAATTTACCTGCAGCATACTTTGCTATACCATACCCATTTTCAGGATTTACTGGAGTATCTGAACTTAGTAAACAAGACGCAATTCCATATTCAGCTTGCGAACCAGCGCCAATAAATACTGAACATTTTAATTTTTTTGCTAAATGAACTGCATCAAGAGTATATCTTATATTTCTCTCATGCCCATACACATCATCACGTAATGAAAAATGTGTTTTGTCCCAAGCAAGATGAAAAAAAGCATCAAATTTTCCTTCAATATTAAGATTTGAATAATTACTTAAATCACAAAACTCTATTTTTAAATTATTTAATTTCAACAAAGTATCTAAATTTTTTGAGGTTTTTCTAACAATACATAAAACTTCCATACCTAGATTTATAGCACATTTTGTAAGAGCAAGCCCAAGCATGCTTGTTGCTCCAGTAATAACAAGTTTTTTCATGGATTAGTCCTCAAAATTGATTCTTTCTTTTTCTACAACATATTGCCTAAAATTTACAAAATCTAATATACTTAAAACATATTCTGATAATAGACCAAAAAATAAAATTTGTACTGAAAAGAAAAAGAAACACCCTATAATAAGGGGGGCAAGACCCACTTCAAAAGTATTCCAATATAACAATTTATAAATTAAATAAATTATAGCAACGCTTAGATCTATAACTGAGCAAATAATACCTAAATAAATACAACATTTTAATGGTACTTTACTAGTATGAACAAGAGATGACAATGCCAAGTCAAAATAAGAAAACAAACTATAAGAGCTTTTTCCCTGTAGGCGAATAGGTTGATGATATGGAACTAAAACAACGTCATATCCAAAATCAGGAATGATATTTCGTAAAATAGGCATAGGATCATTAAGATTACGAAACTTGTTTATCACACTTCTATCATATAATCCCCAACCTGTAACTTTTTCATATTGTTTGATATAACTAAACTTTTTTATAACTTTATAATATAAATCCCGAGCTTTTTTCATAAAAAATCTTTCATCGCTGTCAGTTCTCTGTCCCCAAACTACTTTTGTACCATTCTCCCAATGTTTCAAAAAAATAGGTATAAGATCTGGCGGATCCTGCATATCGCAAGCCATTTCTATTATAGCATCGCCGCTCGCAGATAAAAAAGCATTCATAACACTTCTTTCCACCCCAAAATTACGATAATTGGCTATAATTTTCACAAATTTATCTTTCTGTGCTAAATTTTTAAGAATTTGAAGCGTATTATCTGTTGAAGCATTATCAACAAAAATAAATTCGTAATTATATTTTTTAATATCATTTATTACTTTTCTTACAGCATCATACATAAGCAAAATATTTTTTTCTTCATTATAACAAGGTATTATAAAACTTAATTTTTTCATATTAATATCCTTACATACATCTTTCAAAAAGAAAGTACAGCTGATGGAATAACAATAATAAAACTAGCAATACACATGTTCTCATAACCTAAAAACATTAAAATAAATTTATTTTAATGTTTTTAAGAATTTTTATTCTGCTCATACTCCTCTTTACTGAGAAAAGGATACATATCATCAAAAGGCATTGCTTCAAGTGTTCCGTCAGGAAGTTTCTTAGAAGCTGTTCTAGGCATTAATTCTTGTAATTCTCGCATAACTATATCACATATAACAGGTCCTTGATAATCCAAAACTTCTTTTATTTTTTCATCTATACTCTCTAGTTTTTCTATTCTAACTCCCTTTATTCCATATGCATCTGCAATTTTCATGGAATCAGGACACCAAAGTCCAGATTTAGGGCTTTCTCCAAAAAGACGATTATCCATAAAATTTCTTTGTGTTTGTCTAATCAATAAGTATCCGTTATTATTATAAACAAACACTTTTATAGGTAAATTATTATGCTTAATTGTGGCGAATTCTTGAATATTCATTTGCAAGCTACCATCTCCAGTAATAACTAGAGTTTTTTGGTAATTATGAGCTGCACAAGCTCCTATACTCGCAGCCCAATATCCCATAGATGACAAACCACCTGTAGTTAAAAATCTTTGCTTTTGCTTTATTTTCCAAACTTGACTTGCCACATGGAAACATGACCCAGTGTCAACAAGAATCATACAATCTTTGTCGGCTACCTCTGAAAGTCTATCTGTAAAATAATAAGAATTTATTGGCATTTCTCTTTTGTATTCCTCTAAAACAACAGGGTATTTTTGCGTCCACTCAAAACACTTGTTTTGCCAAGATTGAAAATTGTCAAGATTTACTTTTTCATATTTTAGTAAAGAATCTAAAAAAAGACTTACATCATCTTTGATTTTTATATCAATATTGGGTAATGGCTTATTAAGTTCTTTTTCATCTATATCAACCATTATTTTTTTTGCATTTCTTGCAAAATTTTTACCGTCATGACCTATTGAAGAAGTTGACAATCTAGAACCTAAAATTAAAACCATATCTGCATTTTGTACAGCAAAATTTGCACTTCTTTCTCCATAATTACCGGGTCTACCGACATATAAACGATGAGAAGATTCTATTATATCTATACCTAATCTTGTTGTAACTATAGGAATATTGTATCTTTCTATAAATGTTTTTAATTTATTTTGCGAATTTGACAAGCAAATACCTTGTCCAGCTATAACCAATGGCTTTTTAGAATTTTGTAATAAGGAAAAAACTTTGTCCACATTTTCTTTTCTTTGAACTACAGAATGCATATTTATATCATTTTGAGGCTGAAAGAAAATTTTCTGTTCAGAAACTTCTTTTCTCTGTATATCTAAAGGAACGTCAATCCAAACAGGACCCGGGCGACCATTAGTTGCCATATAGTAAGCCTTTTCCAAATAAAAACTAAGTTTCTTTTCATCATCTATTGTTATAAAATACTTTGTTGCTTTCTCAACAAAAGGTTTAATAAAAATTCCTTGAATTCCATATTGTCTTATTCCACTTTCTTCTTGATATTTCACAAATGATAATGCAGATTGACCAGAAACTATCATCATAGGGGCAGAGTCACAATATCCCCCAACAAGTCCATTAACTACATTTATACTTCCCGGTCCGGCTGTCACTACTGCAAGCCCTAACTTTCTAGTTATTCTGGAATAAGCATCAGCGGACATCCCACACGTTTGTTCATGATGAGCAAATATTGTCTTTATTTCTTTTCTCTTATATAATGCATCATCCAAATACATTGCCTGCCCGCCAGTTACTACAAAAGCAGTATCCACACCCTTCTTAATTAAAAAATCAAAAATATATTCTGATACATTCATTATAATTTCCCTTAAGATAAAGTTTCTAAAAAAGATGTAGCCTTGTCTTTTTTATTATTATTTCTTTCTACTATTGACATTGCAGACTCTATTATCATATCTTCTTGCCCACCTATAGCCTTCTTTTTTTCCAATTCCAAAATAATATCTCTCTCATCTACATCAAATTCTTTAGCTACTGCTCTAATTCTATTCTTGAAAGCACTAAAAATACCAGCAACCCCCATCATAATACTTATTGTATCTACCCCTGTTTCTAACGGAGCTATTTTTTTTATCATTTCACTTGCATCAAGTAATTTATAAAGATTTATATCAAATTCCTTTTCAATTCTTTTCATAATAGCTACAAGTGTCTCTAATTGACAATTTCCTGCCCCTGCCCCAAATCCTCTCACAGTCGCATCAACAATTGATGCCCCACAGTCTAACGCCATTAATGTATTCGCAACAGCACACCCTAAATTATTATGAGCATGAAACCCTATTTTAATATTTGATTTTGATGTTAAAAGTTGAATTCTTTCCTTTACATCTGTTGGCAACATAAAACCGGCAGAGTCCATCAATATAACGCCAAAGGCACCATAGGATTCCATCTTTAAAACTTCTTCTAGTAACCTTTTTGGAGAAGCCATATGAGACATCATAAGAATACCATAAACTTGCTTATTGTGGTTACGCAAAAATTCTATATGTTCTTTTGTTGTATCAGCTTCGGTACAATGAGATCCTATTTTGAAAATATCAACTCCTATATCAATAGCTTCAAGTAAATTATCTTTTATAGTACCAAATCCTGGAATCATATAAATGCCTAACTTTGTTTTTTTCAAATGGCTTTTAGCTTCTATTAACATCTCTTTATCCGTATATTTTGAAAATCCTATTTGTAAAGAACTTGCACCTAATCCATTTCCATGCCCTACTATAACAGAATCAACCCCTGAATTATCAACAATATCGCAATAGTCTCGTATTGTCGCCAACTCCAATTGCTGTTTTAAGGAATGCGAACCATCTCTTAAAGTTGAATCAAAAATTAAAATTTTCTTCATATTAATCTACTTTTTGCATACTTTTCAGCCATATACACTGCAGAACTCGTTATTATATCTAAATTCCCGGCATAAGGCGGCAAATAATCCCCATTTCCTATTACTTGTATTATAATTATAAGACGATTTTCTTCAAAAATAGGTCCATATTTGATTTTATATTTAGGAACATATTCTTGTATCTTCTTTTCAATTTTTAATAGTTCCTTTTCTATTGTATTAATATTACTTGTATCGTCTATAATAGCATACACTGTATTTTGCATCATAATTGGAGGTTCAGCCGGATTTATTATTATTATTGACTTTGCTTTTTTAACATTATTAGAAAATTTTAAAATAGAATCCTTCGTTGTTTGTGTGAACTCATCAATATTTGCCCTTGTTCCAGGTCCTGCAGATTTTGCAGAGATGCTAGAAACTGTCTCAACATATTTTATTTTTTTTATACAGCTTATCGCGTGAACTATTGGAATTACTGCTTGCCCTCCACATGTAATCATATTAATGTTTTGAACATCTAAACATTCTTCAGAATTTAAAACTGGAATACAAGCGTTGCCAATTAATGATGGAGTCAAATCTATTGTAAACTTATTTAAGTTTTTTAAAATATCAGCATGTTTTTTATGTGCTTTTGCTGTTGTTGCATCAAAAACAATATCGCAAATCCCAGGATTTTTTATTATGGCATCAATAGATTGGTCACTTATATTAATGCCCATATTATTAGCAAAAATCATACCTCTAGACTCAAAGTTTCGTCCCATAAACAATGAACACTGTAAAAATTTACTTTTCTGAATTTTTACAAGCAAATCGCAACCTATATTCCCACTTCCAATTATTCCAACATTTATTTTTTTCATTACATTTTTTGTCTTATAAACTCATGGATATTTTCTGAAATTTTATCTAACCGCATTTTGTCAATAGCAGGATAAATTCCTACCCAGAAGGAATTATTCATTATAAAATCTGTATTTGGCAATAATTTATAGTCTTTTTCTGTTAGTGCATTAGATTTTTTAATTTCTGAATTTCTTATTCTTAGATTTATATCACTTTCAACAAAACTCAGTTGTCTTAAAATATTGCCAGCAAAAAGTTGCCTTGTTCCAATCATATTTTTTTCAAGATATTCAACAAGCTGTTGTTTATTAAATTTATCATTAGGATTTACAGAAATCAAAAAACCAAACCATGATGGTTCAGAATTTTCAGGGCGCTTTGGCAATATTATATATTCTTGCAAATCTTCTAATTTTTTGTACAAATAATTAAAATTGTCACGCCGTTTTTTGATAAAATTATTTATCTTCTTTAATTGTGCAACGCCTATAGCTGCCTGCCAATCTGTGATTTTTAAATTGTATCCCAAATGCGAATAAATATATTTATGGTCATACCCTTGTGGCATATTGCCAAACTTCATAGAAAATCTTTTACCACAAGTATTGTCCTTACCAGGATTGCACCAACAATCTCTGCCCCAATCTCTAAAAGATATTAATATTTTGTAAAGTTGCGAATCGTTTGTGCAAACAGCTCCCCCTTCCCCCATTGTTATATGGTGAGCAGGATAAAAGCTAAACGTACCAATATGTCCAACCGTGCCTGTAAATTTACCATCAACCTTTGAACCAAGCGCATCACAAGAATCTTCTATAAGCCATAATTTATGTCTATCACATATTTCTTTAACTTTTGCCAAATCAAAAACATTTCCTAGTGTGTGCGCCATAAAAACTGCTTTTGTTTTTGGCGTAATTGCTTCCTCTATTTGATCAACAATCACATTATATGTTCCTATCTCCACATCAACAAAAACAGGAATTAATCCATTTTGTATTATAGGAGCAATTGTAGTAGGAAATCCGCTTGCAACTGTTATAACTTCATCTCCTTTACTTAATCTTCTGTTGCCGAGTTTATGTGATGTCAAAGCCGATATTGCAAGTAAATTGGCTGAAGATCCTGAATTTGTAGTTAATGAATATTTCACATCTAAAAATCCTGCAAATTCTTTTTCAAATTCATCATTAAAATGTCCTGCAGTAAGCCACATATCAAATGATGCATCTATCATATTTTTTAGTTCTTCTGCACCTAAAACTTTACCAGAGACAGGTATATATCCATCTGTTTTGACATCAGGCATTGCCAATCTATAATATACGACTGATACGGCTTTAACTACTTCCCTTAAAAACTCTGCTATCTTCTTTCTCATTTTATACTTTCCTCAAAGAAGTCCTTGTTTATTTGAATATATTGATATTTGATTCAATGAAAAATCAGCCATATTCACACCTTCGTAATATGCTTTATACCATTCTATAGTATTTTTCACAGCTTCGTTTACATTGTAAACCGGATACCATTTTAATTCTTTTTTAGCTTTACTTATATCCAATTTCAATAATTTAGCCTCATGAGGGTGTTCATTTATATCCTCTTCATAGCCGCCTTTGCCCCAAAATGAAATTGCTTTTTTTATAACTTCTTCTACAGTAACAATAGATTCTTCTTCGGGTCCAAAATTATATGCATCTGCATAATTTGTTTCTAAACTTAACAGCTTTGATCCTAGCAACATATATCCACTAAGAGGTTCCAAAACAAACTGCCATGGGCGTATTGCCTGTGTATTTCTTAGAACTATATTTTGATTTTTTTGTACAGCTTTTACAAAATCAGGAATAAGTCTATCTAAAGAGTAATCCCCCCCCCCTATGACATTCCCTGCTCTTGCAGTTGCCACAAGAGTGTTATGTTTCTTACCAAAATCTTGATTGTTGAAAAAAGAATCTCTATAAGAAGACGTTACAAGCTCTGAGCATGCCTTTGAATTACTATATGGATCATATCCTCCTAATTCATCGTTCTCTTTATATGCAATATTCATTTCTTTATTTTTATAACATTTATCTGTAGTAACATTAATTAATGCCTTTACTTTCCCATTACGTCTAACTACTTCTAAAATATTTACTGTTCCTAAAACATTAGTTTGGTATGTTTCAAGTGGTTCTTTATAGGATATTCTTACTAAAGGTTGCGCTGCCATATGAAAGACTATGTCAGGTGAAAATTTATTAAGCTCTATACTTAAGTTTTCAAAATCTCTAATATCTCCTTCTATATGACGGTCTATAATTTTTTCTAAACCTAAAATATTAAATATAGACGGCTCTGTATTTGGAGGTAAAGCATACCCACAAACCTTTGCCTCTAATTGAGTAAGCCATAGAGCAAGCCAAGATCCTTTGAATCCTGTATGCCCAGTTATAAACACTTTTTTATCTTTATAAACATCAATCATATTCTATCCTTTTACCAAATTTTCCAAGGGGCTTTCCCGGAATTCCAAAGTGAATTTAGTTCATTTTTTTCGCGCAGACTATCCATAGCTTGCCAAAAGCCTATGTGCTTATACGCATTTAATTGACCTTCTTTAGCAAGATTTTCCAGCGGAGCCTTTTCAAAAATAATTTTATTATCTTCGGGAGCGATATAATCAAAAACTTTACTCTCGCAGACAAAAAAACCGCCATTTATCCAATTTTCCTCTCCAAAAGGTTTTTCCATAAAAGATGTTATTATGGTATCACTTATTTTAAGTGCGCCAAAACGCCCCGACATTTGCACAGCAGTCACAGTAGCAAGTTTCCCTGAATTTTTATGAAATGTTAAAAGTGCATTAACATCTACATTTGCAACTCCATCCCCATAAGTCAACATAAAAGGTTCGTTTCCTATATATTCTTGCGCTTTCTTAATTCTACTGCCAGTCATTGTATCCTGTCCGGTATAAAGCATAGTTACTTTCCAAGATTCTTGCCGCGTTTTATGTATTTCTACAGAATTAGCCACCATATCAACTGTTACATCACAATACCTTGTGTAGTAGTTGATAAAATAGTCCTTGATAATATGAGATTTATATCCTGTCAAAATCACAAAATCATTAAAGCCATAGTGCGAATAAATTTTCATTATATGCCATAAAATCGGATGTCCCCCAATTTCAACCATTGGCTTAGGTTTCATCTCGGTCTCTTCAGACAATCTCGTACCAAAACCTCCAGCTAAAATAATAACTTTCATATTAGTATCAGCTCCTAACTTTTTATCAGACTCTTTGTTTTTTCTAAATCATTTTTATCTAGCACAACTAAAATAATATCGTCCTTAATTTGTACTGATGAAGATGCTGGCCACGGCTCAGCTTTAAAAATTTCTTCTTTTACTGACTCTGCAGCCATTTTAAACTCCTCAGGCGACCAATCAGATGGGATCTGTCGCCATTTCCCTCTTAGACCATATGCACTGTAGTAGTTTAAAGGATCTAAATTACTAGTACCCCATGATGCCATAAATGGAAAATTAAGTAACTCTCCCGATTCCATCAATTTCCTTGTTTTCCTATAAGTATAAAAAAATGGGCGATATGGTAACGTTGTTCCTAAAATTAAAACTTTATATGTTTTATCTGCTTCAAATTTCGGCGTTGTTTCTATTCGATTTATAATACGCATCCATTGCTGCTTTTCTATTTCAAACCCAGAATACCATATTTTTTGAGCTCTGAAATCTTGAACAACACAAACAAAGAGTATACTTACGCAACATAAAAAAATAATATTTTTGATAATGACTCTATGAATATGCAAGTTAAACAACATTGTTAAAATAAAAACATGAAAAAAAGCAATACCAAAAAAATCTGTTCTAGCTACATAAAACATAGTAATATTAGATATTAAGTTAGTAAAAAAAGATACAAACAATGTTATAAAAAGAAAAAGCATCATCAGCATAATATTAAAAAAGCGTTTATCATATTCGTTTTTTTCTTGTGTGAATTTATACACAATTGAACCAATAGAAAGAAATAACAAAAAAGTCCACATTGATGTGAAACCCTGCGAAAAAAATGGCAAATTGTAGCTAGAAAGGTATTTTAGTACAGTTTTAATAATAAGTAAACATCTAAAAGGTACCTCAGACATACTTATTATTCCAGAATTATACTCATTTACTAGGATATTTTTGTGCTGTAACCAAAGTATAACAACATAATGCAAAGCCATACCAATAGTTATAGCACTAACGGTAGATATTTTATAAGAAATTAATTGTCTTAAATTTTTATCTTTTGATGAAATAAAATCTATTAATAAACGCCCAAAAAACACTACTGCAATTGTATTCATAATAACAGGATATATTCCTAAAACAAACCAGAAACTTAACACTGCGCCTATGAGCAATAGAAGCTTATGCCAAGATTGAAAATTAGCGGATTTTTCACACAAAAAAAATCCAGACATAACAAAAAATGGTAAGGTTAAAAAAATTTCTCCACCTATGAGATAAAAAAACCATGCCAAAATGTACGGTTGTAATACAAGAGACAAACCAACAAGAGAAAAGACTATTGTCCTTTTTGGTAATTTCCAATACATACAAAGCATTACAGACGACAATGATAACAGAAAAAAACTAAAAATTCTATTTAAGATTGGCAGTCCCATGTTTCCATCGAAAAGAAAAAAAGTCAAAAACTTAGTAAAATATCTCCCTTGTACTACTTCCCAACCAAAAAGTGGACTTCTTTCTAAAAGTGCTCCCCAGTCTTCTCTGCCAGGAATATAATTTATAAGAAAAAATGAAAAAACTACAATCATACTAATAAAAATGATTAAAAATGATTTTTTTACATGGTTAGGAATCAACTTTATAGTTTTTATACTATTTTCCATTATATCAATCACAAATTTCTTTCCTTTATTTTTATTTTGCTCTCACGTTTATACCTTATTTTTCCATACCCAACAAACTTAAGAGGAGAATCTATGTATATTTGATCTAATCATTCTAAGCCTTCCTTCATTAATATAGTCTCCTTTTTGCTTGTTTATAGATAAGGCTAAATTTTCTATTATATATCCTTTTAGTTCTTCTATATTGGGGGGCACATCATAACGTACACGCCCTTCTTTAAAATCATCAATAGTGTAAGTTCTTAAAATTCCATTCACTGTAGAAAATCTTGTTTTTTGTTCATTTGTGTTGATTACCAAAATAACTTTTATTCCCATCGCAATAGATGGAAGTGCACAATGAAGACGAGAAGTAATAATTAATTCTCCTTCTTCTCTGTGCTTTTTCAACAAAAGCTCTGCATATTTCAGATAACTTTTATATTTTATCTTATAAAATCTGCCCTTGTTTAAACAATGCTCTATTGTTTCTGCATTATTTCTAATTTCATTTGGGAGAAAAGGTAAAATTTCAGAAGGCACATCAACTAAAAAAACTTTATGATGCTTTATTACATTCCTTCTAGGCAAAGTTAAAGTTAAACATCTTGAAAAGTAAGAACTTATTTTTTGTTGTTTACAAAAATTTAATGTCATTAGATCTCTACAGCCAATTTCAACTTTACTAAAATAATCTGAGCATAAATTACTAGCTTTCAAATATTGCTGAACAGCATGTGTAAAATGTGTACCCGCAAAAACAGGTAATACTTTTGTTGATGGCATAAAGGACAAAGTATGTGAAAACCATCCTTGCATAATACAAATCACTGCATCTCTATTGTAGAGTTCTAAACTGTCTCTATCAAAATATTTAAATTTGTTTGAAGGATAAAGCAAGTTTAAAACAGATTTAGTAGCAAGTGTTTGAATATAATCTCCAATATTTATACATGAAACTTCTTTAATGTAATTATATTTAAATAGAAGAAATTTATTTCCCATACTATATCCTTTCAGGTTAGACTTATAGATTTAATTTTTATACCAAAAACTCTAATTACTTTATTCCCATTTTCTTTTTTAACACAAAAGATAGCTTCTAAAAATTTTGTAATTTTTCTACTTCTTCTTAACTCATTAATTTTACGCCATCTTTTTTTTCTTAAATGCTCAATGATATCTGTATTAAACCAGGTAGGGTTAAGGTTAAAAGAAAGCTTATGTGCATATTCTAAGACTTTTGGTTTATTTCTTCGTTTAGCAAATAAATAGTCCTCTCTCAGCGCTATCTTTAGAAATTCAGTAATTATAAAACTACGTAAAGGGCTATATTCTTTTTCTATATACTGATATACTTCATATAAAACTTTTAATCTATTAGCTATTTCGTTACTTTTTTTACTAATACATAGTCCCATTATTGAGTTTTCCCTTAGAAAGCGTCCGTATAATTTGTCTTTATAATAATACCCTTTTTTTGACCTGAAAATAAATTTATAAAAAAATCCATTATCTTCAAACAAAAGCCCTTCTGGGAAATATATATTGTATTTTGTAATTACAGATTTCCTAAATACTTTGTTCCAAACAGTCACTGTTGTTCTTAAAAACAAGTCTTCACTAATATTGAATAGCCCTCCTAATCTTAAACTAAAATATGCAGTGTCATTTTTTAAACGTTTTTTTCCTGATCCCTTTAAGATGTGACTTTTTGTATAGTTTTCAACACCAAATTCTATAAAATCTAAATCATCAAATTCAGAGAAAACTTTAAGAATTCTTTCATAAACATCTAAAACTAAAAAATAATCATCAGAATCAATAAAGGATATAAACTGTCCTTGTGCAATTTTTAGACCAGTATTTCTTGCCACACCAACACCAGCATTCTTCTGATTTATTAGTATTATTCGTTTATCCTTCCTTGCATACTTTTCTAATAGACTCAAGCTTTTATCTGTTGAGCCATCATTAACACAAATTATTTCTATTTCTTTCTCTGTTTGGTTTAATACACTATCTAAGCATTTACATAATTCATTTTCTGTATTATAAACTGGAATTATTACAGATACCTTAGGGTTGGTCATGTTATTTATCTCCTATTTCTCCTTTAGCTTTTAAAACTTAATACTACTTTCCGTTTTATATCTTACTTTTTCACGAAATAATTCTATTTTTCGCAATACTGACAACCTAGACAACAAGCCTGAAAAATTGCGCATTAAACAGTTAACTTCTTCTGAATTATTGCCAACCGTAATGATAGCTGGCGGCTTTATCTGTTCAAGAAAGCGCATCAATATATTCTCTCTATCGCTAAGACTTAGATCTCTTAAAATTCTATTTAGAAAAATAAATCTAACATTTTTTATAGATGTAAATAAATGATTATCCTCTATTTCATTTTCTCCGGACACAAATACACTATATTTTCTACCATCTTTAGATAAATCTCTAATATATTCTTCCTCTTCTTTATTAAAACGCAACAAAAACAATAAACATTCCGTATCTGTATCATACTGAGTTATTAATTCCTTGTAACACAAAAAAGGCCTTATGTCCGAAGAAGTTCCTAGCACAAAAGCTTTCTTTTTATGTTTAAATAAAGTGACGGGAAAAGAAGGGTCTATTTTATTAATTTCTATAAATTCTTTTAATAAGTTTGAATCTACATATTGTCTAACGTACTTTGTATTTAATTCATTAATAACATATCGTCTTAACCTTTCTATAGCTTTTGCTCTATTTTGAATATAAAGACCAGGATAACGTAACAAAGCTCTTATATCTTCTAAAATACCTTTCACTTCAAACTTTCCCAAATTATTACTATTATTATACATTTTTACCGAATCTTTAGAAAAAAGTTTGGAGCTTCTAACCATGTATTTTTTCTTTACTTGAGATTTGGAGTTTGAGCGTCTTCTGATAAAAACACTGCTCCCATCAGCCACAATATGCTCTATACCATTGGATAAAGTTTCCATGTAAAAATCCCAATCTTCATGAAAACAAAATTCTTTTATTATTGAGGACTGATACTTATACTTTTCAAAAACAGTTTTATTAGCCATGCAAACAACGTTCCAATAGCTATTTAAAAAAAATTTAGCAATATCAAAGTCTTTGTCCAAAGAGGAACATTGTTTATAAAAAATTCTTTCTTCGCCAAAAACAAAACATTTGTCAACATGTACAACACATGGCTTATTAAAAGATTTCAAACTTTTATAAGCTAAACTTAACCAACTTTCCGACATTAAGTCATCTGCGTCAAAAATCGCAATGTAGCGACCATTAGCTTTTGAAACACCAAAGTTCCTACTTAAACCTGTATCGCCAAAATCAACTTCGTAGATTCTACAAAAAAGTTCATTTTGATAAGAATATATATACCTTCTAGTTTCATTATCTGCCTTATCAAGAATTATTAGTAATTCTACTTTTAATGTTCTTCTTGCAAATTTTATAGCACGAAAAACACTTATAAGCGTCTTTTGTACTAACTCTCCCTCTTTATGAGCCGTAATTATAACAGATATATCCAACTTTTTACCCTTTATATATCTTCCGTTTAAATTTTATAACACTCTTGCCAAAAATTTGAATTACCTTATATTCTTTACTAATGTTTCGTACAGTAACCAGCCATTTTATAAACAATCTAAAAGTAGCATACTTATTTTTCAATTTAAATTTATACTTTAAATTTTTCCATGGCGTAAAAGCCAAATATTTAAAGTATAGACATTCCATAGGTATAAATCGTAAAGGTGAGTTCCATGGCTTATATGCAACATAGTGAATTATCTTAGCATCACTAAGAATCTTGTCAAAATTAGTATAACGCTTCTCAATTTTTGATATTTGTATATTCCATGTACTGTCAATTATCTTAATATTTTTCTCCAAAGACCCATTTAAAATATCTTGATCATGATATAAAATCTTTTTTTTATTATTCTTTGCCCAACTAAAAACCTTTGTAGTTATATTATCACGGCGCCATGCCAATGCATTGACAAGCAAAACTCCTGAATTAATATACTGCTTTAAGTTTAATCTTTTTCTTTGTTCTATGAAATTAGGATCAGATACTGCTCCTATATAGTAATTTTTTAAATCTATTTCCATCATTTCATACAAACTTGTTCTTACGACTAAATCGCAATCTAAATAAATTATTTTGTCTTCCCTATTACAAATATCAGGCAATATTAATCTATAATAAGAAGCATCTGTTATATGGTCTTTCCCATATACTCTTATTTCGGAAAATTTTGTATTATCAACTTTTACAAATTTTATTTCAAAATTAGCTATTGACTTTAATGATAACAACTTTTCTTTATTTTCATTAGAAATACCACCATCTAATACGTAAAATACTAAATTATCATCTTCGTTTTTATTTTTAAGTATTGATGTTATGGAAACTCCAAGATGAGGAACATATTTATTGTCGCATGAAAAACATACCGGAATACGCATACTTATTTACCAACTCCCCAAAAATAGCATGACACCCAAGAGGTATCCATACTCTTTTTATATATTCTTTCAAGTTTTTACTACATACTTTTTACTTTGTAGAATAAATAGGTAACTCTATCTATTCCCCATAGTACAAAGTAAATTATTAAGCTCTGAGCTTATCAGCTAAGCTATTAATTTTAACAATTTTTAAATGCCAAGTCTAATATAATTTATTAGAAAGATTCTTCATTTTTTATAACTTTTGATATTAATATCAACTTTATGCTAGAATACGGTCATGAAAGTGTGTAAGTTCCCTGCAAAAAGCAAAGAACATGCCTATAAGTCCTTTACAGATAAGCAGAACAACCTTCAAGCTGAAAAGTTTGCATTGGTTCCGTTTAATAAACGCATAGTTTTTGCTCCTCATTGTATGAGAAATGTTGCTGTCTGCGCTGCCGTTGACAAGGGTGGGTATTACATTTGTGCGGAATGCGGCGGGTGTAAAATAAATGCTATAAGCAAACTTGTAAAACAATTGAATTATAAAGCCTTGTATATTGCTAAAGGTGGAAGAACTATAGAAAAAATAGTAAAGAAAGAAAAGCCTGAGGCAGTTGTCGGAATTGCTTGCTTTTTTGAGGGAGACCAAGCTTTTAAGATGTTAAAAGATGCGCATATAGCTTTACAATTTGTGCCTCTTACGAAAGACGGTTGTACAGCTACGGATACAGATTTAGCGGAAGTAGAAAGAGTATTGAAGCAGACTAACTAAACTGCCTGTGAAAGAATGCAACATACCATAAGTGCATGACTCTGCCTTTTCATCTTGTCTGTTTCATAAATAAATAATTTTTTTCAATAAAAAATTTTAACAAAGATATAACAAATAGAGTAAATTTTTAGACAATGAAAACAACTTAAATCAGCATAAATTAATTTATTTGCTGTAATTTTAGAGTTTTCTTATATGACTATAATATACAAGAGTTTATAGACACTTACTACTTTTTTTAAGACAAAAAATTTACTTTAGAATTAAATCATGGAGCTTTGCTCCGAAAGGAATTGTAGAAAATGACAACATTAAAGTTTACAGAATTAAATTTATCTGACGAGATAATTAAAGCTGTTTCAGATTTGGGTTTTGAAGAAGCTACCCCCATTCAGAGCCTTGCCATTCCTAAAGTAATGGCGGGACTAGACATAATAGGGCAGGCACAAACAGGAACTGGAAAAACAGCCGCTTTTGGTATTCCTGTGTTGGAAAAAATTGACATAAAAAATAAAAATGTCCAAGCAATAATACTATGCCCAACCAGAGAGCTTGCAATACAGGTCTCAGAAGAATTGAAACTTTTCTCAAAATACAAAAAAGGCATTAACATAGTGCCTGTTTACGGCGGGCAGCCTATACAAAGGCAAATGGCAGCTCTTTCTAAAGGAGCACAAATTGTTATAGGAACGCCTGGAAGAGTTATAGACCATTTGGAACGTAAAACTCTAAAACTTGCGTCAGCGTTTATAGCTGTTTTGGACGAAGCAGATGAAATGCTTGACATGGGATTTAGAGATGACATTGAATTGATATTAAAAAGTATGCCTCAAGAAAGACAGACTGTCTTTTTCTCGGCTACTATGCCTAAAGAATTTATATTTTTGACAAAAAAATATCAGAAAAATCCTGAAACAATAAAAGTTGTAAGCGAAAAATTGACTGTTCCTTTAATTGAACAATATTATTTTGATTTAAGAGAACACCAAAAGCTTGAGGCTCTTACAAGATGTCTGGACATGTATAATCCAAAACTTTCTATTGTTTTCTGTAACACAAAAAGAAAAGTTGACGAAGTTACTTCTTCTTTGCAGGCAAGAGGATATTCCGCAGATGCGCTCCACGGAGACATGAACCAATCTCAAAGAGATAGAGTTATGTCTAAGTTTAGAAGCGGCTCTATAGAAATACTTACAGCTACGGATGTTGCCGCAAGGGGAATAGACGTTGACGATGTTGACATGGTGTTTAACTTTGACGTACCTAAAGACGATGAAGACTATGTCCATAGAATAGGAAGAACAGGTAGAGCAGGTAGAACAGGAAAAGCTTACAGTTTTGTTTCTGGGAAAGATATTTACAAATTGAGAGATATTCAAAAATATACAAAGGTAACTATTAAGAGGACAAAAGTTCCTTCGCTTACCGACGTTGAAAATACAAAAACAGCAATTATGCTTGATAAAGTAAAAGAAGTTTTGAAAGAAAAAGATTTAGAAAAATATTCACAAATGATAGAATCTTTAATCTCTGATGAAACAACTTCTTTAGATGTGGCAGCAGCACTTTTGAAAATGACGTTTGTTTCTGAAAAGAAAGCCCAAGAGCAACAAGCAGATATATTTGCAAACGCAGTTGATCGTTACACAGATACAGGGGCAAGAGAACGTGGGATGGTAAGGCTCTTTATAAATATAGGAAAAAAAGACAATGTGCGGGCTGGAGATTTTGTCGGCGCTATAGCAGGCGAAACAGGGATTAGCGGAAATATGGTAGGCAACATTAAGATTTTGGAAGCTTTCTCTTTTGTTGAAGTGCCAAGCGAGCATGCCGATGCGGTAATTAACGCTTTACATTTAAGTAATATAAAAGGTAAAAGAGTTTCTGTAGAGCTTGCAAAAGCAAGGAACTCTTCTGATTTTGAAAATGATAGACGTTCTAGCTACAAAAAGCGTACAACATTTAGAAGATAAGTAATCACTTTTTCTTGCAACAACTTATGATGCAAGACAGTTTTGGGAACTTTTTGTAATATAACAAATTGGGGACAACTATGCCGATATTTGAATTTACTTGTACCGAATGCGGAGAGAATTTTGAGACATTGGTTCTTAGTGGCGAAGCAATTGAATGCCCCAAATGTGGCAATAAAAATGTAATAAAGCAGCTTTCAAACTTTGCGGTAATGTCGTCTCCAGCAAGCTGCTCTTGTGAGGATTCATGCCCAACAGAAGCTAAACACAAGCATAAATGCTGTGGAGGCTGCTGCCATTAAGTTAAGATAACTGTGTCATTATTAATGTGGAAAAACAACTTTAACGGAGGGGAATTATGCATAAGTCTACCTTGCAGCTTTTGTTGGCTTTTTCTTTGGGTCTTATTTGTGGACTGTTAATGGAATTTTCAGTGACTCTTTTTCTAGCTTTAATACTAACCCTGATTTCTGTGTTTGTTTATACAATGCGCGATGCAAGCGGGCTTAAGCATAATCAAGATAAATATTTTATTGTTATGTCCTCTTTGCTATATTTTGCAGCTTTGGCTATTTCATTATGTTCGGCTATAGCAATAGTCTTACTTGCAGGATATGAAATTTCTAAAGGAAAAAACCTTAAAACTTTATCCTTAAGGTTACTCCCTCACATAATTATTACAGTAGTTTCAATATTTTTGTTTATATGAATTATCTGAAAAATGACACTATTACAGCTTTATCAACAGCAGCTGGTAAGTCTGCAATTGCGGTTATCCGTTTGTCTGGTGAAAATGCTTTTGAAATTATAAATAATATATTTCAAACTAAGTCCTTAACTGATAAACAGGTAAAATACGGCTATATTATTGACGAACCCGAAAAAATTGACGAAGTTATTTGTACTTTTTTTAAAGCTCCACACACTTATACTGGCGAAGATTTGGTAGAAATTTCTGTACATGGTAATCCTATAATAATAGACAAAGTTTTAACTCTTTTATATAAAGCTGGTGCGCGTCCTGCAGAAGGAGGAGAATTTACTTACAGAGCATTTTTAAACGGCAAAAAGGACCTTGCAGAAGCTGAAGCAGTCTGCAATTTGATAACAAGCAAGACTGCAGCTTCAGCCAAAGCTGCGTTAAATAATATTTCTGGAGTATTTTCTTCAAAAGTTAAAACTATCAAAGATAATATTACAAATCTGATAGCTTTTATGGAAGTTAATTTAGATCACCCTGAAGAAGATATTATGTTTCTGTCCCGAGAAGAAAAACTTGCAAGGCTTGATTCTTACATACAAGATATTAGAAATCTTTTAAGTTCTTATAAAACAAGTAAAATTTTACAAAATGGAGTAAAAGTTGCAATTATAGGAAAACCTAACGCAGGGAAATCTTCACTCTTGAACGCTATCCTCGGTAGGAACAGGGCAATTGTTACAGAGCTTGCAGGCACAACTACAGATACTATTGAAGAAACTATAGATTGCAAAGGGATACCTCTTACAATAATAGACACTGCAGGCATTAGAGACCATACAGACAACTCTATAGAACTTATAGGGCAAGAGCGTACTAAAGAAGCTATACACAAAGCAGACATTTTGCTTTGGATTTTTGATTCTTCCTCTAAATTAGACAAAAATGACATAAAAATAGCTAGTTTCTTAAAGAAATCAGAAATACATATACCAATAATTGCTGTCTTAAATAAATCTGACTTGCCTGTTAATTTATCTTTAACAGAAGAGACTAATTGGGATATTTTTTCAGAGACCATCAAGATTTCAGCAAAAACTGAAAATGGGATTTCTAATTTATTAGATAAAATTGCAGAAGCAGCTGGTGCAAGTGAAACACAAAACGATTATTTAATGATAAATTCCCGCCACTATACACTATTAAAAAGTGCCTTAGACGCTTTAACAAAAACAAGAGAGGTTTTAAAAACTGGAAATGCTGACGAAATTGCCTGTTTTGAAGCGACAAAGGCTCAGGACTCTCTCAATGAAATTTTGGGAATAAATGTAAAACAAGATATTTTAGACACAATTTTTTCAAACTTTTGCATAGGGAAATGATACCATGTCTTCCTTAAAAATATTCTTTTAAAAATTTACTCAAATTGTTTAGGTCGTATAAATTATTGGAGGAATTTATGAAAAAGTTTATTTGTGCGTTGAGCTTGTGTTTGTTATTAGGAGCTAAAGTATCTCATGCAAGTGGTAGAGGTGGTGATAAGCAAGTGGGGAATGGTATGGATGCTTGGCTCGTTAACCTAGCCACTACGCAATTGCCAGGACAAACAATTTTTAATATCATAGAGTCTCTACTCAGAGGAGCTAGAACAACACATATATTGGACCCTCAGGGAAATGGTGTAAGTAGAGTAGAAGGTGATGATGATATGCTTATGATTACTTACTCTGAAGGGGGAGATTATACCGTTTATATACAAAGAGATGGACATATTGAAGGACCTCTGCCTAGATAATTTGAAATTTCTGTATGACAAAACAATTTATTATAAAAAAGAATTTGATTTAAGCGACTTGTTGAAGAGCATAAGAAAATATGAAATAACCATAGATTGGAATGAATTACTGGATTTTTAGTCTTTAAACATAAAAAATGGCAATAATAATGCAGGCATTCCAGATTTAATTATAGCGCAAAAGTGTATATAAAATAACTTCAAATTGTTATCTTGTGATAAACATTTCAAACCTATGGTTAGATATTTACCCTTAACAATATTTTATAATCTCATGGCATAATTAAATGCGGCAAAAACATGGACAAAACTTTTTAATTGATAATAATATATCAGCTAAAATTGTAAAAGCAGCCGATTTGGATTTAATGGACAATGTTTTGGAAATTGGTCCTGGTAAGGGCATTTTAACAAAACTTATAGTGTCTAATGTTAATTTTCTGACTGCCATTGAGATAGACAAAATATTATTTCAACAATTAAACAGTTATTTCTCTTTCAACAAAATTACAAATATTGAATTGATAAATCAAGATTTCTTAAAATATGATATTCCTGACATTAACCGTAAGTTTATCTCTAATCTTCCTTATAATGTCGGCACGGCTATTATTCAAAAGATTCTACCTTTGCAAAACTGGACTACAGCTGTATTTATGCTTCAAAAAGAAGTTATAGAACGTTTAGCCGCAAAACCCGGAGATAAAGACTATGGGTATATCTCAGCATTTACTTCATACTATGCTGATGCAGAAGTACTTTTTGACGTTTCGCCAAAATGTTTTAACCCTCCGCCAAAAGTAACGTCTTCTGTTATAAAGTTTAAAAATAAAAAGGCTGAAGTGCCAGAACCTGTTCTTTTTGAGTTTATAAAACATGCTTTTAGCATGCGAAGAAAGACAATTTTGAATTGTATTAGTTCTTTTTGCGACATACCCAAGGACAAAGCTTCAACTATTTTAGAGGGTTGTGGATTAAATGCATTTTTAAGACCAGATAAGTTGTCTATTCTTGATTTCTTAAGCTTGACAAAGGAAATCAAAAATTATAGAATTTGTCGTGCAGGTTTTTGATTTTTTTCATTTCAAAGAACACCGATTTTTTTGCTTGTTAATTACATTATCCACAATTGTGGATAACTTGGGGATAAGATGAGTTTTTCAGCTTCAGATTTATGGCAAAAAGTTGTGGATAACCTTAAAACGTCTATTACGCCAGAAACCTATAATTTGTGGATTTCTCCACTTAAGCCTTTATCTTTTGAAAACAATACATTTGTTTTGGAAGTTCCAAATGTTTATTTTTCTCAATGGATAGAAAATAATCAATTAAAAAATATTGAAAATATTCTGTCAGACTCTTGCGGGCAACAAATGATTTTACAGCTAAAACCGCAGCAAGACATATCGTCAATAATAGAAAAAACTGAAAATATCCCTGTTCATATAGACGCTTCAATTCAAGCTCTGCAAAAAGACCAAATAAATCCTAAATACATATTCCCAGGATTTGTTATAGGCGCATCTAATAGATTTGCGCATGGTTGTGCTGAAGCGGTAGCAAAAAATCCGGGAAAACAATTTAACCCTCTTTTCCTTTACAGCGGCGTAGGACTAGGTAAAACACACTTACTCCACGCTATAGGAAATCATATTAAGCAAACTTTGCCAAATTCTAGAGTTCTTTATGTAACATGCGAAAAGTTTGTTACTGAATTTATTGAGTCAATTCGCTTTGATAAGGTATCATCTTTTAAAAATAAATATAGAAGTCTGGACTCTTTGTTGATTGACGATATTCAATTTTTGATGGGAAAAGAAAGTTCTCAGGAAGAATTTTTCCACATGTTTAATAATTTGTTCAACGCAAAAAAGCAGCTTGTTATATCTTCCGACCGCCCTCCAAAAGAGCTTGAAGGCGTTGAAGACAGACTTATTTCAAGATTTGAATGGGGCATTATAGCTGATATTCAACAACCTGATTTAGAAACAAGAATTGCTATTTTGCGTAAAAAAGCCGAAGAAGAAAAAATTTATGTGCCTGATGATGTTGTTCTGCATATAGCTACCCAAGTTAAGTCTAACATAAGACAATTAGAAGGATCTCTTTTAAGAATAACTGCATTTTCTTTGTTCACAGGAACCCCTTTGACTGTTGATTCTGTACAAAAAATACTTAGAGATATTATAAAGACAGATGAATCGGCTCATATAACAATAGAAGGCATTCAGAAAGTTATTGCTGACGAATTTAGTATTGATTTAAGAGATATGAAATCTAAACGCAGAACTGATGTCATAGCTTTCCCAAGACAAATAGCCATGTATCTTGCCAGAACGCTTAGCGATGAGTTTTCTACAAATGCCATTGGCGAAGCTTTTGGTGGAAGAGATCACTCAACAGTTATGCATGCCTGTAACAAAATCAAAGAAAAAATGGATTCAGATCCTTATTTTAACGCTAAAATCAACCAAATAATTAAAAAAATTCGTAATTCAGATTAATCTACTTAAGTGAAATACTCCCACTTTTCATCTTTTTGATCTTCAAAAAACTATATACTTTTACCTATCTGATAAACTCAGGTTTTACCAGTAAAAAAGAATAACTTTTATATAAAATTAACTTCTTATTAGTAAGCAAAATACTGTGCATAACTTTTCAAAAAATTGTATAATAATATTGTCCAATAATAGTATGGATAACTATGATAATTTATCAACAAAATTATCATTGAAATGTCTGTTTAATTTTAATTGGTAATTATAATTTTTTTTGATTATTTACAACTTATCAACAATATACAGAACACTATTACAACTAAATGCAATTTTTCATTAAACCAGGAGGAAGTAAATGAGAGTAATTTGTGGAAAAGAAGAGCTTAGTAAGGGAATACAAACAATATCTCCTGTAGCTTCATCTAAAAGCACACTTCCGGTTCTTTCAAATTTTCTACTTGAAACTGAAGAAGGAAAAATAAAACTTTCTTCTACAGATTTAGAAATAGCCGTTAAATGCTATATTAAAGGAGAAATTTTAGAAGAAGGCGGCATCACAATACCAGCTAAAAGATTTTCCGACATTATAAAAGAATTGCTGTCAGAAAATGAAATAAATATAAGGTCAGATGAAACTAATCAAATAAACATAACTTCAGGAAAATCTAAGTTTAACCTTATGGGCATATCAAAAAATGAATATCCTGTAATACCAGCTTTCCCAAGTGAAAATAACTTCACTATTAAAAGAGAACTTTTTGCATCAATTCTTAAAAAAACCGTCTTTGCTGTTTCTAAAGATGCTCAAAGATACGTTTTAAATGGAGTTTATTTCATTTTAGAAGATAATACTTTAAAAATGGTAGCTACTGACGGCAGAAGACTTGCTTATACAACTGCAAACGAAGTAAAAGGCATTAAAACCCAAGCAAAAATAAAAGTAATAGTACCTACAAAAGCAATAACAGATATATTAAGACTTCTTTCTTCTGATATAAAAGCTGAAGACATAAAAATAGGTATAACTGGAAATCAAATAGCTTTAGAAATAGAAGATATAACCTTTCTTTCTACACTTATAGAGGGCATTTTCCCAAACTATGAACAAGTAATACCTAAAACTTCTGAGATAAAGGTCAAATTAAATGTAAAAGATACTTTGTCTGCAGTAAAGCAAATGGCTCTTTTAACTGCAGATAAAATATCATCAGATAGATCTTCTGCAGTGAAATTCTACTTTAACTCTAATATTTTAAGAATTTCAGCTTCTACAGCAGGTCTAGGATCTGGAGAAGTTGAGATGGAAATAGATTATAAAGCTGAACCAACAGAAATAAATTTTAACCCTAATTTCATAAAAGAAGTATTGCAGAATATTGATGAAGAGTCAATAATATTTGAGTTTAAAAATTCTCTTAACCCAGCTACTATAGTACCTGAAAAAGACAAAAACTATCTTTGCGTAGTAATGCCAATGAGAGTCTAAACATGCCTTGGACTAAAGCAAGCGAAATAATAGAACTTCTAAGGAAGAGGCTTGGTTTAGAGGAAGAGTTTTTTACCGTTGAAAGGGTTTGGAATAAAGAAGTTGGCATAGAAGGTGTAGAGATAATAGGCTACAAAAACGGTACTGTCTTTACAAAAACCCAAAGTTCAGTTGCTGTGAGTGAACTTACATTTCGCAAAAAAGAAATTATAAAAAAGTTAAATCAGTATATTGGTATGCAAAAGATAAAAAATATTAAAGTAAAAATAGAAGCATAATTGCTTTAATATTTGTTCGTTTTTAAATAATCAAAGTAAATAGAAATTTTAAAAAGAGGAGCTGTCATGGCAAAAGAAGAAGTAAAACAAGAAGTTAAAAAAGACAGTTACGATGCTTCTAATATTCAAATTCTTGAAGGTTTAGAAGCAGTTCGTAAAAGACCTGCTATGTATATTGGTTCTACAGGAAACCAAGGTCTTCATCATTTAGTTTACGAAGTGGTAGATAATTCCATAGATGAAGTTTTGGCGGGATTTTGTAAAAATATTGACGTTACAATACATCTTGATAACTCAATAACTGTTTTAGACGACGGACGTGGTATTCCCGTTGATCCTCACCCAGATCCGAAGTATAAAGGTGTATCTGCGTTGGAAATTGTTCTTACAAAGCTGCATGCAGGTGGAAAGTTTGATAAGAATTCTTATAAAGTTTCTGGAGGTTTGCACGGCGTTGGCGTGTCGTGCGTAAACGCTTTGAGTGATGCTATGGAAGTTGAAGTTTATCGCAACGGCAAAGTTTACAAGCAGAGCTATTCAAAAGGAAAACCTTTGGGTCCAGTTAAAGAATTTGGAACTACAGACCAAAGAGGAACTAAAGTTACATTCCATCCTGATGCTGAGATTTTTTCTGTAACGACATACTCTTTTGATATTTTGGCAAATAGACTTAGAGAATTAGCATTTTTAAACGCTGGAACTCACATTAGAATTGCCGATGAAAGAAATGAAAAAGAGCATATTTTTGACTATGAAGGTGGAATAAAAACTTTTGTACAGTACTTAAACACAAATAAGAATGTCATAAACAAAGAGCCTATTTATTTTGAAAAAGAAAAAGAAGGTGTGGAAGTAGAAATTGCAATGCAATATAACGATTCTTACAATGAACAGATTTTTACTTTCGTCAATAACATTAACACAATAGAAGGTGGAACACATTTGTCAGGTTTCCGCTCTGCTTTGACAAGGTCTGTAAACGAATACATTAAAAAAAATGAAATATCTAAAGTAAAAGATTTAAAACTTTCAGGAGAAGACGTCCGTGAAGGGCTAACTGCAGTTATTTCAACAAAAGTGCCTAACCCTCAGTTTGAAGGACAGACAAAAACAAAGCTCGGAAACTCTGAAGTTGAAGGCATAACTCAATCTATAGTGGGCGACGCTCTAACAACTTTCTTGGAAGAAAATCCAGGTATTGCAAATCAAATTTTGGAAAAAGCCATTAATGCAGCAGAAGCTAGAGAAGCTGCAAGAAAAGCAAGAGAGCTTACAAGAAGGAAAGGAGCATTGGACTCTACCTCGCTTCCCGGTAAACTTGCAGATTGTTCCGAAAAAGACCCTCAAAAAACTGAGCTTTTTATAGTTGAGGGAGACTCTGCAGGAGGTTCTGCAAAACAAGGCAGGGATAGATCGTTCCAAGCAATTCTTCCGCTTAGAGGCAAAATTCTAAACGTAGAGAAATCTCGTCTTACAAAAGTTCTGGCAAATGAAGAAATACGAACTTTAATTACAGCAATTGGAGCAGGAGTAGGAAAAGACGATCAGGATTTTAATATAGATAAAACTCGTTACCATAAAATTATCATCATGACCGATGCTGACGTTGACGGTGCGCACATAAGAACATTGTTGCTAACATTCTTTTACAGACAAATGCCGCAGCTTTTGGAAAAGGGCTATGTTTACATTGCCCAACCTCCGCTTTATAAAGTGAAAAAAAGTAAGAAAGAAATGTATTTAGATTCTGAAGAAGAATTAGATAAATTTTTGTTCTCGTCAGCGATTGACGGATTGTCTTTATCATTGTTACAAGATGGCAAAGAAATAAAAGAAATAGACGACAAAACTTTACGTAAAATAGTAACAAGTATAAGTGAATTGGATACTCTTTTAAAGAAGATACACAAAAAAGGAGTTGTTTGGAAAGATTATCTTAAATTTAAAGAAGAAGGAAAGCTTCCTCTTTACAGGACTGTTGTGGAAGGCAACGTTAAATATATTTACTCTGACAAAGAGTGGAAAGAGTTTAAAGACCAACTGCTTGTAAAACGCAGAGAACTTCTTGCTTCTCAAGGAGAACTTGCAGAAATAACAGAAAATCTCCAATTAGACGACATAATGCCTGAATATAAGGATTTATGGGAGCTTGCTCGTATAGATAAACTTGCAAAACAGCTTGAAGAAGAAGGATTGCACTTAGAGCATTACGGGGAATCGCACACAAAGCCTGTTTACAGGCTTCAAGATGCGCAAAAGAAAATGCAAGGAGATATTTACGATCTTCGCTCTACAACAGAGCTTGTTGAAACTATTAAAGAAATTGGTAACAAGGGAGCAACTATACAAAGATACAAAGGTCTTGGAGAAATGAATCCTGACCAACTTTGGGAAACCACGATGGATGTTAAAAATAGGAAACTCCTCCAAGTTAAACTGGAAGACGCCATAGAAACAGACAGAATATTTACAACTTTGATGGGCGATCAGGTAGAACCAAGAAGAGCTTTTATTCAAATGCACGCTTTGGACGTAATAAATTTGGACACTTAACTAATTTGTATGTAATATATATTGCAATAATACACGCAAAATATTTTATTGTATAAATTATTACACAATAAATCTATTTGGGTTTAATAATATTTCATTAAAATACAAGAATAAGACGTAGTACAAAAGAAAAAGTTTACAAGAGAGAAAATGAATCCATTTGTCCCACAAAGGTTGCCTGTTAAAAATTTAAATTGGGAAAAATTGTCATTTCTTATAGGAAAGGCAAATAGTTCGCTTTCTATGTATAGTGGTTTGCTGGATGCTCTTTTGAATCCTGAGATTCTTCTTGCTCCTATTACAACTCAGGAGGCAGTTGTTTCTTCAAAAATAGAAGGAACACAGGCGACTTTTAGTGAAGTTTATAAATTAGAAGCAGGAGAGGCGCAAGGCAAAGCTAAGGAGAATGACATAAATGAGATAATAAACTACAGAAAAACAATTACGGCTTCTTTGGAAATATTGAAGAGCAGACCGTTTATACATTTGAATATGCTTAAAGATCTCCATAAAATTTTATTAGCAGGAGTTAGAGGCGAAAATAAGGCAAGAGGAGAATTTAGAAAGGTTCAAAATTTTATAGGACCATACGGGCGTACACAAAGTACCGCTGTATATGTTCCACCTAGTCCTGAAAATATACAGGATTATTTAAGAGATTGGGAGACATATATAAATAATGATGAGCATGAAATTTTAGTTCAGATGGCTATAATGCATGCTCAATTTGAAATAATTCACCCTTTTATTGATGGCAATGGAAGATTGGGAAGAATTTTAATACCCATTTTTTTATTTCAGAAACAATATCTAAAAAAGCCAGTGTTTTATTTAAGCGAATATTTAGAGGCAAATAGAGGCGCATATTATAGAGCTTTGCTTAATATATCGCAAAATAACGATTGGCAAGGGTGGGTTGAATTTTTTCTCAAAGCTGTTGCAGAGCAATCAACTATAAATATGTTGAAAGCAGAAAAAATTATAAATCTATATAATGATATGAAAAAGAATTTTAGTGATGCTACAAAATCGCGTTATTCTATAAATATTTTGGATACACTTTTTAAAAAGCCTATTATAAATTTAACTATGCTTTTGTCTGATTCGGGTGTTTTCAATAGAAAGACTGCTACTCAAATATTAAATAAGTTAACAAATAAAGAATATATAAAAGTTTTGCGGAAAGGTGCGGGAAGTAGTCCTACGATTTTTGTATTTCCAGCTCTTATAGATATAGTTGAAAATAGATAATTTTTATAATTGGATAGGGAGAGACTTTCCATGAGCGCCAATAGTGATGCAGAGCAAAAGTGTTATTTTTGTGAATATGAACATATTGAAAAACCAAGTGAAAAAAATTGCTAACGATGTTTATATTTGTCCTATATGTGGGCAATATATGATTGAGCTTTATTATTACAATGGATTCACAGACAACTTTTGGCTTAAAGAATGAGAACTTAAGGAAGAAAGAAAAGCGTTGATGAGTAATTATCTTTGAAAAATATGATTTGAATTTAACTAACTTGTAAGAGGCTAGAAATGTCAAAAGAAAAAGAAACAAAAGAAGAGCAAGTGGCAATGATGCCGGCAAGCATTGCTCCTCGCAATATTGAAGATGAAATGAGAACTTCCTACATAGATTATGCCATGAGCGTAATTGTGGGAAGGGCGTTGCCAGATGTTCGTGACGGTTTAAAACCTGTTCATAGAAGAATACTTTACGCCATGAAGGAAATGGGACTAAAGCATAATACAGCTTATAAAAAATCTGCCAGAGTAGTTGGAGATGTTTTGGGTAAGTATCACCCTCACGGCGATTCTGCTGTTTATGGTGCTGTAGTAAGAATGGCACAGGATTTTTCTCTAAGATATCCTATGATTGACGGACAGGGAAACTTTGGAAGCATAGATGGCGACTTTGCCGCAGCTATGCGTTATACCGAAGTAAGAATGGATGCAATTACCGAAGAGATGCTTGCGGACTTGGATAAAAACACAGTTGATTTTATACCTAATTACGACGGTTCTTTAAAAGAGCCTTTAATACTTCCTTCAAAAATTCCTAGCCTTTTGATTAATGGATCTGCAGGTATTGCTGTAGGTATGGCTACTAATATTCCTACTCATAACATAGGCGAAATCAGCGACGCTTTAATCGCTTTAATAGATGATGAGGATTTGCCTGTCTCTGAGCTTGCTAAACATATTAAAGGTCCTGATTTCCCTACAGGAGCTATAATTTTAGGCAAAGGTGGAATAAGGGATTATATGGAAAAAGGCAGAGGCTCTGTAAAAATAAGAGCCAAAGCTGAAATAGAAGAATCCAAAAGTGGAAGAGAAGCTATAATAGTAAACGAGATTCCGTACCAAGTAAACAAAGCAAATCTTATAACTTCAATAGCCGATTTGGTAAAAGATAAAAAGATTGACGGCATTTCTGACTTACGCGATGAATCCGACCGCGATGGCATAAGAATTGTTATAGAACTAAAGAGAGACGCAAATGCTCAAGTTGTTTTGAATCAACTTTACAAGCACACGCAGATGCAGTCATCTTTTGGCGTTATAATGCTTGCTCTTGTAAACAATAGACCTAAAGTGATGAACATAAAAGAAATTTTAGTTCACCATATTGAACATAGAAAGGTTGTCATAACTAGAAGAACAAAGTTTGACTTGCAAAAGTCCGAGGCTAGAGCACACATATTGGAAGGCTTAAAAATAGCCATAGACAATATAGACGCTATTGTTAAGATTATAAAAGAATCGCCTGATGAAGATATAGCTCGTGCAAGTCTTATGAGTAAGTTCCGTTTAACAAAAATTCAATCTGAAGCTATCTTGGAAATGAAGATTCGCCAGCTTACCGGATTAAAAAGAAAAGAGATAGATGAAGAGTATCTGGAAACTATAAAGCTTATAGAAAAACTTCGTTCTATTTTAGCAGATCCCAAAAAAATTCTTTCAATAATAAAAGATGAGACCGTTGAAATAAAGAAAAAGTATGGCGACAAGAGAAGGACTCAAATACAGGCAGCAGAAGCCGATTTTAATATTGAAGATTTAATTCAACAAGAAGAAGTTGCGGTGACAATGTCCCATGCAGGTTATATTAAGCGCATACCTCTTGATACGTATAAAGCTCAGCACAGAGGAGGACGCGGAATAACCGCAATGAACACAAAAGAAGAGGATTTTGTTGAAAACTTATTTATTACCAGCTCGCATGCTTATATGCTCTTCTTTACAACCAGAGGAAGATTATACTGGACAAGAGTTTACGAAATTCCCGAAGGTGTAAGAACATCTAAAGGGAAAGCCATAGTAAACCTCTTGCAGCTGCAAGGCACAGAGGAAAAAATTACAGCCGCAATCCCTATAAGGTCATTTAATCCTAAAGACATTAAAGATGAATATTTGTTAATGTGTACTAGGAATGGCACAATTAAAAAGATTGCATTGGACGAGTTTACAAACCCAAGAAAGGGCGGCATAATAGCTATTAAACTTGAAGACGGCGACATCTTAACTGAAGTAAAAGCCATAGAGAAAAATCCTGAAGTTATGATCGCAACCAAAAAAGGCATAGCGATAAGGTTTAAAGAAAGCGATGTGCACGCAATAGGGCGCAATGGAATGGGTGTAAATGGAATTTCTCTTGAGAAAGATGATGAAGTTATAGGCATGGAAGTTCTTTCTCCAGATGACGTTTTCTTATCAGTTTCAGAAAATGGCTATGGAAAAAGAACAGAAGTAGGCAAATATCGTTTGCAAAAGAGAGCAGGACACGGTGTTATTAATATGCAGGCGACAGACAGAAACGGGAACGTCGTAGGCATTAAAAAAGCAAATGACGGTGAAGTTATGATTATGACACAAAATGGTATAACTATAAGATTAAGAGTAAATAGTATTTCTGTAATAGGAAGAAATACTCAAGGAGTAAGATTAGTAAAACTTAGCGATGGCGACAAAGTTGCGGCTATTGCAAGCGTTGTAAAAGACGAAGAAAGCGAAGTAGCTCAGGATGCTGTAGAAAAAGTTAAAGACGAATAAGTTAAATAAGAGAAGGTAATAAAAACAAAATAAAGAAGACTCCGAAATTTAATTGGAGTCTTCTTTTATAACTTAATTTGACATTATCAACGTACTTGATATAATTGTTTTATTAGCAAAATCTGCTAAGAAGGTTTCTATTCAAGTTATTCAAGTGTTTATTCTCCCTCAGCACTAAGTAATTCACTTTGGACAGCTTATGGCGTAATGCCTAGTAAACCGACTATTATCGTAACAAAGGAATATGGATAAAATTATGAAAAATCTATTGAGTTCAGTATTAGTGGTTGCTTTGTTTGTTTCACCGCTGTTTGCGATATTTTAAAAGGCATACATTACGTTCCAAGAATAACTACGAGAGCAATACGCCCCAATGAAAGGAATGGTGTGGATATGACTTTCGTAGATAAGAAAAAATTCGCAATAATGGAAAGCAAGGGAGAGATATTCCAAAAGGAAGTTATAGGAGACAACTTTTATGGAGGTGATAGAAAGCGACTTCAAGAAATCCTTAATAAAAAAGAAGACGCTATCCTTATCGGTAAATTTGGCGATATTGGAAAAGAATTTCCAAATGTTCCTGTGCATCACGTTGGGGTTTTTATCACTAAAGAGACCCAAAAGAAGAGACTAGCGGATAGAGACACCGAGACTCCAGAAAAGCAAGCCGAGAGAGTGGCTAGATATGAGTCTGACATGGCATACGCTAATAAGTATGTTACTTTTGAAATAGACAATAATGCAGACTTATCTAAAAACGGAGTTTTAGTAAAATCTGCGTTGCCAACAAGAAAGTTTGTAAATTTCATACTTGAAAACAGAGAGCGTTCTGGAATTGCTGATTTATACGCAGTTGTTCCTTATAAAAAGAAGTCTGAATAATTAAAGAGTTTCTGACCTACCTTGACAGACCGTAGGTCGGCGTTTGATTGGAATACTGCAATATAAAGAATAATAACGAAAACGATACTAAAAATTCTATTTATCGTGTCTAGGAATTCTACTCTATTTTTTCCTCTATCTGCTTATTAAATAAATCCAAAAAGTAGCTCCCCATATTTTTTCAAATTTTTTACAATTCTTAATATTAATCTATTAAATATTTTATAGTATAGATCGCACTGCCTGTAAAAAGTTTATTGGGTAGAAAAAATTCTTTGGAGGTTGTATGAAAAAGGTAGTATCTTTTGTTTTAGCAGTATCGTTGTTTGTAGCGCCATGTTTTGCAGGCGAACATTCTAGCAAAACAAGCTTTGTTGACAGTTTTGTTTGCCAAGCTAGTTTAGCTGTAGTTGCTTCCATAGCAATAGTATGGTACGTATTAAAGAATTGTAGAGTAAGGGGACTAAACACAGTCAGTTTCTTTACTAAAAAATACGACGTCAACAAACAATTCGCTGGAATATCCGCTCAAGAAAAGCAGGCGCTTGCATCTTACAACGGAGTGCTTTCCGAAATAAGAAGAGCCAGCGGTTTCTAAGCGTTAATTTTTAATTGCCTTAAAATTAGACGAAAAAAGGGAAACCTTTTTTCGTCTTTCTTATAAAAATAGCCTAAAAATGACGCAAATTTTTGAATAAAGGAAAATAAGGTTGTCGTCGGAGGAAGATTTTGGGAAAAGAGATAGTAAGGTAGCAAAGTTGAAGTAGATTGTTAAGGTTAGAGCTTTTTTAGTGTTATATTTAGAGACAAAAGAACTAATATCGTCGCTGCTATGTTTTTCTCGGAAGACACCTAAACGTTAAACTTAGGTTCTATATACCTCAAAATTGTCATAAGTTTTACGTAACATTAACAATTTTGTTATATTTTAGAATTTGTAAGTAAAATTTCAAGAATTTAAAAATTAAGGTTTCTTTACAATTTTGTAAACGATGTAAACTATAAATATCCAGAAGGGAATAGCTATAACTTGCTTTGCCATTCCGATTTGAGGTAATGTCATTGCTGTAAGAATAAATGCGATAAAAGCAAGTGTGATGTAGTTTGAATAAGGATAAAAAGGTGCTGGGAATAAAGTCTTTTTATTTTTTTGTTTGAACTTAAGATGGGATAATGTGATAACTGTCCAATTGGTAAGAATATATACTACAACAAAGCTCATTATTATTTTAAAAGCGTTAAACCAATTAGGTATAAAATAATTGAAAGGAACCACAAAAAACGTCAATGCTCCAGAAACTAAAGTTGAAAGAACAGGAATACCTGCTTTATTTGTTTTTGCAAAAATTTGAGGAGCGTTGTTTTGTAAAGCAAGCGCATAGAGCATGCGGCTGTTGCTGTACAAACAGCTGTTATATACAGACAAAGCAGCTGTAAGAATGATGAAATTTAAAGTCCACGCAGCATACTTAAAGCCAATACGATCAAAAATCATGACAAAAGGACTGTCTGAAACGTTTAAATTGCTCCAATGATACAAAGACAAAAGCACAGCAAGCGAGCCGACATAAAAAATCAATATACGATAAACAACTTGATTGATGGCTTTTGGAATGGTTTTTGTTGGATCTGCTGTTTCAGAAGCGGCAATACCGATAAGCTCCAGCCCGCCAAAAGCAAAAGTAATGATAGGTAAGACCATTATAAGACCTACCAAACCATGAGGGAAAAATCCGCTAAAGGCAGAGTCGCCAGCATGCAGTCCAATGGTTGGAGCTAACCACAAATTTTTAATTGTTGCACCAGTAACCAAAGACGGATCAAAAAATAAAATATAACCACCTGCCAAAATCATAGCGCAAATAGCAAAAACTTTTATTGAAGAAAACCAAAATTCTACTTCACCATATGCCTTGACTGTTAAAAGATTAACTATGTTTACAATAGCGAAAAAGAATAGAGCGGTTTTCCATGTGGCAATATGAGGGAACCAATGTTGAGTGTAAGCAGCGACTGCGGTAAGCTCGGTTATTCCAACTAAAACCTGTAATATCCAATAATTCCAACCAGCCAAAAACCCCGGAAAATCGCCCCAATATTTATAAGCGAAATAGCTTGAAGATCCTGCGGAAGGGTCTTGTGTGTTCATTTCGCCCATTTGGCGCATAATTAAAAAGATTATAAATCCAGCAATTAAATATCCAAATATAACGGAAGGTCCTGCGGTAAAAATAGCGCTGCCAGCACCTAAAAATAGACCAGTGCCTACCGCTCCTCCAAGAGAAATAAATTGAATATGTCTGTTTTTTAGTTTACGTTTAAGAATGCCTTTTTGCGAGACGGATGTTATATTCACTTTAGTCGTTCCCTACACGTGAGTATTTTTTATAATTTTATATCCAGCGTACACAGAAAAAATCCAAATAGGTAAAGCTATAACTTGTTTAATCATTCCAAGTTGGGGCGTTGCCATTGCTGCTAAAATAAACCCTATAAATACTAGTGTAATATAATTTGAATAAGGATAAAAAGGCGCTGGAAATAAAGTTTTTTTGTTTTTACGTTTAAATTTCATATGAGATAAAGTTATAAGCGCCCAGTTTACAAGAATGCACACAACAACAAAACTCAAAATTATTTTAAAAGCGTCAAACCAGTTTGGAGTAAAATAATTTAAGGGCACAACTAAAAATGTTATTGCGCTTGACACAAGAATTGCATTAAACGGTATGCCTCTTTTATTTGTTTTTGCCAAAGCTTGAGGAGCATTTTTCTGAAGAGCAAGTCCGTAAAGCATACGACTATTGCTGTAAATGCAGCTGTTATATACAGACAAAGCAGCTGTAAGAACGATAAAATTTAAAGTCCACGCAGCATACTTAAAGCCAATACGGTCAAAAATCATGACAAAAGGACTGTCTGAAACGTTTAAATTGCTCCAATGATACAAAGACAAAAGCACAGCAAGCGAGCCGACATAAAAAATCAATATGCGGTAAACAACTTGATTTATGGCTTTGGGAATAGTTTTTGTTGGGTTTTCGGTTTCTGCTGCAGTTATTCCTATAAGTTCAAGCCCGCCGAAAGCAAAGGTAATAATAGGCAAAGCCATTATAAGCCCTATAAGACCGTGGGGAAAAAATCCGCTAAAGGTAGCGTCGCCAGCATGCAGCCCAATGGTTGGAGCAAGCCACAAATTTTTAATTGTTGCACCAGTAACTAAAGACGGATCAAAAAATAATATGTATCCGCCTGCCAAAATCATAGCGCAAATAGCAAAAACTTTTATTGAAGAAAACCAAAATTCTACTTCGCCATATGCCCTGACGGCTATGAGATTTACAATGTTTATAATTATGAAGAAAAATAGAGCAGTTTTCCATGTGGCAATATGAGGGAACCAATATTGAGTGTAAGCAGCGACTGCGGTAAGTTCTGTTATTCCTGCAAGGGCGTATTCAACCCAATAATTCCAACCAGCCAAAAACCCCGGAAAATCGCCCCAATATTTATAAGCGAAATAGCTTGAAGATCCAGCAGAAGGATCTTGCGTATTCATTTCGCCAAGTTGTCTCATCATTAAAAATACTATTATGCCTGCGACTAAATATCCAAGAAGAACAGAAGGACCTGCAACAAAAATAGCGCTGCCAGCACCTAAAAATAGACCAGTACCTACCGCTCCTCCAAGCGCTATAAACTGAATGTGTCTATTTGTAAGATTACGTTTTAATGTACTTTTTTCAGGTTGATGCATATTTAAGCTTTTCGTCCTCTAAGTTTATACCAAATCCAGACTACTAACACCCAAATAGGGACAGCAATAACTTGCTTAAAATTGCCAAACTGGGGCAATGCCATTGAACACAATACAAATGTTAAAAATCCTATTGCTATATAGTTACTCCAAGGATAAAAAGGAGCAGGAAACAAAGTCTTTTGATGATGTTTTTCTTTGTATTGTCTATATTTTAAATGAGCCATTACCATTATACCCCAGTTTAAAATTATTCCTACTAAAGCAAAACTTATTATTATTTCAAAGGCTTGAACCCAGTTAGGGAAAATATAATTTAGAGGTACAACTAAAAATGTTAAAGCGCCAGAAAAAATAATAGCAGGTGAAGGTACCCCTCTTTTGTTAGTTTTTTTAAAAATTTGAGGAGCATTTTTCTGAAGAGCAAGCCCGTAAAGCATACGGCTGTTGCAGTAAATGCAACTGTTGTAAACAGACAATGCTGCGGTCAATATAATAAATTTAAGAAAGAAGCAGCGTATTTAAAGCCAATACGGTCAAAAATCATAACGAATGGACTTTCAACCATACTTAAGTTGCTCCAATGATATAAAGACAAAAGAACAAGAAAAGAACCTATGTAAAAAATCAAAATACGATACGCAACTTGGTTAACAGCTTTAGGGATAGTCCTTTTCGGATCCGCAGGCTCTGCAGCAGTGAGCCCTATCAATTCTATACCGTCAAAGGCAAAAATGATAATAGGAAATGCCATTAGAAATCCGATAAAACCATGAGGGAAAAATCCTTTTAAAATTCCCTCAGCCTGACCTGAGGCAGTGTGCCATAAATTTTTTATAGAAGCACCCGGAACAATGCTTGGATTGAAAAAAAGGATATAGCCACCAATTAAAATTATCAAACATACAGCTGTAACTTTAATCGCAGAAAACAGAAACTCTACTTCTCCAAAAGCTTTTACTGTAAGAAGATTAACTACGTTTACAAATAAAAAGAAAAATAAAGTTGTTTCCCAAGTTGGAATGTTGGGAAACCAATACTGTGTATATGCAGCTATCGCGGTAAGTTCCACCATTCCTGAAAGTATATACTCAACCCAATAATTCCAACCAGCTAAAAACCCTGGGAATTTGCCCCAATACTCATAAGCAAAATGGCAGGACGAGCCAGCAACAGGTTCATTTGTGCTCATTTCGCCAAGTTGCCTCATAATTAAAAACACTATTATTCCTGTAATCAAGTATCCTAAAATAACGGAAGGTCCAGCTGCAGCAATAGTGCTGCCAGCTCCTAGAAACAATCCTGTTCCTACTGTGCCGCCTAATGAAATAAACTGAATATGCCTATTTTCAAGTTTGCGTTTTAAGTGAATATTTTTTAAATCTTCCACGTCTTTTTCTCCATTTTTTATTACGTCACGTTTCGCAGATCAGTTTACTATTGTTGCGATCGGGTTAAATTTTTGTCTTCCTTTATTACAATCCTATATCCTATATATACGACCAATATCCATAATGGCAATGCTATAACCTGCTGCAGCATGCCAAACTGCGGTAAAGACATTGTAAAGAGTATAAAAACCAAAAATACAAGAGTAAGATAATTAGAAAACGGATAAAAAGGAGCAGGGAAAACAGTTTTTATATTTTCAAGTTTTTTTTGTTTTTTAAACTTCAAATGTGATATTGCTATAAGCGCCCAGTTTGTTATAACGCATATAACGGAAAAACTTATAATTATTTTAAAAGACTTTATCCAATTAGGAATAAAGTAGCTTAACGGCACTACGGAAAACGTTAAGGCTCCTGATACAAGAATTGACGGTACAGGGATACCTTTTTTATTAGTTTTTGTAAAAATCTTAGGAGCATTCTTTTGAAGAGCAAGCCCATAAAGCATGCGGCTGTTACAGTAAATACAGCTGTTATATACGGACAAAGCAGCTGTAAGAACTATAAAGTTTAAAGTCCAAGCTACGTACTTAAAACCTATTTTGTCAAAAATCATAACAAAAGGGCTGTCTGATGGGCTTAGATTGCTCCAGTGATACAAAGACAATAGTATAGCAAGCGAGCCGACATAAAAAACCAATACGCGAAACACTACCTGATTTACGGCTTTAGGAATTGTGCTTTGAGGATTTTCAGTTTCTGCTGCTGTTATCCCTACAAGTTCAACGCCGTCAAAAGCAAAAATTATCATAGGAAACGTTAACATAAATCCTATAAATCCGTGTGTGAAGAAACCTTTAAATATTGCTTGTCCCGCAAACATTCCGACCGTTGGAGCGTCCCATAGGTTTTTAATAGTAGCTCCGGGAATTAAGCCCGAATTAAAAAACAAAATATATCCGCCGACAAGTATCATAGCGCAGATGGTAATAATTTTAATTGAAGAAAACCAAAATTCCACCTCGCCGTATGCTTTTACAGTTAAGAGATTTACGGCATTTACAAGCAAAAAGAAAAATAATGCAGTTTTCCAAACGGCAATCTCGGGAAACCAATACTGCATGTATCCAGCAACAGCAATAAGTTCAGCTATTCCTACTAAAACGTAGTCAGCCCAATAGTTCCAACCAGCTAAAAACCCTGCGAACCTGCTCCAATATTTGTCTGCAAAGTAGCTTGAAGAGCCTGCAGCAGGTTCTTGAGTGCTCATTTCGCCAAGTTGCCTCATAACTAAAAATACTAAAAACCCTGCGAGAAGATATGCCAATATAACTGAAGGACCTGTTGAGAAAATTGCGCTTGCAGAACCAAGGAAAAGCCCTGTTCCCACAGCGCTCCCGAGAGCTATAAATTGAATATGACGATTTTTAAGCTTACGTTTCAATCCACTATTTTCTTGAACCAACGATGTATCTACACTTTGAACTTCATTATCCATATTTAATCCTTTTTTACTTATTTACGTTGGGACGTAATTTATATCCCAAAAACACTATTAAAAGCCATACTGGTATTGCTATAACCTGTTTAGCCATTCCAAGTTGGGGCAAAGACATGCCTGCAAGTATAAACGCTACTGCAACTAAAACAATATAATTAGAATAAGGATAAAACAAAGACGGGAATGTTGTCTTTCTGTTTTCAAGTTTCATTTGTGTTTTAAACTTTAAATGAGTTATGGCTATAATGCACCAGTACGTTACTATGCATATAACCGAGAAGTTCATAATTACGTCAAACGCTTCAAACCAGTTTGGCATAAAGTAGTTTAGAGGAACAACCAAAAACGTAAGCAAACTTGTAAAAAGAACGCTAGCTATGGGCACGCCTTTTTTTGTTGTTTTTGCAAAAACTTGAGGAGCATTTTTTTGAAGAGCAAGCCCGCAAAGCATGCGGCTGTTGCCGTAAATGCAGCTATTATATACGGACAAAGCCGCTGTTAGAATAATAAAATTTAAAACCCAAGCCACATACTTAAAACCTATTTTGTCAAAAATCATAACGAACGGACTTTCAGAAACACTTAAGTTGCTCCAGTGATATAAGGACAGAAGCACTATTAATGAACCAATATAAAAAATTAAGATGCGCAATACCACCTGATTAGTGGCTTTAGGAATATTTTTCTTAGGTTCTGCGGTTTCTGCTGCTGCCATTCCTATTGTATCAAGTCCGTCAAAAGCAAAAATTATAGTTGGAAAAGCTGCCATAAGACCCATAATACCGTGAGGGAAAAAGCTACTAAAGGAAGGATTTCCAGCGTTTATGCCTATAGAGGGAGCGAGCCACAAATTTTTAATAGAAGCGCCGGAAACAAGAGAGGGATCAAAAAATAAAATATACCCGCCAGCCAAAATCAT
>JAIRYK010000004.1 GCA_031267795.1 Candidatus Endomicrobiellum devescovinae | reverse complement strand
TTCCAGCGTTTATGCCTATAGAGGGAGCGAGCCACAAATTTTTAATAGAAGCGCCGGAAACAAGAGAGGGATCAAAAAATAAAATATACCCGCCAGCCAAAATCATAGCGCAAATAGCGACTATCTTTACAATTGAAAACGCAAACTCCATTTCGCCGTAAATTTTTACTGCTGAAATGTTTACAGTGCTAATAATGGTGAAAAAGAACAAAGCCGTTTTCCATGTAGCAATGTCTGGAAACCAATACTGCGCATATGCGGCGACTGCGGTAAGCTCCGCTATACCTATCATAACATACAGTATCCAGTAGTTCCATCCAGCTAAAAATCCTGGGAATTCCCCCCAATATTTATAAGCGAAATAACTAAAGGATCCAGCCATCGGCTCTTCAGTGTCCATCTCTCCAAGCTGACGCATAATTGAAAATGCCATAATCCCAGAAATTAAATAACCTAATAGAACAGAAGGACCTGCAGCAAAAATAGCACTGCCAGCGCCCAAAAAAAGCCCAGTGCCTATTGCTCCACCTAAAGCTATAAATTGAATATGGCGATTTGTAAGATTACGCTTTAAACTGCCTTCCTGAAATTTACCCATTTTTCCCAGCTTAAAAATTTTAATATCGCTTTATATTATAGCAAATTAGAGTCTAAAAATCTGTTGTTGAGCAATGCAGCAATGCTATGAAACTAAACAATGAAATTCCTCCAGATAACGAAAATGTTGTAATTTCATAGTAAGCTCATAGTCTAAAACGTGAAAATTTGTTAAAATTGCACAAGTTATTATTATTGTGTATCATTATTGCATCAAAAGACGAAAGAAACTCAAATAAATACACAAGGAGAGAATATCGTGAACTTCTCTATAAGGCAATCTTTGCAATCCTCTTTCCAAGTTTTTTGCCAAAACATTTTTAAAGTTGTTCTTTTGTCGGCACTGTCTATCTTATTTCTTACGTTAATTCAAGTTTTCTCGGTATTTATAACAGTAACTGGCTTTAAATCTCTTTCGGTAGCTCAATTTTCGTCCGTTCCTCCTGTCTCAAAAGGTAGTCTTTTTCTTTTCATTTTATTTAGAGACGCATTGTTTGCACTACAGGCGTTGGTGCTATTGTTTTTGACAAATGCTTTTTTGCCTGCATTTAAAGGTCATAAAGTTAAATTAAAAAATTACTTCCCAGGATTTAAAAAGATATGTCTATTTATTATAGGAGTAGTTTTACTTCTTGTTGTCCCTACGGCAGGTTCTCTATTGTCCACGTTTATACCTAATTATGAAACGCTACAGTTAACTCTTTCAGCTATAACTGTGGTTTTTTCCATTATGCTGTTTAGATATTTCTTTTTCTATATTGAACTGTTGGCTGGCTGCCCTCTTTTTACGTCGTTTAAAAGCAGCTCAATGGCTACAAAAGGTAACTTCTTCGGGACAGCATTTGTAATTATTGCTGCGCTGCTTATAAATTTGCTCGTTCTACTTTCAGTAAATTTCTTTGGAATTATAATAAGCATATTCATATTGTTTACTTTGCCTATGACAGCGTTAATTTTTGCAAATGTTTATAACCAGTTAACTAAAAGTACTTCCGAAGATTTTTCTCAGAGAAAAGCCTTGCGTATTGAAGATGAAATTATGGAAAGTGCTGAAAAAGAACTTATATAACGGAGGGCAATATGGATGAGAATAAGCTTATTGCCGTAGTTGGAGTTTCTGAAAATTCAGACAAGTTCGGCTACAAAATTTTCAACGATTTACTTAGTGCTGGATTCAAAGCCTTAGCAGTTGGTATTAGAGGAGGAAGTGTTGCTGGACAAACAATATATAAATCTTTAAAAGATTTGCCGTCAAAACCTGACATAGTTTTAACTGTTGTTCCTCCAGTAGGCACAGACAAAACAGTTGACGATGCTATAGAGCTTGGAATAAAAGAAGTTTGGATGCAGCCAGGATCTGTGTCTGAGACGGCAGTAAAAAAAGCAAAAACTGCAGGAATGAAAGTTACAGACCACGGGTGCTTTATGGTTGCTCACGGAGTTTGGTAATTTAGAGTATCTAAGAGAAAATATGTATATAAAAAGAAAACTTTACATAATAGACAGCGTGGAAACAAATAATTTTAATGACTCGCAAATAATGTTGAAAATAGGCGGACTTTGGCAAAGAGTGACGAGCACTTTCCCTAAACATTGTGTTAAATACGGAGTATATCATAATTATGAGAATGATTTTAAAGGAAACTATACTCTAAGTGTAGCAATAGAATCAGGTAATAGAAGCGTTCCATTAGAAAGTGATGGGGAGTATAAGGTTTTTGATGTTGACACGGCTGTTGAAAATTCTATTTCTAAAACTTGGGGAAAAATTTGGAATATGCCTATAAGCAGGGCATATACTTTTGATTTTGAACAATATAACCCAGACGGAACAATTCAAATATATATTGCGGTCAAATAAAATAGAGGTAAGCAGATAGAGTATGTTTAACGGGTTTAAAGCAGTGTTTTTTGATATGGACGGGATCATTGTGGACTCAATGCCGTATCATTTTATTTCTTGGTTTGAGGCGTTAAAAAAGTACAAAGTACATTTAGATCCTATGCTTATTTTTAGTATGGAAGGTGCAAAATATGCAGACATTTTAGCGCCAGCATTTTCTAAATCTAACAAAGCATTGACCGCTGAAATAATAAAAACAATACACCAAGAAAGAGAAATATTATTTAAAAAATATTTTCAAAGATATATTTTTGAAGGAATTTCTGAATTTATAAAATCATTGAAAAATCAAAGAGTTTTAGTTGGTCTTGTGACAGGTTCTTATTACAGAGAAGCTCAGAAAATCTTGCCTAAAGAAGTGTTTGATTTATTTGATACTGTTGTTGCTGGAGATTGCATAAACAAGGGAAAACCAGCCGCTGAACCATACTTAGTTGCAGCAAACAATCTAAAAGTTAATCCCAAAGATTGCTTGGTTATAGAAAATGCCCCCTATGGTATTAAAGCCGCAAAATCTGCTGGAATGACTTGTTATGCTATAGCTACAAGCCTTCCAAATGATTATCTTTCGCTGGCAGATAATGTGTTTGAAACCCACGAAGAATTATATAAATATTTTGAATGCTGCCAATGCGAGAATACTTAAGTAAAGCTGTAGGAGTAGCGTTCATTTTTTGCTATGTGGATAATTTAATTTGATAACTTTAGAGCAAAGATATAAAGTTAAATACCGAAAGTGAGCGGAGAGCTTATGAAAAAGATTAGCAGAGGATTTGTTTATTTTTTCGGAGCTTTGGGCGGGCTTCTTTTTGGATATGACACGGGGGTTATATCGGGAGCAATACTGTTCATCAAAAATGATATGTCATTGAGTTCTTTCTCTCAAGAAGTTGTAGTAAGCGCTATACTGTTAGGTGCTATTATTGGTGCAGCAGTTATAGGTTTGTTGTCGGATAAATATGGACGCAGAAACATGGTTCTGCTTTCAGCTGTAATTTTTGCAGTAGGTGCAATCTCTTCATCCTTAGCAAATAATGTAGTAATATTAACAATTTCAAGAATAGTTCTCGGAACTGCTGTTGGTGGTGCTTCTGCATTGGTGCCTTTATATTTGGCAGAAATGGCTCCCGCTAAGTATAGAGGAACTCTTTCAACTTTAAATCAACTGATGATCACAATAGGTATTTTATCGGCATATGTGGTTAATTTGGCATTTGCAAATTATCCGTATGGATGGCGTATAATGCTAGGTTTTGCAGTCTTTCCTGCCGTGCTATTGTTTATAGGTACTTTGTATTTGCCAGAAAGCCCCAGATGGCTTATAAGTAAAAATTTAGAAAATAAAGCCTATGAGATTTTAAAAGCTATCAGAATTAATGTTGCGCCTAACGAAATAGACGAAGAAATATCTGAAATTAAAGAAGCAAATGTTAAAGAAAACGGCGGGTTTAAGGATTTAATGCAAAAGTGGGTTAGACCTGCGCTGGTTATAGGTATAGGTCTTGCCGTGTTTCAACAACTTATAGGAATAAACACCGTTATTTATTATGCTCCGACGATTTTTTCAAATATAGGACTTGGCGAAATTTCTGCAATTTTAAGTACTGTTGGAATAGGCGTTTTAAATGTTCTAGTTACTATACTTGCTTTGTTTGTTATGGATAAAATTGACCGCAAAAAAATGCTCATTCTGGGAAGTTTAGGCATGGCTGCCTCTTTGGTCCTGTTATGTGGATAATGATAGGTGAAGTTTTTCCCCTTAAAGTGAGAGGGCTTGGTGCAGGTGTTAGCAGTGTTGCCAACTGGACAGCAAACTTGGCAGTTGCTTTAGTGTTTCCATTTTTCTTTGAAAAGATTGGTGATATATTGTTTCTTTTCTTTGCAATCATGGCTGCTTTGTCAATATTGTTCATAAAGTATAAAGTTTTTGAAACACGAGGGAAATCATTAGAAGCTATAGAGATGATGCTGTATAATAAATCAAAAGGTGTTTAATTCAATGCAAGTTAAGGATTTAAATGAATAAAGCTACTTTAGACGAAATAAGGATAAGGTTTGATAATGATGTTGAGAAGTTTTCAAATATTGATATTGGGCAGACTTCGTTAGTAGATGCAAAACTTTCTTTGGAAATTGTTACAGAGTCTGCAAAAAGGCTTGTCCCTAATGCAGTGAGTTTGCTTGATGTTGGCAGCGGAGCGGGAAATTATACTCTAAAAATGCTTTCTAAAATTCCAGATTTAAATTGTACGCTTATAGATTTAAGCAAGCCTATGTTAGATAGAGCTTTTGAAAGAATTTCTAAGCAAACTAAAGGAAAAATTACAGCTATACAATCTGATATTAGAACTGCAGACTTAGAGAAAGATTTTTTTGATATTGTTTTGTCGGGTGCAGCACTACATCATTTGAGAGATAAGTCCGACTGGGAAAATGTATTTGGCAAGCTGTACAGAACGCTAAAGCCAAAAGGGTGTTTAATAATTTCAGATTTAATTTTTCAAAACAGCAAATTGTTGACGGATTATATGTTTGAAATGTATTCCGATTATTTGAATAGAGTTGGTGGAGAAAAATTTTGCCAAGATATTCTTGATAAGATTGAAAAAGAAGATACCCCAAGATCATTAGACTATCAATTAGATTTGATGAAAAAGGTTGGGTTTAGCACTGTAGAAGTATTGCACAAGAACATGTGCTTTGCAGTTTTTGGAGCAATTAAATAATCCCCTATGTTTCACGTGAAACATAGGAGGCTGAAATTGAAAGTATTGACGAAAGTCCCCCATAGGGAAGTAAAACTTTTTTATATATCCAATAAACTCAGGTTCTACAAACATTGAACCTGAATACTTTTTTAGTGCTGATTTTATAGAAATTATAGAATAACTTTCAGATTTAACTTACTACTATTTAAGTTTAGCTAGTAAATTTTCGTAAAAAAAGAGGAAAGGGAGATTGTATGAACAGTAAAAGATTTACAGCAAGATTGTTTTCAGTTGTAATGACAACTTGTTTATTATCAGGAGTTTCCTTTGGTTTAAGTAGAGAAGTTCCGAATCTTTCAAACAGCACCCATGTGTGCTATGAATCCTTTATGAACAGAATTATAAAACCTTTGCCTTTTGCCGCTTTCCACAAAATGCCGATTAAAAAAGCATGCGAAGGATTAGGAACTTTACTTTTCATAAACGGAGACGCGGTCCATGGTGTTATAACCGTACTTGTTGGCTGGGGGCTCGGCACAGTTCAAAAAATAGGATGCGTTATTTTAAAAGAAGAGTATGGTAAACAATATAGCCAATGGGTAGACCAAAAATTTCCTCGTTATTATTACACAGAGAGAACTAATAGTAGTTCCAGCGAAGCTGGGTTGTAGTCTATTGTATATATAAAATTTTGTATTTTAACTTAGGCGTATATTAAAAATATGCGCCTAAGATATGCTTAAAAGATTTTTTATTTTAATTTTTATATACTCAAACCTTTCAACAGTTCAATCAAAAAATATCCAGTATTAAATCCATTATATTGAATAATTTTCCTAAAATCCCTTAAATTAATCTCATGCTATATAATAGGTATCTTGTTAGATTTCACAAAAAAATAACATCATTATAATATATTTTGTCTTTTGAAATGTATAATTTATTATAAATAAAAATATATGTATAAATTATAAAAGGAGATTATGGAAATGAGGAAAATTTTTACTGCCATTTTAGTTCTAGTAATGTTTACTAGTATGTCATATTCTGGAAGTTTGAGAGAGGATAGAGTTTCATTTTTTGAGGATGAAGTTTATAAGATTAACGATACCCAAGAATATGGTTTCAATCTGTACGCTCCCGAGAGAGATTCAAAACTAAAAGGCATGATTATTAAAGGTGCTAAAATTTGTGGTATATTAGCAGTTAGTGCTGTCGTTGGTTGTATAGGTATAGGTCAATGGATAAACTTTTACAAAGCTAGAAAATTTAAGCAGGCTTGTGATAAGGACTTTGGCTATTTAAGAAAGTATAGAGGTCATAGAATAGAAATGTCTTATGCTGGAGCAGAAGTTTATGGAGAGCCTAGTAGTTATAAGAATGGTGTAGACCAATATTGGCTTTTTATGAATTTTAGAGATATACTTAATAGGTTTCAAAGCAGAGGCTTTAGTTTCAGACAAATAAACGATTGGTATAATGGTCTCTCTAACTCTTAAAAAAATAATTTAGAGATGCATAGATGTAGAGTAACACTAGGCTTGTCTTTATTAGGCAAGCCTAGTGTTTTGTCTCTAAATATAACATTAAAAAAGCTCTAATCTTAACAATCCACTTCAACTTTGTTTCCTTACTATCTCTTTTTCCAAAATCTTTCTCAGAAGACAAGTCTAAATTTTTTATTCAAAAAACATCATTTTTAGGGTACTTTTATAAGAAAAAACGAAAAAAGGTTCCCCTTTTTGACTCTTTTCAGTCTCAGAATCCTACCTTTTTACTCTATCCGATAAACTTAAGT
>JAIRYK010000007.1 GCA_031267795.1 Candidatus Endomicrobiellum devescovinae | reverse complement strand
CAATAAGAAGATAGAGAAGGAAATAATAAAGGTAAATGTACCAGTAGAAGAAATAAGGAGCATAGAAGCAGTAGGAAGTGAAGTATTTTTACATGAATGTAAGAAGAACGAAAAAGGGGAAACAGAGATAAGAGGATATGGAGAATATGGAATATTGCCAAAGTTGAAGAGTAATAATGAAAGAGTGCTAGCAAGGTTATATGATAGAGTATTAGAAGGAAGAGAAAGGAAAGGAAAGGAAAGAAGAAGGTGAAGTAGAAGGTAAGGGAGTAGGAGAAGATAAAGGAAGCCAATTATTTGAAAAGATAGGGCATTTAAGTGTAGCAGAAGCGTATGCATATGTAAGTAAAGAAGTAAGAGGATTGAGCTTGATACCGAACATAGTGATGAGTGTAGGAAGTGAAGAAGAAAGGAAGTATGTGTATAAGAATATGGGAGAGAGAGGAGAGGGAGAAGAGAATAAGATATGGATAGAAGGGATAAATGAAGTAAAGAATTATGGGGAAGATGAGAACAGTGTAGGGAAGTATAGTGACAATAAAGTAGGGACGATAATAGGATATGGAAGGGAAGTGGGAGAAGGGAAATATGTAGGGATGTATATGAAGGGAAGCAAGCACGAAATAAAGCAAGGAGCAGGGAATAGTGGAGAAGTGGTGAATGTGGGGTTAGGTATAAGTGGGAAGTATGAAAATAAGGTAGAGATAAAGTGGTTGACATATGTAGGGATGAACAAGTGTAGAACAGAGATAGGCTGGGAAGAAGGGAATGTGAAGGGAGAGTTTAGTATGGGCGAGGTAGGGATAGATGTGGAAGGAGGGTTGAAGATAAGGAGTGAATTGATAGGAATAGTAAAGCCATATATAGGGATAGGAGCGAGGAAGAGCAGTTATGATAAGGTAGAAGAGAAAGGGAAAATAGTGGATGTGAAGATAGAAGGTGGGAGTTATGAGAGGTGTGTAGGAAGGATAGGAGTAGAGGGGATAAGAGAAATAAGTAAGAGAGTGGAGATAGTGGGGAGAGTGGAGTATGAGAGAGTGATAAAGGGAGAAGTAGCGGGAGTGAAGGTGGAAGGAGTGAGTGGAAAGGTGTTGGGAGTGAGAGAAGGAAAGGAAAGGATAAGGTAGGAGTAAATGTGGAAGGAAGATATAAGATAAGGAAAGATTTAGGGGTAAGTGGAGGATTGAACGGATATAAGGCAGAAGGGTATAATGAAGTAGGAGTGAATGTAGGGGGATGGTTTAAGTTTTAGGAAGGGAAGAAAGAGGAAAAGAAGTAAAGAGATATAAAAAAAGGAAAGAGGGAGTTGGAGAGTATAAGGAACTTGTTCCTGTAACCTTCATCTTCCTCTTATTCTTTTATATTTATTAGTTTAGTATAATATTTGCCATTAACATTATACATTTTATTCGGAGGGACTAGAATGTCTTCAAAGTTGAGGGAAACCAGAAAATCTATAGACAAAGTTGACAGAGAAATAGCAAAACTTTTGGACAAAAGAGGTAAACTTGCTTTAGATATTGCTAAAGCAAAGAATAATAGGGATTTTAGGTCAGGAAGCGTAGTTTATGTTCCTTCGCGCGAAAAGGAAGTTTTAAAGAATATTACTTCTTCCAAAAGCATTTTAGGAGAAGAAGCTCTTAAAAATATATATACCGAAATAATAAGCGCTTGCAGAAATCTTGAAACTCCGACAAAAGTGTCATTTTTAGGTCCTTGGGCGACATTTTCGCATCAAGCGGCAATTAATAATTTTGGTTCCTCGGGATACTTTATTCCATCAGGCACTCCTCTTGAAGTTCTATCAGAAGTTGAAAGCGGTAGGGCGGATTTTGGCGTAGTTCCAGTAGAAAATTCTAATGAGGGGTCTGTAAACGTAACTTTGGACATGCTTGTTGAAACTGAGCTCAAAATATGCGCTGAGATAAGCTTAAAAATAGAGCAGTGTTTTCTTGTTAAAGATCCTAAAGCAGAAATTTTAAGAATTTATTCTCATACGCATGCCTTGGCTCAGTGCAGAAACTGGATAACAAAACATTATCCCGATGCAGAACTAATACCTGTTTCTTCAACTGCAGAAGCCGCTAAGAAAGTTTCTAAAGAGGATTTTTCCGCAGCTATAGCTTCTGAAGTGGCAGCTAAAATTTATGATCTTTATATTTTGCAAAAAGGAATACAGGACACTAGAGAAAACTTTACAAGATTTTTTGTTATAGGCAAGGTTTCAACAGAGCCTAGCGGAAAAGATAAAACAAGTTTAGTTTTTATAGTTAAAGATAAAGTCGGAGCTTTGTATGAGGTGCTTGAAATTTTTGAAAAGAATAATGTAAATTTGACAAAAATTGAATCGCGTCCGACTAAGAAAAAAGTTTGGGAATATATGTTTTTTGTTGATTTTAAAGGGCATGTTAAAGACCAAAATATAGTTAAGGCAATAAAAAGTTTGGAAAGCAAAAGTGTTTTTGTAAAGAGTTTGGGCAGCTACCCGAGAGCATAATATGGATATACAAAGTATTATTAGAAAAGCTTGCGATGGGTTCAAACCTTATGTTGCAGGCAAACCTATTGACGAGATAAAAAGAGAATATAATCTTAAAGCAGTTATAAAACTTGCGTCAAATGAAAATTTTTTAGGCACTTCAAAAAAAGCTCTTAAGACGTTAAGAGATAATTTTGATAAGGTGTTTTTTTATCCTGATTCAAGTTCTTTTGACTTGAAAAAATCTCTATCTAAGCGATACCGGCTGCCCGCCGGGAATATTTTTACTGCTGCAGGTGGAGATGAGATAATAGAGCTTATAGCAAAGTTATTTTTTAACCCTGAAGATGAGATTGTAATTTCAAAATATTCGTTTATAAGATATGCAATGGCTGTACAGCTTATGGGATCTAAATCTGTAGTAGTTCCGATGAGCGAAGATTTTAAATATGATTTGCAAGCTTTGGCAAAAGCCTGCAACAAAAACACAAAAGCGGTCTTTGTAACAAATCCTAATAATCCTACGGGAACGTATAATACAAAAAAAGAATTTTCTGCGTTCCTGAAAAATTTGCCTTTAAACAAGTTTGGTGTTAAGCCTATAGTAATTCTTGACGAAGCCTATTTTGAATATGCGTCTTTAGAAAAGGATTATCCTAATGGGCTTGACTATTTAAAAGACAACCTAAACTTAATAATTTTTAGGACATTTTCAAAAATTTACGGACTTGCGGGTTTAAGAGTAGCGTATGGTTTTGCCAGCGAGAAGATAGTAGATTATATTGAAAGAACAAGACCCCCTTTCAATGTCAATCTCTTAGCGCAAGCCGCTGCTTCTGCGGCAATAGCGGATAAAGATCACGTGGTGCGCAGCCAAAAGCTTGTAGCTAAAGAAAAGCAGTATTTATATAAAGAATTTGAAAAAATTGGTGTAAAATATGTTAAATCAGCAGCAAATTTTATTCTTTTCAAGCCCTTTCCCCTTGGGGGGGAAAATGTTTTTATCAAACTTTTAAAAGAAGGTGTGATAGTAAGAGCCATGGACGAATATGAGCTTCCAGACTGGGTAAGAGTTACAGTAGGTCTTCACAAAGAAAACAAATTGTTTATAGAAAAATTAAAAAAAATTTTGAAGTCCTAAAAAGGAAATTTTATGATAATAACAATGAAACAAGGCGCAAAACCTAAAGATATTGCTATTGTTGCTGAAAAGATTAAAGGGTTAGGATACAAGCCTCATATATCAAAAGGTAAAGACGTTACAATTATAGGAATGATAGGCGACTACGCCGAAAAATATAAAGATGCTTTTGAGTCTATGGAAGTTGTTGAGCACGTAAGCGAAATACAAAAACCTTATAAGCTTGCTTCAAGAGAGTTCAAAAAAGAAAACACTATAGTTAAAGTGAGTAGAAATGTTGAAATCGGTGGGGAAAAAATACATGTTATAGCCGGACCTTGCGCAATTGAAACCAAAGAACAGATGTTTACTACCGCAAAAATAGTTAAAGATGCGGGAGCGACAATAATCAGAGGCGGAGCGTATAAACCAAGGAGTTCTCCGTATGCTTTCCAAGGGCTTGGAGAGAAAGGATTGAAATATTTAAATGAGTCCGGTTCAAAGCTGCATATGCCGACTATTAGCGAAGCTATGACTGTTGAACAGGTTGGGCTTGTTGCAAAATATTGTGATATAGTTCAGATAGGTGCGAGAAATATACAAAATTATGATTTGTTAAAAGCGGCTGGAAAGCAAACAAAGCCTGTTCTTCTAAAGAGGGGCATGGCTACAACAATAAAAGAGCTTTTGCTTTCTGCAGAATATGTTCTTTCGCAGGGCAATTATAACGTTATTCTCTGTGAAAGAGGAATAAGGACATTTGAAACTGCTACAAGATTCACAATGGATTTAAATGCGATTCCGGTTATAAAAAAGCTGTCACATTTGCCAGTAGTTTTAGATCCATCGCATGGTATCGGCATAAGAGAACATGTCGGTACAATGGCAAAAGCATGTATTGCTGTTGGTGCTGATGGTTTGATAATAGAAGTTCATCCTCAGCCAGAACTTGCTCTTTCCGACGGACCTCAAAGCTTGCTGCCTGATCAGTTTAAAACTTTGATGAAAGAGCTTGACTTAGTGGCAAAGGCTGTAGGTAGGGAGCTTTTGTATTAATGCTAAATGTGAGCATAGTTGGTTTAGGGCAAATAGGAGGTTCTTTAGGGCTTGCTTTGAAAAGCAAAACTTTAAAGAATCGCTATTATGTAACAGGTATAGCAAGGAATAAAGAAACTTTAAAAGCTGCGCTTAAGATTGGGGCTGCAGATGAAGTATCTTTATCTCTAGCATCAGCAAAAAATTCCGATATTGTAGTTATATGCACGCCTGTTGATACGATTGCTTCCATATACAAAAAGCTCGTTAAAATTGTAAAAAAAAATACCGTAATTACCGACTCTGGCAGTGTAAAATATTCAATAGAGCGCGAAATAAATGGTATTAACAGTAAAGTTTCTTTTATTGGTTCTCATCCGATGGCGGGAAGAGCAAAAAACGGATTTAGTTCTGCGTCGGCAGATATGTTTAAAAATGCGAAAGTCATTATAACGCAGCAGTATGGCAAACCTGAAAAGATTGTGTCCAAGATTTGGAAGGACGCAGGTGCAGAAATTGTAAAAATGTCTGCAAAAAACCACGATGAGCTGGTTGCTTTTACAAGCCATTTGCCCCACGTTATAGCTTTTTTGTTAAATAAAACTTATAAAAAAATAAAAAAGAAAAACCCGCATATTGACGATCTTATTGCAGGATCTTTTAAGAGTATAACAAGAGTATCTGTTTCAAGTGCAGATATGTGGGCGCCTATTTTTGCTTTAAACAGCAAAAATATCAATAAATATTTAGACGAATTTATAAAAGAACTTAATGTCTTTAAACGAAATCTAAACGACAAGAAAAAAATTAAAAAAGAGATTCTTAAGACTCAAAAAGGCTAGAAATATGGACATAACTGGAAAAATCAAAGGTATAAAATATAAGAAGATGATAGATAAAGATTTAAATAAGTTTAGTTTAGAAAAATTTGATATAAACTCAGCATCGTCAACTTCTTTGATATTTGATAAGCAGAATTTACTTGCAATATCAAAATGGGTTTCTCCAAAAAGAACGCGTTCGTATCCATATGAAAGGATATATGATTCTATGCATATATCTAAAAAAATCACTGTAATTCCAATTATAAAAGATGAAGGGAAAAATGGAGATAGGGATTTCTTGCAATGGGATACTATTTCATTGATGTCGCTGCTAGATATTTGTGTGATTTTTGCCTATTACTCTCATGCAAATGCAAATAAGTCATCAAATAAAATTACGGATCAGAAATTTGACAATAATTATGTTTTATCAAAAATAAAAGAGATTGAAGATTATCACAGTTCTGGGTTACATTGGAATCTGAAGGAGTTAGCCAATTTACATTGCATAGTGGATAAGGCAAAGAATAATTATTTGAAAATAGAAGAAGAAACAAAGATAAGATTACATAATTTTTCTGGAATCAATAATTTTGAAAATAAAATTGCCAAAGATCTTAAAGATTTTATGGAATTCTCAAGAGCGAAATCAGAAAAAGCTCAAAACAGAGAATATAAAACTATACAATCAAAAGAAAGATTGAACACGTTATCAAAATCTAAAATAACAATTCAAAATTATTTAGGTGGAAAATATTTTTTTACTGTTGATGAAGTTGAGTTGAATAAAAGCACTGTGAGTCTTATAGAAAATAAGCATAGTAAAAATTCAGTTTTGCCGAGTGAATCTGATGTCAAAGATGGATTAGTTAAGATGATTCTTTATTCTAATCTTACTTCCGTTAAGGCAGATGGTGTACCTATGGAAAGCATGGCTGTTTTAAGGCTAACTTCTAACATCTTTATCGGATTGATAAGTTCGGAGTCTGTTAAAAAAGATATTGTTGATAGTTTTGAGATAAACAATTTATCTGAAAAGCAGAAAGCATTTATAGAATGTCTTTTTAAAGAAGCTAATGAAAATAATTTTATAGTACAAATTTGCGGGACAAAACAATGATAAAGAGTCCATTGAGGTATCCAGGCGGAAAAAGTAGGGCTGTTGATTTAATATCAAGCCTTATTCCTGATTTTGACGAGTATAGAGAACCATTTTTGGGTGGTGGTTCACTATTTATAAATTTAAAACAGATATTTCCGAATAAAATTTTTTGGATAAATGATTTGTATGAAGAATTGTATGAATTCTGGAAATACAGTCGCGAAGATATGCGTGGATTAATTGATAAAATTTGCGAGTGGAAATCTAAATATGTCAATGGTAAGGAACTTTATAAATTTCTTAAAGCCAATACGAATAGTTTTAACGATTTGGAAAAAGCGGCTTCTTTTTTTATATACAATCGTATTACATTTTCAGGTACCAGTTTAAGCGGGGGCTACAGCGAATCGGCTTTTAATAGTCGTTTTACAGAAAGCAGTATATTAAGACTGAAAAATATTGAAGAGATAGTTAAGGGTGTGAAAATTACCAATACTGATTATGAAAAAGTTCTTGCTGCAGATGGAGACTCTGTTTTTGTTTTTTTGGATCCTCCGTATTTTTCAGCAAAAAAATCAGCTTTATACGGGAAGAACGGTAATTTGCACAAAACTTTTGACCATGAACGTTTTGCCAATGTTATGAAAAACTGCAGACATAAATGGTTAATCACATATGACAATAGCGACTATATAAAAAATTTGTTTTCTTTTGCGAACATTTTTTCGTGGAATTTGACATATGGTATGCGGAATGTAAACGGCAGAGGAAAACAAATAGGAGAGGAGATATTTATTTCAAATTATTTAACATCAGTACCGAGACAAGCCGCTCCTGATTTTTTTGAAAATAAAAATAAAATGCCAAAATCCGTAAATACAATTTGGAAGAGTTAACAATGGATATAAAATTAAAAAAAGTAAATTCTATTTCAGGTGTTGTTGAAGTTCCTGCGGATAAGTCTATAACGCATAGAGCTGTTATGTTATCGTCTCTTGCTGAAGGCGATTCTATCGTTAGAAATTATCTTCCTTCCGACGATTGCAATAGGACTATAGAGGCTTTTCGCCAAATGGGCGCAGAAATTAAAATTGATAACGGGAATTTGTACATAAAAGGCGCTGGTTTAAATCTAAAAAAACCACAAGATGGCAAATACAATATTTATGCTGGTAACTCTGGCACAACATCAAGACTTATTTCTGGTATTTTGGCGGGGCAAGATTTTGAGACTATTATAACTGGCGACGAAAGTCTTTCAAAAAGACCGATGAGTAGGATAATAGAGCCGTTATCTAAAATGGGTACTGAAATAAGCTCTAACGACGGACTGCTACCTCTTGCTATAAAAGGAAAAAATCCTCTTAAAGCAATGAACTACATATGCGACAAATCAACCGCTCAAGTTAAGTCGGCAGTTTTATTTGCGGGACTTTATGCCGATGGAGCTACAATTTATACCGAACCTGAAAAATCTAGAGACCACAGCGAGAGAATGTTAAAAGCTTTTGGAGCAGATGTCAGAGTTAACGGAAATTCTGTTACAATTTATCCTGCACAAAAACTGTTGCCTCAGGATATTACCGTTCCAGGAGACATTTCTTCTGCGGTGTTTTTTATAGCGGCTGCTTTGATTGTTCCGGGATCAAGTTTGACAATAAAGAATGTCGGAGTTAATCCGACTAGAGACGGTTTTATTGATGTTTTAAAGCGCATGGGTGCAGAAATTTCTTTAATAAATCTAAGAGAAATTTCTAATGAGCCTGTGTGCGATATAGAGGTTAAGTATTCAAAACTTAAAGCTGCAAATATAGACGCTTCAATTGTGCCTAGAATGGTAGATGAAATTCCTGTATTTGTTCTTATAGCGACCCAAGCTGAAGGAATAACTAAAATTTCTGGAGCTGGAGAACTTAAAGTTAAGGAAACCGACAGAATAGCCGCTGTGGCAAGTCAGTTCAAAAAGCTTGGCGCTCAAGTTGAAGCCCTTGATGACGGATTTATTATTAGCGGCAACGGTGGCATTCCTTTAAACGGCAATCTTTTAGATAGTTTTGAAGATCACAGAATAGCCATGACACTGTCAATAGCCTCTTTGATAGCTGGTGGAGAAACTATAATTAAAGATTCAAACTGCGTTAGCATATCTTTTCCAAACTTCTACGAGGTATTGAAAAACATATGCAAGTAAAGGAAAAATCTTCTTTCTTATTTTTGCTCGGTAGGCAGATGTTTAGGATAATGTTTAAACTATTTTACAGATATTGTATAGAGGGATCGCAGAATATACCAAACACTGGAGGAGCAGTAATCGCTCCAAATCATATAAGTTTCTTTGATCCGCCTCTTACAGGCGCAGCCATGAAACGTCCATTGTATTTTATGGCAAAAAAAGAGTTGTTTGACATTCCTGTATTTGGCTGGACTATAAAACAAACGAATGCGTTTCCCGTTAAGAGGGGAGTTCAAGATACGTCTGCTGTGAGGCATGCATTTTCTCTCCTTGAGAAAGGACGTTTGCTTTTGATGTTTCCTGAAGGCACTCGTTCTAGAGATGGGAAATTGGGAAAAGCCAGAGCTGGAGCGGGTATGGTGGCGTGCAACGCTCAAGTTCCGTTAATTCCTGTCAAAATAGAGAATACGAACATGATGTTAAAGTTTAAACGGATAAAAATAAAATATGGGAAACCTATATATCCTCCAAAAAATTTTTCAAAAAATGATTATATAGACTTATCTCAAAAAGTTTTAGATGAAATATCAAAAATGTAACGGAGCATTTAGTGGATAAAAATGTTGAAATAAAGACAGCAGCTAACGCTGGATTTTGTTTTGGCGTTAAAAGAGCTATAGGTTTAGTAGAAAAAACTTTGAATGAAAAGCCTGAGGTCTATACTTTAGGACCAATAATCCACAATCCTCAAGAAGTTAAACGTCTTAAAGAAAAAGGCGTGAAAATTTTAAATGATATAGACTGTGTCAAAAGCGGTTGTATAATTCTAAGAACTCATGGCATATCTTTGGAATTGCTTAATAGGCTTGAAAAAGATAAAACACTATATATTATAGACGCTACCTGCCCATTTGTTAAGAAAGCTCAAGATATAATCAAGAATTTAAGCTCGCAAGAAACAACTATAGTAATAGTTGGCGAGAATTCTCACCCTGAAGTTGAGGCACTTGTCTCTTATGGGGCAGGAAAGTGCGTTGTTATTGAAAATCCTAGGGAAGCGCTTGAGTTTAAAGGGATAGGTGACTTAAATATTGTAAGCCAGACAACGCAGACTCCTCAAAATTTTAACGTTATTGTTGAAATTTTAAAGAAACGATTTAAGGTTAATATTTACAATACTATATGTGAAGCAACGCTTGAAAGGCAGGAATCTGCGAAAAAACTTGCCAAGAAAGTTGATTTGATGATAGTTATAGGCGGTAAGAATTCAGGAAATACTACGCGTCTTGCCGAAATATGTAAAGCTCAAACAAAAACATATCATATTGAAACTATAGACGAATTAGATGCTAAATGGTTTAACAATATTAAAACTGTAGGTTTAACCGCAGGAGCTTCAACCCCTGATAATATAATAAAAAGCGTGCAAAGGAGACTTGGAGAGATTCTCCAAACGGATATTGCAAAGAGAGGAAAGTGAAAAATGGCGGAAAATAAAAATTTAGATAAAACAATTTTTGAAGACAGTGAAGACGTCTGCATGGCTGATTTGATGAAAAGTTATGATAAAGCAGGCAAAGTTGAATTTGGACAAGAGCTGGATGTAGTTATTATGGGAGAAACTGCAGACGGTTTTATGGTTGATTTAGGTATTAAGTCCGAAGGAATAATACCTAAAAAAGAATTTGAAGACGGGAAGATTCCTTCTGAGCTTAAGGTTGGTGCAAAGGTAAAAGTAAAAGTTATAAATACGCAGAATCTTCCTATACTTTCTTATAAAGCAATTGTTGAAAAAGCCAAAATATATGAATTACAAAATGCTTTTAATAGCGGTAGCCATGTAACAGGAATAATTTTGAGAGCTATAAAAGGAGGTTTTATTGTTGATATAGGTGGAATAAATGCGTTTCTTCCTATTTCTCAGCTTGATATTCATTTTGTAAAAGATACGCAACATTATATAGGTAAAACATATGAATTCGTAATTACAGAGTTTGATGTAAGAAAGAAAAATATAGTCGTTTCCCGCAGAAAAATTGTTGAAGATGAGAAAAATGCGTCCCGCGAATCTGCTCTTGCTTCTGCTACTGAAGGGCAAGTGCTTGACGGGATAGTTTCAAGAATTACAAATTTTGGTGCTTTTGTTGACATAGGCGGAATAGACGGTCTATTACATATAGGTGAGCTTGCTTGGTATAAAGTGAAAAAAGTTGAAGATTTGCTGCATGTGGGGCAAAGGATAAAAGTTCAGGTAATAAAAGTTGATAAAGCAGGCGGTAAGATTTCTTTGAGCATAAAAAGTCTTATTGCAAATCCTTGGGATTCTGTTGCTGAACGTTTTCCAGTTGGTTTGGTTATAAAAGGAAAAGTTACTTCAATCATGGACTATGGTGTTTTTGTAGAGCTTGAGCCCGGTATTGAGGGATTGCTTCATGCTTCTGAATACGCTTGGAACGACAGCGAAGCAGCTTTAAAAAGGGAAGTAAAGAAAGGGCAAGATATAGAAGTAAAAATTATAGATGTTGATAAGGAAAATAAAAAAATAGCTTTATCAGTCAAACAGACTCTTTCTAATCCTTGGGACGAAGCATTTAGGCATTATGCTCCAGGCAGCGTGGTTAAAGGCACAGTTCAAAATCTTGTGCCGTTTGGAGCTTTTGTAAAATTGCCTGAAGGTATAGAAGGGCTTGTTCATATAAGCGATTTTTCATGGACTAAAAAAATAAATCACCCCGAAAATGTTCTAAAGAAAGGGGATGAGGTTGAAGTTGTTGTTATGGAAGTAAACCTGCAAAATGAGAAAATTTCTCTTTCATTAAAACACGTCACTCAGGATCCTTATAAGAAATATAAAGCTGGGAATATAGTTAAAGGGAAAGTTGTAAGAATTACGGATTTTGGCGCTTTTGTAGAGCTTGAACCCGGAATTGAAGCGTCTATAAAAAATAGCGAAGTGCCTTCTTTAAAATTTGAAAAACCACAAGTTTTTGCTGACGGTGAAGAGTTAGAGGTTAAAATAATAAAAATTGATTCCGGCAAAAGAAGAATAGAAGTTTCTGCGAAAGCTCTTGAATTTGATAGAGAGAAAGAACTTGTTAAACAGTTTGCAAATCAAGATGACAAACCCACTTTAGGGGAATTGTTGTCAGAAGAAGAATAGTCTTCAAAAATGTGGACAGCAAGTCAAATAATGTATAGTTAATTGAACGATAAAATTTTTATGTTCTGATTAAGCATACAGACAAAAGTGGGAGATTTAGATTAAAAAGCAAGTTTTTCATGCATTGTTGCGCTACAGCTTATTGTGCAGAAGGCTTTTATATATACCAAAATCTGAAAATATGCAATGCAAATGCAAAATTTCAGATTTTAAAAATATTTATTCTTCAATTTGATTAATTAAATGTTTACATTATTTCTTGCGCGAGGGACAAAGTCCCGAAGTCGCAGAATATATTTTGATGTCTGCTAATGGTTTTTAGTAGATATGCCTATTGAATTATTTATTTTGAGATACTTGTTGTTGTTTGCCTGAAGTTTTTAACATTTCGCTTGTAGGCGGATTGCTTATTTGAAAAGTATTTTCCTCGCCTTTATCTTTTAAAGCGCCTCTTGTATATATGCATCTTGGATTCCAAAGCAGCCAACTTCCTATTTTATTATCGTAACAAGCCTGCATTTGCGCTCTTACTTCATTTTTGCCATATTTGTATCCAAGACTAAAATCTTGAAGCCATGGGCGTAACTTTTCTTCTGGAATTCTTTTTAATGCTCCCTCAATAGAGTTATAAACAACTTTATACGGTTCTTTGTTGGGATCTGCTATGCCGTAAGTCCACTTTGCGTAATGCGAAGGATAAACCATAGGGCTCACGTAATCAACCTGCTCTGTCATTTCTACTATTTTTTGACCTATACCCATATCGTCGGTAGCTGTTGTTGTAAGTCCAAAAACGTCAATAGATATTTTAGCTCCTTTCAAATTTAGACGTCTTCTTGCTTCTTTCAAAAAACCTATCAAAGCTTTTGAGGCTTCTGTTGCTGAGTGAGGCTTACTATATCTGCAATTTTTTGTGTTGCCGTCTGAAGGAAATCTTATGTAATCAAATTGAATTTCATCAAAACCTATGTCAGCAGCTCTTTCTGCAATTTTTAAATTATAATCCCAAGCATCTTTATTATAGGGATCAAGCCACGCTGCTCCTTTTCTGTCTGTCCAAATAGTTCCATCAGGATTTTTGACTGCCAAAGAAGGTATCTTTCTTGAAATGGTGTTATCTCTGAAAACCACTATTCTTGCTATAGTATAAATGCCCTTTTCTTTTAAAAGAAGAATATATTTTTCAAGGTCTGGAATTGCCACAACATAGGCTTTATTTGCCTCTGCTTCTTTTACGCCTTTTATATAAACTTGTCCTTCATATTCTTTTATGTCTATAACTGCGGTATTTAATTCTGTAGTAGCAAAAAGTTCTAGCGCTAATTTTCTGTGTTTTTCCGAGCCGCTTATCCAAGCTGAAAGATGTATGCCTCTTATATATTTTGCTTTCTCAGATTTTTCGGAATCTGATTTAACTGCTAGGTTTTGCTCCTCATATGGACTTTCTAATACAACAGTGGAACTTGAATTTGCATAAAACAACAAAAGAAAAATCAACGACACTAGCAGAGACGGTAAGAAATTAAATTTGTGTGTTTTCATAATTGGGTAATTATATTGAAATAGATAATTACTGTCAAATAAAAATTTTAATTTGTCTAATAAAATGATAAAAATTTGACAAATTAAAGATTATTTTTAGATAATACCATGCTACTTAAGACATAAGTAAGAATTTGAGGGATATATGAACTTAAATTTTTTGCGGGTGTCGTATATATTTTTGTGTTTTCTGGATATAGGCGTACCCATTAAATTAGCCTGTTTGAGTCTTATATTTATACCTTATAATAAAAAAATAAAAGAGTTGACATTTTTTGTCAGCTCTTTTTAATTTGCTACAAGAGGAGAAAAGAATGATAAAGAATTATTCGCTTTTGCTTGTTTGCACGTGCATGATTAGTTTATTTTCAATTTCTTCTGCAGAAGATTTATTTTTGGGTAAAGAAGTGCGAGTATGGGGAGGTTATACTTCAGTAAGAATGAGTTACATAAACGATAGTTTTAATAATACTAAAACTGCATGGAGCGTACTAAGGTTAGATGCTGATAGTAAAGAAATAAGAGACGCATATATTCTGGGATTAGACTTCCTTTTTTTCAATGCTACCCAAAATATTAAATTGGGAGGTAGGGTTGCTTATTTAGGTTCTGAGAAAGGTAAGCTTGATATAAATACAACAGCATTATATAATGCTGTAGGACTAGCTGGCAGCGTACACGCTAAAATAGACACTTCCATTATTCCTGTAATGGTTGGAGGCAGTTACAGCAAGAGGTTAAATAAAGAGCTTACAGTCAAAGCTAAAGGTTTTGGCGGGATTGGGTTTGTTTATGCTAAAGGTTCATCAAATGCTTCAGGCTCTATTGCTAATAAGACTGTGCTTCAATCATTTGAAACCTATATTGAACAGAACATTCCTGGTATTGGAGATATTCCTTCAATTGATAAACTGTCAGGTATTTATGAAATATATGATGTAGATGAACACAGAGAGTGTCTAGTGGTTGACTTGTCCTTAGGTCTTGAATACGAATTGTCTCAAAGGTGGGCGCTAGGGGTTGACGTTGGGTATAGATACACTCCGGAAGTAAAAATAGATCAACTAAAACTTGACTTTTCAGGTTTCAAGGTTGTTGGTGGAGTTACATACAGAATATAAAGTTGTAAACATTAAACAATGCATAGACTGTTAATTATTAGCATATTTCTCATCACTTCGTCTGCATATAGCGAATTGTTAACCTTAAACAACTATATGCAGACGGTGCTTGAAAATAATGATGAAATTAAATCTGTTCAAGCAAATATAAATGAAATAAAGGGTAAAATAGCGGAATTGGAAAGAGCTTATTCCTATTATTTTGCTGCAGGAATAGATTATCTTAATGATCAAACAGGGCAGGAACTTTATCTAATAAATATAGATAAATTTAAAAACACAAGCTACAGTTTGGCGCTAAATAAGCAGTTTAAAACAGGGACTAAATTATCTTTTGGCGCAGCTAGGTCTATTTGGGAGTTTGACGGCTCCCGTGAACTTCAAAATATAAAATATAATGAAAACCGACTATATCCATTTTTATCTTTAGAGCAGTCATTGTTAAAAAATTTAGGACATGGGGCTATGGAAGCGGGGATAGCTAAAACAAGAGCGCCAGCTAAGTCTGCGCTGTATCTTTTAGAATATAAAAAGCAAGGCTTGTTATTTAACGCTAAAATGGTTTACTGGAAAATGTCTTATTTTCAAACAATTATTGACTTTAAAAAAGCTTCGTTAAATAGAATGAAGAATATTCTTGAATGGAATGAACAAAGATATAAAAAAAATTTAATTGACGAGCTAGAATTACTAGAGTCTCAAGCGTCTGTAAAAATGAAAGAATTGAATTTAAGAATGGCAAATGAAGATATGGATAAGACAAAGAGAGAATTTTCTCTTATATTGAATGCAAGCGATAAAAATGTTGAATACGAGCTAGAAAAAATTGAAGATCAGATAAAAATATTTAGTTTAAAACCTCGCCTTGAGAAAAAAACTTCACGTTTTGACGTCCTTGCTGCTATGGAAAATGTCAAAAGCGTTTCATATGATCAAATCTCTTTTTCAAAAGGTTCGGGCGCTGACATAGTTTTTAGTGGGGCATTGTCGTTTAGTAAAATAAATAGAGATATTGAAGGATTCGTATCAAATTCAGATATTTCAAATAAAGACGCTCCTACCTATCGCATAGGTTTAAAATATATTTTGCCTTTAGATTTTAATCTTAGAAAAAAAGTTCACGACGGATATGAAGCAGCAAAAAGTTACTAAAAATAAAAAATATTTGTCGCATGGGAGAAGTTCTACGTATTTTGTTTTGCGCGACGAAGAAGATTTAGATGAAATAGAAGTTAATATTTTTCAATGTATTCTTGAAATTATCAGCGTATATGAGCAAGCGCAAATATTTTATGGATAATATAATGGTTTAAAGTCGCAAACAATATATAAAATAATTCTCTGGGAAATTCATGAAACTTACAAATCTTTCAATAAAAAGACCAACGCTCATTACGTCTCTCCTAGTAGGAATTATTCTCCTTGGCATTTTCTGTTACGAAAAGTTAAGCGTACAACTATTTCCTACTTTTAATATATCTTCCGTTATAGTTTATACAATTTATCCGGGCGCTGACATCAAGGAGGTTGAAGACCTTGTAACAAAACCGATAGAAGATTTTTTAAATACTATTTCAGATTTGGACAAACTGGAATCTATTAGTCAAAATAATATTTCAGTTGTAATATGCAGTTTTAAATCTTCAAAAAACAGCAATGATGCAATAAGTGAAGTGCGCAATAAAATATCTTCTGTAATAGATTTATTACCTGAAGGCATAAAAGATCCGATAATAATGAATGCTGCCTTTTACAGCAATTCTCTTTTTGTTATGAATTTAAAGTCGGACATAATGGATATTCAAGAACTTCATAGCTTTGCGAATGATGTTGTTAAAATGGATTTAGAAAAAATTAAAGGAATTGCTGAAGCTCAGATTATTGGTGGCACAAAAAGAGAAATACACGTTGTTGTAGATAGGAAAAAACTTGAAGAGAGCGGTCTTTTTTTAAGTGCTCTTGCCAAAAGAATTGAATTGAATACTGTTAGTATTCCTGCAGGCAATCTTATCAGAAAGGGAGAAGAAATATATGTCATAACCTCAGGACAATTTGAGTCTTTAAAAGAAATGGAAAGCTCTGTCATAAATTTCATAGCAAATGACAGACCTGTTCTTTTAAAAGATCTCGCTTATATTGAAGACTCTTTTGCAGAAGAAACTTTAAAAGCAAGAGTTGATAAAAGAGTTGAAAATACTGTTTCTTACAGTCAGTCTGTGTTAATAAATGTGTTTGCTCAGCACGGTACTAATGATGTAGCTTTAGCAGATGTTGTTTATGACGAATTAGAGGAATTAAATGAAAAATATAAAAATTATAAAGGTTCTCCGTCTCTTGAAATTATAGATGATTTTTCGTCTATTATAAGAAAGAGTATTGACGACGCTAGGAATAATATTTTTGAAGGAATATTTCTTACGATAATAATTGTTTATCTTTTCTTAGGCAATTGGCGTTCAACATTTATTACCTCTCTGGCGTTGCCGAATAGTTTAATAGGCGCATTTATCTTTATGTATATTTTTGGATTTAGTTTAAATTTAATTACATTGATGGCTTTTATTCTTGCAATAGGTCTTTTGATAGACGACGCTGTAGTTGTGAGAGAGAATATTTTTAGACATTATGATGAGGGAGAAAATAATATAGATTCGGCTATAAAAGGCACTAATGAAATGACGCATTCTGTAATCGCTACTACATTTGTTGTTATAGCGGTATTTTTGCCGCTTTCTTTTATTAAAGGATTATACGGACAACTTTATAAAGAATTTAGTTTAACTATAATTTTTATTCTAATAATTTCAACTTTAGATGCTTTGACAATAGCTCCAATGCTCTCAGTTTATATTGTTCGTGAACATAAAAGACTTACAAAAGACTACAAATTTATAAGATATTTTAGATACGTCACTGTATTTTGGTTTAATATTGTTTTTGATACTGTTAAAAATTTTTATAAGAAATTGATTCAGTTTATTTTAGAAAGAGATTTAATAAGGATAAGGTTTTGGCATAAGAATAATTTTGTTTTAAGTTGGAAACTGGCTATATTTTTTATTACGGTAATTATTTTCCTTATTAGTTTTTTTACCGCATACAAAAAGCTTAATATTTCCCTTTTCCCAGAATTAGAAACTGGAGAATTCAGCATTTTTGTAACGGCTGATCCCGGTATTTCTCTGGAGCAAATGGATAAATATTCAAAAGAAGCTGAAACCTTGATTATGAATGATCCAAATGTGAAATTTGTTTATTCATTAGTTGGTTCTCTAAATAGGTTTATTGCTCTTCCTAATGTTTCTGAAATAAGAGTTAAAATGTGTCATAATAGCTTACTCAAATGTATAAGCTATAATAATTTAATAACTCAACTTATGTCTCATAAAAATAGAGATAGATCGTCCAGCCTTACTATGTCTGTTAAAAATGATTTAAGGGATAAGTTAAATCAAAGATTTAAAGGATTGCTTTCTTTCTACATTGTGCAAAATATTGGTCAATCAAAAAGTAGCGATATAAGTATAGGATTATCTGGAGCCGATATTGACATATTGTATAGTTTTTCCGAACATATTATGGAAAAATTTAAACGTGTTCCTCATTTTGTGGATATACATTCAAACTATCAGCCTAGCAAATCCGAAATTCAAATTCATCTTGATTTTGAGAGAATGAAAGATGTAGGGGCAAATTCAATTATGACCGGAGCGGAAGTTAGGGGTATGATAACAGGACTTATGGCAGGTAAGTATAAAGAAAATGGAAAAGAGTTTGACATAAAAGTAAAATTGGACGACAAACAAAAAGATATTTTTCAAAATTTTAACGATATATATGTAAATAACTTGAATAATACTTTAATAAAACTTTCAGATATATCTTTTCTAAATAAAGATACAAGCCCTCTTCAAATGTTTAGGGCAGAAAGAGAAAGATATATTAAAATAGAAGGTGGTATGGATAACTTGACCTCATTAAATGATATAAGAAGAGCTATATTAAATATTTTTAATGAAGAAAAAAACAATAAGAATAATCCAGCAGAATGGAAGAATATTAAGTTGACAATAGGCGGCGATATAGAAGATATGGATGATATGTTTATAAGCGTGGGTCTATCCACTCTCTTTTCTATTGTTTTCACTTTTATAGTTCTCGCAAGTCTATATGAATCTATGCTTGTTCCTTTGTTAATTATGATACCTCTCCCTTTAGCAATAATAGGGGGTATTATTGCTTTGTTGCTTTCTGGAAATTCTTTGAATATCTTTGCTCTTATAGGCATGATTATGCTGCTTGGCGTTGCGTCTAAGAATTCAATAGTTTTGGTAAATTATATACAACAATTGCTAAAAAGTGGGAAAAATATGCGGGAAGCTATAATACAGGCATGCGTCATAAGATTGAGACCTATAGTTATGACTTCTTTTGCTCTTGTAGCTGGAATTTTACCAATGGCTTTGGGACTTAGCGAAGTAGGAAAATTTAGACAAACCATGGGTATAGTTGTAATAGGTGGGGTTTTAAGTTCCACAATTCTTAGTTTGATAGTTATTCCGGCAATGTTTGAATATTGCGAAAATCTAAGACGCTTTTTAAGAAAGATTGTAGGGAGAACAGAAAAAAGAATAGTTGATTGTTCTGAAGAACAGCTTAAGGCAAAAAAACTATAGCATTTAAAATTAGCTCATATTGAAGACTTTTGATATAATAAGCCACTATGAACACGAAGAGAGCTTTTTTTGCAGGAATGCTTTTGTTTTTAAGTCTGACTTCTTTTAGCGCTGAAAGCAGGCATATAGTTTTTTTTGCCGAGACATCGGATATATCAAGTGTAGTAATAGACAAAATAGCTTTATCCAACCGCTTTTGTATGGTTGTCCCTCAGGATTCCAGAGCATCAATCACTGAAAGTTTAGAAGAGCTTATTTCAGTTGGCAAAATTGAGCTTGCACTTTCTCTTGACCCTGAGCCTATTTTGCCTCTTCTTGCAGAAGTTTCAAATGCAAATTTTAAGAAAAAATATAATAAAAATGGCATTTTTGAAAATTATATTTCAGATAATTTATCGTTATTTGTAAATAACAGCAACAAAGAAAATTTTGGAATGTTTTTAAGTTCGGCAAAAATGTCCCATGAGCTTCTTTATTACTTTTCAGATTTAGGCTTGTATTGGGTTAATGTTGATAATATAGAAGGGAATGTTTGTGGCGCATACTACGTTGATGGTATTGCAGCTTTTTCTTTATATAAAAGTTTTCCTTATAGTCAGCAAGAAGTTATGAAATGGCTTGAGTCCAAGAGCGAAGAGATAATTCCTGTTTTGCTTACAAAAAAACATTTGCAAAACGTTAAATTTATGGAATATATAATAAGGCTTTTTGACGCTAGCAAGTATATAAAGCCTGCTACACCTTTATATATTGCCAAAGTTAAAAATAATATGTTACAGCAAAAAGATATATTTTTTGAAAAAGTTATTTTAAATCCCGATATTGATGAAAAACTTCAATCAGCTGCTAAGTCTCTTAGCAATTATGCAGATTCTTCTTCTTTTAGCAAAACAATATACTCAAATGCTCAAAATGAGCTTGTTTATTTGTGCGGGCAAGATGTATTAAATGGAGTGTCTTCGGATAGCATTTCCGGAAGAAGAATGTTTGATGCGGCGTACAATAATATTTACCGTCTTTTGGGGCTGCAAACAAAAGGCTTGCAGGACAGCAAAAATATTGATAAGCAGACAGCGCCAAGCGTTGATATGCAAAATACAGCAAATGCTTCAAGCGTACAAACTTCGGTTGAAATTATTTCTGGAGGAGTTTCAATATACAACGAAGGTTTGTTAAGACTTGTTCAGATTGCGTCAAAAGGCAACGTAATAAAAATAAACTTGTCTTTTAATGGGGTGGGTTGGAATGAAGAAGTTTCTTTCGTAGATTTTTATATAGACTTAAATGGTATCTCAGGAATGGGCGGTTCTTCTTTTATATATGGAGTAAGCGGATTTTTAGTTGCAGACTCAGGCTGGGAATATGCGTTGAGGATATATAAAGATAAAGCGATTTTGTATAAATATTCTGTTGACGGAGCATCAATTATTTCTAACCTTGCCGTAAATGACAATTCAGTGTCTATACCAACCAAATATATTAGGGGAAATCCTGTGAAGTGGGGATTCCAAGCTATAGTTGTATCCGAAAATATGGGCAAAAAAACTATAGTTGACTTCTTAAACCAAACTTCCAAGAGCAAATACGAAATACTTTCCTTAAAACCCTTCCAAGCGCCTCTTGTAAGGCGTTAAAAAAAGCTCAGTTGGGTTTAAGAGGTAATATTTCTTAGTGGACTTTGTCGCTGATCATATTGAAATCAGATATTAATTTTGTATAATATCTCTTACTTTGCTTTACGGCTTTTTGCGTAAGGCTAAACCCTTGAGCTCTGTGCTCTTTGGGAAATTCCAAAAAGGAGGTGTAAAAAATGAATTACGAAAGCACGTTTATCGCTTCCCCTGAACTCCCTGCTGACAAAGTAGAAGAACTCACCGCAAAAGTAGTAAAAACAATTGAAGCGGCAAAAGGAACCGTTAAAACAGTTCAACAGCTTGGCAAAAAGAAGCTCGCTTATCCTATTAACAAATTCCGCGAAGGAAGTTATGTTTATATGGAACTTAGCGGAGAGGGTTCTATGGTTGGCTCTCTTGAAAGTTTTTTCAAATTTAATGATTCAGTAATAAGATTTCTTACTGTTAAAGTTGAGAAGAAAAAAGTTTCTAAAAAGCCTGCCGTGCAGCCCGAGCAGACTGTAGAAAATCCGGCGACGGAGGTAAAAAATGACACAGCAAAATAATATTCGCCTGCCAGAGCAAAACAGCGTTATTATGGTTGGCAGGCTTACTAGAGATCCAGAGTTGAGGCGTACCGGAACAGGTAAGGCTGTTTGTTCATTTGACATAGCTATAAGCAGAAGAATCAAAGATTCTGTTACTGGCGAGTGGAAAGATGCTGATCCGACGTTTGTTCCAGTTATTGTTTGGGGAGAACAAGCCGAAAGGTGCGGCGAGCGTTTGAAAAAAGGCTCACCTGTGCATGTTGAAGGTAGGCTTCAGACTAACAAATGGGAAGGAACCGATGGAACAAAAAGAAGCCGTTTGGAAGCTGTGGCTTCTAGGGTTCAGATTCTTTCTGTAGCAAGACAGGACAATGCTGCTATAGGCGCAAAGCCTGCAGATAGTATTAACGCGTCGTCCGATCAATATGACGGTATCGGCGGAGATGGCGATGAAGACATACCGTTTTAAACGGTTGGAGGAAAAATATGGCATTTATAAAAAAGCCTGCAGGACAGTCTAGACCTCAAGTAGCGCAAGCAGAAGGTCAGGGACGTCCCGGAGGAAAGTTTAAAAAGGGTGGACCTATCAGAAGAAAAGTTTGCCGTTTTTGCACTGATAAAGTGGAAATAGATTATAAGAACATAAGTCTGTTGCGCGCATTTGTAACTGAAAAAGGAAAAATTCTTTCAGGACGCATAACTGGCACATGTGCTAAGCACCAGAGAGAGCTTGACATGGCTATCAAAAGAGCAAGAATGCTTGCCCTTTTGCCTTTTACGTCAAACTAATTTTTGCGTGAAACGGATTTAGATAAGTTCCGGAGGAAAAAATGAAAGTTATATTAAGGTCCGATATTACTAACGTCGGACGTCAAGGCGAGGTTAAAGAAGTCTCGCCCGGATTTGCTAGGAATTATCTTGTTCCGCAAAATCTGGCTATGGAAGCTACTCCTGCAAATCTCAAGATTTGGGAAAGAGAGAGAGTAAAACTTGAGAAACAAAGAGAAGAAATAATTTCAGCGGCAAAGGAAATTGCTTCCAAGATGGAAGCGGTTGAATTTACCGTTAAAGTTAAAATAGGCGAAAATGGCAAGATTTTCGGTTCTGTGACGCCTGCAAATCTTTCAAAAATTTTTGAAGAAAAAGGTTTTGAAGTCAACAAACGCGATATTCTTCTTTCCGACAATATAAAAGAAGTTGGGAATTATGAAGTAAATGTTAGGCTTCATCCTGAAGTCGTGGTAAAAGTAAAGCTTGCCGTAATAGGCGAAAAAGAGTAATATTGTCAAATAACATCGGTCGGTGGAGCTGTTTGGTTCTTCCGACCGAACTTAAAAGAAGTTCAAAAATAACTGGCATATTTAAATGGCAAATATAATAGAGAAGGTCCCACCTCAGGCTATAGACGTAGAAATGGCTGTCTTAGGCGCAATGCTTATAGAAAAAGAAGCCATTTTGAAAGTTATAGACATAATTAATGATGGCGATTTTTATAAAGAAATCCACAGACAGATCTTTTTGGCAATCCACGATTTATATATTGAAACTCAACCCGTAGATTTGTTTACAGTTGCCGAGTCTTTGAAAAAAAATGGATTGTTTGCCGAAGTCGGCGGAGCAAGCTATCTTACTAACTTAATAAATTCCGTGCAAACTGCAGCTAATGTTGAACATTATGCCAACATTATAAGAGACAAATCAGTAGCTAGACAACTTATAAATACAGGTTCAGAAATAGTTACCGATGCGTTTAACGAGCAGAATTCCCCTGAGGAAATATTAGATAAATCGCAAGCGGCTTTATTTAATATTTCACAGAGAAAAAGTAAAAAAAGCTTTGCAAGTGTTTCCAAACTTGTTATGCCAATGCTCCAAAAACTTGAAAAGCTGCATTCAAACCCAAAAGATATTTCTGGACTTGCAACAGGTTTTACCGATTTAGACGCTAAAACCGCTGGACTACATCCTTCAGAACTTATAATTTTGGCGGCTCGTCCGTCTATGGGTAAAACTGCTTTTGCTTTAAATATTGCCGAGCATGTGGCTATAGACCAAAAGAAGCCTGTGGCTATTTTTTCGCTTGAAATGAAACAAGACGCTTTAATGGCAAGATTTTTGGCTTCTTTAGCTAGAGTAAATGCCAGCAAACTTAGAAACGGACAGTACAGCAGTTCTGACTGGCCAAGACTTACAAGTGCCGCCGGCAAAATTGCGGAAGCTCCTATCTTTATTGACGATGATTCAGATGTAAGCATTACGGAATTAAGAGCAAGAGCAAGAAAGCTCGCTACGGAACTTAAAGCTAAAGGCACGCCTTTGGCTTTAGTAATTATAGATTATATTCAGTTTATACGTGCTTCAGGACGCAAGTTTGAATCGCGCCAGCAGGAAGTGTCGGAAATTTCCAGATCTCTTAAAGCTTTAGCTAAAGACTTAGATATACCTGTAATAGTTTTGTCTCAGTTGTCAAGAAGAACGGAAGACAGGGGAAGAAAAGACAGCAGACCGCAACTTTCGGATCTGAGAGATTCTGGCGCTATTGAACAGGATGCAGATGTTGTAGCGATGCTTTATAGAGAAGGATATTACAACAGAGAAGACCCTGATTTACAGAAAAAAGCCACTTTAATAATAGGCAAGCAGAGAAACGGACCCACGGGAGACGTCAATTTAATATTTGAAGGCGAGTACACGAAGTTCTCTGACGAATCCAAATTACAGGATGATTATCAATGAAAAAACAACCACCCCCTGCGGCATCGTCCGCAACATGTAAAAGACCCAAAGTGTTTTTCAGACCGACCTGGGTAGAAATTGACAAAAGCGATTTTCACTTCAATCTAAAAAAAATCAAAGAATATCTTGCAAAAGACACAAAAGTAATGGCTGTTGTTAAAGCCAATGCTTATGGTCATAGCGGAATAGCTCTTGCAAAAGAGGCTCAATCCGCAGGTTTACAATGGCTTGCAGTTTCTTCTATTGAGGAAGGAATACAGTTAAGAGAAGCTGGTATTAAGGCAAATATTTTAATTTTAGGCAATATTTTCCCTTTTGAAAATTTCCAAGTTGTCATAGCTCATTCTTTAACTCCTACTATTTCAACAATAACAGGACTTATGGCATTGGAAGAATTAGCTGTAAAAATTAATAAAAGAATAAATTTTCATCTGCAAGTGGATACTGGAATGGGAAGGATAGGTGCATTGCCTGAAGCAGCATATCCTCTTTTGCAAAAGATAGCTCAGAGTTCTGAAGTTCGTATGACGGGCATGTACACGCATTTTGCCGTTGCGGACACAGATCCTGTTTTTACAAAAATGCAAATAGATACTTTTACAAAAATAGTTAAATTTGCCAAAGTAAATTTAGGATTAAGATTTATTGCTCATTCAGCAAACTCTGCGGCATTATTTAAATACAAGAGATCTCATTTAGATATGGTGCGTCCGGGAATCAGCCTTTATGGACTTAGCCCTTTTAAACATTCTGATAGGTTTTTAAAACTTAAACCCGTTTTATCTTGGAAAACAAAGATAACTTTTCTAAAAAAAGTCCCTGCGGGTTTTAGCGTAAGCTACGGAAGAACTTTTGTTACAAGCAAAACTTCAATTATTGCCACTTTGCCAGTAGGTTATGCCGACGGACTTAATAGACTTCTTTCAAATAGAGGAGATGTTTTGGTCGGCGGTAAGCGCTGTCCTATTGTCGGGAGAATTACAATGGACATGACTATGGTAGATGTCAGCGACGTAAAAGGTGTGTCGCTTGGCGATGAAGTGGTTATTATAGGAACACAGAGATCGGAGCAGATAAAAACAGACGAGCTTGCAAAGCTTCAAGACACAATAAACTATGAAGTTACATGCGCCATATCTTCGCGTGTTCCCAGAATTGTAGTTTAAATTATATTATTATGAAAATAGGTGTAAGAAAAATACTAAAATTTGAACGGCTTGCCGAGAAGATAAGTTATACTTCTTTCGGCGTTGTTTTTTTGTCTCTAGAAGGTTTGGGTAAAGCCTTTGAAATGACGAAAGAAGCAATAGGAAATATATTCAAAGGGGGCATTTCGGCAAAAGATACCGTTACGCAAATGGTAGAGGTCGGTTGGAGTTCTTTACCGATAATATTGCTTACGTCTTTCTTTATGGGAATAGTTTTGGCTCTTCAAGTAGGTTCGGCAACAAGCAATATGTTTAATGAGCCTGTATATGTAGGAACTATAACAGGCTTTGCCATGGCTATAGAATTGGGACCTGTTCTTACCGCTATAGTTGTAACAGGCAGAGTTGGGTCTGCGATTACTGCTGAAATCGGAACAATGAAAGTTACGGAACAACTAGATGCTTTATATACGCTTGGAACAGATCCTGTAAAATATCTGGCTGTACCGAGATTTTTAGGATGTTTTTTTATGCTTCCCATACTTACCATTATTTCAAATATAGTAGGGATATACGGCGGTATGATTCTTTCAACCAACACTTGGGCGCTTTCTTCAAATGCATTTTGGGCGGAAGCTTTGGATTTTATGACTATTCGTACTTTTCTGCACGGGTTTATAAAATCTTTTTTCTTTGCGTTAATTATTGTAATAGTCGCTTGCCATAAAGGGTTTAATACTAAAGGCGGAGCTGAAGGAGTCGGTAAGGCGACTACAAGTTCGGTTATGACATCAATGGTTTTTATTTTGATAGCAGATTACTTTTTGACGGCGCTTCTTGTAACTTTGAGAATAAAATAATTTGTATAATAAGCCAAAATGATAAAAGTTGATAATATTTATAAACGATTCGGCGTTAAAACAGTGTTGAACGGGGTGAGTTTGGATGTTCGCTCAGGAGAGACGTTGGTTATTATAGGCTCTTCAGGAGTTGGTAAAAGCATTTTATTGAAAAATATTATAGGTCTTGTAAAGCCTGATTCTGGCTTTATTGAAGTTGACGGTGTAAACATAACGAACTGCTCCTTGGAGGAATTGCATGAAACCCGCAAGAAAATAGGATACGTATTTCAAGAATCTGCTCTTTTTGATTCTTTGAATATTTTTGAAAATGTAGCTTTCGGTTTAAAAAATCTTACGTCTCTTAGCAAGAACGAAATAAAGCAAAGAACAAAACAGTGCCTTTCTATGGTAGGTCTTGAAAACGTTGAACATTTAAATCCTTCTGGGCTTTCAGGTGGAATGAAGAAGAGAGTTGGTCTTGCAAGAGCTATAGCTTATCAGCCTGAATATATTTTATACGATGAGCCTACTACTGGTCTTGATCCAATAATGTCTGACGTTATAAACGACCTTATAATAAATTTAAAAAAATATTTGCATGTTACGTCTATAGTCGTAACACACGATATGAATTCAGCGTATAAAATAGCCGACAGAATAATGATGCTTTACGGCGGCAATATTATTTTTAACGGTACGCCGGACGAAGTTCGCAGTACTAAAAATAAATACGTAAAACAATTTGTTGAAGGCTCAAGTCAGGGACCTATACATACTGACAGAACTTTTGAAATGGAAAGAAAAAAAATATGAGTAAGCAATTGAGATTAGGAATTTTTATATTTTTGGGACTTGTCGCTATGGCTGTTTCTATAATAGCTGCAGGAGGTTTTTCTTTAAAAAAGACTTACAATGTTTATGCTAAATTTGACAATATTTCTGGAGTTACCAAAAAAGCTAAAGTTAAAATAGCGGGTGTTGACATAGGTATTTTGAGAGGCATTTCTTTGGAAGATTCTCAAGCTAAGCTAAAATTGTCAATAGACAAAAATGTAAAGTTGTATAGAAACGGTGTAGCTAGAATTGTTTCTATGGGTGTTATAGGGACAAAATATATTGAGATTTCTCCGGGTGATTCAAGTGTGGAGGAATTGAAAGATGGTGACTATATCTTTACCGAGCAGTCCTCAAGTTTGGAGGCTATGCTTAAGAATATTTCAACAAGGGTAGATAAGGCAATGCATAATGAACAATACGGTGATATGATGGAAAACCTTGCCGATGCTATATACTCTTTGAAAGATGTTATGGAGAATCTTGCTTCTGAAAACGAAAATGTATCTAAAATAATAAAAAATTTAAATAAATTTTTTGGCGATGTGGCAGCTATTTCTTCTGAAAACAGAAAAGATTTAAGAGCAATAGTGTTGTCAATCAGAGATCTTTCAGAAAAACTAGATGCTTTGATAGAACGCATAAGTAATGGAAACGGTATGGTTTCTACGCTTATAAACGACGAGCAAATGAGTAAAGATTTAAAAGAAACGGTAAAAGGATTAAAGGACACTATAGGTAAAGCTAACAAACTTCAGTTAAGCTGGAACTATACCGGAAGATATGATATGAAAGATAAAAAATTTAGAAGCGATGTCGGCATAAGCATAATGCCAAGCCACAATAAATTCTATTATGTCGGAGTCTCAAATGTAGCTGACCATAGTACAGCAACTGATTCTGAAAAAGACAATATAAATAAGCTTGATGCATTGCTCGGTTTTAGATCTGAAAAATCTGAAATATATGGTGGAGTTATAAGAGGAAAAGCTGGAGTTGGTTTCGGATATTCTCTCTTTGAGCCTATTTGGGCTGAATTCAGAAGATTTAAAGTTCACTTGAATGTGTACGACTTTGTCAGAGAAAAGCACGGTCCTGTTATTGATGCTGGAATGAGAATTGGTATTACGCAATGGCTTTATGCAGGAGTTGCTCTTGAGGATATTTCTTATAAAACAGCCGTTACGCCTTATATAAAACTTGAGATTGACGATAAAGATTTGGCGGCTTTGCTTGGAATTATAAGCATTGCGGCGATTGCATCAAAATAAATAGTTTTATGAAAAAACAAAAAACTAAATTTTTGTGTCAACAGTGCGGTTATGAGTCAGTTCAGTGGCTTGGCAAATGTCCTTCTTGTGGAGCTTGGAATAGTTTCACGGAAGAAAAATTTTCCGTATCGCCTAAAATTTCTTCCAATGCAAAGCAGTTGACAGGGTTTTCTTCTGAAGTTTTAAAACTTAACGAAATTTCAGTTAAAGACTTTTCCAGATACCAAACAAATATAATAGAATTTGACAATATGATAGGCGGCGGTGTAGTGCCGGGATCTTTAATATTGCTTGGGGGATCGCCTGGTATTGGCAAGTCCACATTAATGTTACATATTTCAAGCTCTTTAAGCGAGCAAGGAACTGTTCTTTACATATCTGGCGAGGAATCTCTTTCTCAAGTAAAGTCCAGAGCAGAGCGCCTTAAAGTAAAAAAAGAGAACATATTTTTAGCTTCTGAAACAAATCTGCAAAATATTATAGATGCTGTCAACAAAATAGAACCTAAATTTTTAATAATAGACTCAATACAGACAACATACCATCCCGAGCTTGCGAGTGCTCCTGGAACTGTAGGTCAGGTTAGGGAAACTGCTGCCGAACTTCTTAAAATAGCCAAATCCAAAAATATTACCGTATTTATTTTAGGTCATGTTACAAAAGACGGAGATTTAGCAGGTCCTAGAGTTTTAGAGCATATAGTAGATACAGTTCTATATTTTGAAAATGAACGTCAGCATACTTATAGGATTTTAAGAGCTTATAAAAACAGATTTGGACCTACAAGCGAAATTGGTATTTTTGAAATGAACTCTTCAGGACTAAAAGAAGTTTCTAACCCATCTTTAATTTTTTTAGGAGAACGTACAACTAATGCGGCAGGTAATGTTGTAACCGTCGCTATGGAGGGAACAAGACCTATACTTTTGGAAGTTCAAGCTTTAACTGCAAGAACGTCTTTTGGCATGCCTCGCAGAATGGTCTCTGGATATGACGCAAATCGTATAATAATACTTATAGCTGTTTTGGAAAAAAAGTTAGCATTGCCTCTTGAAATGCAAGATGTTTTTGTAAATATTGTAGGAGGCGTGAAAATTAAAGAAACTTCCGTAGATTTGGCTGCCGCATGCGCAATAGCTTCGGCAAATTCTAATTTTATCTGTCCTAAAGATATTGTTGTTTTTGGAGAGGTCGGACTTTCAGGAGAAGTTCGTTCAGTGGCTTTGGCTGCTGAACGTATTTCTGAAGCCGAAAAATTAGGATTTAAAAAAACTATAATTCCAAAAGGTAATTTAAAAAATTTGTCTTATAAAGGTAAAATAGAAATATTTGGAGCAGAAACATTGGAGCAAGCAAGTAAAATAATAAGAAATTAATGTAAATTCACAATAATGGCGATTTTAGTAATTTTATAATATTGACGATATATCAGAAGTTCTTGTTTCTAAGACGGTAAAAAACTAACATTTCAACACAGACAAACGAAACCAAATTTACTAAAAATATCCATCTCTTGCTTACAAATCACTTACAGCCTTTACTTCGGCTTTTTTATATCAATCTTTATGTAATCTCCCATGTTAAAATGCTCGTGTTGCTTAAAGTCTGTATATACTCTTCGGTTATTTTGGTGCTTGTGTGTCCAAAATTTCGTAGGATACTTCCAGAGCTTCTTTCTGTTTTGGGAAGGACAGCAATAAGGATACACGCAGGCAACAGTTACAAAGACTCTCAAGGTTGTATTTTGGTTGGGGGAAATGATAAAAGTGGTTGGCTAAGTCGCTCAAAATTTTATGAACAGAAACTTGTTAAAATTATTGCTGAAAATGAAACTAATAGCGAAATCCAAATTGAAGAATAGAAAAGAGAAATTAATATTGACAAATTGTTGAATATATGCAACAATAATGGAAAGCGATGGAAAGGAAAAAATAATGATAACAGTTAAGTTTTTGCCGATTTTTAAAAAATGGTTTGAAAAACAAACAAAAGAAGCACGTAGAGAAATAATAGACGCTGTAAATAAGATTAGTCAAGGCAACACGTCAAGTTTAAAAGCCCTAAGAGCTGGCATAACAGAAATTAAAATACATTTTGGAGCAGGAATAAGGATATACCTTGTAAAAGAAAATGATTGTTTTTATTTGATTTTGTGGGGTGGAGCGGATAAGAAAAGCCAACGTGAAGATATAGAGAAAGCAATAAAAATAAAACGATTTATGGAGGCAAACAAAAAATGAAAAAGAGAGAGAAAATTGATTTAGAAATAACTCTTGAAGACGTAAAAATTCCGAAAGAAGATTTTGCAGAGTATTACGCAAATTTCTTAAAGAAACATCCTGATGAATTGAAGAGTTACAAAAAGCACGTAATAAAAGAGTATAACAAGACAAAGGACGTAGCGTTATTTTTAGAGGGGTTAAAGATTGTTGCAAAAGCGGAGGGAAATGTTTCCAAACTTGCAAAAAATACAGGGATTGACAGAACAAGCATTTACAAATTATCAAGAAAGGCTAATCCATCGTTTTGTACAATTGTATCGCTTGCGCACAATTTGGGAATGGACTTTAGATTAAACGCAACGGTAAGATAAGAATATAATGGCATACCTAACAAAGAAAGGCGAGAGGTATTATATCTGCGAAAGCTATAAGTCCCTAAACTTGACGATAAAGGCTTGCCAATTAAAGACGGCAATAACAAAGCAGTCTAATCCTTCATTTAATACAGTAATATCACTTGCGCATAATTTAGGGAAGGACGTTAGATTAAGCGTAGTAAAATAGCCAATTCACACAGGTTTTCTTACAAAATGCTTACAAATAATAAGAATTTATATATAATCAACTCATCTTCAGGGAGGCAAGCATGTTTACTAAAAATAAAGTGATTTTTTCTACAGTTTGTTTTTTATTGCTTTTATCTTTTAACTTGAATGCCGCAAGTAACAAAACTGAAAAAGAGTCGTCGTCATTAAGTAAAGGCAGGGGTTATGTTTATATCCCTGTCGGCGGAGATAAAATAGCTCCAACAGATTATTCTGATGTTAATAATTGGCTTGCGCTTCCTAAACAAGAAGAATTAAAACAGAAAGTAGATGTGTTTTTTATATATCCTACCGCTTGGAGAGCAAATGGGGAGTATCCGATATGTGACATAAATAATAAAGAAATGAGAGACGGAGCTAATTATTATTTAAAATTTCGGGCTTCTGCTTTTGAAACATCAGGGAATATTTTTGCACCTTATTATAGACAGCTAGATGCTTCTTTTGTGATAAAAGTTGGATTTAAATTAGGGCATGCTTATTTTCAAGGCGTTCCAAAAACCGATATAATTGCCGCTTTTGATTATTACATTAAAATTTTAAATGACGGAAGACCGTTTATTTTAGCAGGGCATTCTCAAGGTTCTATTCTAATAGCGGAAATTTTGTCAGATTATATGAAATCAAATCCAGAGGTTTACAAAAGAATGATAGTCGCCTATGCAATAGGCGCTCCACTAAACAAAGCGTACTATGCGATGAACCCTCATGTTAAACCTGCAAAGAATGAAAAAGACTTGGGCGTGGTTATATGTTACAATACCGAAGCTCCTGAAATAGATGGAAAAAATCCTTTAGCCGTTCCAAACGACGCAGTTATTATCAATCCTCTCTCATGGAAAACAACAGAAGAATATGCATCAAAAGAAGAAAACTTAGGTTCTCTATATATTGATAAAGGAAAAGCGAAAAAATATGAGCATATCGCAGACGCAAAAATAGATTATAAACAAGGAGTTATTATTTGCTCTACAGTAAATCGCGAAGAGTGGAGTTCTCCTAAGGCTTCTAGGTCATATTTTCCATTAGGTATCTTCCACGAGAACGACATTCCTCTATATTACTACAATCTCCGTAAAAATGCTCAAGATAGAGTAGAAGAGTACTTTAAAATTTTAAAGCGTTAAATTAAAAAATTTTAATTACCAAGGTAATATTTTTTTCCACCAAAGCTGATGTTTTGGCTCTAAAACTTTTATTTTTGTATCGCTTTTAACTTTTGCTAAGCCAATTATGGAAGGGGTATAGTTTAAATAGACTTCAAAGTCATCGTTCTTGTAAGCAACTTTTTTAACTATGGCGGGAACTGGATACATATTGCCGTCTTCTATCCCTCCTATCAAGTGTGCAATATAATGCGTTAAGTCTCTCTCATCTATTATTGTTGACAATACTGTGTCTCCTTCAACAATTTTTTTTACAGGTTTTCCATTGTTATCTTTTAATATTTTGACGTCAAGCTCTATAAATCCTAAATCATAATCCAGAGATGATATAGAATTCTGTTTTAAGTTATAGTCGGGAAGTTTTTTAAATTGAGTTAAATTTAATTCTTCATTTTCAATTTCTATAAACACTTCGGTAGGATAAAAAAAGTTTTTCATTATTGAAGAAATTTCTTCTGGGGAAATAATAATAGCTTCTTTTAAAACTTTTTGAATATAAATTTTTAAATTTTCTTCTGTTTCTTTAGTATATATTTCCATAGCTCCAGAATTTAAACGAGCTGAAAAAATAGCTTTTTCATATGAAAACCAGTCCATACTTGTGGCAATTTCATATATTGCTGGATTGCGAGAAAAGGTTATGCTGAAACGCACAATCTCTGACGTTTTCATATTTATAACTATATGCATAAGCCCATATATGTTTTCTTTCGGAAAAATTATCTTTATTTTAAATGTTGTGATAAATTTTAAGATAAAACCTATTGCTATAATAGCTTTTTCAAGATTGTTATTTGAAAGAGAAAGTGCAAGTTCTGCTTCAGAACGTTTGCAGCCAGTTTCTTCCATTAAAAGTTGAAAATAATCTTTTTCTGTCATAAATTTATTCTTTATATCCTAAGATTGTGGTTCAGGCTATTTGCGAGGGTGTGTCTTTTTATATATTTTCTTCAAACTTTCTATTGTAACATGAGTGTAGATCTGTGTTGTAGAAAGATTCTTATGTCCGAGCATTTCTTGTACGCTTCTTATATCGCAGCCTCTATCCAAAATATGTGTTGCAAATGTATGTCTTAAAGTATGAGGACTTGCTTTCTTTAAAATGCCTGCCTTAATAAATAATCTATGTACTATTCGCCTTGCCGTCCTTTGATCCATCCTTGTAGCGCGATCGTTTAAAAACATCGGCGAGTTTATATCGTACGGAAGCCCTGCTTCGCGGCGTTCTTTTACATAGTTTAATATTGCTTCAATGCACTTATTTCCTATAGGGACGATTCTCTCTTTGTTGCCTTTTCCAACCACTGTGACAGTATTTGATATAAAATCTACATTTTTTATGTTTAAGCTCATTAGTTCTTCTATTCTAAGTCCGCATGAATAAAGAAATTCAATCATAGCTCTGTCGCGAAGTTTTACATTTTCTAAACTCAAAAGCTGTTGCATTTCTGTTTCTGTCAGGAATAAAGGCATTTTTTTATCTTTTTTTATTCCAGACATGTTTTGCATAGGGCTTTGTTTTATAACTTTGTTTATTATCAAAAACTTATAGAAACTGCGTAGTGTCGTAAACTTTCTGGAAAGAGCAGCTTTGCTTAATTCTTTATTGCTGATTTCTTCAAAAAATGAGCGTACGTCATATTTGCTAGTATTTGATAAAAGCAATTCTTTATTTTTCAAAAACATAGCAAAGTCAAGCACATCTCTTGTATAAGCTCTTAAAGTGTGTTTGGAAAAATTTCTCTCGGCTTTAAGATATTTTACAAAAGAATTTATTTTCTCTGAATTTTCTTTTTCAACATTTTTTTGGACTTCGTCGCTGCTTCTTCTTTCGGAGCTTTTGGTATCCATTGTAAATTCCTACATTTTGGGAATGCCGAACAAGTGAGGAATGGTCCTCTTTTGCCTATTCTTTTAAGCATTTCAGAACCACATTTTTCACACTTTATGCCAGTATGTTCAGGAGCAGGTTTTATTACTTTGTTGCCGTTTTTATCTATATTATACGTGGCTTTACATTCTTCATTTTTGCATATAAGGTATTGTTTCCCTCTAAAACCGACCTTTTTAAGCAAAGGGCTTGTGCATTTGTCGCATTTCATATCTGTTTCCTGCGGACCATCTATTTTTTTGCCATTTTTATCCAGAGATATTGTGGTTTTGCATTCTGGGTATCCGGAACACCCCAGAAACTGCCCGCTTCTGGAATCTCTGATAACCATAGGCTTCCCGCAGTTTGGACATATTTCAGAAGACATTTGAGGCTGTATTTTTTGTCTTTGTAGATTTTTCTCTGCATCTTCTAGGTTCTTATCAAACGGCGTATAAAAGTCTTTTAAAACGTCCTGCCATTTAGCCTTATCTTCAGCTATATCGTCAAGTTTTTCCTCAACATTTGCGGTAAATTCAACATTTACGATGTTTCCAAAGTGATTTTTTAGAACGTCGTTTACAACAATGCCAAGATTAGTGGGAATAAATTTTTTAGTGTCAAGACGTACATATAGTCTATCAAGAATAGTTTTAATTGTAGGAGCGTATGTGGACGGTCTTCCTATTCCATGTTCTTCTAACGCTTTAATTAAACTTGCTTCGTTGTAACGCGGAGGTGGTTCTGTAAAATGTTGCTGAGGTATTATCTGCAAAAGGTTTAAAATTTCCTGTTCCGTAAGAGGCGGAAGTTTTGTTTCTTTTTCATCATCATCTATGTTGTAAACTTTCATAAATCCGTCAAATATAAGTGAACTTCCAGAAGCTCTGAATATATAATCTTTTGCTGAAATTTCAGCTATTATAATGCTATATACAGCATCAGTCATTTGGCTTGCAGTAAATCTTTTCCATATTAAATCGTACAGTTTAAATTCTTCAGGCGTTAGATACTGCTTTATTTCCGACGGAATTCTTTTTGGAGAAGTTGGTCTTATGGCTTCGTGCGCTTCTTGAGCATTTTTAGATTTTGTTTTATAAACTCTTGCTGTTTTAGGAAGAAATTCTTTTCCATAAGAAGATTCTATAAATTTTAACGCTTCTGCTTGAGCACTCTTTGCTATGTTTAAAGAATCTGTTCTCATATATGTTATAAGACCTATTTCTGTGCTTCCTCCGATATGAACTCCTTCGTAAAGTTTTTGAGCTATTGCCATTGTTCTTGAAGGAGAAAAACCCAAACGTCTGGAAGCATCTTGCTGCAAAGTAGAGGTTGTGTATGGAGCATATGGGGATCGTCTGCGCTGTTTTGTTTCAACAGACTTTACGATGTATTTAGCTTCTTTTAAGTCAATTAGTATTTTCTCAGCTTCTTCTTTTGTTTTTATAGATAATTTCTCAAATTTTACATCGCCTTTAGCTGCTAACATGGCTTTAAAAGGCAAAGCATCTTTATCTGTTTTTGCAAGTTCTGCTTCAATGCTCCAATATTCAACTGGGATAAATCTTTTAATTTCTTCTTCCCTATCGCATACAAGCATTACCGCTACAGACTGTACTCTGCCTGCAGAAAGTCCTATTTTTATTTTTTTCCACAAAAGAGGAGAAAGTTTATAACCTACAAGCCTGTCTAGTAATCTGCGTGCCTGCTGGCTGTTTACAAGACCCATATCTAAACTTCTTGGATGTTTTACAGAATCTAATATGGCTTCAGGCGTAATTTCATGAAATGTTATTCTTGAAATTTTTGAATCCGAGAGTTTTAAAGCTTCCTTTAAATGCCAAGCAATGGCTTCTCCCTCGCGGTCAAAATCTGTGGCTAAATAGACTACATCGGCTTTATCTGCTTCTTTCTTTAAGTCAGATATAACCTTTTTAGCTTTAGGCATGTTAGTATATGTCGGCTCAAAATTATTTTCTATATCTATTCCAAGTTTGCTTTTAGGCAAATCTCTTATATGACCATAAGAACTTTTAACCTTAAAGTCTTTTCCCAAAATTTTGGATATAGTTTTTTCTTTTGCAGGAGACTCAACTATAACTAAATATTTAGGCATTATTTTACTCCTTTACTTGCGAGTATTGTGCAAATACTCAAAAACTCTGTTTAGTATGCTCTTATATATATTTGTCCGGGAGTATTTTTTATCAGCCCGGTTACTTCCAGCTTTAAAAGCGCAGCTGACGTTTCAGAAATATCAAGATTTAATTTTTCAGCAATTAAATCGGTCGGCAAGCCGTCGCTATCATTTTCTATTAAATTAAGTATTGCTGTTTCAAGCTTATCCAGACAGCCTAACCCTATTTGTTTTTTTAGTTCGTTTTTTGTAAGCCAGCCAAGCTGTTGCGCCATATTTTGCGGACTTAGCGCTATACAAGCTCCATTTTGTATAAGATCGTTTGTTCCTTTTGATACAGTTGAATATATACTTCCCGGTACAGCAAAAACATCTTTGCCGTATTCCGCACAAAATCTTGCCGTTATAGTTGCTCCGCTTCCAATCCCAGCTTCAGTAAGCAGAGTAGCTTTTGACAATCCCGCTATAATCCTGTTTCTTCTTGGGAAAGTTCCCTTATCTGGCGACTGTTTTAAAGGGAATTCGCTTATAACTGCTCCGTTTTGCGAAATTGCTTCCTGAAGTTTCTTATTTTCAGGAGGATAATTTACAAGAATCCCATTGCCAAGCACAGCTATTGTCCGCGATTTGTTTTCTAAGGCTGTTATATGAGCCAAAGTATCAACGCCTCTGGCAAGTCCAGAAACTATAGTAATATCTTTCTTTGCAAAATAAGATGCAAAATCCGAAGTAACTGTTTTACCATAATTGCTTATCTTTCTGGAGCCGACTATTGATATTGATTCAAAGTCTTTTTCCAAGATAGTGCCTTTTATATATAAAACAAGCGGTTTGCCGGGCAGCTCTCTAAGAGGTTTTGGATAGTTGCTGTCTGTATATAGGACTACAGATATATTATTCTTTTTAGCAAGTTCAAGTTCTTTTTCAGCTTTTTCAGAAACGGAACTGTTAACAATAGCTTCAGAAAGAATCGCACCAATTCCTTCAACAGACATAAGGTCTTTTTTTTCTGCTTTAAGAACAGAACTCGCATCGCCAAATTTTTCAAGCAGTCTAAAAAACCTTACAGAGCCTATGTCTCCTGACAAAATGAGTTTAAATAAAGATAACTCTTTTTCATTCATTGAGAAACAATTTTAAATAAATCATTTATAAGATGTCAAACTATGCATTAATATTAAACTTAAAAAGCAAGTTAGAAATATTGTATAATTTAATCGTTTTGAAAATGTATATGCACATGGCGCAAGTAGTAGCGTTTATTTTTTTATAAGGTGATAATAATGGAAAACAAAAAATCTTTAGATACTTTAAGGCATTCTGCGGCTCATATAATGGCTGCAGCGGTAACAGAACTTTTTCCTGGAACTAAAGTCGCTATAGGTCCTTCCATAGAGGACGGTTTTTATTATGACTTTGACAGGGTAGAGCCTTTTACCAATGAAGATTTAGTCAAAATAGAAGAAAAAATGAAAGAAATAGTAAAAGAAAATCATCCTTTTGTTTGTTCTTCAATACCTAAAGCAGAAGCTGTTAAAGACTTTGAGTCAAAAGGGGAAAAATACAAAGCTGAAATAGCTTCGCAAATTCCAGATGATAATGTGAGCATATACAAATCTGGAAACTTTACTGATTTGTGCAAAGGTCCTCACGTCAAATCCACAGGGGAATTAAAATACTTTAAACTTCTTTCAGTTGCAGGTGCATACTGGAGAGGGGATTCTTCAAAAGAACAGCTTCAGAGAATTTACGGCACAGCCTTTCTTACAAAAGAAGATTTAGAAGATTATTTAAATAAAGTTGAAGAAGCAAAAAAAAGAGACCACAGAAAGCTTGGCAAAGATTTGGATTTATTTAGCGTTAACGACACTATTGGTGGTGGTCTTGTTTTGTGGCATCCCAATGGCGCTCTTTTAAGAAATGTTATTGAGACATACTGGAAGAATTTTCACTTGGAAAACGGTTATTATTTACTGCTTACGCCTCATATAGCTAGCGAAGAGCTTTTTAAAATAAGCGGTCACTTACAAACTTATTCCGAGAATATGTATGCGCCGATGGAAATTGAAGGAAAGCCATACCGTGTAAAACCTATGAATTGTCCTATGCATCTTATGGTGTACAAGACAAAACTTCACTCTTACAGAGAGCTTCCCATAAGATACGCTGAACTTGGTACGGTTTATAGATTTGAAAGGTCTGGCGTTTTGCATGGACTTTTAAGAGTAAGAGGCTTTACACAGGACGATGGTCATGTCATTGTTTCTCCAGAGCAGCTTGAAGAGGAAATGCTTAGAGTTTTCAATATGGCTATAGAGTGCCTTAAAACGTTTGGATTTAACGATTACAAAATTTATCTTGCTACAAGACCGAAAAATAAATACGTAGGCGAAATATCAGACTGGGAAAAAGCTCAAGATTCCATAGAAAACGCTCTCAAAAAAACTGGATATGAATATGAGGTTGATGAAGGTGGCGGAGCTTTTTATGGACCTAAAATAGATATAAAGATAAAGGACGCCATAGGAAGACTATGGCAGTGTTCTACGATACAGTTTGATTTCAATTTACCTGAAAGATTTGATATTTCTTATGTGAATTCTTCAGGCAAGAAAGCACGACCTTACATGATACACAGAGCTTTAATGGGTTCTTTAGAGAGGTTTATAGGTGTCCTTTTAGAACATTATGCAGGAGCTTTGCCTTTGTGGCTTTCGCCTATTCAAGTTGCGGTAGCTAATATAAATGAAGAGCAGCATGAATATTGTAAAGAGTTGACGCAAACTTTAAAAAAGAACGGTATAAGAGTTGTCTTTGACGACAGAAACGAAAAAATTGGACATAAAATAAGAGAAAATACAATGCAAAAGATTCCTTATATAGCAGTTGTAGGAAATAAGGAAAAGGAAATTAAATCAGTTGCCGTAAGAGCAAGGGGAAATAAAGATTTGGACGTTATGACGATAGATAACTTTATTGGTATGGTAAAAGAAAAGAACGTTCCGGGAATAAATGAACTGTAGTATTTATTGTTGTTATGGTGGCGGAATTCATTGACTCAAGGCAGGTGGTTTGTGAAACATATAGACGAAGCAAAAATAAACTCTTTGTTGGACTTGAATGTTTCAGAACAAGAAATAGACTATATTTTAAAAAAGACCCAGCTTTTAAAAAGGCTTACTCTTGAAGAATCTGCCAAGCTTTTGTCTGTTAAAGAAGCGTCTTTGTTAAAAAAGATTTACAATGCAGCTGCATATGTTAAAAACAGAATATACGGCAAACGCGTGGTAATGTTTGTTCCGTTATACATAAGCAACCTTTGCTCTAACAGTTGCTTATATTGCGGTTTTGCGGCAAATAATAAACTCACCGTAAGAAAAAAACTTTCCCCTCAAGAAATAAAAGAGCAAACCGAAATACTCCTCAAGAGAGGTCATAAACGCATTTTAATGGTTGCTGGCGAGATGGCTTCTTCCCAAGAAAATGTAAATTATTACGTTGATGCGGTAAAAGCTATTTACGATGCAGAATATAAAGGCAACAAAATAAAAAGAGTAAACATTAATGTGGCACCTATGAGTATTGAGCAATTTAAAAGATTGAAACAATCAGGCATAGGAACTTACCAGATATTTCAAGAGACTTATCATGACGCTACTTATAGAAAACTTCACGTAGCAGGGGCAAAGTCTGACCCTGACAATCGTTTGGATGCTGTTGATAATGCTTTTAAGGCTGGTATTGACGATGTCGGCATAGGTCCTTTGTTAGGGCTTTATGATTATCGTTTTGAAATACTTGCCATGTTAATGCATATAGAATATTTGGAGAAAACTTATGGATTAGGACCCCATACAATTTCAGTTCCTCGCATTGAGCCTGCTCCGGGCTCATCATATGCTGACAAGCCGGAATACCCTATTTCTGATGAAGATTTTAAAAAATTGGTTGCAGTTTTAAGATTATCAGTTCCTTATACGGGAATAATAATGTCAACAAGAGAAACTGCCCATCTTAGAGATATTTTGGTCAATTTGGGCGTTTCGCAAATAAGCGCTGAGTCAAAAGTTACTCCCGGCGGATATGAAGAAAATTCTTCCTGCCATAACGATAAACTTGAAAGGCAATTTAGTCTAAATGATCAACGCACCTTGAACGAAATAGTTAAATCTTTGCTTTCTCAAGGTTTAATTCCAAGTTTTTGTGCAGCGTGTTACCGCAAAAACAGAACAGGCGAACATTTTATGTATTTGGCAAAACCCGGAGCAATAAAACATATGTGCGATATCAACGCTTTAGTAACTTTAAAAGAATATCTTGAAGATTTTGCAACGCCTGAAATAAAAGAATTGGGTTACAATCTTATAGAGGAATATAAAAATAAACTTGATAACGCCAGTATTAAAGCGTTGGACAAGTTTTTTAAAAATATAGACAACGGCATAAGAGACGAGTATATTTAGTTTAAAATAACAAACATGAAAATAGCCTATCTAATATTATTTGACTTTTTAGAACATGACTTTATCGGATAGGAAAAAAAGAGAGATTTTGAGACTAAAAATTCCAAAAGGGTAATCTAAAGGATAATAAAATGGCTAGCTGTAAGTGTTTTAAAAGAAAGCTGGCAAAGAATTTATGAAAAACAATAAGCTTGATTAGAGAGGTGGAGGTTTCATGAGAGAAAAACGAGAATTTATTATCCAGCAGTTAAAACTGAGTTTTAGCTTAATCGTTTGTTATTCTCTTTACTATTTTTTACGAAAGAATTTTAGCGTAGTAGTTCCTTTCTTAAATTCAGATTTAGGAATTTCAAAGACGGCAATTGGCTTAATTATGACTTTACATGGTCTAACATATGGAATCTCACGTTTTTTATGTGGGATGGCATGCGACAAATTTAGCGCTGCCAAAATTTTTAAAACTGCGCTGCTTTTATCATGTTTTGTTAGTTTTGCTTTGGGATTTCAAACTACTGCAATTTGGATAGGGGCGCTATGGATACTCAATGCAATGGTACAAGGCTGCGGTTATCCGCCTGTTACAAAAATGCAATCCAACTGGGTTCGTCCTGAGAAGTTTGCCACATGGACAAGCATTGTAGATACAGGACATTCACTAGGAACATTCTTAATCGTAATAGCCTGCGGTTATATTGCTACCTACTGGGGATGGCAATGGTGTTTTTGGGCTCCGATAGGTGTTGTATTAGTCGGATTATTTTTAACTCGTAAATATATTAAGGATCAGCCTAGCGATGCTGGTTTTGACAATTTAGAAAACAAAAAATCAACTCAAGCGCTTACAAAAAAAGAATATTTTAGAATTATTAGTGAAAATGTTTTTAAAAATAAGCCTCTTTTGATTATCGCAATATCTCAAATTAGCGTTTACTGCTTAAGATTTGCAATTTTAGACTGGGGTCCAACTCTGTTGAAGGAGACCAAGAATATTTCTCTTATAAACGCCGTTTGGGTCGTTGCAATCTTTGAGGCTGCAGGCGTATTGGGTACACTTTCATCGGGATTTGTTACAGACAGATTCTTTGGTGGTAGAGCGCACAGAACATCACAAGTATCGCTTTTTTTGAGTCTAACCTCTTTAATTCTTTTTCTAACCATTTCCGCTGCGCCGATGGGCATGTATGTATTGCTTTTATCGCTAGCAGGATTTTTCAATTACTCAGCTCAGATTCAGGGTGGCGCTGCAGTCGCAAAGCTTGCAACGAGGAGTGCCGCAGGCACTGCTTCGGGATTTATAGGACTATGCGGTTATTGCAGTGTTATCTTTACAGGGTTTGGTGTAGGAATAATAACTCAAAATTTTGGTTGGAACGCTGCGCTGCTATTCCTAGTTTCACTTGGGATTGTAACATTTTTGATTCGCTTGTCCATATGGAATGTAAAGGCAGACGGATACGGTAATAAATAATAATGATTTTTAAAGGAAATTTTACTTTAGAGAAAAACTCAAAAATATATTATTGGCTTATTATACGGATATTTTAGTTTAGGAGTCTATTGATGATGACAGAGCGATTAGGAAAGCGAAAGAAAGAGGCTCAAAATTTCTCCAAAATAAAATCTACTATAGCTATGCTGCGTAATTTTTCACCGCAAAAACCTGTAGGAAATGCAGTTGTTTACTTTTGGGAAAGCCACAATAAACATCTTGATGAGAAAGAAAAAACACAAGCTACAATTGATTTAATATACAAGGAATTTGATTTATCAACATGTGAGAAATATGAAGTCCATACTGGATATCTAAGTCGTTATAACCACATGCTAAAGCCATTGGCTGATTGTACTCCTGATGAGATAAAGGAGGCAATTGTAAAAGGGAATGAAGAACAAAATGAATGGTTGGGCAGATGTCAACCGGATCTACCGGGATTTACAGAGAAAAATTGGGAAGATTGTATAAACAATTCAATTTTTGAAGATTGTAAAAATCTTGTTATAAATAAAATAGGTAATGATACTGTTTTTGCAAATGCATTTTCTAAAAGTATTACTGATTTTGCATTAACGCATGGTACAAATGAGGCAAACGGTAAATTATATATTATAGAAGAAACTTCGTGGATACTTAGCTTGCCTCTCTTACATTTAAATAAGCCAATATATTTAATACATATAGGAAGTGCTAATACTGCTGTTGCAGCAATGTTTCATCATTTCCCCAATCTTCAGAAAGCAGTAAAGTGGCTGTCGCCACGTTTTAGTATAAGTAGTTTTGAAAATATTTCAGAGTTTTTATTAGATTATAGAAATGCTTTTCATGTTGGACATTCTTATGCCATAGAAAATAAAGAATCTGTAAGAGAAATTACAAATTTTAGAAAAGAGGAAGAATCATTTCAGAAAAATATACAAAGAACACTAGAAGATGAAAGAAGAAAAAATAATTTGTTACAGTCAATAATAGATAAACTACCAGTAAATACTTATTGGTTAAATCGTAATATGGTTTACATGGGTTGTAATGATTTACAAGCTGAGAGACTTGGTTTAAGTTCTAAAGAAGAAATCATTGGTAAAACTAATTATGATTTACATAGTGTTGAAGAAGCAGATAGATTGAATAAAATCAATAATATTGTCATGATGACTTCAACTTCATATGAGGTTGAAGAGATAGTTTTTACGAAGTCTATTGGTAAATTATGCAATTATTTATCAAGAAAAACTCCATTGTTTGATAATAATGGGAAAATTATAGGTTTACTTGGATTATCAATAGACATAACAGATAGAAAAGAGAAAGAAGAACTGCAAAGCAAATTGAAAATTCAGGAAGAACTATACAATACAGCTAGATGGGTATCGCATGATATAGCGCAACCCGTAAATGTACTAAAAGGATATTTAGATTTAAATAAAAGTTTAAAAGAAGAAGAAAAGAAAATATTTGGGGAAGTGGCAAGAAGCATAGAAAATATAACAGATAGATTGTTAATTAAGTATAGAGGAGTTAAAGATATAAAAGAAAAGTCATATATATTTGTGAAGTGGTGTTTAGATAAAGTAGTTAAACAAATAAGAGAGCAAAAAAAGGAAATAGAAATAAAAAGAGTGTTTAATAGA
>JAIRYK010000005.1 GCA_031267795.1 Candidatus Endomicrobiellum devescovinae | reverse complement strand
CTTCTTCTTTTTCTTCAAATTCGTTCTTTGCATGGCATACTGGACATATCCCTCTTTCTCCATCCAATGCCACATATCCGCACACTTTGCATACTTGCCCTTTCATTCTTTCCCTCCTATAAAAAAATGCTTATTCTTCATTCTTTATTTTTAAAGCAAAAGATTTCCCTGCTTCAAAACACTTATTTAACTCTTCTTCTGTAGGATTAAAAACAACTCTAAAAGAGGGATCAAAAGTCGTAATATTAGAAATAGTATCTTCTATATCCTTTACTGCTTCGCCGCTCCAGCCATAAGAGCCAAAAGCAAAAGATTTACGCCCTATAGCTTTGGAGCCTTTTAAGAAATGTAAAAATCCTGCAATTACTGGAAGCATTTCTCCATCGTGAGTTGAAGAGCCAAAAATCCAGCCTTTAGCATATAGCATATAGGAAGCAATATCTGTTCTATCGTTTTTTGTAACATCAAACAAAATAGCTTCAACGCCTTCTGAACTTATACCTTCAACAATTTTTCGCGCCATCTTTTCAGTAGAATTTCACATCGTCTCATAAACAACCGCAATTCTTTTCTTGCATTTATGGGCAGACCAGTAAAGATATTTTTCCATAATGTCAGAAATATGTTTACGCCAAGCAAGTCCATGGCTTGGAGCAATAAAATCAATGGCAAGGTTTAGTTTACTTATAGCGGCAAGTTTAGAAGCAACAAGTATATTAAATGGCCAAAGGATATTGGCATAATATTTTTGAGCTTCTTCCATTATGACATCAAAATTAACCTCGTCATCAAAAAGTTTGTCAGTTGCATAATGCTGCCCAAATCCGTCGTTTGAAAACAAGATTTTATCATATGCGCAATATGTAAACATGCTATCAGTCCAATGTATCATAGGAACATCTATAAATTCCAACGTTCTTTTCCCAATCTTCAAACTTTGACCTGATTTCACAGCAGTCCAGTTTCCGCTTACGCCGTAATATTTTAAAAGCCCATCTCTTGCTTTTTCAGTTCCGTAAACTTTAGCGTTAGGACATGTTTTTAAAACTTCTGGAAATGCTCCAGAATGGTCTGGTTCAATATGATTGATAACGATTGTGTCTATTTTAGACGGATCTACTATGCTTCTAATGTTTTCTAAGAGTTCTTTTTCAAAACCTTTGCGAACAGTGTCAATTAAGGTAATTTTTTCATCAATAATTAGGTAAGAATTATATGTAACGCCTCTTTTTGTCACGTATGTATGCCCATGGAAATGTCTTTCATTCCAGTCAACAACTCCAACAGCATACACGCCGTCTTTTATTATATTTGCAGCCATAAAAAGCTCCTTTCACATTCCAATTTCAACCCAACTTCTAAAAAGTAAACTCTTTAAACAATTTATAAACTATAAAATAGTTATTCTCTTTCTTTGCCTATTACGGAACAGGCAGGACACTTTTCATATTCTAAAGAATATTCAGCTTGGCAAACTGGACAAACTTTAATGTTTTTAGTCTTTTGTCCGCACGGTTTACAAAATGTTGGGCTCATGCAGCCGTTTTTTAATTCGTCTTCGCAATGGGGGCATGAACAACCACTAGAGTGAGACTGAAAATTACAGTTACCCATTTTATACCTCTCTAAAATATCTTTATTTTTTCTTGTTTTTGTAATCTTGTATTGCTTTGTGCAAAGCGTCGGCGCCAAGGTTAGAGCAATGTAGTTTATTTGGAGGAAGCCCTCCTAAAGCTTTAGCCACATCGTCATTTGTAATTTTTAAAACTTCATCAACCGTTTTGCCTAAAGCCATTTCCGAAACCATAGAAGAAACGGCTATTGCCGCACCACAGCCAAAAGTTTTAAATTTTACATCTTCTATTTTATTATCTTTAACTTTTATGTAGAAAGTCATCATATCGCCGCATACAGGATTGCCGACTTCCCCAATGCCATCAGCATTCTTTATTTCTCCTACATTTCTCGGATTTGCAAAATGATCCATAACTTTTTCAGAATAAAATGCCATACTGCCCTCCAATACTTCCAGCTTTCTCTATTGCAAAGCCATTGCAACACCTAAAGCTATCTTTATAAATTATAATAATAATTAAATACAATTAAGGGTTATACTTATTCTATATCGCAGTGACAGTGATTATGATCATCAAAATCTGTACCTGGACCTGCAGGTTTTCTTTTTCCAGTTTGAATAAAATAAGAATATAGAGGCGACATTTCTCTAAGCCTTTTAACAATCTTAGGGAACTCCTCAAGGACATAATTTATCTCTTCTTCTGTATTATACTTTGATAAAGTAAATAAAATTGAACCTTGCCCGACGGCAACATCAACTTTCATAGCGTCTAAAACATGCGACATTTTAAGATTCTTATTTGCACATGCAGAACCGCTTGCCGACATAATACCCTTAGCGTCTAAAAGCAAAAATAACGCTTCACCTTCAACAAATTCAATTGAAAAATTTACGTTTCCTACAAGACGATTCTCTAAAGCTCCATTCAAATAAATGTATTCTATCCTCTTTGGAAGCTCTTCTATAAGTTTATCTCTTAATTCTTTAATTTTTCTGTTGTTAGCTGCAGTTTCTTCTTTAGCTATTTCGCAGGCTTTCCCAAAGCCAGCAATAGCAGGAATATTTTCAGTTCCTGTGCGTTTAGAATACTCCTGCACGCCGCCGTCCATCTGAGGAACAATACGTATCCCTTTTTTTAGATAGAGAGCTGCAGCTCCTTTGGGTCCGTACATCACTGAAGACGATAGAGTCAAAGAGTCAACGCCCAAATCTTTTACGTCTATAGGTATCATGCCGCCTGAGCTTACTGCATCGGTATGAAAAACAACAAAATCATTAACTTTGCTATTTTTAACAGCTGAAACTAATTTTTTTATATCTTGTATAGTGCCGACTTCGGTATTGGAATGTTGTATTGAAACCAAAACCGTATTTTTCAGCAAGGCTTTTAAGAGTTCAGCTTCACTTACATTTCCTTTTTCATCAACAGATATATAAGTTACTTCAAAGCCATCTTTTTGAAGCTTTTTTACAGCATTTAAAACAGAAAAATGCTCTATATCAGACACAACAATATGATTGCCTTTAGACTTCAGCGCTTCGCAAATGCCTTTTACAGCTAAATTGTTGGATTCGGTACCGCAAGAAGTAAAAATAATCTCGCCGGCATCAGCATGTATGTAATCTGCGACCTGTTTTCTTGCAATTTCAAGAGCATCTTTAGATGCACAACCCAAAGAGTAAATACTTTGAGGGTTACCATAATACTCAAGAAAAAATGGCTTCATAACATCAAAAACTCTTTTATCAAGCCTTGTGTTAGACTGATTGTCCAAATATATTTGCTTCATAAGTCATCCTGCTCGTTATTCTCTTTCAAAAACAGATTTCGGCTGACCACAAACAGGGCATGTCCAGTCTTCAGGCAACTGCTCAAAAGGCGTTCCTGGAGCAATTCCTTTATCAGGGTCACCTATTGCAGGATCATAAATATCTCCACATACAGAACATTTCCACTTTTCCATAACACACCCTCCTTAAGTTGATCATATGGACTTTCTAAATTGCCCAATATTATCACTTTTTTGACAATTTTTTGCAATATGCCCTTTATAATAATATAGCTATTATTCTTTCAACTTTTCGGGGTATAAAACAACTTGAGTACAGCCGCCTTTTAAAAGTTTGTTGACTATTTTTTGTAAATCTTTTAAAGACACAGAATCATAGAGTTTAAGGAATTCATCCATAGAGGCAAATGGTTTGCCATATATAACAGCCAAGTCTGCATAATTTCTTGCAAGCATAGAATTATCTTGAATTGAAACTTCATATACTTTCTTGCAGGCTTTTTTTGCTTTACTTAGAATATCAAGGTTGATATTACCTAAATCTATAGCATTTATGTCTTTTATTATTTCGGCAATGCTTTCGTCAACTTTGTTCGGGTCACAGGAAAATGAAATGCCTAAACTCAATTCTCCAAGTAAAATGTCTAAATCAGTAAAGCTATAAATACTGTACGTATTGCCAAGTTTCATTCTAATATCTTCAATGAGAACAATATTTAAATATTCTCTTAGAACATCTGCTGTGGCTTTTTCATTTTGAGAATATTGTTCTTTTATAATCCACTTCATTTTAACACTGCTCAACTCTTCTTTTCCTTTATAAACATTATGCTTAACTTCTCCTGGACGAGCGACATTATGTTGCGGTAAAGAATCTTTTTCTTTACCCGCAGGGATAGAAGCTAAATATGTCTCCACATATTCTTTGAAAATATTAATGTCATCAACACTTCCAACAAAGACAAATGTATAGTCTGCAGGATTTAAAGCTTTTTTAACAAGATTTAGCGCTGTGCTTTTATTAAGGTTAGCAATATCTGAAAACTCTAAAGGTTTAAAATATGGATCGTTCCCGTAAATAATTTTTATAAAATCCTTTCTAAAAACATTTCTCGGTTCTTGATCTTCATTTTCAAGAAGTGATTTGCGTTTTGAAATATAAGCTTTAACTGCTTTGGAATCAAATCTAGGGTCAGTAAAATTCAAATACAAAAGCTCAAACAAAGTTTTAATATCTTTATTTACACTCTCTCCAGAAAAGCCATGCGTAAATTCAGACATATTGAAATAAAGGCTTACTTGTTTATCGGCAAGCTTCTTTGACAATTCATCACTAGAATATTTCCCAACGCCAGAAACATTAAACATGTTTGCAGCAAGTTTCGCCGATACAATATCTTTATCTTTACTAGGAACGTTTAAAATACCGCCTTTTGCTAAAGCTTCCATTACAATTTCGTTTGCTTTATTATCAGTTTTCTTCAAGACAACTGTAGCTCCGTTTGAAAGTGTCCAAATAATAGCATTTGTTTCGGCATCTATATTTTCATTCAAAAATTTTCCAGAAACAGGGACATTATCCAAGAGAATATCATTTACAATTTCTTCCTTTGGCGGCAAAATTTTCATCTTTTTTGAAGCTTTAATTATCTTTTTAATTTTATCTTTAGATGGAATTCTTTCTTTCTCAGGAGCAACTACAATGGCAGTCAAGTCGTCTTCTACAAAATATTTCTTTACCGCTTCATTCAATTCTTTTATACTAATGTTGGGCAATATTTTCTTTGCAGCATTAAGCAAAGTATCGTTATCAGTTACATTGACACTGTTCCCAATAAAGTGATTCGTAAATTTTGAAATATATACACTTGAATCATATCTTTTTTCTTCAGCCAAAGAAGTAAATTCGGCAAGAAGAGCACGTTTAGCAACATCAACTTCCGATTTAGTCCAACCATAACGATAAATAAGCTCTTTTTCTTTTAATAAAAATTTAATAACTTCTTCTGTTTTATCTGTTTTTGCTCCCGCATAAAGCTGCATAAAACGCGACGGCGAAGAAGTTTTAACTCTATCTTCATGAATATAAGCCCAAGTATACGGCGCAGTCGGATTATGCGATTCTTCTTGAAAACGCTGTGCGATCATGCTTGAAATAAGTTTATCTATCAACTGTTCTCTAAAAGAACTTAAATTATTATCTAAAATTTTTGCAAATTGATTATAACTAAGATAAACCGATGCATTAGAAAGCTCAGAGTCAGTAATAATTTTTATATTCTGATTTCCTTTTATAGGAAGCGGGTATTCATAATCTGAACGCTTCAACAAAATTTTGCTAGGAACAGCGTGAAAATAAGACATAAGCGCTTTTTCCAAGGCGCTATCATCAAAATCTCCTACTAATATAATAGCCATATTCTCTGTACGATACCATTTATCATAAAAATCTTTTATAACTTTCTGATTTGCATTTTCTATTATTTCTGACAAACCTATAGGCAGACGCACAGCATATTTAGAGCCTTTATATATAATAGGAAGAAATTTCTCTATAACTCTTCCATTAGCATTTGCCATGCTTACTCTTTTTTCTTCTAATATAACAAGCTTCTCATCATCTATATTTTTCGGATCAAAAGTAATTGCATACGTCCAATCATCAATGATATCAAGAGCTTTTTTTGGAATACGCTTCCCGCCTTTACCGTCAGATTCAACAGGTATTTCTATGCCATAGACTGTTTCGTTAAAAGACGTATATGCATTCTCATCTGCTCCAAAGCGCATTCCCTTAGAACGAAAATAATTTAAAATATCTCCTTTTTTAGGGAACCGTTTTGTTCCTTGGAAAGCCATATGCTCCAAAAAATGAGCAAGACCCTGCTCGCTATCTTCCTCTAAGACAGACCCTGCATAAACAGCTAACGTTAAGTAAGCCCTATTTTCAGGTTTATTATTCTTTAAAATGTAATAACGAAGTCCGTTAGGCAGCGTACCTCTGCGGACTTTTTTCATAAAAGGAATAGTATCTGTCGGCAAGCCCAGTCCCCCGTAAAGATTTACGGATTCTGTAGATAGAGGCAGCGTTTGACCAGCCGCTGAAGAAACAAATATTGACAGTACAAAATAAAATGGCAATAAAGACGCGAACAATCTTTTAATTAGAACTTTTTTCACTTTAGACCTCTTTATATAGTTATTTAATCTTTGACAAATACTTATCTTTAAATCTTTGGAAGAATTTAGAGATAAATTTTAAATCAGAGATTTTACGGCATCTATTAAAGTTTTTATGGACTCTTTGTCCAAACTTACAGAAGCAAACTTATAGAAGTTAAGTTTATCGTAAATTTTTATTATTTTGGCAACATATATTTCACCTACTCCTGACTTTAGCAATTTTTCTTTTATTTGAACTCCAGATAAATTATCAGATAATATTCCTGTTTTAATAGTTACAAATTCCATTAAAGCTTGATATATTAAGTTCAAAGCCAAGTTCAAATTATTTTTTGAAACTTCAAGCGACGCACTTTCTAAAGATTTTTGAATTTTTGTAACAGAAGAAGTAATTTTGCTTTTTTTCAACTGATTTATTTGTATCTTTTTATATGCAAAAACTGTTAGAAACAAAATAATACACGGAACAAAAATCAAATAAAATGAAGGCTTTTGTACAAAATGTCCCTTAAATTGTTTCAGATTTTTTATCGGTTTGTTATAATTTATACCTCTGCGAGTTGTATCTATGCCAAATTCTTTACTAGAAGAACCAGATGAATAAACAGGCTCGCCTCTTACAGCAATTATTTGCGCCTGTGTTTTGACAGTCTCGTATTGTTTCTTTGTAGGGTTAAAAAAAGAAAGACTTGCTGCTGGTATTTCTTTATCTCCCGGAAGTTGAGGTATAAATATAGCTTTAAATTCTTTTGAATTATCCGAAGCATTTGCCACAATAGTGTCGTATTTTTTAAAACTGCTATAATCGTCAAAGTGTATGTTAGCTATGCTTTTCATATTGCCGTTTCCGCTTACAGTAACCGTTAAAGTCACAGGCTCGTTTGTCTGGGCATTCTGTTTATCAACCAAAGCTTTTATTTTAAAATCACCTACAGCTCCCTCAAAATTTGAAGGTCTTCCTTCTTGTGGCAAAGCAATAACTTTTACTTCTACAGGATTTGTTTCTAAAACTTTGGTTCGTCCTCTCCCCATATTTGAAAAGAGAGAGAAAAAGTCGTCGTCTGAACCTGAAAAATCCATAATGCTTATTTTTAGTTTTGTAGGTGCAATAGTCTTTACCCCAACGCCGACTGGATATAAAAAAGTGTCTATTTCATCAATGTGATAGTTAGAGCCGTCAATAACATCATAACGTTCTTTCGGTTTAGAGCCATCGTTCCAAAAACCCGTAAAATCAGGAGGATAGTATTCAGGGTTAGATATTAAATCAACATTTCTATAGAAATTAAATTTATAAATCAGTTTTTCGTTTTCGTAAACAGTCGCTTTATTTACTGAAGCTTTAACAAATGCCTTTCCCGGAGGATTTTGCGACGAATGTTGGCGAACGCTTACCTGTCTTGAATCGGCAGAAGAAACGTTCTGAATATTTTTAGCTGGAACCACCTCTATCTCTCTCTATACTTTCGGTTGAGTATGTTTTACCATTATAGGATATAGTAGCGGGAGGTATTGTAAACTTACCAGTTTTTTTTGGTCCCAAAGTATATCTATAAGTAACGCTCACATTGGATTTCCCATTTACTATAGTCATACTTTGTGAAGTAGAAGTGCCAAATCTGTTAAACTCAAAAATATTTCCTATTTGATGATCTGGCAAATTTTTTCCATCGCCACTTATTGTGATTGAATATATGAAAGAATCGTTTAAAGCAACCGTTTTTTTATCTACAGACGCATTAAAAGAAATAACGTCCGCATATAATGATGTTGTTCCTAGCGATAACATTACTAAACAAAATATCTTTTTAAACATTTACCAATCCTCTTGCGGTTGATTTATTAAATGTTCTTTATTTTTATTTACAACTTTATTTGAATTTTTATCAGCTTCATTATAATAATTTAAAAGCATTACAGCTTGCATATCTTTATTGACATCTTTTTTTATCTTGTTTTGCTTCATAGGCGCACTTTTGTCAGCTTGTTTGTCTTCTTGAAACTTTTCTTCCTTTTGAGCCTTCATTAAATTTTTTATTTTATCACTTATTTCTTGTCTCTGCTTATCAAGTTCTTTTTTTTCTTTTTCTAACTCTTTTTGTTTATCGTTATCGCTTCTTTGGGAGCTAGCATCTTTATTATCTCCGCTTTTGCCTTTTTCTTCTTGACGTTCCTTTTCATTTTCTTTTTGAGCTTTATCGTTTTGCTCCATCTGCCTTTTTAAATCTTGCGCTTGTTGATTTTGTTTTTGCTTATCATTTTTCTGTTTATCGTCTTTATTGTCTTGTTTATTGTTTTTCTCGTTTAATTTTAACAACACAAGCTCAAGATTGTATTTTGCGTCTTTATCATTTGGGTTAAGTTTCAAAGCCTCTCTATAAAATTCTGCAGATTTTTCAAAATTATTTTTTAAGAATTCAACGTTCCCCGTACCGTACAAAGCCGCAAATTTGTCTTCTTTTGCGGCATCTGTAGAATTTAAAACGACCGCATACTTTGCTTTCACTTCGTCTAGCTTATTTAGCTTATAGTCTGCTCCAGCTGAATTGTTTATTACAACATAATTTTTTGGATTATTTTTAAGATCATTATCAAAAGTTTTCGCAGCCGATTCAAAATTTCCTTTATTAAAATATTTTACAGCTCTATTATTGGCTCTTACATTCTTGATTGATATAAATAAAATCAAAAATAAAAGAATCAAAAGCATAAAAAAAGCAATTATTTTAATAAAAAATTCTTTCTCTAGTTTCATTTTTTTAATCTTTTTACAGGAAATAATAATTCTATAAACAGCAATAACAAAGCGACAAATAGGAATATCTGAAACCTGTCTATTTTGCTATCTCTTTCGCTAATTTTATTTTTATTTTTTTCTAAATCTCTTACTGCTCTTGATAGTTCTCCTGAAATATCTTTAACTGAAGCATCAAAATATTTTCCGCCTGTTTCACTGGCAACGCTTTTGAGTAAATTTGCATTTATCTTGCTTACAACAATTTGCCCAGTTCTGTCTTTAATATAATCCTTTATTATGCCACTTTCATCTTTTACAGGAATTGGAGAGCCATTCGGCGTACCAATACCAACAGCAATAATTTTCAATCCCGCTTTTTTAGCTTTATTTATAGCTTCTTTGATTCCTGAATCGTGATCTTCTCCGTCGCTTATTAAAACCATAATCTTTCCATTGGAAAGTTCTTTTTCTACAGCTTTTGAAGCTAGTGTAATAGCATCGCTTATTTGAGTGCCGCCAATAGGAAGACTGGTAGTTTCAACACTTCGTAAGAACATTTTTAAAGCCTGAGAGTCGTAGGTCATGGGACATTGCCACATAGCACTCCCTGCAAAGACAATAATGCCTATTTTTTCGCCGGAGTTCTCTCCAACAATCTTTAACACCATATCTTTAGCTTTTTCAAGTCTATTCGGCTTCAGATCTTGAGCAAGCATGCTTCTTGAAACGTCTAAAGATATAACGATTTCAGAAGATTCTTTTATTATAGTTCTCTTTTTATAGCCAAATTGTGGACGCGCCAAAGCAATAATAATAAAAAAGAAAGCTAAAAAAATTAAAATATTTTTAATCTTATAAGCGTTTAAATTAACATTTGTAAGCGACAAGAAATTGACCCTAGATACAAGCAGTGCCAAATCAAACTCTCTTTTACGAAATGTTAAATAAAGAAATCCTGCTAAAAGTGGAAGCAATAACAGTAACAATAAATAAATTTTATCTGCAAACATAACCCGTGCCTTATAAAAATTTATCAGCTTACTTTAAATAATTACTCTAGTCTCAAAGGAATATCGTTAATGTACATTTTTGGAACCATTTTTAAAAACGTAGATTTTTTATTAAAATCTTTTATCCTTGAAACTTCCTCTCCTGTTACAAGTATATGCCTTTCTTTCATTCCTGCTTCCTCTATTATATCTATCCCAGTTACTTCCTGTCCCTTCAACCTGTAATCCGTAAGTAAAAGTACTTTATCTTTATTTTCTAACGATTTTAGATATTTTAACGCTTCTTTCCCTTCCTTAAAAAACTTTATTCTTATCTCTTTTTCGTACTCCTTCAGTTTCGCTTTCCATACTTCATGTATTAACTCTTCATCATCTACTATTACTACCTCTTCTCCCTTCTTTATTTCTAGCTTCTCTACCATACACCTACTCATTCCTTTCCCATTGTCCTTCACCCTTATCTCTACATAATCTCCATCTATTCTATATGAAACCTTTATCTCCCCCTTCTTCCCTTCTATT
>JAIRYK010000013.1 GCA_031267795.1 Candidatus Endomicrobiellum devescovinae | reverse complement strand
CCTCTACCTTTAGCTCTTCTGCCTTTGGTCTTGGTAAAGATGTTCCTTTTGAATCACTTGCTTTTGTATCTTCTCCATCTTGTGCTTTTTCATCTGTTACTGGCTTACTTGTATCTTCTTCTGCTGCGCTTGGGTCAGTCTTATCATCTACAACTGGTGTGTTTAATTCACTTGCCATATCAGCCACAAAATTATAACTTTGGGTATTTTCTAATAAAGCCACTATCTTTTTATAAACCTCTCGTATATTACTTCCATCATCTAATAGAGCCTGCTCACAATTTGTTCTCTGCTCTTGAGTTAAAGCGGAAAATTTCTCAAAGTTACTTAATAAGTACTCTTTCATTCTTTTAATATTAGTATCTAAAGGAGTACTATCAGCACTGTCTTTTAGAGACTGCCTCTGTTGAGAAGTCAACAATTTACTTACTACATTTGTATTTATAGCCTCTTTAAACTTTTGACAATCTTCTAAAGCATAACCAACCGTATATGTAAACAACAGTACACTCAAACATACATAAAATATTACCTTTTTCTTCATTTTTTCCCTCTATTTATTTTTTATCTATTATTATCTTTTACTTTGTATTTCATATGTAAATTCATACTTTACTACCTCTTATAATAATTATATAGGGTAATTAGAATCTTGTAGTAAGATTGTGTAAAACTTTCGTAAATTTTCTTCTTACTTATTTATTCTTAGCGACACTATCACTCTATTACGTATTACACTAAGGATGGCACTACTACTTTAGTCTTATATTATCTTTCGTTACCAGCTCTTTTGCTGTTCCTTCACAAGAGAATAATAAAGTACTCTAAACTAGATTAAGGTTAGATATATAAGATTAGTGGGTATGCTATTTTATAGGGTTATTCATGATGGAAATATGCATGTAGCTCCTGCTGTAGAACATATAGGTCAGAGTTTTTTATGCTCTTCACCCTCTTTTACTTTTTAAGAGCAGGAGCAGCTTTAGGTTTTATTTGTGGGGAAGTTTATGGTATAGAGATTATCTTTACACAATGTATCTAAAAAAGTTATGTCTTACTTAGATTAATAAACTAAAACATGTTTGAACCGCATAAAGATTATCCAATCTTTATGCGGTTCTTTTTTGTTTCTCTTATTCTCTTGATTCTTACGGTACTATTTATGTACCTAACTTTATCTCTTCAGCTAATTAATACGTATGTCTGCGTATATGAATGGAACATAGAACTCCTATAGCGCAAAGTGAAGAAAGAATTGAAGAGCCACCGTAAGACAAAAGAAGCAAAGGCATTCCTGTTACGGGCATCATACCCATAACCATTCCTATGTTAATTACTGCATAAAATGCAAACATTGTTGCAATACCAGTTGCCACAAGCGAGCCATACCTGTCGCGGGATTCTTTAGCTATAACAAGCGCCCGCCAAATAAAAAGGAAATAAAAAATAAGTGTAAGCTGAGCAATAACCCAACCGCCTTCTTCTCCTATAACTGAAAAAATAAAATCTGTGTGCTGTTCAGGAAGGAATCCTAGCTGGGTTTGCGTCCCTTTTTTTAACCCTTTTCCTGTAAACTTTCCAGAACCTATAGCAATTTTTGACTGTATGATATTATACCCTGAACCTCTCGGATCAACCTGCGGGTCTAAAAATACAACTAGCCTTCTTCTTTGATAATCTTTGAGCGATTTTTCTACAAATATTGAAGACACACATCCTAAAACTATAGCGCCACACAAAACAACTGGATAAATTATTGGTATTCTAATTCTTAGTTTCCACAAAAACCACCACCCGCTTACTATTAAAACCAATACAGTAGAGATAATATAAACAACATTATTACCGCTTTTTAAAAATAGTGCTAGATTAGTTAAAAAAGTTTCGTTTTGAGCTATTTTCAGCTGCATATCAAAAAATGTTTCAAGAAGCGGAATACCTATAGCAAGACCTCCTCCTATTACTATACATAGCAAATAAAAAGGCTCAACACCTATAGCGTAAAGAAGAAATAAAGTGATAGGAAAATAAGAAAGCGTTGAAGAAAAATCCGGCTGCATCATTATGAGAACCAAATGTCCAAAAAGTATGGCAAATGCTGAAATTAAAAAAGAAACTCTTTTGGATTCTTTAGCTTTTGCGTCAAGAAAAGAAGATAAAACTAAAATGTACATTATTTTTGCTATTTCTACTGGCTGGAAAGATATAAAGCCAAAATCAAACCACCCTTTTGTGCCTCTTTTTACTGAACCAAAAAGCAATACAGAAACTAAAAGAGCAAAAGATAAAGCATAAACTAATTTGTCTAAATGTTTATAATATTGATAGTTAAAACTTGTAAGAAGCAAAAGCCCTACAAAACCGATACCTGCTGCCAAAAACTGCACAGAAAGGTACCTAAAAGACATGCCGTAATTTGAGCCAGAGGAATATATAGCTGTAAAACTTATACCTATCAAAATAGCTACGGCTAAAACTAAATACCAGTCTATATTTGAAACAAGCCGATGAAAAAAGCTTTTATCCTGTTCTATCATATTGCAGATTCCTTATTATCTTCAGTTTCACTTCCTATATTAAAATAAGCTTCATAAATTTTTCTTCCTATAGGCACAGAGTTAACACCGCCGCCGCCGCCATGTTCCACTATAACGGCAATGACAATTTCTGGGTTATCAGCAGGAGCATAAGAGATAAACCAAGCATGATCTTTCCCATGTGGATTTTGTGCCGTACCGGTTTTTCCAGCTACTTTAATATATTTGAATTTACATCTTTTCCCTGTTCCAGATTCAATGGTTTCCAATAAAGCTGTATGAAGTAAAGACCAAGTGAGATCAGAGAGATCTATTCTCTCTTCCTTTTCAGGTTTATGTCTGTACAATTCTTCGCCATTTACATCAATAATTTTCTCAACAGCATAAGGTTTATTGCATACACCTTTATTTGCAATGGAAGACATCATGTGCGCCATTTGAAGAGGAGTTATCCACAATCCTCCCTGCCCAATTGAGAATATAACAGTGTCTCCTTGAAGCCATTTCATTTTCTGCTTAGATTTTTTCCATTCAGGATTTGGAACAAAACCACTTTTTTCATTAGGCAAATCTACACCAGTTTTTCTTCCTAAATAAAACTTTTTTGAGAATTTTTCAAGATTTTTTACGCCTAATTTAAGTCCTAGCTGGTAAAAATATATATTGCATGACTGAGCTGTCGCGTGAATTAAGTCTAACCATCCATGTCCGGGTTTGTACCAACATGTATAATGTCTGTCTCCGAGTTCAAACTTTCCAGTACATAAAACTTTTTCCGAAGGACTTATGTTTAGAACTTCAACAGCCGCAGCAAAAGTAACTACTTTAAATATTGAACCGGGCGGATATAACGCCTGCAACGCTCTGTTGAAAAGAGGAAGATTTTTATCTTTTAAAAATTTACTGAATTCTTTGTGTCTTATTTTATTTGTATCAAAACCGGGACAAGAAACTAACGAGAGCACTGCACCTGTTTTTGCGTCCAACACTACTGCCGCACCTTTGCCAGTATCGCTGTTTTTTAAGGCATCGTAAGCGACTTTCTGTAATTTTGAATTTATTGTAGAGTATATACTTGCTCCTATTTCCGGAGGTATATACTTTGAAGCCTTGACTCTGTATCCTCTAGCATTTACTTCAACCTGCCAACCACCTGTTTTGCCTTGAAGGTACTCGTCGTAAGCCTGCTCTATGCCACCTCTGCCTATGTAATCTCCGGGTTTATATCCTTGTTCGGACAAATCCTCTATTTCTTCAGGTTTTATTTCGCTCGTATATCCTGTAACATGACATGATGCTTCAGCTAGAGGATAAACTCTGCGTGGCTCTCTCGCTACGCTAACACCCCGCAGACGCATGTTTTGTTCGCGAACTTTGAACATCTCTTCTTTTGTAAGATTATCAGCCAGCTTTAAAACTTTTCCGTATTTATTGTTTTTGTCAGTTTTAGGTTTTATATCTCTCCCTAGAATAATCTCAAGGTCTTTCAAAGTTTCATCTGATATTTCTTTATGACCATCAGGCGGATAATATAAGGCTACGTAGAAAAATTCGTTACTGACAAGAACGTCATTATCGGAAGAATAAATTATGCCTCTTGGGGCACGTTCGTTTGTGTTGTGTAGCCTTTGCTGCTCTGAAATAGCTTTGTACTTATTACCTTTTATAATTTGCAAATAAAAAAGTCTTATTGAAAGACAAATAAAAAGTAATATAAAAAACACAAGAATAACCTTGTGTTTTTCAATAAAATTTTCGTAAGCAAAACGATCTTCTTTTTGCCAAACCATTTATGTATCCCCGCGAACGAAGAGTTCTAAACGGTCTAAAATAAAAAATATTATAGGCGCTATCAAAACTGTTACCAATATTTTAAACGCAGCTTGAGCTGTGATAAAAGACGAAGAGCTGCTTTCACTTGCGGGAAGAACCCAGTAAATAAAGCTAAAACCAAACCAATAAACTAGATTAGCCGATAATACTATTACAATTTTTGCGAGAGGGCTGTCTTTGTCAAAATGTTTATTCATCATTCCCGTTAAGTAACCAACAATTGTAAATATCACTGCACGCATACCAAAAATATCAGTTGAAAAAACATCCCAAGTAAGACCAAACAAAAAGCCCGCTATTTCCGCAGACACAACTCCTCTTGTTAGTCCGAGATAAACAATCAATATAAGTATAAAATTGGGAAAAACTCCGCAAATATTGATATATTTGCCGAAGAAAAACTGCAGAGTGCAAAAAATTATGTAGAGAAGAAAATAAGTAATAAATTTTTTCATTTATACGCTTTCACAAGGAACAAGAATAACAGCATCGTAAATAACATCTGACTCAAAATATACTTCGGCTCTAGCCGTTTTAAAATCAATGTATGTTTCTTCCATAACTTCTTTTATAACTCCAACAGGAATACCCTTTGGAAATACTGAACTCAACTCACTTACTACAATTTCGTCGCCTGATTTAACGTCGGAACCCGATGGTATGTATGTTATTTTTATAAGATTGGAATCAAAACCCTCAGCAAGGCAGTTTATGCCTTTGTCTTTGATTTCAACAGGAAGCTCATAGATTGAATTTGTTATTAAAGCTACTTTTGCAGACGACTTATAAACTTCTAATATTTTCCCCATAGCACACAAGGTATTTTTGCTTTTATTAAATATTACTACTGGCAAATCTTTTCTTAAGTCCGCATTTTCGCCTTTATCTATTATAAGCCATTGATACCATTCGCCGGGTTCTCTGGCGGAAATCCTTGCAAAAACAGATTTCGTATATTTGATTTTTTCAAGATTTAAAAGTTTTGATAAGTTGTCATACTCTTTGGAAATAATATTATAATTACGGATTTTATCTTCAAGCTCTTGATTTTTTTGTTCGTAGGCAAGATTTTCTTGATACAAAAAGACCATAGATTTAATATTGTCGGCAAAACGTCCGGTAGTATGAAATATCTTATTTGCCACCGCTACATTTGGATAAGCAATATAATAAACAAGATCTTTTATAATACTTACATACGGGGTAGCTCTGCCGATTATAAGCGCAAATCCAAACGTGAGAAGGGCAATAAATATTATATTACCATATCTTGTTTTGTGAGATTCATGCATTAAAAAAATCCTAATGTTATATGTTTCTTTTTTTGGATCTTTTTATGTTGTCCAATTCTTCTAAATATGCGCCTGTACCTCTGGCAACACATGTAAGAGGATCATCGGCAAGGTTGACAGGCAATTCTGTTTCTTGAGAAATAAGTTCAGGGAGTCCTTTAACAAGCGAGCCTCCTCCACTTAAAATTATTCCTCTATCAACAAGATCAGCTGAAAGCTCGGCTGGAGTTTCTTCAAGAACACTTTTAACAACTTCTATTATTTTTCTGACAGGATCTGAAAGAGCAATTCTTACTTCTTCAGAAGAAATAGAGACAGTCTTTGGCAGACCTGTAAGCAAGTCTCTTCCTTTTACATCCATCGTCAATTCCTGGTCTAAAGGGAACACCGATCCAATTTTTACTTTAACGGATTCTGCTGTATTTTCACCAATGGAAAGATTATATTTGCGTCTAAAATACTGAACTATGGCTTCGTCCATTTTATCTCCAGCAACTTCAAGAGATTTAGCTACAACCATTCCGCCAAGAGAAATAACCGCAACTTCAGTAGTTCCACCGCCGATATCTACTATCATGCTACCTTCCGGGTCTTGAATTGGTATTCCTGCCCCTATTGCCGCAGCCATTGGTTCGTCTATAAGATAAACTTCTCTAGCGCCAGCCTGCTCGGCAGATTCTCTTACGGCTCTTCTTTCTACTTCCGTAATTCCTGAAGGTACGCCTATAACTACTCTAGGATGTAAAAGAGTTCTTTTATTGTGGACTTTTTTAATAAAATATCTAATCATTTTTTCAGTTGCTTCAAAGTCCGCTATAACACCGTTTCTCAAAGGTCTTACGGCAACAATATTTGCTGGGGTCTTACCGAGCATTTTTTTTGCTTCTATACCTATGGAAAGAACTCTTTTAGAATCGCGTTCCATAGCTACTACAGACGGCTCTCTTAAAACAATGTTTTTGCCTTTTATATAAACGAGAACTGAAGCAGTCCCAAGGTCAATGCCCATATCATTAGAAAACAAGCCAAAAATATAATTAAACATTTATTTCCTCGCATGAATTAAAAAAAGCGGAGACCAACAAGAATACAAATAAACAGATTCTCCGATTATTTGACTCATTGTCCGTTCTCCACTTTTAAGTTTGTGATTGTTACATTACCAATTTCACTATAGCGACATCAGCGCTGTCACCGCGTCTTGTTCCAATTTTCAAGATTTGCGTATAGCCACCATTCCTTTCTTTGTATCTTGGCGCTAAAACATCAAAAACTTTTTTTACAACTTCTTTATTATGTATCTCAGCACTTACTGCCCTTATAGCGTTTAAATCGGCTTTTTTCGCTTTAGTCAAAAGCTTTTCAGAATAGCTTACAAGCTCTTTGGCTTTAGGCAAAGTCGTTTCTATTTTCTCGTGGAGAAACAACTCTGTTGCCAAATTGCGAAGCATAGCTTTTTTGTGGGAACTCGTTACTCCGAGCTTGCTCCCATTATAAGTTTTTATCATTTCTTTACTCCGTTCTTAAATTCCATTCCAAGCGACAATCCTAATTCTTGAAGTTTATTCTTAATTTCTTTAAACGAACGTTTTCCGAAATTATCAAACTTTATTAAGTCATCTTCTTTTATTTGAACTAAATCTGCTATACTTTCAATTCCTGCATTTTTTAAGCTGTTTGAGGCTCTTGTTGAAAGCTCCATAATACTTATAGGCTGGCTATAAATGCCACTTTCTTTTACAGGATTATTTTCAACTTGAGCTTCAATAATTTCTTCTGACTCAACAGGATCGTTGGTAAATATTACAAGACTGTTTCTCAAAATTTTTGCAGATTTTATTAAAGCGTCTTTCGGAGTAATAGATCCATCCGTCCAAACTTCCATAACAAGCCTATCATAGTTAAGAGCCTGCTCTACGCGAGTATTTTCTACTTCGTAGTTGACTTTTGTCACAGGTGAATATAAAGAGTCTAAGAATATGGTACCTACGGGATACTTACCTGCCTTTGCTTCTTCTGCAAGAACATACCCCTTACCTTTAGTAGCTTCCATTTCTATTTCAAGAGTTGTTCCATTATCTATATTTGCAATTTCCTGATCAGGATTCATTATTTCAACATTGAGGTTTTGTTCAATGTCTTTAGCAGTTATCTTGCCTGCTTTTTTAACTTTCAAGTAAAGTCTCTCAGGACCGTCAGAGTTTAATTTTACTCTTATTTTCTTTAAATTTAAAACTATCTGAGCTACATCTTCCTTTACACCTTTTAAGACTGCAAACTCATGCATAGCTCCAGTTATTATTACAGAAGATATTGCGGATCCCTCCAGACTTGAAAGAAGGATTCTTCTCAACGAATTACCTATCGTATGACCATAACCGCGTTCAAAAGGTTCAGCTGTGAAACGTCCATAAAACTCAGTTGCGATTTTTTCATCTGAAGTAAATTTACGTAATTTTTCTAAATCCAATGCTTTCATTCTTTATAACCTCACTTAACAAGCTTCACAGCTGGTTAGTTTATTTTGAATAATATTCAACTATAAGCTGGCTGTTTATAGGGTGAGAAACTTCTCCTGCCAAAGGTTCGCTTACAACAGTTCCAGCAATTTTATTTTTGTCAAAACTCAACCAAGCAGGAACATTTGAAGATGTCCCTTCAACCAATTTCTTTATAACGGCATTTGACTTGTACTTCTCAGGTACCGTTATAATATCGCCCGCTTTCACTTGATAACGAGGTAAGTCTATTTTTTTGCCATTTACTAAAACATTTCCATGATTTATTATTTGTCTTGCCATTCTCTTAGATGAAGCCAAACCTAAACGATATACTACATTGTCAAGCCTGAGCTCAAGAATCTTAAATAAGTTGTCTCCAGTTGACCCCTTCATTTTTTCAGCCGTCTCGTAATAGTGAACGAACTGCTCTTCAGTTAAACCGTAAACTCGTCTGGCTTTCTGTTTCTCGCACAAGTGTTTGGCATAGTCAGACATTTTTGACTTCATTGCTCCGTGCTGTCCGGGAGCATTCTTACCTCTTTTTTTATCAAGAGCACAATTTGAAGAACATCTTTCTCCTTTTAGAAAAAGCTTTTCTTTTTCACGGCGACACAATTTACATACTGACCCTAAATAACGTGACATCTATTAAAACCCTCCCAGGTTATTTTTACTATATCTAAATAAATGTCCGACAGCAGCCGTTGTGCCGAACATCATTTTTCCAATATTATACTCTTCTTGGTTTTGGAGGACGACATCCATCGTGGGGAACAGGGGTAATATCTCTTATAGCTGTTATTGCAAGACCTGAGCTCTGTAAACCTCTTATAGCTGTTTCTCTTCCTGGTCCTGGACCATTTACAAACACGGCAACGCTTTTCACGCCAATATCCATAGCCTTTCTGCCTACTGCAGCTGCAGTCATTTGCGCTGCAAAAGGTGTTCCTTTTTTTGTACCTTTAAATCCCGAACCACCTGCAGACGCCCAAGACAAAGTATTTCCTCTTTCATCGGTTATATTAACAATCGTATTGTTAAATGTTGACAATATATATGCTCTTGCTACTCCGCCGCTATATTTTTTCTTCTTAGAGCTCCCAGTCTTTTTTTCCTCTGCCATACTTCCTCCATTCTTGTTTTACGAATATATAACTCTTTAAATTAATATTTATAGCCACTAATTTAGGACAAACTTACTTTTAGCCCTTCTTACCTGGAACTGCAGCCTTGCCTGCTCCAACTGTTTTTCTTTTACCGCGTCTCGTGCGGGCATTGGTTTTAGATCTCTGTCCTCTTACTGGAAGATTTCTTCTGTGTCGCGACCCTCTGTAGCTTCCGATTTCTATAAGTCTTTTAATATTTGCCTGGATTTCTCTTCTGAGATCTCCTTCAACTTTTAAATTTTTTGTTATAAGATTGTTTATTTTATTTACTTCTTCTTCGGTTAAATCTTTAACTCTTTTAGCGGGATCTAATGAAAGTTCCGCTATAATTTCGTTTGATATAGCAGGACCTATACCGTAAATATATCTTAGCGCTATATCTAATCTTTTGTTCTTTGGTAAATCTACTCCGGCAACACGAGCCATTTATCTATCCTCCAGATGTTTGCTTCTATTTTTATCTAACTTAAAAATCAAAAATAACAGGCGTTTGCTTGTTATTTCAACCTTATTGACCCTTATCCTTGTCTCTGTTTATGCTTAGGCTCCGAACATACAACTCGCACTACGCCTTTGCGTTTTACAACTTTACACTTCTGACAAATAGGTTTTACCGATGCTCTGACTTTCATTTCATACTCCGTTATTTCTATATCTTTTGACAAGTTTGTATTATATCATAAAATAACAAAAAAACAATGCGCACCACACACTTTTGTATGCTGCATATTTTGTTATTTTACAACAATTTTCTACTTCTCTCTGTATGTAATTCTGCCTCTTGTTAAATCATAAGGAGAAAGCTCAACTTTAACCTTATCGCCAGGGAGTATCTTTATATAGTGCATTCTCATCTTCCCGCAAATATGTGCCAAGATGACATGTCCACCCTCTACAAGTTCTACTCTAAACACAGCGTTTGGCAGAGATTCCAAAATTTTTCCGTCAACAATGAGTTTCTCTTCTTTAGCCATTCTACACCTTTGTTAGAATTTCGTAACCGTTTTCCGTTATCGCCACGGTATGCTCAAAATGAGCACTTAAGCTTCCGTCTTTTGTAACCACAGTCCAATCGTCATCCAACATACAAACTTCGTAATTTCCTTCGTTTACCATAGGCTCTATAGCAAGGACCATTCCGGGAAGAAGTTTAACACCAATTCCTGCCTTGCCATAATTTGGAATTTGAGGCTCTTCGTGCAGATTTCTGCCTATTCCGTGTCCGACAAAGTCTCTTACAACAGAAAAACCAGCATCCTCAACAACTACTTGCACAGCGTTTGAAACATCGCCGAGCCTGTTTCCAGAAAGAGCCTTTTCTATGCCTTTCTGTAAAGAAAGTTCTGTAATTTTAAGAAGATTAGCGGCGGTGTCGGAGATACTGCCGACTGCGTAGGTTCTTGCTGCATCGCCATAATAGCCTTCATAAAAAACACCCAAATCTACAGAAACTATATCTCCTGATTTTAGCACACGAGAAGCATTCGGAATCCCATGTACAACCTCATTATTTATTGATACGCATGCGGACGCAGGGAATGGATACATTGAACCGGGTACACCTAAAAACGCAGGCGTCATTTTCAATTTTCTTATATACTTTTCCGAAAATTCATCTATATATTTCGTCGTTACTCCGGGCTTTATTATTTCAGAAAGCTTTTCTAAAATTTCCCCTACAACTTTACCGGCAATTCTCATCTTCTCAATTTCTTTTGCCGTTTTTTGCTCAATCGCCTGCTTTTCAAAAAACAATTTATTTTGCCTCTATGTGTTTTTTTATTTCTTCAAACACTTCAGATTCACTTTTTAAACCGTCTATATTAACAAACAATCCTGTTTTCTTATAATAATCTATTAAAGGTCTTGTTTGCTTCTCATAAACGTCTAGCCTATCTTTCACAACGTTTTCTTTATCATCGCTTCTTTGTATAAGCTCACCGTTGCAAACATCGCACTTTCCTTTAACTTTAGGAGGAATAAAGTTTACGTGGTAGCTTGCGCCGCAAGAACAAACTCTTCTTCCTGAAATTCTTTTAACTGCTTCTTCAAAATGAACATCTATAAAAAATACCGCATCTATTTTTATGTTTTCAGACTTAAGCATTTTATCAAGCTCTTGAGCTTGATTGACAGTTCTTGGAAAACCGTCCAAAAGAAATCCTTTTTTTATATCGTCTTTTTCAAGACGTTTCTTTACCATATTGACAACTATTTCATCTGGAACTAACTGTCCTGATTCAAGAAATTTTCTTATATCTTCATCAGACTTTTTGGCTTCTCTAAACATATCGCCCGTTGAGAGATGGACTATACCAAACTTTTCTACAATTTTTTTTGCTTGAGTTCCTTTTCCTGCTCCGGGAGGACCCATCAATATGTAATTCATTTTAAAATTTCCTTATATATTTAACAGGTTAATAACTTTTTAAACTTAGCTTCCCAATAAAGACTCTCAGGAATGACTACACAAAACTGCTGGATTCTACGATTTAGTGACTTTGCCCCTTTGCGCTGAATGACAAACAAAGAACTCATAAGAACAAAATATCTCAAACTTTTTAGTAAGCAAAACCAAGCAGTTCAAAAAAAATCAGTGTACAGTATTTTAAGTTTGGGCAAGCTTACAGTGGCAAACATATACCTAAAACCAAGAATATTAAAAATCTGAACTTTTTAGGTGTTAGTTATTTTTGGTTTGAGCAACGCCTCTATCTCTCTATCGTACATTAAACCAGCGCCCTTTTATTCTCCCCTCTTTCATAAAACCCTCATAATGTCTCATTATCAAATGCGATTCTATCTGCCCTATAGTATCAAGCGATACACCGACGACAATGAGGAGAGATGTCCCGCCGAAAAAAAATGGAGCGCTCATTACACTTCTCAAATAATCGGGCAAAACTGCAATGCAAGCAACAAACAATGCGCCACCAAGGGTAACTCTTTCAAGAATTTTTTGTATGTAATCAGCAGTGGGTTCTCCAGGTCTAATGCCGGGAATAAAGCCACCTGACTTTTTCATGTTTTCAGATAAATCTTTTGGATTAAAAGATATTGAGTTATAAAAATAGCAGAAGAAAATAACAAGCCCTGCATAAATTAAACTGTATATAATGGATCCACCGCTGAACCATTCCATAATTTTCTTAGCAATAGGAAAACCAAATACCGTCCAATTGGGAGAGAATTGAGCTATAGTCAGTGGAGCTGTTAAAATAGATACGGAAAATATAACTGCTATAACTCCAGACTGGTCAACTTTTATTGGAAGGAAAGAAGACTGCCCTCCGTACATTTTTCTGCCTACCATTTTTTTTGCATAATGAATAGGAATTCTTCTCTGAGCAGTTTCAATCCAAACAACAGAGATCAAAACGGCAACAACAATAGCCGTAAGAGTTAAAACGTACAAGATTGAAATTTCTTCCATTTGAACAAGCTTTACAAGACTCAAAACAGCATGAGGAAGCCGTTCAACGATACCTGCAAAAATTATAAGAGAGATTCCGTTGCCGATGCCTCTTTCCGTAACTTGCTCACCAAGCCACATTATCAAAACTGTTCCTGTAAGCAGAGTTGTAATTGTCAAGAATATCCAAGACCAAGACGGCTCTAGCACTATAGGCATACCAGAAGGAGTTGGTATCTTTGTTATCATCATAGTAAGACCAAAAGACTGGATAGCACCTAAAATAAGCGTTCCATATCTAGTAATCTGCGTAAGCTTTTTTCTGCCTTGCTCGCCTTCTTTTGCCAATCTGTCCAAATAAGGAATTATATGAGCGCCCTGCATTAAGCTCATAATAATAGACGCATTGATATATGGCATAATACCCATAGAAAAAACTGACATTCTATTGAGCGCTCCACCAGAAAACATGTCTAAAAAGCCCAGTAATCCGTTAGCCTGTGCCGCAAACAAAGATTTTACAGCTTCACTATTGATGCCCGGGATAGGAACAGTAGCTCCTATTCTATAAGCAACTATAATAAGCAATGTGAAAAACACTTTTTTTCTTAACTCAGGCACTCTAAAAATATCACTAAAACTTTTTAGCATAATCTAATCCCATTATTTTAGACATTTTTTATAATATTACTCTTCTAATCGCTATATCCATTATTTATATCTGCTTAGAGAATAAGGACTCAGCTTACAACATAAGCCATAGAAAAGACGATAAAATATTTATACACAAATCTAACTCTAAAAATAAAAAATGACAGACAAAGCTTTTTTGCGCTTATATCCTTCATTTTTCATATGTCAAACACATATCTTTTCAACCGTTATTTAACAATCTCAGTCTTTCCACCTGCTGCATTAATTTTTTCAACAGCAGATTTTGAAAAAGCCGCTACTTTAACCGTCAGGGCTTTCTTAAGTTCGCCTACACCCAAAATCTTTACAAGATTTGCTTTTCCTATAAGACCTGCTTCTTTAAGAACTTGCGGCGTAACTTCTAAGCCTGAGTCAAACTTATTTAAGCTTTCAACATTTACTATTTCATATTCTTTACGGAATGGATTGTTAAAACCTCTTTTAGGAATTCTCCTAAAAATAGGCATCTGCCCACCTTCAAAACCTATCTTCTTTGAACCGTCGCCTGAACGAGCCTTCTGTCCTTTAGAACCACGTGTAGAAGTGCGACCGTGTCCAGAACCAACGCCACGACCGACAATTTTTTTTCTATGCTTTGAGCCTTTTGCAGGCTTTAAATTATTTAAACCTATCATATTTCTACAGCCTCTTTTTCTCTGATTTTAGCGACATACTCTTTTGAACGAAGAGACTTAAGCGCTTCTATCGTTGCGTAAACTACGTTAAATGGATTAGAAGAGCGCATTGATTTCGTAAGAATATCTCTAATTCCTACAGCCTCAAGAACAGCTCTTACTGCTCCACCAGCAATAACACCAGTTCCGGGAGCTGCAGGCTTTAACAATACTTTCCCAGAGCCTGAAATACCAATAATTTCGTGAGGAATCGTACTGCCTTTAAGCTGTACTGAAACCATATGTTTTGAAGCTTGCATGCTACCTTTTTGTATAGCGGCTTGTACTTCGTTTGCTTTGCCAAGACCGCAACCTACTTTACCAGTCCCGTCTCCTACTACTACTAAAGCGTTGAATGAAAACCTTTTTCCGCCTTTAACAACTTTTGCTACTCTGTTAACGGCGACAACAGTTTCTTTCAAGCCATTGTCATTTTGTTGTTTACCTATTTTCTCAGCCAACTTGTCCTCCTAAGACTACACGCTGTATTCTTTAGCATATCTTTATCTTAAAATTTAGAAACGCTCTTAACGCTTCTCTTGAGGATTTTCATCAGAAACATATAGTTCCGTTAAAAATCCAATCCACTTTCTCTTGCGGCATCCGCGAGGGCTTTAACTTTTCCTGTAAATTCATAACCTCTGCGGTCAAACACAACTTTTTTAACGCCTTTCTCAGACGCCTTTTTAGCTATCAATTCACCCACAGACTTTGCCGCCGCAACCGTATCAGTAACTTTGAGTTTTCCTTTAAGTTCAGGAGACAATGTTGAAGCTGCTGCCAAAGTAGTACCTTTGCTGTCGTCAATAATTTGAGCATAAATGTGTTTGTGCCCACGGTGAACACTTAAACGAGGTTTTTCTTGTGTTCCCTCAATTTTACTTCTTACTCTCTTAACACGATAATCAAATCTTTTATTTGAATCTTTCATCTAAAATCCTCTATTTTTTGCCTGAGCCTGCTGCGGCTTTTCCGGCTTTTCTTATTATCTTCTCGCCTAAGTATCTTATGCCAAAACCTTTATACGGTTCAGGAGGCTTAACCGCTCTAATTTTAGCAGCAAATGCACCAACTTCATATTTGTCAATTCCTGTTATCGTGATTAAAGTATTTTTATCAGGCGTAAGAGCTGCCGTTACTTTTACAGTTGAAGGTATGTTAAGATTTACAAGATGAGAGAACCCCACCGATAAAACTAATTTCTTTCCGCCTTCTATACTGACTTTGTAACCAAGTCCTATAGCTTCAAGTTCTTTTTTGAATCCAGATGTAACGCCTTCTATCATATTAACGACAAGCCCTCTTGTTAGACCATGGAGCATATTATGCTCGCGAGATTCTCCAAGAGCTTCTACAAGAATGCTGTCCTTGTCAATCTTTATATTTATTTTATTATCTATAACTTGCAAAAGCTTTCCACCGGGACCTGTTATTCCTAACACACCGTTGTTGAACTCTGCTTTTACCTTTTCCGGCATATGAACCGGTTTTTTGCCTAAGCGACTCATCGTTTGACCCTCAATATAAATTTTTTGCTGACGCGCAAATCCCGCCTAACGGGGAACAGCTCAAAGCCGATATTACCAAACGTATCCTATAATTTCTCCGCCAACTTTTTCTTTTCTTGCTTGATTGTCGGTCATTAATCCTTTTGAAGTAGAAACCAAGGTAACGCCTAATCCGCCTACAGTTTTAGGCATGTCTTCATAGCCTTTATAAATCCTTAAAGAAGACTTTGAAACTCTCTTTATTCCCTCAAGAACAGGTTTGCCGGAAGCCGTATATTTGAGATAAATTCTCAAGATTCCTTGCTTCTTGTCATCAGTAATCTTATAACTTGCGATATATCCTTCTTCTTTTAAAATTTTAGCTATTTCCATTTTCATTTTTGAAGACGGAATATCAACTTTTTCGTGTAACTTTACATTCGCGTTTCTTATACGCGCGAACATATCTGAAATTGGATCTGTAATCATTAAACCGACCTCTTTTAAAATTTAGTGCTACTACCAGCTTGATTTTGTAAGTCCCGGTATTTCGCCATTGTGTGCCAATTTGCGCAAACATATCCTGCAAAGCCCGAAATCTCTATAAAAGCCGCGCGATCTTCCACACAGGCGACATCTGTTCCTGTACCGCGTTGCAAATTTCTGAGGTTTACGCATCTTTGCTTCTGCTGAAGTTGTTGCCATAGAAAAATATCCTCTGCTTTATTTGTTTTCTCTTTTTTTGAACGGCATCCCAAGATGTTCCAACAACGCTTTCGCATGCTCATCTTTCTCAGCCGTCGTTACAACAGTAATATTCATTCCTCTTGCTTTGTCTGATTTCTCAACGTTAATTTCAGGAAAAATATACTGTTCAGTAAGCCCTAAATTAAAATTGCCTCTTCCATCAAAACCATTAGGCTCAATTCCTCTAAAGTCTCTTATACGAGGAACTGCTACGTTTATAAGTCTGTCTAAGAATTCATACATAATTGCATTTCTTAGAGTAACCTTTATACCTATAGGCATTCCTTGACGAATTTTAAAGTTTGAAACGGACTGCTTTGCACGACAAACCAAAGGCTTCTGTCCCGTAATAGTCGCAAGTTCTGCGGTTGCCGTATCTAAAACTTTAATATTTTCTTTTGCTTCGCTTAATCCGATATTTATGACAATCTTCGTAAGCTTAGGAATCTGATGAACATTCTTAAAATTGAACTGTTTTTTAAGTTCGCTTACTACATTCTTCTGATAAAATTCTTTTAAACGAGGTTGATTCATTATTCTTTCCTTATCTATCTTCTTTACTTAGAACCTAATGCAAAATATTTTGAACTTTTTGCTAAGAAAACTGAGTAATGTAAGTTTTTCAAAGCAAAAATTTAAAATACAAAGCACTATATTAGCATTTCTCCGCATTTGCGACATACTCTTACCTTTTTACCGTCAGAAAGCTTGTCAAATTTAGGTCTAAAAGCTTGATCGCATTTTGGGCAAATAAGCATAACTTTGCTTGCTGCGATAGGAGCTTCTTTTTCGCGAATCCCTCCGGGATCTTTCTGGGTAGGTTTCGTATGTCTTTTTACGAAATTAATTTTTGAAACTATAACTCTATCTTTCTTAGGGAAAACATCAAGAACTTCGCCTTTCTTTCCCTTATCTTTTCCCGATAAAACTATAACTTTGTCTTTCTTCTTAATGTTAAACATTTTGTTATCCTGTTTTGTTTTTCGCCTATCTATTCTTTATATATGTCTTTTAATTAGTTCCGCTTTTACCAATAGAAAGCAGAAAACAAAAGATTTATATTACTTCTGGCGCCAAAGAGATTATCTTAAGATAATTATTTTCTCTAAGCTCTCTTGCAACTGGTCCGAAAATACGAGTACCCTTTGGTTCACCTTCATCGTTAATAATAACGGCTGCATTGTCATCAAACTTTATATAAGTTCCGTCTGCACGGCGAATTTCTTTCACTGTGCGAACAATTACAGCTTTAACAACTTCGCCCTTCTTTATATTTCCGTGCGGCAAAGCATCTTGTACAGACGCATGTATTACGTCACCGATGCTTGCATAACGACGCTTCATACCTTTTGTTACTCTGAAACAGCGAATTTTTTTTGCTCCTGAGTTATCTGCTACGTTTAAAATAGATCTTTCCTGAATCATTACGGTATCCTTCGTTAAACTTATTTTTTAGATTTCTGCCGCTTTATTTATGACTTTTACCAAAACCCATCTTTTCATCTTTGACATCGGTCTTGATTCCATTATTTCAACTTTATCGCCTAGATGAGATTCATTCTTTTCGTCGTGCACGGCAAATTTATTTTTGCTGCGAAGAACGCGACCGTACAAAGAATGACGGTATGTTCTCTCTATAGAAACCAATCTTGTTTTGTCACTTTTATCACTTACAACTATGCCTATACGGCTCTTGCGTTTTCCACGTTCTGACATTGTTCCTTCCTATTATTTTGTCTTATTTGGACTCTTTCTTCTGAGCTATAAGAGTTTTAATCCTTGCAATATTTCTTTTAATCTCTCTTATTTCAAGAGGATTTTTTACAGGAGCCGTCGAATGACGGAACTTTAATTTGAAAAGCTTATCCTGCAATTCACTAAGCTTTGCGCTAAGCTCTACGTCCGCCATATTCTTTATATCATTCCAAAGTTTACTTTTCATCTTATCCTCAAATATCTGCTCTGACTAAAATTTTTGTGTGTATAGGAAGTTTGTTTGAAGCAAGAGTCAAAGCTTTTCTTGCTTCAGCTTCTGGAATACCTTCCATTTCAAACATTATTCTTCCTGGCTTTACTACAGCAACCCAAAACTGCGGATCGCCTTTTCCTTTACCCATTCTCGTTTCTGCAGGCTTTTTTGTGATTGGTTTATCAGGGAATATTCTGACCCAAACCTTTCCGCCTTTCTTTATAAATCTAGCAAGCGTAACGCGCGCTGCTTCTATTTGATTGCTGTTTATCCATACAGGTTCAAGAGCTTGAAGACCATACTTACCAAAAGCCAAAAAGGTACCGCCTTTAGCTTTACCTTTCATTCTTCCCCTGTGCGTCTTTCTATATTTAACTCTTTTTGGCATCAACATATAAATGTCCTCTGTCTTTATGTCTTAAAATTTATTTGGATTCTTCCTGATTGAGCGCTTGTTCAGATGATGTAGTCGTATCAACAAGCTTTGCTTCTTCAAGCAATTCTTTAGCTGTTTTCTTGAAAAGTTCTTTTTTAAATATCCAAACTTTAACACCGATCTGACCCATCGTTGTATATGCTTCAGAAAAACCATAATCTATGTCAGCTCTGAAAGTCTGTAAAGGGATTCTTCCTTCTTTAAGCCACTCAGTTCTTGCAATTTCTGCTCCCCCAAGTCTTCCAGAAACCATAACTTTTATTCCTTGGGCACCTGCAGCCATAGCTTTTTCAATAGTTTTCTTCATTGCTCTTCTGAACGCTATCTGTTTTTCCAACTGAAATGCTATGCTTTCAGCTGCAAGCTGAGCATCAATTTCAGCTCTTTTTATTTCCATAACATTTACGAAAGTTTTTTTCATAGTCATGGATTCAACTTCTTTTCTCAAATTTTCTATTCCTTGCCCGCCTTTACCGATAACAATTCCAGGACGAGAAGTATAAATATTTACTCGCAAATATTTTCCAGGTCTTTCAATAACAATTTTAGACACGGAAGCCAATTTGAGTTTGTTTTTTAAATAAACTCTTATGCGACGATCTTCTTCTATAAAATCGGGCATCTCTTTTAAATTAAACCATTTAGATTCCCAATCTTTAATATATCCTAATCTTACGCTTTTGGGGTGTACTTTATGACCCATGTTTTCTACCTTTCCTAAAAAATTTTATCTTACTTTGATTCAACAGCTTTTACCATTTTAGACGCTTTTTTCTTTCTCTTTCCGTCAGAAACACCTGCATCGGTAACGATTATCGTAAGATGAGCCGTTCTCTTCTTTATCGGCATACCTCTGCCCTGCGGACCAGGTCTCATTCTTTTCAATATAGGTCCATTGCCTACCCAAGCTTCTTTAACTTTTAGTTTTGAAAAGTCACTTAGCTTTCCTGAATTTGCAGTCGCACTTTTTAAAACTTTTTCAACGAGCGTCGCAGCAGACTTAGGAAGAAAAGAAAGAACTTCAAACGCTTTCTCAACTTTTTTATTTCTGATAAGAGAAAGAACTTGATTAACTTTTCTTGGAGTATATCTAACAAATTTTGCTGTTGCCTTTGCTTCCATCTTTATATCCTTTTTCTCTGTTTGACAATCGCCTTACAGCGACCATTGTCTGTTTATGTTTTTAAAGCTCAAGATGTTTATTTTACGTTAGAGATGTTTCCTGCTTTGTCATTCCGCCGTGACCTTTAAAAACTCTTGTCGGAGCAAATTCGCCAAGCTTATGACCTACCATTTGTTCCGATATAAATATAGGTAAAAATTTCTTGCCATTATGTATTGCTACAGTATGACCTACAAATTCTGGAGTTATAACACTTGATCTTGCCCACGTCTTTATAACTTTTTTATCTCCAGCTTCGTTAAGCTTTTGCATTTTCTTCAAAAGCTTTTCATCAACATATGGACCTTTTTTCGTCGAACGACTCATTTATTTTTTCCTCCGCTTACTTCTTATTGCTTCTTAGCTTTATTACGATGGCTTACTATTACCCAATCCCAAACTTTCTTAGGTCTTGTCTTGAAACCTTTAGCAGGTTGGTTCCAAGGGCTTCTGGGTTGGTTGTTACCTTTAGATCTACCTCTGCCTCCTCCATGAGGATGGTCAACAGAGTTCATTGCAGTTCCGCGAACATGAGGCTTTTTACCAATGTGGCGATTTCTTCCTGCAGATCCTACCGTAATATTTTCATGGTCTAAATTTCCTACCTGACCTATTGTTGCGTAACAATTTACTCGGATAAGCCTTATTTCACCAGAAGGCATTCTTACGTGAGCATAATCGCCTTCTTTAGCAAGCAGCTGAGCCGAAGCTCCAGCTGAACGAACAAGCTGCCCGCCTTTACCTGCGGCAAGTTCCAAGTTATGTATGAAAGTACCTACGGGAATATTCGTAAGAGGAAGAGAGTTTCCCGGTTTTATCTCGGCATCCGGTCCGGACATCAAGGAATCTCCAACTTTTACGCCCACAGGCTGAATTATATATCTTTTTTCTCCGTCTTGATATTGCAGAAGCGCTATTCTGCTTGAACGGTTAGGATCGTATTCAATTGCTATTACTTCGGCAGGAATATTGAATTTATCTCTTTTGAAATCTATTATTCTGTAAAATCTTTTATGACCGCCACCTCTAAAGCGAACCATTACTTGACCAGTATTGTTACGACCACCTTTTTTCTTTATAATTCTGGTTAAGGATTTTTCAGGCTCTGTTTTTGTAATATCAGAAAAATCTGAAACTGACATCTGTCTTCTAGACTGAGTGTACGGTTTAAATGTTTTAATCGGCATTTCTTTTTCCTGTTATCGGGCTAAGCAACTCTATCATGTTTAAATTGCATATATCTATGCACGCCCATATTTGTTTCTTTAGCAATCGTTTCTTGATTGCTGTCCACTAAGCTTATTTAATTAAGCCTCTTCGACCATTTGAATTTCTTGACCCTCGCCAAGTTTTACTATAGCTTTCTTCCAATCGCTTCTGTATCCTGCAGGCATACCCATTCTCTTGCTCTTTCCCAAATAGTTAGAAGTATGAACGCTTTCAACTTTTACATTAAACAAAGACTCAACAGCCTGTTTTATCTGGAACTTGTTGGCGTCTTTATCTACAACAAAAGTATATTTGTTGTGTTTTTCTTTCAAAACAGCAGCTTTTTCCGTTACGATAGGTTTCTTAATAATATTTCTCATATCCATTGTCATTTCCTAATAATAAAAGACAATCTCTTATATGGATTGTCTTTCTTTTATTGAATCAACCGCTTCAGGCGTAAGAACCAATTTATCTGCCCAAAGAACTTGATACGCGTTGATATTCTTTATGTTTTCTACTACTACATTTTTTATATTTCTTGCTGCAAGTCTAAAATCTGCGTCGTGAGAAACTGCAAAAACAACTTTTTTACCCTCAAGCTTAAGATTTTTCAAAAGCTCCGCAACTTTTTTTGTTCTAGCTTCATCAAGATTTACAGAGTCTAAAACTATGACGTTGCCGTTCTGCAATTGGGCTGAAAGAGCCATGCTCAAAGAAAGTTTTCTTTTTTGTTTTGACATCTTTGTATAATAATCTCTAGGCTGAGGACCAAAAATGATTCCACCCTTTCTCCACAAAGGAGAATTTCTCTGTCCCGCGCGAGCATTACCCGTACCTTTTTGTTTCCAAGGTTTTGCTCCCGAGAAAGACACTTCGCCTCTTGTTTTTGTCTTATGCGTTCCAGCTCTTTGATTATTTAAATATGCTGTTGTAATTTCGTGCAAAAGAGCATGGGAAACTTCCGTATTAAAAAAAGCAGGAAGTTCCATCTTTCCTTTTTCTTGACCTTTTGCGTTATAAATACAAACCCCTATTGTCTTCATTTTCTCTCTCTTTCCAATAATTATTATTCTTCCTTACACATTTTACTTTAAATTTTTCCCCTGTCTCAATAGAGCGAGCTCTAATAAAAAATTTATGATTGGAGTAGGTTTAGCTTTTACTTTCTCTACTTCCTCAAAACATTCAGAAACCTGTTGATCTATGAAACAACAATAATGAACATTGAAATTGTTAAGATAAGAACACTCTGCGACAAGACGAACACATTTTTCAATTTCAACATCGTCAATACTGATATTTAACATCTGCGCATCAACGTTCAAGACAAGAAAAAGAAACAATCCTAACAATAAACAACTCCACTTCAAAATAAAGCTTCTCAACACTTTTGCTACCTTCCATTTTTTGCACTAGCTTTATGATGCCCCACAACTACTGTTTGGTAGTTTATTTTTTCTTATTATTTTTATTTTTTATTTCTTTAACAACAGGAATCTTTTTAAGCGTATTGCTTATAAACAATGTTCCCGTCTTAACGGCAGGAACAGCACCCTTAATAAGCAAAACATTTTTTTCTGCGTCAACATTTACGACGAGCAATTTTTGTATTGTAACAAATTCGTTGCCTAAATGTCCAGACATTCTCATACCCTTCAACACTTTCTGAGGTCCCTGTCCACCGCTAGACCCTCTTGCTCTGGTTCTATCAGACTGACCATGTGTTGTAGGCTGCATGCCAAAATTATGTCTTTTTATAACGCCTGCATATCCCTTACCTTTTGTTACTGCAGAAACGTCCACATAGTCGCCAGCTTTAAAAATGTCAGCTTTTATTTCTTGTCCTACAGAAAATTCGGCTACATCTGCAACTCTAAACTCTTTAACAACTTTTTTGGGAGCAATATTATTCTTTTTGAACAACCCCAGCTTTGATTTGTTAAGATTTTTTTCTTTAGCATTGTCAAAACCAAGCTGAACTGCGGTATATCCGTCTTTTTCAGCTGTGCGTACTCCTGTTACTACACAAGGTCCAGCTTCTACTACAGTTACAGGTATAAGATTTCCTTTATCGTCAAAAACCTGCGTCATGCCTACTTTTTTTCCAATGATTGATTTTAACATATTATCTCTCTACTGTTTTTTCGTTATTTACTTACATCTTGATTTCAATATCAACACCTGCAGGCAAATCAAGCTTCATAAGTTCTTCAACTGTTTTTGAAGAAGGTTCGCGGATGTCAACCAATCTCTTATGAATTCTCATTTCAAATTGTTCACGAGATTTTTTGTCAGTATGCACAGATCTATTTACTGTGTACTTTTTAATGTTAGTAGGCAAAAGTATCGGTCCGGTTATTGCCGCACCTGTACGTCTTGCTGTTTCTACTATCTTTGCAAGCGAATCATCTAACATTTTATGATCGTATGCACGTAACTTAATTCTCAAACGTTGAGTCGCTACTGCTTTTTCATTTACCATAAATTTTAACCCTATTTAATTTTGATGATGAAGGTATATTTTATACTAAAACAGGCTTATTTGTCAATCAAAACCCGAATAATTTACTTATTCGGGGTCTGATTTAAAAACTATCTTATTCCAAAATTTCAGTAACAACGCCTGAACCTACAGTCCTTCCACCTTCCCTTATTGCAAACCTCAACTGCGGCTCCATCGCCACTGGCATTATCAACTCTATCTCCATCGTTACAT
>JAIRYK010000021.1 GCA_031267795.1 Candidatus Endomicrobiellum devescovinae | reverse complement strand
CCTCTACCTTTAGCTCTTCTGCCTTTGGTCTTGGTAAAGATGTTCCTTTTGAATCACTTGCTTTTGTATCTTCTCCATCTTGTGCTTTTTCATCTGTTACTGGCTTACTTGTATCTTCTGTTTTAGTTGTCTCTTCACTCCTTCCTTTTTCTTCCTTCTTTCTCTCTCTTTCTACATTTCTACGAGTTTTCACCTTATACCTGTCTGTCTCTTTTGCTTCTTCTTTTGGGTTTGGATCTACTACCCTGTATTCTGTTCCTTCTGATGATTCTTCGCTTCCTTTTGCCTCTTCTACATTTATATCCTTTGCTTCTGGATTTTCTTTACTTTTTGATTCTAGCGTCGTCTCACTATGCCATTCTCCACTAGGACTAAACTCTATCCTTATTGACTCTTCTGGCTTTCCTTTTGCGCTATCTCCATCTGCATCTGGTGCTTTTTCCTCTGAAGCTAGAAGTTTTAGTGTTTTTTGGCAACAATTACCGCTGTTAAAATAGTTTAACGCATCAACGAATAGTTGTTCTGATTGTTCTGCAACATTGAATAGAGTCATTGAAGATATAAACTTTGCAGCATCAAGAGAAGTTCCAAATATCGTTTGCAAAGGTTTTGAATCTTTGTGCACAAGAACGAGCTGAGTGTGATGTATTAAATTGTTATGTAAGACAGAATCGGCTAAATATGCTTTTGCTTCATCCAAAGACTTGATACTATACTGGAGACTTTGGGGGCTTGTCCCCAATCCTTTAAACTGTGGGAAAATATACCAAATCCAATGACCAGTCTTATTTCCTGCTTGCAATTCGCGTTCAACACGTCCTAATAGCTCTCCTGTTTGAACATCATGAAATCTTTTTAAATTGAACGAATCGCTGCTAGGCTGTGTTAAATTTGTAGCATTAGTTTTGCCAAACAAACAGCAAATAAATATTGTAAACAATAGAAACTTTATAACCTTATACATTAGAAAATAGTATATATTAAAGATTGTAGTCTTTAATATAATAAGGTAAAAAGTTTGTGATTTTATATTACAGAAAGGAGCCTATCAGCGCAGCAATCACGCCTATAAGAGAAAAATAATTGTTCATTATGGCAAGTACATTGATTAACGTCAAAAATTTCGTTAACACCACAGCTTTCTAACTTAGTGCGAAGTATCGCAGATAAATCCAGTTTACCGTTTGCAAGTTTAATATTAAACTTGTCTTCCATTTCGGTTCCGGTTTTGTAACAACAAGAACGAATATGAGGACCTATATAAACTTTTAAGTTTTTAGGGTTTATACAAAAGTCATTTATTAATATTCCTATAGCGTTCTCAACTATTCCCAGATAAAGTCCTTTCCAACCAACATGCACCGCAGCTTTAACTTTGCCATCGCTACAAGAAACAAGAATAGGAACACAATCAGCAGTAAAAATACCCAACAATAAATTTTTATCATCTGTTATTAAACCGTCGCAATTATCAATGAAATTATTCTTGTCGCAGCTCTTAACAATTTTTACATTATTCCCATGAACTTGATTGGCAAGAACTAAATTGTCAGGATTTAAATTAACTGACCGAAAGAAAGAATCCCTTTCAGCCTTATTCTTCATATCCCCAGCTGATTTAGCGGTTGTAAAATGTTTGTAAGGAAAATTTGGAGAGAATATAAAATTCATTTTTATGGTTTGATATTTTTTCTTCCTATATACTAGTCAAATCTTTTCTGATAGCTTATATTTATATAGATTATTTCAGAAATTTTGGCTTCCAATACGTGTACGCAGGTTTTGACGGCTCAATATTTTCGGAGTTAGAAGAAATCTGTTGTGAAAAGAAGTCAGGCTGTATCTCTTTTTTCTCTTTTGGATCTTCTTTAGAATCTCCAAGTTGAAATCCTGTAGCAATAATTGTAATTTTGATTTTGTCGTCAAGTCTGTTGTCTATAGTATGTCCAAAAAAAACATGACCGTTAATGCCATAACTTTTTATGTCGTTAAATATCTCTTGAAGTTTTATTGCGGCAATATTTGAATTTGTAGTTATATTCACCAATGCTTTTGTTGCTTTTGAAATATCGTAATTGTCTAAAAGAGGGCTTGTTACAGCTTTTTTAACAGCTTCTTTAGAATCGGCTCCAGAACTTTCGCCTATACCAATTAAGGCAGTTCCTGAATTTAACAAGATATTTTTTACGTCTGCAAAATCTCTGTTAATCTCGCCAGTAACCGTTATAACGTCCGTTATAGCTTGAATGCTCTGTCTTAAGACATCGTCTATAATATGATAAAAAGCGTCAAGAGCCACCCTCTCATTTATAACATTAAAAACTCTTTCGTTTGGAATAACTATTAAAGCGTCTGTATATTCTTTAAGATTCTTTATTCCATCTTCAGCTTGCTGCATTCTTATTTTACCTTCGTGTTCAAAAGGCTTTGTAACAACACCGACAGTTAGTATCCCTGCTTCTTTTGCAAGTTTTGCAATTATCGGGGCAGCCCCTGTTCCTGTTCCGCCACCCATGCCTGCAGTTACAAAAATCATATCTGCGCCGACAAGCCTTCCCTTTATTTCTTCAATACTTTCTTCTGCCGCTTGCTTGCCAACTTCAGGGTTTCCCCCTACGCCAAGACCTTTTGTTATTTTTTCGCCTATCTGTAAAATATCCGAAGCAGATGATTTGAGCAATGCTTGCGCATCAGTATTTATAGCAACAAATTCCACATTGCCGACATTAGCAGCAATCATTCTATTAACGGCATTGCAACCGCCGCCGCCAACACCCATTATCTTTATTACAGCAGGCTGTCCCGTATTCATATCCTTTGAAGGCAACACTAGTTTTATACTCATTTAGAAAACTTCCTCAAACCACTTTGATATTTTAGACACTACTCCAATCTTTGAAGACTTCTTTTCCGAATAAAACCTTGAATTTGAAAGGTTTGAAGCTACAGCTCCTATCGCTGTAGTATAAGACGGATTTAATAATATTTCGTCGCGACCTACAACCTTGTCTAAATTTGGGCTTCCAGTCCTGACTGAACAATTAAACGCTTTTTCAAAAGCCTCAGCAAGACCGGGAAGACTGCTGCCGCCTCCAGTAAGAATTATTCCTCCAGAAAGGAATTCGTCTCCGTAATTATTTTTTTCTGTTAATTCTTTTATTTCGTACAAAATTCTGTCCACTCGGGGCGTTATTATAGTGTTTACAAGTTCATGCCTGTTACACTTTTTTATATTCCTGCCGTCTGCAGCTCTGTACTCAAACTCTTCATTAATAAAATCAGTATAAATAAACGCCGCTCCATACTTTTCTTTAATTTCTTTTGAAACAGAGTAAGCAGCTCTCAATCTATGACCTATATCTCTTGTGATATAGTCAGAACCATCAAGAATTTCGTCTGTATGTCTTATTATTCCATCAACATAATGAACAAGCCCTGTGGTAAGCCCACCAAAATCAATAACAAGGCAGCTCAATTCTTTTTCTTCTTTGGTAATCAGAATATCACTGGCAGCCAAATATCCGTAAACCCTATCGTCACAATTTACACCTACAGACGCCATCGCTTTGTTTATGTTTCCTATATTGCTGCTTGAAGCTATAAAAGCATGTACATCAACTTCTATATAAGTACCTTCCATTCCAATAGGATTCTGTATTCCTCTTTGCTGGTTTAGTATATATTCGCACGGAACTATCTGCAATATTTCTTGATCTGGATCCATTCTTATCTGTTTTCTTGCGCTTTCCAAAGCGTTCTCTATGGTTTCTTCCGTAACTTCCCTATTGGAATAGTTAATATTTGCTACGCCTTTGGAATTTCTGGAATGGATAAAATTGCCTCTCAAAGCAACAATAACTTTTCCTATCTGACCACCAGCAACTTTCTCAATCTCTTCAAAAGCTTTGCCTATTGCAAGAGCTGCTTCTTGTATGTTAATAACAGCTCCTGCTTTAATTCCATCGCACGGCATTGCAACCGCACTAAGAATTTTTGAAATCCTTGTTTCCTCATCGCAAACGCCAGCAACGCAACAAACTTGATTGCTGCCAATATCAAGACCTGCCACAAGATTTTTTTTAGACATTTTTAATCCTCTACCAGCAAATAATTATGTTTATACGTTAAAGTTGAATTTATTCCGCTAATATTCCAGCAACAGGTTTTACAATAATTCTGCCAGAAGAATAAAGATTCATATTTATATACTCTATTTGTTTATATCTAGAGATTGCATCCTCGTAAACTTTTCGGAATTTTTTAAATTTATTAGGCAAATGTTCGGGCATTTCTTCCCCCCAAATAATTGTCATGTTGTCTGCAGTGACAAAAATAATATCGTCTGTATTATTTATTCTCATTTCTAAAATATTATCTAAAAATCCGTCGCAAACAAATTTAAATCTCTTTATAAAATCCAAAAGACGCTTCCTTTCTTCATCGTTTTTATAGACAATCTTAGGAATTTTCATCTCGCTCATAAAACCGCACAGAGGAAATGGCTTATCGTCAAAATCTATTCCGCGAATTTCGCCGTTTTGCATTACAAAAGCCTCTGGCGTCCTTTCATAAAGTTTGATTTTAATCTTTTGCCAACGCCTGTTAATGACAATATTTTTCAGCTCAGGCTTTAATTTTTTTATCTCAGACTCTGTCTCAGATAATTTCACTTTTAAAAGATTATCGCCAATTTTAAAAGGAATAAGCTCCTTTATTTCAGCCTTTGTAATATTTTTAGCTCCGACTATATTTATATCCTTTATAATAATTTTATCAGATTTATAAACTATGCTAAGCAGTTCATTTATGCCAAAATATAAACCGTAAACAATTCCTCCAAAAAATACAAGATAGAAAAAAATTTTAAAAAATTTTCTTACTTTTTTATTTCTGGAGTAGCCGCTGTTTGTATGAACTGCTTTATAAACGTAACGGTTCCTTTTTTTTGCTGTCATATAAAGCGCTCTCCACAATTTTTAGAACCAAGTTATTAAAGTCATAACCTATAGCTTTACTTGCGTCGGGCACAAGTGACGTCGCAGTCATACCCGGAATAGTATTATTTTCAAGAACCCAAATTTTGTTGCTCTTATCAATCATCATATCAACACGGCATAATGTTTTACACTTAAAAATTTTAAAAATTTCTTCCGCATAACTTTGAGCATTTGAATAAGCCCTGCTGCTTATCCTTGCTGGAATAATATGCCTAGAGCCGCCTTTTTGATATTTAGACTTAAAGTCGTAGAACTCTCCCTTAGGAACTATCTCTATAACAGGCAAAGCCTTTCCATTTAAAACTGCGACGGTAATTTCTTTTCCAGAAACAAAATTTTCCACCATTATTTCATTGTCGTACTTAAAAGCCTCTTTAGCAGCAGCAACAAACTGAGAAGCCTTTTTTACTATTGTCAAGCCTAGAGCAGATCCTTGAGAAACGGGCTTTACAACAACGGGATATTTTTTTATCTCTGTAAAAGGTTCAAACTGCTTTATAACCGTCCAATCAGGAGTAGGAATTCCATTACACCTAAAAAGCTTCTTTGAAATATCTTTATCCATTGAAAGTGCGCTTGCAAAAACGCCGCTACATGTGTAAGGGATACCCATAATCTCAAGCATTCCTTGAATAGTTCCATCTTCGCCCATTGGTCCGTGCAGAATTACATAAGCTATGTCAATATTTGCTTTTTTTATTTTTTCCGCAACATCTCTGGTTGCATCTATGCCAACTGCTTTTAATTTCAATCTTTTTAAGGCACTTAAAACAGCTTTGCCAGACTTAATAGAAATTTCTCTTTCGCTGGATAGTCCGCCGTACAAAACGCCTATTTTTTTATTTTTTAATCTTACTAAAATATCGCTAGTATTCATTTTATTATCTTTATTTCCGTTTCAAGTTTTATGCTGAACTGTTTATATATTTTTTCTTCTATCAAACTAATTAAAGCCAAAACGTCCTTTGCCGACGCTCTTTCTATGTTTACTATAAAATTTCCATGAATTTCTGAGATTTGAGCTCCACCGACGCGAACACCTTTAAGTCCGATTTCTTCAATAAGTTTTCCAACGCTAAACCCTTTAGGATTTTTAAAAATGCTTCCCGCATTTGGGAAACTTAAAGGCTGGGTTTTTAGACGTCTCTGCACACTTTCAAATACCGTTGCTAAACTATCATTTTCTGCAGTCTTTTTCAAGGAAAAACATACATCTGAAATAACGCTATTTTCAAGGCTGCTTTTCCTATAAGAAAAATCAATTTGTTCTCTTTTCAGCCATACTTTTTTAGAGTCTGTGTAAACGCCTACTTCCTTTATCACAGAGTCTATCCATTTATCTCTTAATCCAGCATTGCCATAAACAGCACCTCCTACGGAACCGGGAATCCCGGAAACAAATTCTAATCCTATTAAATTATTTTTAAGTGCCGTCTTTAAAACACTTGAAAGCAATGCGCCGCCGCCGCAAAAAATTTCTTCTCCATTAACAACAATTTCTTTTAATTTACCAGTCAAAGAAATGACAATTCCTCTATAGCCATCGTCAGAAAACAGAACGTTTGTCCCGCCTCCTAAAACATAAAAACTATCGTTGCCTACGGTTTTTAGGAACAAAGATAACGCTTCTTCATTGGGAATCTCAATAAAATAATCTGCAGGACCGCCTATTCTAAAAGAGCAATGCTTTGAAAGAAGTTCTTCCTTGAAAATGCTACAGCCCAAAGATGTCAATTTGGATAAAATACTTTTGTCCATTTCTTAAAGTTCCTAGATAATCTTTAGCAACTCTTCGCCTTTTTTCCACACATCTCCAGCTCCTAAAGTTAAAACTATATCGCCTTCGGACAATATTGACAAAAAGGTTTTTAAATCTGAGAAATGCTCAGCATTGCTTTTATTTTTCTTGAGACTTTTAAGTATTAAATCAGAACTTACACCTTTTATATGTTTCTCTCCTGCAGGGTAAATATCTAACACTTTCACGATGTCAGCATCTGAGAAACTTTTACCGAATTCTTTAAATAAATTTTGAGTTCTCGTATATCTATGAGGCTGAAACAAAACGACAAGCCTGCGTTTGGGCCAAAAATCTTTCACAGCTTTTAGAGTAGCTGCAACTTCTGTCGGATGGTGTCCGTAATCATCTATCACCATAATTCCATTTTTTTCGCCCTTTACCTCTAGCCGTCTGCCAACGCCGTTAAACTTATTGATTGCTTTAGCTATCAAGCTAAAAGGTATATTAAGCCGCAATCCTACTCCTATAGCTGCAAGCGAGTTTAAAATATTGTGTCTTCCTGGGATTTTAATACAAACGTTTCCAATTTTTTTGTTTTTATATATTACGTCAAAACTTGTACATTCTTTTTGTACTTTAATATTAGATGCTTTTACGTCAGGCTTTCCGATAAATCCATAAGTAATATATTTTCTCGTAATCTTTGGCGTTATTTCTCTTATAATCTCATTGTCCGAACAAATCACAGCAGCCCCATAAAAAGGCACTGAGTTTATGTGTTTTATAAATGCATCTTTAAGATTTTCCATACTACCATAATAATCCAAATGGTCATTATCTATGTTTGTTATAACAGTAATAACTGGCGAAAGTTTTAAAAATGATCCGTCAGATTCGTCGGCTTCTGCAACTATAAAATCTCCCTTGCCAAGCATTGCGCTGGTCTTAAGATTTTTAAGCCTTCCGCCTATGACTATGGTTGGATCAAAACCTCCCTCGTCCAAAATAAGAGAAGTAAGAGAAGTTGTGGTAGTTTTTCCGTGCGTTCCTGCTATAGTTACAGCATATTTTAACCTCGCAAGCTCGGCAAGCATTTCTATACGCGTAATAACGGGTATCTTTTTCTTTAATGCTGCAACAACTTCGGGATTATTTTTACTTATAGCAGTTGACATTACCACAACATCTGAATCTTTTATATTAGCTGCTTTATGTCCTATAAAAATTATCGCACCGATTGATTTTAAATGGTCGGTAACGTCTGTTTTCTTTAAATCTGAGCCTGAAACTTTATGTCCCAAATTTATCAAAACTTCGGCAATTCCGGACATTCCTGAACCGCCTATACCGACGAAATGTATGTTTTGGTTTTCACGAAACATTATTTTCCTCAAAGAAGTCTATTTTTTAAAATATTGTGCACTTACAGTAGTTGTTATTCCACCTCTTATACCAAATTCTATGTCTAGAGACATCTCCTTAGGCTCAATAACTTTAACTAGATCTCCCAATATGCTATTTATCACGCTTTCATGAACCATACCAACCATTCTATAACTTTGCAAATACATTTTTAGAGATTTAAGTTCCACAACATTTTTATCAGGCGTATAATTGATAACGATATATGCAAAATCAGGAAGACCTGTCCAAGGACAAAGACAGGTAAATTCTTCAGTCTCTATACAAACATTTATATCTTTCCCTACATACTGATACGGCATCACTTCAAGCAAGCTTGACGTAACTTTGTCAAAAATAAGCATTTTATTTCCCATAATTTCTCCTAAACATTATATACGTTTGATATTTTAGCATTTTTTATAGAATTTGACTTTTTGAAAACTCGTAAAACCAGCTATAATTCACAAAATTTTAACAAACTAAAATTTCTAAAATAAAATTTCGTATTATATTATAAATTCAAGTTAATAATACATAGAAAAAGGAGAGTAAAATTATGAAACTACTATTATTTATTATTAGTGTTTTTTTGGTAGCAGAATGCAGTGCAGTACAACTTCCCAGACCACATGTGGCAGAGGATACTCCTCATGGGTATCCAGAGGAAGAGTTAGAATATGAGGTACAACCACAAGAAGAATTAGATCATTTGCTACATAACCATCAAGATGAACAGAGAATACATATTGCAGATATACAACAAGAAGTACAGGGAACAATGAGGCAGGTACTACACTACGTAGAAGAGATGGTAGCAGACTTTTTAATAAATTATGGAGGTGGCTTAAACGGAGAACTTTTGCCTGATGGTCCATATCATAATCTCAGATGGACATGGACGCAGTTAGAACAAATGGGATTAATGGTAACAACAACAGCAGAAGGGCTAATAGCAGAAGAAGAGGGGGAATAAAGAAATGAACGAGTAATGCGGACATTCAGAGTAATTACACAAAACCAAGACATAGAAAGATTTGGCGGACAAAGAGCAATTACAGCAATACAAAATATTGTAAATACGGAACAAGAAATACTAAGAGCTATAGAAGACCTAAGAAACGGACTAGGACAAGTTGAAAGATTAGCAGTAGGATGGGCTAATGACGTCATAACCAGAATACGAACAACAAGAAGGCACACAGAAAACTTAAGACCTAATGAGTTAGGACCCAATTATACTGTAGTTTTTCCTCCAACATTTACGCAAATACCAGTAGAGGAAGAAGAAGAAATATTTTTACAGCCATTTATTGGTCCTGACGGACAACGAGAGATAATAGGTGGACACAGAGCAATCACAGCAATACAAAATGTTAGAAATAGAGCAAGAGCACTTGCAATGGAACTATACGGTGAGTTTGGCGTTATTAATACTTTATTATTAGAACGAGCAAGACGTCTAGGGCAAATAATAGGACATGAAGCAAGATATAATAGATTCCAAGAAAGAGAAACACTAAACTACTATCTAATAAATATGGAACTAATGCTTCCAGGTACTATTGTTTTTGATGGCGAGAACCCAACAGTCGTAGCTGACTACACTCAGAATCAGCTCCATCAATATGATGAGGATGCAATAGAAAGAGAAAGAAATAGAAGAGTCCAGAGAGCTTTCATGGATAGACTACAAACAGCGACACAAATGCAGACACAGATACTAATAGAGACACCAAATATTCCTCCTTTACGTCAACAATTATTAGCTCCTACTTTAACACAAATGCAAGAAGAGGAACAGGCAGGTGAAAATAGAAACCTTATATTTAGATTGTTTGGGATATCTTAGATTTATTGCGAACTGTTAATGTTGCCTTGTATTGATGCCTAAAAAAGCTGCAACTGGAAAATATAAAAATAAAATGGCACGATTATTTCTTTCAATCGTGCCATTTTATTTTTTTCTAAGAAATATGAAGTTTATTGTGAGGCGGTTGCATGAACTTTACCAATTAATTTTGCTTATACGTTCCAAAGCTTCTTTAATTCTTGGGACGCCTACAGTTAAAGCAAATCTCACATAACCTTCGCCACTTTTTCCCATACCGTTGCCAGGGGTGCAGACAATGGACGCATCTTCAAGAAGTTTTGAGACTACTTGGGAAGAAGTGTATCCTTTTGGAACCTTAGCCCAAACATAAAACGAAGCTTTAGGCAAACTTACTTCCCAACCGATCTTTTTTAAACCTTCAACCAAAACATCTTTACGTTCTTTATATATTTTTCTAGCGTCTTCAACACATTTCTGCGAAGATGATAATGCCGTAATAGCAGCTTCTTGAATAGCTTGAAAAACTCCAGAATCGTAATTATCTTTAACTTTAGCAATGCCTGCAACAATGTCTTTATTTCCGCACACCCACCCTATGCGCCAACCTGTCATATTGTAGGTTTTGGAAAGCGAATGAAATTCCACACCAACTTCTTTAGCTCCGGGAAACTCAAGGAAACTTGAAGGCTTGTCATTTTCGTCATAGTATATTTCAGAATAAGCGGCATCTGCAGCTACAATTATATTATTCTTTTTGGCAAATTCTATAAGCTTTACATAAAATTCTTTCGGAGCAACAGCCGCCGTAGGATTATTAGGATAATTTATAAAAATCAGCTTTGCTTTTTTGATGACATCTTGAGGTATAGAACTTAAATCAGGCAAAAAACCGTTTCTCTCAAGCAAAGGCATGAAGTACGGAATGCCGTCGGTAAAAATTGTTCCCGTATTATATACTGGATAACCGGGCTCTGGAATTAAAACAATATCTCCTGGATTTATAAATCCTAAATGAATATGCCCTATTCCTTCTTTTGAACCAATAAGAGCGCAAACTTCGTCAGTATGTAAGTCAACGTTAAATCTGTTTTTGTACCAATCTACAACAGCTTTCCTATAGGAAAGCAAACCTGCCCCAAACGGGTATTGATGATTAAAAGGCTTTGCAACCGCCTCCTGCATAGATTTTATTATATGTTCAGGAGTAGGCATATCAGGATCGCCAACCCCTAAAGATATTATGTCTGCACCTCTGTCTATTGCTTCTTTTTTCTTTCTATCTATTTCAATAAAGAGATAAGGAGGCAATTTTTTTAATTTTTCATTGTAACGAATTTCCATTTCTCTAATTCTCCAGATTTGTATTTAAAATTAACGACTAGATGTCCTGCAACTTTGTGTATGACGACGCTAAAGGACGCAGTATTTTGAGTTTAAACAACGCTTGCTGCACCAAAATGATACACTCTAAATGTCTAAAGACAAAGTATTTTGTGATTCTGCAACTCGCACAACGGCAAAGTTTGCTAAAAATGGTATTTATTTTAATGATAAAACATCAGACATATCGTATAGTCCCTGTTTTTTACCTACAACCCATTTTGCAGCCCTAACTGCGCCTGCAGCAAAAGTATCTCTGGAATGCGCTCTGTGCGTCAATTCTAGTCTTTCGCCAGGTCCTACAAAGTAAACAGTATGATCGCCGACAATATCGCCCGCTCTTACAGAAAGAACGCCTATCTCATCTTTTTTTCTTGCAGAATTAGCCGAATGTCTGCCGTAAACGCCTACGTCTTTAATATCTTTGCCTATTGAAGACGCCGCAACCTCAGCAAGCTTTGCAGCTGTTCCCGAAGGAGAGTCCTTCTTTTTATTATGATGCAACTCAACTACTTCTATATCATAATCTGGAATTTTTTTAGCCGCCTCTTCAACAAGCTTAAACAAAATATTCACGCCTACCGACATATTTGGCGAAAAAACTATAGGAATAATTTTTGAAGCCTCGTATATTTTCTTTTTTTGTTCTTCGGAAAATCCCGTAGTGCCGATAACTACAGGTACTTTTTGTTTTACAGCCAAGTCCAAATTTTTTAAAGCGCTTTCAGGATTTGTAAAATCTATCAATGCATCAGTATTTTTTAAAATTTTTTCCAAATCAGTGACGGAAGATATTATAGGACTTCCCATGCCTATAGCTTTACTGCCTTCAAATTCCAAAGCTCCTGATATTTGAATCTCGGAATCCTCTTTAGCTATGGCGATTATAGACTGTCCCATTCTTCCAGCAGCTCCGCAAATCGCTAATTTCATATAAAACCCCAGTTATTTCAACAATTTAAAATCTTTTAAAACTTTTTTCAATTTTAACTTGTTAGATTCTTCCATTTCACACATTGGAAGCCTTATTTCTGAACTGCAAATACCGAGCATAGCCGCAGCAGTTTTTACAGGTATGGGATTTGTTTCCATAAACAAAGCGTTAACTAAAGGCAAAAACTTATAATGTATCTTTTTAGCTTCTTTAATATTTCCTTTTTCAAAAGCTCTTATAAGAGATAACGTTTCCAAAGGAAGAAGATTAGATAAAACTGAAATTACTCCTATACCGCCTATTGAAAGGACATGAAGAGTAAGAGCGTCATCACCTGAAAGAAGCTCAATATTTGGGACTAAAGCCTTTATTGCGCTCATTTGAGACAAAGATCCTGAAGCTTCCTTTACGCCGATAATATTTTTGCAATCTTTGCAAAGTTTAGCTATGGTTGTAGGCTCTATATTTACAGAAGCCCTACCCATGATATTGTAAAGGACAATAGGAATATTAACCAAATCCGCAACTTTCTTGAAATGCAAATATAAACCTTTCTGAGTAGGCTTGTTGTAATATGGAGCAACCATTAAAGCTCCATCACAACCGACTTTTTTTGCAAATTGAGTAAACCGTATGGCTTCAGCCGTAGAATTGGAGCCTGTCCCAGCAAGAATCTTCATCTTGCCTTTTGCCTGCTTAACACAAAACTCTATAATCTGTTCGTGTTCTTCATGCGACAAAGTAGGAGATTCGCCTGTCGTCCCACAGGGAACAATACCATTTACTCCTGCTTTATATTGGCTCTCAATCAGCTTACCTAAAGCGTCAAAATCAACTTTCCCTTTTTTGAAAGGCGTTATTAGTGCTGTGTAAACTCCCGAAAACATAAATCCCCCGCATCAACCGCATTTAAGTTAAACTTTTACTATACCTTTAAAAGAAATAATAGCTGGACCTTCAAGAACTACGTCGCTTATTTTATCGTTGTCAACCGTCATAGAAACCGACAATTTATCCCCGCCTTTTGCAATAATATTTACTGGAGACTTTGCAAATCCTTTTAGTACTGAAATGACTCCCGAAGCAGTTATGCCCGTTCCGCAAGCCAAAGTTTCGTCTTCAACACCTCTCTCATAGGTGCACACAAAAAGAGTATTGTCTTTTGCAACTTGCACAAAGTTCACATTTGTACCAGAGGGAGCAAATGCTTTATGGTATCTTATTTCTCTTCCATATTTAAAAACATCAATCTTATTAATATCGTCAACAAATATTACCGTATGAGGAACGCCTGTGTTGATGAAATCAACGTCAAATTCTCTATCACTTAGCTCAACTTTCATATTTCTTTTCAAATCTTTAGGCTCGTACAAATTAAGCTTAACTCTGTCATCTGACAAAATCTCGGCGTTTATAACCCCCGCATCAGTCTCAAAAACCATCTGCGAATCTGCCACGCCTAAATCATAAGCAAACTTGGCAACTGACCTCCCACCGTTTCCACACATTGAAGCGTGGGAACCGTCAGAATTGAAATACTTCATTTTAAAATCTTTGCAAGAACTCTTTTCCAACAAAATCAGCCCGTCGCCGCCTATTGAATATTTTCTATCGCACAATTTTTTCGCAAGATTTTGATAATCTTTTTCAAGAATTATATTTTCTCTATTATCTATCAATACAAAGTCATTACCTGCAGCGGTAAGTTTTGAAAATTTTATTTCCATTATGTCTCTCATTTATAAAATTTCATTGAGCATCAAATCTTTATAGCTTGCTCTTTTCCTTATTAGCTTTGTCTGTTTACCATCAACTAATACTTCGGCAAGCGAAGGTCTGGAATTATATTCCGAAGACATAGCGGTACCGTAAGCGCCTGCGCAAGTCACTAACAAATATTCGCCTTGCTCAACTATTGGAAGCATTCTATCTTTGCCCATAAAGTCTCCGCTTTCACATATAGGTCCAACTACGTCGCTTCTAACTTTTTTAGCGTTAGTTTTTTTGACAGGAACTATTTCATGATAAGCGTCGTATAAAGTTGGTCTTATCAAATCGTTCATTCCTGCGTCGGTTATAAGAAAGCTTTTTCCTCCTGACATTTTTCTATACAAAACTTTTGCCAAGAGATGTCCTGCATCGCCGATTATTGAACGACCCGGCTCAACTATAAACTTTTTATCTTTATCAAAAACAGAAAAAATTTCAGACATAAGACGTTTTGGAGAAGGAACTTTTTCACCTTTCTCATATTTAATACCAAGACCGCCACCGCAGTCTATATACGAAATCCGCATGCCATGCCTTTCAACTTTGTCAACTATCTTCTTTATTCTTTTAGCAGCAACAACAAATGGCTCAACTTCAAGAATTTGCGAGCCTATGTGGGAATGTATGCCGACAACGCTTATATTTTTCTTTTTCTTTGCAGTTAAATATGCTTTTACAGCATCTTCATAAGGTATGCCAAACTTAGTACCTTTTTTACCAGTTACTATGTAAGAATGCGTATCTGGATTTACATAAGGATTTATTCTAAAAGCAATGTTTGCCTTTATCTTCAGTTTGCCAGCTATTTTATCTATAACGTCAAGCTCTTCAAAAGACTCAACATTAAGCATAAAAATTTTACTTTTTAAAGCGTATTCTATTTCTTCAGCAGTTTTGCCTACGCCAGCGTAAACTATCTTTGACGGATTAAAGCCTGCTTTTAAACATCTGTAAATCTCACCGCCCGACGTAGTGTCTGCTCCTGCCCCTAGACTTACGAGAATCTTTAAAATAGCTCCACTAGAATTTGTCTTACAAGCAAAACAAATAAGCCCGTCTCTTAAAGCCATAGCTTTTTTATAATTTTCAAAATTGTTTACTATCTGTTGTTTTGAATATACGTATGTGCTTGTTCCATACTCTTTAGCTATATCGGAAAGTTTTACATTTTCAATATATAAATCACCCTTTCTAAACTCAAGCATTTTATCCTCTCTGAGACAATGCACTCAATCTATATATTCTATAAAACCTTTTATACACCGTCAACATATATACCAGTTCCCAACTTAGCGCTTGGCTTCTGATTCAGGCTTCTCTTCGCGATTTAGCCAATATACATGGCAGGGAAGTTTTTCAATAATACTTTGTAATAAAGTCTTTTCTACAGATTGAATTTCCAAAGATGAATGATTTTTATCAATAACAGTTCTCATAAACGGATCAACAATACTTCTGTTATTAATAGCATAAGAAGCTCCTACATTACGATTTGCGTTATAGTACATTAAAAAATCAGCATTATTTTTAAAAGTAAATTCTCTAAGACGAGGAGATAACCACTTTACAGTTTTATTGAAATTCGGAAAAACATGAAACAGCTCTTTTATTGCGGGATTATCTTTCCCAACATGAATTAAATATATATGCTTATTGGGGTGTACCAAAGGCAAACTAAATACCCAAGCAACTTCTTCCAACACATACTTCCAACCATTATTACGATTTGAGTGGTGCTTTTCAGCATAAGCATTGACGCTTTTTTTAAAAGCGTCATTAAAAATTTCATTTTTTTCTAACTCTTGATTTATAAAGTCTTTACATTGCTGATAATAAGGATTTTCTTTCTCGCTAATACAATCTTTCCAGTCTTTAGGAATGAATGCTCTTGGCAAGTCTGGTTCGCATCTCTTTAACCATTCATTTTCTTCTTCATATCCCTTTTTATTTGCTTCTTCTATCTCTTCACAAGACATTTCCTCAAAATCTTTGGGCATATAATTCCACCTGCTTAAATATCCTGTACGAAGTTCATATTTTTCATATTCACTCAACTCCATTTGATACCTATGCAGTAAATCGGATGTACTACGAATATAATATCTCTCATAAACGCTTTTATTATGGCTTTCACAGAAATATACAACTCCACCTTGTGTACATTTATTTTCTTCAGGTGGAAAACTATTTATTGTAGCTACTGTAGTTGTAATTTCATTTTTATTCACAATACTCATACTCAAACACCTCTCTCGTTTTTTTTGTCCTTCTCTTTTATCTAGTTATTCACTTTAAAAATTATTTGTCTGCACTAGCTGTTTAAAATGATTTCGGCAACTCGTTTGCTTACTCCGGGAAAGCCTAGAGATTTTCTAAAAGAAAGGAGTTCTTGAACTTTTGACGAGTAATTTTCAGGTTTTAGCTGTTCCATCACAGACTGAGCTATTTTTTTAGGATTTGCGTCAAATTGTATAAATTCTGGAACAACACTTTTCCCTGCTAAAATATTAACTATTCCTATATATTTTACTTTAATCAGCGCCCTTATAAAAAAATAATTAAAATACGAGAGTTTGTAAACTATAGCCATAGGTATTCCCATCAAAGCATTTTCTAAACACACCGTGCCTGAAGGAGAAATAGCAAAATCAACGGAAACTCTTTTTTCAAAATTTCCAGACCCGTCAAAAGTTACATATTCAGGCAGTGCAAAATTAATTTTATTTGAAACGCAAAACATTACAAATCTGGCGTTAATTTTCTTTTTTAATATTTTTGCAGTTTCAAGCAGTATAGGAATATGGCGTTTTATGGCGCTTTGGCGACTTCCCGGAAACAAGCCTATAATTGGAGGATTTGAAATATTAAAATTATGTTTTTGAAAATCTGTTTTTTGAGGGGTTTTATCTATTAATGGATTTCCTACAAAAACAACATCAACATTGTTATCTTTATAAAGTTTTTCTTCAAATGGGAAAATAACAAGCATTTTCTTTATAACTTTGGATAGTTCTTTTATTCTGCCGCTGCGAGACGCCCAAACTTGAGGACTAATATAATAGAAGACAGGAATTCCCATTGACTTTGCAAGCCGTGCAACATGTATATGAAACCCGTAATAATCTACAAGAATAACTTTATCAGGACGATTCTCCAGAAAATGCCTTTTTATTTTTTTAAAAACTTTCCTCAAATAAAACGCTTGTTTAATTGGCAAAAAACCAAAAGCGTTTATGTTTACTATATCTTCAATAAAACTATCTGACACGGCTTTAAGATTATTGCCGCCAGCAGATAAAACAAAACATGAAGGATTTATTTTTTTTATTTCTTTTATAAGATTTGAAGCGTGGACTTCGCCAGAAAGATCTCCAGCTGAAATGAAAATTCTATAATTTGGCATTTTATTATCCAAAGCGTCCAGTGATATAATCTTCCGTCTCTTTTTCTTTCGGAGAAACAAAAAGCTTATCGGTTTTATCAACTTCTATAAGCTTGCCCATGAGGAAAAACGCTGTTCTGTCGCTAACACGGGAAGCTTGCTTAACGTTATTTGTAACAAGAACTATAGTATATTTTTCTTTAAGCTCTACCATTAACTCTTCAACCTTTGCAGTTGATATGGGATCAAGACCCGAGCAAGGTTCGTCAAATAAAATAACTTCAGGATTTATTGCAAGCACCCTTGCAATACACAGCCTTTGTTGTTGTCCTCCTGACATCTTCATAGCCGAAGCGCCTAACCTGTCTTTTACCTCATCCCAAAGGGAAGAATCCCTTAAAACGCTTTCAACCATATTATCTAAATCAGCTTTTTTTGTAACAAGACCCAAGCGTTTTGGCGCATAAGTTATGTTGTCGTAAATACTCATAGGAAGAGGTATCGGCATGGCAAAAAGCATACCTACTCTTCTTCTTAAACTCTCTGCACCTATGTCAAAAATATTATCGCCGTCAAGATAAACGTCGCCTTTTCTTGAATACGTAATGTCAAAATCATTCATTCTATTTAACGTTCTTAAAAAAGTAGTTTTGCCGCTGTTGGCAGGTCCTATAACTCCCAAAATTTCGTTTTTAACAACATTAAGATTTAAAGATTCTAAAACGCATTTTTTATTATAGTAACAACTTAAGTTTTCTATCTTTATTTTATCTACCATTTTCTACGTTTCCTAAAATAAATTCTTGCAAAAATAGCAATGCAGCTCATAGTCAAAACCATCATTAACAAAACAAGAGCCGTACCATATATAATATTTTTTGGCATGTTTGGAATTTGCGTTGAAATAATATAAAGGTGATAAGGTAAAGCCATAACTTGATCAAATATTGAGTGAGGAAGATGAGGCACGTAAAACGCCGCTGCAGTAAACAATATGGGAGCGGTTTCCCCAGAGATTCTTGCAATACTTAAAATGGCTCCCGTTAAAATGCCGGGTATGGCATTCGGGAGAACCACATGTCTTATAGTCTGCCATCTGCTTACGCCTAAGGACAAACTCGCTTCTCTAAAAGAGTATGGCACGCTGCCTAACGAACTTCTAGCTGTAGTTATAATCACTGGAAGCTCCATTATTGACAAGGTTAAAGCGCCTGCAATTATAGAAACTCCTAGCTTTAAAAACATAACGAAAATACCAAGTCCAAACAGTCCGTAAACAACAGACGGAACTCCAGCTAAATTAACGATTGCAAGCTTTATTATTCTGGTAAGCATATTGTCTTTTGCATATTCGTTTAAATATATAGCGGCGCATACACCTACGGGAAGAGTAACCATAATAGCGCACGACACTATTGAAAGAGTGCCAAGTATTGCTGGTAAAATTCCGCCGCTGCACATGCCGCCTTTAGGCATTGACGATAAAAATTCCCAGCTTATAGCCGACGCTCCATTTTTTATTATTATAAAAACCATTAAAATCACTGGAGCTATTGCCAAAATAGCAGCACAACAAAGCAACGTGTATGAAAATTTTTGAGATAGTTTAGGATTAAGTTTAATCATGTATTTTTATTTTTCCCCAGAAATAAATCTGCAATAAAATTTATAAGAAATGTTATTAAAAAAAGAACAAGCCCTATCGCAAATAAAGACTTGTAGTGCATGCCACCTCTTACTGTCTCGCCCATTTCAGCCGCAATTGTGGCAGTCATTGTTCTTACAGGCTCAAAAATAGAATGAGGGATATGAGCTGCATTGCCTGTTATCATCATTACAGCCATTGTCTCGCCAATTACTCTACCTATGCCAAGCATTACCGCTGCGATTATTCCCGGCATTGCAGCCTTTAGAATAATTCTTCTCAAGGTCTGCCACTTTGTAGCACCCAGAGCTAAAGCTCCCTGCTTATACTGCCAAGGGACCGAACGTATAGCGTCTTCAGATATTGTAACTATAGTAGGTATAGCCATGAAGGCAAGCATTATTGAACCTGAAAAAGCTGTAAGACCAGTAGGAAGATTAAAAATACTTTTTACCAGAGGAACTAATGTAATCATTCCAATAAAACCTATAACAACGCTGGGGATTGCCGCCATAAGTTCAACTAAAGATTTTAAAATATCGCGAATACCTTTTGGAACAATTTCAGAAATAAACAAAGCCGTCATAACTCCTATAGGAACGGCAATAGCGCATGCTCCAATGGTTACAAAAACTGAACCCACTATTAATGGCAAAACTCCAAACGAAGCAGGGTCTGACGAGGGGTACCAAAAATGCCCGCCGATAAATTTTAAAACTCCGAAATCTTTAAAAAAAGAAAGACCTTCCTTAAACAAAAAAGAGAAAATTAAGATAACAAATATAATAGATACTATTCCGCATATAAAAATTATTTTTTCAACAATAAAATCTAAAGTTTTTCTCATTTTAATCCCATAAAAAATAATAAACTTTTACGCAGTTGGAAAACCATATTTTTCATTAATATATTTGAGGGCGTCTTGAGTATTATAAAATTTAATACAAACTTTTTATCGGAACAAAATCCGTTTCTAAAACAACTTTTTGCCCCTCGTCAGACAAAGCATAATCAATAAACATTTTTATTACGCCGCTAGGCTCACCGTTAGTATATAAATATAAAGGTCTTGAAATAGGATACAATCCTTTTAAAACATTTTCCGTATTAGGATAAATATAATTGCTTTTGCCGTCAATCGCTATAGATAAAGCTTTAACGCCGTCGTTTACAAATCCCATTCCTACATAGCCCAAAGCATTGGGATTTTGCACTATCTCATCGTATATTGCCTGCGAAGAAGACATCATCAAAGAATGAACAGAAAATTCGTCTTTGGCGTTTTTATCGATATTCCTTAACACGCACTCTTTAAAAAACATGTGCGTGCCAGAATTGCTTTCTCTTGAAAGAATTACTATTTTTAAATCTTTGCCGCCAACTTCTTTCCAGTTTGTAATTTTCGCCATAAATATATCGCGGAGTTGTTCTATCGTTAATTTGTCAACGGGATTATTTTTATTTACCAAAACCGCAAGTCCATCAAGACCGACTTTAAACTCAACTGGGTTTACATTATTTTTCTTTGCTAACGACTCTTCCTTATCTTCTATCTCACGGGAAGACATAGCTATATCGTAAGTCTTGTTAATTAAAGATGCAAAACCTGTTCCAGAGCCTCCACCTGTTACGCTTACATTATATGTTGGATGTTGTTCTACAAAATTCTCAGACCATGCCTGAATTAAATTTACAATAGTGTCCGAACCTTTTATCTGTATGGAACCCGCATATTTATCACCGCCATTGGCATATTTCCCACAACTATAAAATAAACAACTAGCAGCCAGTAAGGCTAATATTAAATTTAATATTACTTTTTTCATTATTCCCACTCAATGGTAGCTGGAGGTTTGTTTGAAATATCGTAAACCACTCTGTTTGCGCCTTTAACCTCGTTTATAATTCGGGAAGATATACATCCAAGTAAATCATACGGAAGTTTTACCCAATCAGCTGTCATAGCGTCGTCGGAATTTACAGCTCTTATAGCAATAACATACTCGTATGTTCTAGCGTCGCCCATAACACCTACTGTTTTAACTGGAAGTATTACAGCAAAAGACTGCCAGATTTTTTCATAAAGACCTGCTTTAATTATTTCTTGAGTTACTATATCGTCGGCAGCTTTCAAAATATTCAGCTTTTCTTCCGTTACTTCTCCTAAAGTCCTCACAGCAAGACCGGGACCTGGAAAAGGCTGTCTGTTTATAATTTCTTCAGGAATTCCAAGCTCTCTTCCCAGAACTCTTACTTCATCTTTAAACAAAAACTTCAAAGGCTCTACTAGCTTCATCTTCATTTTTTCAGGAAGTCCGCCAACATTATGATGGCTTTTAATAGGCGCTTTTGAGCCTTTTATAGAAACGCTTTCTATCACATCAGGATAAATAGTCCCCTGTAGAAGATAGTCTATCCCTTTTAACTTCTTTGACTCTTTGTCAAAAATTTCTATGAAAGTATGTCCGATAATTTTTCTTTTCTCTTCTGGGTCAGTCACGCCTTTAAGCTTTGACAAAAATGTTTTCTTGGCATCAACAATTATGAGATTTTTACCAAATGTCTTACCGAAAATTTTTTTAACTCTTTCCGTCTCGCCGAGTTTTTGAAGCCCGTGGTCAACATAAACGCAGACAAGCTGCTTGCCTATTGCTTTATGCAGTATTACAGCCGCAACTGAAGAGTCCACGCCGCCAGATAATGCGCACAAAACTTTGCTATCGCCAACTTGTTGGCGAATCCTTTTCACTTCGTCCACTATGTAAGACTTCATTGTCCAGTCGCGTTTGGAACCGCAGATATTGAATATAAAGTTTTTTAGTATTTTTTTGCCATTTATGGAATGTTTTACTTCAGGGTGAAACTGAACGCCGTATATATTTTTTGAAATGTTTTCTATGGCTGCATAAGGAGAGTTTTCAGACTTTGCCGTTGTCTTAAAACCTTTCGGCATTTTTGAGAGCCTATCGCCATGACTCATCCAAAGCGTTTCTTTTGACTTAAGCCCTTTAAACAAAGAGCAACCGCACTTTACGTTTACTTTTGCAACTCCAAATTCTCTGCGTTTTGACGGAGTGACTTTTCCGCCAAGATGCTCAGCTATAAGCTGCATTCCATAGCATATACCCAAAATAGGAACATTTAATTCCCATACTTTAGAATCAGGCCAAGGAGCATCTTTTGAGTAAACGCTGTCATAACTTCCAGACAATATAACGCCTTTCAAATCCTTAATTCCTGAAAAAGAGTCAAGCGACTTATTTCCGGGATATATTTCACAATATACTTTTTCTTCTCTTATGCGTCGCGCAATCAACTGTGTGTACTGCGAGCCAAAATCCAAAATTAAAATCATTCTTCTTTTCCTGTCCTCTTACTTTTGTTTGTATTTATATTTGCATGCCCTGCCATTTTTTTTACACGATGAGTAACATTTGTTTTTCTATCTATATGCTCATTAACTCTTTTTATTTCAGTTTTATCAAATCTATTAGAACCTATCGCAGGTAAAGACAGCATAACAAGCATTATTATCCAACCAAACACTGGAATAAACCATAATAATTGAAACCAACCGCTTATATTAGCGTCGTGCAATCTACGGGTTGCTATCGCTAATGACGGTAATAAGATGCACCAAAATACTAAAGAAGAAATAACTCCTACAGGGATAACATTTAAAATGATAAACAGAACAAAAAGAGTTAATACAAAATACCAAAACTGCTTAAGAGTAGCACGACCACAAAAATCTGCATAATGAAACTTTACAACTTCCCAAAAGTATAACCTTATAAAATCAGACATTTATACCCCCCTTATGTTAAATACATATCCATACGGTAAGTAAAGTAAGAAGTCTGAAACATTGTATCAAATTTTTGCTGAAGTTATAGTCTTCTGAGCTTGATATTTACCTTTTCGGTCAGCATAAGAAACTTCGCAGATTTCATTTACTCCTAAAAATAGTACTTGGGCTATACCTTCATTTGCATAAACTCTTACAGGGACTGATGTGGTGTTTGCTATTGAAAGGGTAACGTACCCTTCCCATTCAGGCTCAAAAGGGGTGATATTTACAAATATCCCACACCTTGCGTATGTGGACTTTCCAAATGCAATAGTCACTATATCTCTAGGTATTCTAAAATACTCTATAGTTTTCCCTAAAACAACTGAATTTGGAGGAATCTCTATATAGTCATTAACAGTTACCGTATCAAACAAGCTATCTTGAGACTGTTTGGGATCCAAAAGTCTAGCGCCTTTTTTCATTATCTTAAATTCATTAGAAAGACGCATATCGTACCCATAAGAAGAAGTTCCGTATGAAATTTTACCGTCTCTAACTTGACCCTGCTCAAACGGATCTATCATTTTACGTTCAACAGCCATTTTCTTTATCCATTTATCATTCTTAACCATTTATGTTTATCCTTTTATTTAAGAACACTTAGAATATCCGCAGCCGTGACAGACAACGCAGCCTTCCGAAAAAGCCAACATTTCGCCACATTCAGGGCATTGCGGGCATGCTCCCATTAAATTAGTATTGGAATCATGAGCATATTGACTGCTTTCGCTAATAGGCAAAATATTCACAGATTGCTTTCCACTACTAAACAATTCATGAGACATTTTTTCTCTATTGTACGCCTCCAAAGCTTTGGCAACGGCGTCAGCACACGATAATATCGCTCCTCCTTGAGCAAGCGTCGGCGACGGACACCTTATGCCTTTAAGCTGACTTATTATTTCATTTTGGTTAACACCTGAACGCAACGCCAAAGAAATTAGACGACTTATAGCTTCTGCTTGAGACGACGTACATCCGCCTGATTTGCCAAGCTGCGTAAACACTTCGCATGCTCCTTTATCATCTTCATTTATCGTTACGTACATCTTGCCACAGCCAGTATGCATAAGGAAAGTAAAACCTGTTGTCTTCATAGGACGCATTCTCGGCTTTGCTTCTTTGGGCAATATTTGCTCCTCTTTTTTGCTTGCAAGATTTAAAACCTGCACGTCCCTACTGCCGTCGCGGTAAACCGTAACGCCATTACAACCTAATTTATATGAAAGCATGTAAACGTTCTCCACATCTCCTCTTGATGCCGAATGTGGGAAATTGACCGTCTTAGACACAGCATTATCAGTGTATTTTTGGAAAGCCGCCTGCATTTTCACGTGGTCTTCTGGACTAATGTCGTGAGAAGTTACAAAAATTTTTCTTATATATTCTGGAATTTCAGAAAATCCTTGAATGCTCCCTTTTTCTGCTATTTTGTCCATGAGTTTCTGCGAATAGAAACCTTTTTCTTTTGCAAGTTTTTCAAATTGAGGGTTTACTTCGTACATTTCTTCATTGTCAAGACACTGAGCTCTTTTGTAAACAAGAGCAAAAATAGGTTCTATTCCACCCGAAGCTGAAGCTATTATCCCTATAGTTCCCGTCGGAGCAATTGTTGTAGTAGTGGCATTTCTTATCTTTTTACCTTTGGCAAATACACTCTTTTTAAAATTAGGGAATGCGCCTCTCTTTACGGCAAGCTCCTCTGAAGCCTCGTGAGATTTAGTCTGTACAAAACCCATAAGTTTTTCAGCTAAAGATAAGGATTCTTCTGAGCCGTACGCAATACCCAAAGACAAAAGCATATCTGCCCAACCCATAATGCCAAGCCCTATCTTTCTATTTGATTGTGTGGTTTGAGCAATTTTATCTATAGGATAATTGTTCATATCAATAACGTTATCCAAAAAATGGACAGCCGTTCTTACGGTTTTTTCAAGCCTTTCCCAATCAACATCGTCGTCTTTAACAAAATGCCCGAGATTTATTGAACCTAAATTGCAAGATTCATACGGAAGAAGAGGCTGTTCGCCGCAAGGATTTGTAGATTCTATAGTTCCGATGTCGGGTGTAGGATTCTTTTCATTCATTCTGTCTATAAAAATTATTCCCGGCTCGCCGTTTTTCCAAGCTTGGTCAACTATTTTATTGAAAACTGTTTTTGCGTTGAGTTTCCCAGAAGGTGCGTTAGTGCGCGGATTATATAAATTGTAATCTTCGTTTTTTTCCAAAGCGTCCATAAACTCTTTGGTTATAGCGACCGAAATATTGAAATTATTCAAACTGTCGTTCTTATCCTTAGAGACTATAAAATCTAAAATATCGGGGTGATCTACTCTAAGCATGCCCATATTAGCACCGCGTCTTGTACCGCCCTGTTTAATTGCTTCCGTAGCAGCATTGAAAACATGCATAAAAGATACAGGACCTGAAGAAACTCCTGAAGTGGTGTTTACTTTATCTTTATTTGGACGAAGTCTTGAAAAAGAAAACCCTGTCCCTCCGCCCGACTTATGTATAAGGGCTGTATTTTTCAAGGTATCAAAGATTGAATCCATAGAATCATCTATAGGAAGAACAAAACAAGCGGAAAGCTGCTGTAAGTGTCTGCCTGCATTCATTAACGTCGGAGAATTAGGCAAAAAGTCAAGCAAAGACATTACATCGTAAAATTCTTTCGTTAAAGCGTCTATATCTGCTTTATCGTCATAATTTTTATCAGCCTGAGCAATATTTTGCGCAACCCTATAGAATAAATCTTCGGGATTTTCAATAACCTTTCCGTTTTCATCTCTTCTCAAATAGCGCTTTTCAAGAACAGTCAAGGCATTTTTTTCCAAACTAATCTTTTTATTTGAAATAAAATCTTCTTTAAATTTCTGTGACATCAAAATCTCCCATAAATAAAACCTAATATATCTTTATCATTATTAAAAAATAAATTGCTTTGTCCTCTATTATCTAAACTAGCTGCTAGAAACAATGCTTATTTCTTATTGCTGCGTTTCATATGTTCTTTTTTCAATTTCTTTAGTTCCTGCATAAAAGCGTCTATATCCTCAAATTTTCTATATACAGAGGCAAATCTCACATATGCCACCAAATCAACGTCCCAAAGTTTTTCCAAAATTTTATCGCCTATTGTATTGGAAGGAATTTCCATAACATATTCGCCCATAATATCATTTTCAACTTCATTGACTATTTTTTCTATTGTTTCAACTGAAATTGATCTTTTCTTACACGCTCTGTCTATGCCTGTCCAAATCTTTTTTCTATCAAAAGGCTCTCTTCTACCGTCGGATTTTACTACCATAATAGTAACTTCTTCAGGTCTTTCAAAAGTTGTATATCTTTTTTTACAATTGGAACATTCTCTGCGTCTCCTGACTGCAGACGTGTGTTCTACAGGACGCGAATCAAGAACTTGATCGTGAATACTCCCGCAAAAAGGACATTTCATTAAATTTCTCTTTATTTTAAAGATAAGAATAAGCCAAAACTACCAGTTGTGGTGTTAAACAATACTATCACATACAGATAGATTTGTCAAAAGATAAGCCTAGCCAGTATATATTAACTGGCTAGGCGACAGCAAAAAAGATGAAATAGCTACTGATATGGCAGGACAATTATCTCAAATCAAATCTCGGGTTGGCAATCCTAATATATAATTCCTTAACCTAACCAATCCTAATTAAATTTAACCTTGCTACGCAGATTTAAAGCAGAAGTTTAACGTAGCTTGAAATCCTGAAAGATTAAATTTGTCGTCCGTTTTATGCTTTATATCAAAACAATGCCTATACCCCAAGCCCAACCCCAGTCCAAACTTTCTCGTGAAATTATATCTCACTCCAACTGATAAGTCACAATCCAAAAGAGAAGCTGTTAGATATTCCTCTTTTTCCTTTTGTCCTTCAACTTGTCCCTCACGATAATACCATCCTAGTCCTGTGAAAAATTTAGTGTCAAACTCAAAATTTTTGCTTATATTAGTATGATACATGCCGCCAAGCAAAATAGTGTTGTACTTACAATTACCATTTCATATTGTTTCCTATCTGCTACTAAAGTGTATACCCTCGCACCTAATGTTATGTTTTTGTTTATATCATAACCTAGCAGGTCTACCCCTGTAATCCATGCATTTTTTATTTCTTTTCCTCCAGCATACCCCGTCCATAAAGTTACTTCTCTAGCGAAAAGACTGCCTACAGAAAGGCACAGAAGAAATAATATGAAAAATATTTTATTTTTTAATATTTGCATTTAAATTACTCCTCCAAAAGCGCTGCTAACTCCAAAAGAACAACACAATACGACTGCCAAAACAAATTTCTTCACAATGCTTTCTCCTTTTTAATCTAAATTACAGAAACCAAAAGTCTCTGTTTAGCTTGATTTAAGTATTTGCACAATTTTTTAAATACAAAAAAAACAAACCTCTTGTAAAAAATACTTTCCTTTTTCAAGGGAAACCCTTTCCTATTTTAATTTTTAAATAACATTAAAAAATATAACAAAAAATGTAGAAAGACTGTTTATTTAACAATTAAAATTATTTAGATTCTTATCCGAAAATTTTCTTAAAGAAGTTGTCGCTTTGATATTTTGAATCTTCAGGCACTTCGCCCATAGATTTAGCATATTCAAAAAGAGCGTGTTTTTGCGCATCGTTCATTGACTTAGGAACCGAAACGTTTACTTTAACGAATAAATCGCCTCTATTTTTTCTGCCAAGTTTGGGAAAGCCTTGCTCGCGTATTCTTAAAGTTGTTCCCGGCTGCGTGCCTACTGGTATTTTCACCTTTACGCTTCCCTGCAAAACAGGGACGTCGTATTCCACACCCATTGCAGCTTGCGAAAAGGAAACAGAAACCTCTGTGTGCAAATTGTCTCCATCTCTTCTAAACCCCGGGGTAGATCTCATATGCACAACCACGTATAAGTCTCCTGCTGGAGCTCCGTTTGCTCCGGCATTTCCTGAACCAGAAACTTTTAAAGATGTTCCCTCGTCAACACCTGCTGGGACTCTTACTTTAACAGTTTTTCTTTTCTTTACAGTTCCCTCGCCTCTACAATCAGGGCATGGATTGCTTATAATAGTTCCCTTGCCATGACATTTAGGACATTCTTGACTGAAAGAAAAAAATCCTTGAGAATATCTTACTTGTCCCGAACCTTTACACTGAGGACACTGCTTTGGAGCAGAGCCATCTTTGCTGCCAGTTCCATGACATGAAGAACAAACTTCTTGTTTGGGTATGTCTATTGAAATCTCGGCACCGTTCATTGCCTCAAGATAAGAAATGTCTATATCATAACGTAAATCTTCACCGCACCTGTGCTGCGAAGAAGCTCTGCCGCCTCTTCGTCCGCCTTGTCCGCTGAAAATATCGCCAAAGATATCTCCAAAAATATCGCCCATATTTGAAAAATCGCCGCTTGAGTATTGATAATTGCCCTGACCGCCAAATGGATTTCCGCCACCGCCCGTAGCATCATGACCAAAAGTATCGTACTGCTGCTTTTTCTGAGCGTCGGAAAGAATCTCATAAGCCTCGTTTATTTCTTTAAACTTTTCTTCGGCTTCTTTATTTCCCGGATTTTTGTCAGGATGATATTTTAAAGCCAGCTTTCTGTAAGCCGACTTGATTTCATCGTTAGTTGCAGACTTGGCAACGCCAAGCACTTCATAATAATCGCGTTTCATTTTCTCTTATTCCTTAACTTCAAAGTTTGGGCATTATCTTCTTTTAAAAAATTCTTTCCTGTGATAACTGATTTGCCTGTTTCCAGTTCTAGCTCTGCTCTAGCTTTCTTTGCAATACGTACACCTTTGACGCTTGCTTTTTTATTTTCATTAATACCTTCAGCATTTTCAGTTTCAGCTAATTAAATTATACGCAACATGTCTTTTACATCACCAGCAAGTGCTTTTAGTTTTTTACCATTGACAAGCATTTCTACATGGGGACAATTTGTCCCTATATCTACATCACGCTTTCTAAACTTTTTTAAATAATCTGTTGGAATTTATTTATTGTATTTCTTATATAAGTACAAGAATAAGCTAGTTGCTCCACAGTTTTCTGTGGAGCAACTAAAAAATATTTCGCTTATTTCTTATTATCATCAACAACTTCGGCGTCCACTACTTTTTCACCATTATTGGCATTTTGAGTATTATCAGGCTGCCCTTGTCCAGCTGCGCCTTGTGCGTTTTGAGCTTGTGAAGATTTATATACAGCCTCAGCAAGTTTGTGAGAAGCAGTAGTCAAAGCTTCTTTTGTTGACTTAATTGCCGCAACATCGCTGCCTTTTAGAGCGTCTTTAGCAGCAGTCAAAGCCTGCTCAATTGCAAGTCTTTCATCAGAAGAAACTTTATCGCCGTGTTCTTTTAAACTCTTTTCAACAGAGTAAACAAGATTGTCAGCTTCATTTCTTGCTTCAATTTCTTCCTTGTGTTTTGCGTCTTCAGAAGCGTACTGCTCGGCTTCTTTTACATATTTATCTATATCGTCTTTTGAAAGCTTCGTTGACGAAGATATTTTAATTGACTGCTCTTTGCCTGTTCCTTTGTCTTTTGCAGAGACGTGCAATATGCCGTTTGCGTCTATATCAAAAGTAACTTCAATCTGAGGTACGCCTCTTGGCGCGGGAGGTATGCCGTCAAGCATAAATCTACCGAGAGATAAGTTGTCTTTTGCCATAGGTCTTTCGCCCTGTAAAACGTTAATTTCTACACTTGGCTGATTGTCTGCAGCAGTTGAGAATATTTGAGAACGTTTAGCTGGAACTGTCGTATTTCTGTCTATTAACGGAGTTCTTACACCGCCCATAGTTTCAAGACCTAAAGTAAGCGGAGTTACGTCTAAAAGAAGAATGTCTTTCACGTCGCCCGTTAAAACAGCGGCTTGAACAGCAGCTCCAAAGCACACGCATTCCATAGGGTCTATTCCGCGCTCTACTTTTTTGCCTACGTGATCTTCAACAAATTTCTGGACTATAGGCATTCTTGTAGGTCCGCCGACCAAAATTATCTTTGTAACAGTATCTGTCGTAAGTTTTGCATCGCTTATCGCCTGATCTATTGAAGTTTTGCATCTTTCAACGATAGGTCTTACAAGGTTTTCAAGAGTTGCTCTTGTAAGCTTAAGCGCTAAATGCTTAGGACCCGATGCATCAGCGGTGATAAATGGAAGATTTATGTCAGTTTCCAAAACGTTTGAAAGTTCAATTTTTGCTTTTTCAGCAGCTTCTTTTAAACGTTGATCAGCCATTTTATCGTTGCGTAAATCTATACCATTCGCTTTTTTGAAATCTTCAGCGATGTAGTCTATCAAAGCATTGTCCATGTCAGTTCCGCCAAGCTGCGTATCGCCTGAAGTTGAGAGAACTTCAAAAGTTCCTTCAGCGCCCATTTCCATTATGGTTACGTCAAGCGTTCCTCCACCAAGATCAAATACCAATATTTTCTGCTCTTTGCCGACTTTATCTATACCGTAAGCAAGAGAAGCAGCCGTAGGTTCGTTGACAAGTCTCACAACTTCAAGACCTGCTATTGCACCTGCGTCTTTTGTAGCTTGTCTTTGGTTATCGTTAAAATATGCGGGAACCGTAATAACTGCTTTGGAAATAGGCTCTCCCAAATAAGCTTCTGCGTCTTTTTTTATCTTTTGAAGAATAAAAGCTGAAAGTTGCTGAGGCGTAAATTCTTTTCCATTTACGCTATATTTATAATCAGTTCCCATTTTTCTCTTAAAAGCGCTAATTGTGCCTTCAGGATTTGTAACAGCCTGTCTTCTTGCAGGCTCTCCGACTAAAAGCTGACCGTCTTTTGTAAACGCAACATAAGAAGGAAAAGCTTTTCCTCCAAGCGTAGTTCCCTCAGCTGAAGGAATAAGAGTAGTCTTCCCGCCTTCCATAACAGCAGCCGCAGAATTTGAAGTCCCCAAATCAATACCAATAATCTTTGCCATATAATTCCCCCTATAGTTAATTCTCTTTTTTATTTTCAGATTCCTTGTCGTTTTTAGCGACTTTAACTTTGGCAGTCCTTATCAACTTGCCGTTCATTTTGTAACCCTTCTGATATACTTCCAAAACTTTCCCGTCTTCTTCATCGCTTTCAACATAATTCAAAGCTTCGCACATGTTTGGATCAAACTTTTCGCATTGTATCTCTTCAACGCCTTCTTCTTTAAGCATCTTCGCAAACTCTTTGCTTATCATGTCAAGACCAACAATTATGCTTTCTATATTGTTTCCTGCTTTGGCGCTTTTTAGAGCATGCTGCAAAACGTCGTCAATTGCTATTTGTTTTACAAGGATTTTTTCTTTTCCCCAATCTAAGTAATCCTTTTTTTCTTTTTCTGAACGTCTCCTGAAATTATCAAAATCGGCTTTAAGTCTTACAAGCTGATCATAATAATCTTGAGCTAAAGCTTTCTGTTCGTCAACAGATTGTTTTAAAATTTCAAGCTCGGCGACTTTCTCATCTCTTGCATCGTCACTGCACTCGCAGCTGTTTTTTTCCTGTTCTTGCTCATTAGTAGTTTCTTTATCGTTTTCCAAATTGCTCCTCCCACTTTGGTGTCTCTAATAACCTCAATGCATATTCTTGCCGCACTTTTTGAGCCACTGCTTCGTTAAAAAACTTGTGCATATCACTCCATAAACCCTGCATTTTTGCCTCAAAACTTAAGACAATTATAAAACATTAAGACTATTAGAGAGACCCATTTATTTTTCCATATCTTTAAAAAACTTGTTTAACATCTCAGACACTCTGCTTACAAGAGACATCATTTTCTTGTATTCCATTCGTTTGGGTCCTATAATTCCCAAAACGCCTACAGCTCTTTCGCCATTTTTATATACTGTAGTTATAACGCTTAAATCTTTAAGTTCTGCAATGGCGTTTTCTGATCCTATTTTAACATTGATTCCGTTACCAGTAAAATCTTTGCTTATTACTTCTATAAGCTTTTCTTTATTTTCATTAAATTTTATCAGCGACTTTACGGGCTCAAAATCATTGAAGTCAGGTATTGAGACTACGTTAGACGTTCCGTCTATATAGATGTCGTCCTGTATATTGTAGAAAACATCGCTTATCTTTTCAGCAGCTTTTAAAATTTCTTCTTCCTGTTGTTTAAACTCTTTAATTTCAGATACTATCCTTTTATTTGCCTGAGCTATAGAAACGCCCCGCAATTTGTCGTTTAAAAAATTTCTAAGTTTTGCTATTTCCCCTTGAGAAAGAAAAGCTTCTATTTTTTTATGCTTTATTACTCCGCTTTGAGTAAGCAATACTATAAGCAACTCGCTGTTTGAAATTTGTACAAGTTCAATATTTTTTATTTCATCATATTGGGTTTGCGGCGCCATTACAAAACCAGCATATTGGGAAAGTCCTGACAAAATACGCGAAGTTTCCGAAAGAAGAGATTCTATTTCTCCGTGTTTTTGCTCATATTCTTTTCTTATTCTTTCTTCTTCCCCTATGGCAAAACTTTGAAGTTTCAACAGATTATCTACGTAAGATCTGTATCCCTTGTCGGTGGGTATTCTTCCAGCTGAAGTATGAGGGTGCGTTAAAAATCCTTCTTCTTCAAGTTCAGCCATAACATTTCTGACTGCCGCTGGGGAAAGAGAAACATTATACTCATCTATAAGTACTGTTGATCCCACAGGCTTGCCTGTCTTTATATAATGGTGTATAACTGCACTTAATATCTTTGTTTTTCTTTCTTTTAAGACTTCAAGCGATATTTGACGCATTCATTAACCCCTTTTCATATTTTTAGCAGCATCCCATTTTTAGCGCTCATATTCGCACAGTGCTAGCATTGTAGCGTTAAATTTAACTTATGTCAAGAGGTTATAGGGTATTAGAATACAAAGTTTAGAAATTTTGTATAATTAACATTATGAAAATAGAAAAATATATCTTTATGTTGTTAGCTATTGCCATTTTGGTGCAAACGCCTTTTGGCATAAATTGTTATGCTAAAACATATAATAGCTATGTTTCTTTGCCTAGCACGCTTGTTAGTAAACCAAATATAGATGAATATATTGATGGCGGGACATTAAATGTAGAGATAAACGGTCAAATATTGAAATTGGTTGTTGCAAAAGAACGCAATACAATAATGAAAGGGCTTTCTGGGAGAAATAAAATACCTTTTGACGGCATGATATTTTTCTTTAGTAAAGCACGAAAACTGTCTTTTTGGATGAAAGATATGAAATTTTCATTAGATATTGTATGGGTGAGAAATAATGTAATTGTCGGCATTACTGAAAATATAAAACCAGAACCGGGAGTTCCTGAAGAAAGATTAAAGACATATCCGCCGCCTACAGAAATAGACACAGTTATAGAATTAAGCGCAGGAAGGGCAAAACAATTGAATATTAAAGAAGGTAATATACTAATATTGTAGCATGGAGGCTAGTATGATAGAAACGGAAATGATAAAAAGATTAAAGTCAGATTTGACAGCTTACATGAAAGCGCAGGATATGAATAAGTTAAATGTTGTAAGAAGCCATTCTTAACGAAATAAATATGCGAGATATGAAAAATATCAAGATAACAGACGAAGAAGTGTTAAAGGTGTTGCGAAGCGAAATAAAAAAACGTAAAGAATCTATAGAAAGTTTTGAAAAAGGTGGAAGACAAGATCTTGTTGAAAAAGAGCAAAACGAAGTAAAAGTTATAGAACAGTATTTGCCAGCAGAGATGTCCGAAGAAGAATTATTCAATAAAGTTAAGGCAGTTGCAGATACATCTGAAGACAAGAGTTTTGGTGTAGTTATGAAAGCTGCTCTAGTGGCAGTAAAC
>JAIRYK010000014.1 GCA_031267795.1 Candidatus Endomicrobiellum devescovinae | reverse complement strand
CCCCTTTTTCGTTCTTCTTACATTCATGTAAAAATACTTCACTTCCTACTGCTTCTATGCTCCTTATTTCTTCTACTGGTACATTTACCTTTATTATTTCCTTCTCTATCTTCTTATTGCTTCTTACATATATCCTTTTTTCTGCCTTTGCTACTTCTACTCTTATTCCTTCTTTTTTACCTTCTCTATCTCCTGATCCTGAAGTTTCGTTTCCTGCTGACTTGGCTATTAACATTTCTTCTGCTCTTTGAATTAGAAAGTCGCAATTATTAATATTATATATTGCTAGAAGTTCATCAAAATTTTCTTGAGAAAGTTTTTCCTTTGCTTCTTTTAATTTATCTTTAGCTTTTGTTATTGAGGCTTTTTTCTTGATATCACTTTCTCTGGATCTTCCAAAGGACCATAATCTTATGGGTGTATCTAGATTATCTAATTCTTTGTCCATCTCAGCTTTTACTAAATCATACTTCTTTTCTATTCTTAGCGTTATTAGCCTTGCTTTTATATCAGGATGTAGTCCTTCTAGTCTCTCAGTATCTACCTGCACTTTTATTAAACTTTTACTGCTCTTTGCAGATGAAATGCTGAGTTCAATACTTTTTGCAGATGCATAAGCATTCTTGTATTTTAATACTTCAGGGAAATTTGAGCTTTCTTCTCCGTTAAGATTTATTTTAGCTAATTCTCCTATTGCGTCTGCCCACTTCGCTTCTCTTGCAAAGCTCTGTGCTTTATATACATGATTTTTTATTGTTCCTTTTCTAATAAGTTGATCGTAATTTTTTCCATTATTATATGCTTTCAGTTCGGACAATAGCAATTCACCCCACCCGTTTTCGGATCCATAATTTTCTAACTTTACTGCTTGCCTATTTTCCGATATGCCTTTTGCGGTTGCAAAAATTGCGGAATAATCTGCGGCTCCCTCTGATATGTCTTGTCTATACTGTTTTTTTTCTGTGGGAGTCAGCTGATCTAACTCGTCTATCTCATCATAGATTCTAAGGCGTTCTCTAAGTTTAGGACTTTTATCACAAAACTTTATCAACTTATCTCCTCACTGACGTCGGATTTGGATACAGATAGCTTTAGAAGATTAGCATTATTTATATCCTTATCAATTTGTTCTATTATGTCATTATTATCACTTCCCCATTTCTCAGAATATTTATTACTGATCCTTCTGAACTTCCTAAATTTTTCTTTCTCTTGTATTTTTTTAGTTATAAACTTATCTATTTGTTTTAGTATCTCACTAACTACTGGGTTAGCTTGTTTTAATAAGAGTACATCTTTCACATATTGTGAGTCGTCAAGGATTATCTCTGTGGGAGGTAAAATTGAATGTATTGCTTCCTTCAGTGGATTAAATACAGAGCCCACTTTAGACTTTAATGTATCCTCCTCACAGTGCAAGTTGCTACAGAAAGATAATATACTCTCTGCTTGTCTCTTGAGCGATTCTATATTTAGATCTTTAGCAGCAAAAGCAAATGTAGATGTAAACAAAAGTATACTCAAACACAAAAATATAACCTTTTTCTTCATTTCCACTCCCTCCATTTTTTTCTATCTTAAATGTTTTTTATCTATTTATAAAAATTTACTTCTTTTGTTATCTTTTACTTCGTATTTCATATCTAAATTCATGCTTTTTACACTTAATATAATTATATTTGCAAAATAAAAATTCGGGGGGGTGAATTTTTTGTGAATTTTTATAATTCTTATTTCTTCTTTTAGCAATCTTAATACTAGATATAAAAATTATCTACTTTAATTTTTATTACTTTCTTTCTTTTTTTTCTTTGGTAAATTTAATCTTATTGAACCTGCCTCATTTGGTTAGCACAAAAATGAACATTTAAACTTAAAATCAAAAAACTCTAAACTGTAACTAAGAAAGCTCAAAAAAAGTTCCCCTTCTTTTGAGCTTTCTTAGTTTATTTAGGCTAAAATTCTCTTTTTTTCTGTCTTTAAGATTCTTTCTGATCCTTCCTTCTTTTTCTTATTATTTAGATGGCACTTTAATACGTCTCTCTTCTTAGCTAGGTTATTTTGGTTTGCTCGCTTTGGATAAAATTTTATTGTATCATGGCAACATAAGGTAGATGAGTTTATATTCTTTATTAAAAAAGTGAGAGTTATGCAAACTGAGAATAATAAAAAACAAGATTCTTATGAACCTTGTTTATATTTATTCTAACGCCAAAATTTTTATATCTCACCGAAATTTTGGCGGGGACGACGGGATTTGAACCCGCGGTCTCTGCCTTGACAGGGCAGTGTGTTAAACCAGGCTACACCACGTCCCCAAACTTAACGAGTGCATTATACACGAAAATAAGGCGAAAGTCAAATTTTTTGAGGACAAAATCTTACATACTTAATAATAAAACAACAAGCTAATACTCTAATCCTTTGTATATAGGAAAATCTTGGCAAAGTTTTAACATATCCTCTTTAACTTCTGAAATGATCTTGTCATTATCAATATTTTTAAGAACTTTTACTATTGATTGAGCTATTTTTATCATCTCAGACTCTTTCATCCCTCTTGTGGTAACTGCAGGGGAACCAATCCTAATCCCTGAAGTTACTGTCGGTTTCTCAGTATCGTAAGGAATTCCATTTTTATTCAGAGTTATCCCAGCTCTCTCTAAAGTCTCTTGAGCAACATTTCCTTTGACGTTTAAAGGTCTTAAGTCAACTAAAAACATGTGAGAATCCGTGCCACCAGAAACAATCTTGAGACCACCTTGCTCCAATTCCTGAGCAAGCCTTCTGGAATTTATTAAAACTTGCTTCTGATACTCTTTAAATTCGGGTTTAAGCGCTTCCTGAAAAGCCACAGCTTTGGCGGCAATAACATGCATTAAAGGACCACCTTGCTCACCTGGAAAAACAGCTGAATTTATTTTTTTTGCAATTTCATCACTATTTGTTAAAATCAATCCCCCACGAGGACCTCGTAAAGTTTTGTGTGTTGTTGTTGTTACTACATCGGCATATTCTATTGGAGAAGGGTATATGTTGGCAGCTATAAGACCCGCATAATGAGCCATATCGCTCATATGATAAGCTCCAACTTTTTTAGCAATCTCGCCTACTTTTTTCCAATCCCAAATTCTTGAGTAAGCACTGCCACCACTAATTATTAGTTTAGGTTTATGTTCTAAAGCAAGTTTTTCCATCTCATCATAATTTATATATCCCGTATCTTTTTTAACACTATAAGAGACTATGTTAAACCATTTTCCTGAAACATTATAAGGACTGCCGTGTGTTAAATGCCCACCGTGAGGAAGGCTCAAACCCATAATAGTTTCACCAGGGTTTAGAAGAGCAAGCTGAACAGCAAAATTTGCCTGAGCACCCGAATGAGGCTGAACATTTGCGAAGTTAACATTAAAAAGTTTTTTTGCACGATCAATAGCTATGTTTTCAACAATGTCAACAAACTCGCAGCCACCGTAATATCTTTTGCCCGGATAACCTTCTGCATATTTATTTGTTAGGCAAGTTCCCTGAGCTTCCATAACAGCCTGAGAAGTTATATTTTCCGAAGCTATAAGCTCTATAGTTTCTCTCTGTCTTTTCAACTCTTTTACCAGTGCATCATAAATTTCAGCATCTTTTTTCTTTACATTTTCCATTTTTGCCTCGTTGACTATACTATATATACTTTAACAATTCGTTAGAGTTTAGACATCCTTTCCTTATAATGACATAGGGGAATTGTACCATATCTATAACTGTAGATTCAAAAGAAAACTCGCACCTACCTCCATCAACTATAATATCAGCTATTCCGTTAAAATCTAAAGCATCTTCATAACTCTTTGCACTGTTTTTGTTTGAAACATTAACAGAAGTTGTAAAAACAGGGGTTTTTATCTCTTGAAGAAGTTTAAGCATAAATGCATTATTTGGAATTCTCACACCTAAGTCCTTTCTTCCACCTACCACCATTTTGCCTGTTTCTGTAGTAGGAAATATAAGCGTTAATTGTCCAGGCCAAAACTTTTTAGTAATTTCAAGGGCTTTTTTAGGAATGTCAACAAGCACTTTAACGCTTTCAATATTAGGCGTCATTAGGATTAGAGGTTTTTTTTGATTTCTTCCCTTAATCTTATAAATTTTTTTTTGAGCATCAATATTAAAAGCGTCAACAGCAAAACCGTAAACAGTTTCCGTAGGAACTATAGCCAACCCGCCATTTTTTATTATTTCAGCTGTTTTCTTATGGGCATCAGGGTCTTTTGCTGAAATCTTTAAAGTCATAATATTTACCTTTACACCAAGATATAAAAGAACACATTAGCATGACTGCTACAAATCTAGAGATTTAATAAGCTTTTGTGTTTCACTGTCAATTTCAGGCTCTGCAGTATACTCTTTGAAAGATATTTCTACGCATTCAACAGGAAAACACAAATGTTTTTGAGTTTAAATGACGCCTGTTCAATAAAAGACAATCTCTAATCATGAACGATAGTCCCCATTGATACGTATGTAATCATACGAAAAATCACACGTATAATATTGCTTGATTGGCTGCCCATACTCAAATCCACAATCACTTTAACTTCTTTCCTAGAAAGGGATTTTTTAGCGTCATCTTCAGAGAACTTTAAAGCAAAACCATCTTCAAAAGTATGAATACCTCCAATATATATACTAACTTTGTTTATATCAAAATCTACCCCAGCTCTGCCTGCAGCAGCAATAATTCTACCCCAATTGGCGTCGGAGCCAAACATGGCTGTTTTAAAAAGAGGAGAAGTGGCAATGGTAGAAGCTATAAGTTTTGCATCTTTTTTTGTTTTGGCATTTTTTACTTCAATTTCAACAAATTTAGTAGCCCCTTCGCCATCTTTGGCAACAGACTTGGCAAGATCCAAAGTCAACTCGTCAAAAGCATTTACAAAAATAGCCAAATCTTCTTTAGATAATTTACCAGTTCCACTTTGACCATTTGCCAAAACAATAACAGTATCATTTGTTGACGTGTCTCCGTCAACAGAAACACAATTAAAAGATTTATCTGCAGACTCTTCTAAAATTACCTGAAGATTTGCACTTTCTATATCAGCGTCCATTAATATAAAGGAAAGCATTGTAGCATGAAGCCCCTGCAAGTTAGGATGAATCATTCCCGCACCTTTGACACACCCCCAAATTCTAATTTTGCCACTTTTAACAACAATTTCTTTCTCAACCTTCTTTATGAGCGTATCTGTAGTCATTATGGAAAGAACAGCTTCTTCTTCATTTTTAAGAGAGGTCCCAATACTATCTCTCAACAATTTAACTTTTGCAGGAAAGGTATCTTTAGAAATGTTTAAATATTGTCCGATAACTCCTGTAGAAGCGCATAGCAAAGAGCCTGAATCCAACCCAAAAATACTTTCACATACTGAACAGATATACTCAGCGTCTTCTAATCCTTTAACCCCTGTACAAGCATTAGCGCAACCAGAATTTGCTAAAACGCCTGAAAATTTATTTCCCGTTTTTAATCTTTCAATATCTAAAAGAACAGGAGCAGCCTTTGCTGCATTTTGTGTAAAAATACCTGCCGTACTAGACGGAACATCGGAAATAAAAAGAGCCAAATCTTTCTTTCCTTCTTTTTTAGACAATTCTGAACGGATTCCACCCACTTTAAAACCTTTTGGAAGCATTTAAACTTTCTCCTATATTAAGCCTGCAGTTTCCGGCAAACCAAACATAAGATTCATGTTCTGAACTGCCTGTCCCGGAGCCCCTTTTACTAAATTATCTATAACTGAAACTATAACAAGTCTTTTTGCTCTTTCGTCTATCTTTAAACTTATCTTACAGAAATTTGTGTTTACAACATCTTTAATACCCGGCATTACGTCTTCATCAAGAACTTTTACAAATTCTCTACCTTTATAAAATTCTCTATATTTTTCTATTACTGTATATGTCTTAACATTTTGCCTAAGATTTATATAAATAGTTGAAAGCATTCCCCTTTCAACAGGCATGATATGAGGCGTAAAACTTACGGTTACTTTTTCACCAGAAAGATTTGTAAGCTCTTGCTCTATTTCTGGAATATGTCTGTGACCTCCAGCAATTTTATAGGCTCTAAAGTTTGGGTGTTCGTTTTTAAAATATTCCAGAGCAGATTTTCTGCCTGCACCTGAAATACCACTTTTAGAATCTATAACTATTCCCTTCAAATCTACAAATCCATTCTTTATCGCTGGAGCACAACCTAAAATAATGCTTGTAGGGTAACAACCCGGATTTGCAACTAAAACTGTATTTTTAATTTTTTTGTCGTTAAGTTCAGATAAACCGTAAACAGCTTTGCCTATATAATCTTTTGCTTTATGGGTTACTTTATACCATTTTTCATACACCTCAGCGCTCTTTAATCTGAAATCTGCTGACAAGTCTATGACTTTTACACCCAAGTCAATAAGATGTGGAACAATTTCAAAAGCAATAGCATGAGGCAAAGCGAGAAAAATAATATCGCAGTTAGCTGGTATTTGTTTTATGTTCAAAGGTTCTACTTTTAAATTTAAACCGGCAAACTCTGGATAAATGTCTTTCAAATCCCTTTCCTCCGACGAACTCCTACCATAAATCCTAGTTATCTTAACATCATCGCGCTTTGAAAGAAGCTTTAAAAGCTCTTCGCCTGTGTATCCAGTTATACCTATAAGTCCTGCTCTAATCACTTTCTTTCCCCTCATTGCTTTGAGGGTATATTAAAACAACAAACTCCCCAAGCAAATTATTTCTATCTTTTATATTTTCTAATACTTCTTTTATTGTTCCCCTTATAAATTCTTCAAACTTTTTAGTCAATTCTCTAGCAAGACAAATTTTAGTATTTTCACCAAATACTTCTAGACATATTTCAACTGTTTTAAGTATTCTGTGTGGCGATTCATAAAATACTATTGTTTTTCCTAAATTTATAAATTCTGAAAGCTCTTTCTTCATTTTTCCAGTTTTTCTCTTCAAAAAGCCGCAGAAAACAAAACCGTTTGTAGGAAGCCCTGAGCCAACCAAAGCAGTTACAACAGCACTTGCACCCGGCAAAACTTCTATCTTTATGCCTTTTTCTATAGTTTCTTTAATTAAAATATATCCGGGATCAGAAATTCCTGGCGTTCCTGCATCTGATATAAGAACAATTTTTTTGCCATCAGACAATTTATCTATTATTTGTCCAACCCTATATTGCTGGTTGTAAGAATAAAAACTTATCAAATTTTTAGATATTCCAAAATGCGACAAAAGCTTTAGGCTCTGCCTAGTATCTTCGCAGGCTACAAGATCGCACTCTTTTAAAATTCTTAACGCTCTTAGGGTTATATCTTCAAGATTGCCTATTGGGGTTGGAACGACGTATAAAATACCACTCATACAATTTAACTAATCCTATACGTTTACTGTGGCTTTAGATTTTAGTATATCTATGAAGGTTTTAGCAACTTTAGGATCAAATTGAGTGCCCATGCCTTTTTTGAGCTCAGAAATCGCATACTCATCTCCTAATGCCTTTCTGTATGGTCTGTCTGAAGTCATTGCATCATAGGCGTCAATAACAGATATTATTCTTGCTCCTAAAGAAATCTCCTCTCCTGACAAACCTTCGGGATACCCTTTGCCGTTATACCATTCTTGATGATATAAAACAAGCGGCGCCACAGAAGATAGAAAAAGTAACGGAGCAATGATGTTATATCCAATAATATGGTGCATTTTTAATACTTCTTTCTCACCTTCTGTAAGATTAGTAACTTTGTTTAAAATATGTCCTGCTATGCCAATTTTTCCTATATCATGCATCAAAGCGGCAAATTCTATTTACCTTACTACTTCTGAAGGGAGATTCAGATTCTCAGCTATAAGTTTGGCGTATTGTCCAGCTCTGTCTGAGTGATTAAAAGTGTAATGGTCTTTGGCGACTATCATTCTTACTAAAGTTTTTACAATTTCAAAATAAAAATCGTGAAGATTATGATACAGTTCCTGATTGTCAAGAATTTCTGCTATTTGATCTGCAACAATATTAACCAAATTTAAATCTCTGCCGTCAAAAATTTTACCGCCCGGCAAAGAGGCGGCGATCAAAACTCCTATGGATTTATTTTTAACTTTAAGAGGAACAGCAATAAAAGATTTATATTCTCTATTATCTCCTGAAGGAAATAATCTTACAGCAGTATCTGACGTATTATCATTTGCTAAAATAGGTTTAGAATTTTCAAGAACGAAAGTCGCTACGTTCAGTTTAAATTTCGCTTCCGATTCCAACTCGCCTAATCTTTTATCTTCTGACGCGGCGATAAAAGGTTTCTTTGTATCATTATCCAACAGAATAATCGCAGCAGAGCTTACTCCTGCAAATTTACATACCATGTTTACGACTTTATTCAAAAATTTGTTTTTGTCAAAAAAATTCTGCTCTTTAATAGGAAATTCGTTAAGTTCCAGCAATATATTTAATAAATTATCTAAGTCCAAACTTTTTGAAATCTTGCTATTAAGCCCTGCTATAGTTTCTTGTAAACGTTTTACCTTACAACGAAGCATGAAAAAACTCGTTGCAAAAACTAAAGCCAAAGTTGATAAAACAATAAAAACTATGTGATTTATCATTTAGTTTATTAAATGTAAGCTTTGTAATCTATTTCTGGAAATATGTTATTTTTATTTTCCAAACTTTTTAAATAGGATTCGTCCAAAGAGTTATTGACTATTTGTGAATACAATTTTGTAAAATTTTCCAGATGATCTTTTGTTCTTTTTTTGCATATTCAACCATTGTTCCAGTAGTCATAATGAAAGCCCAATCGGACGATTGGGCAAGAAGTAATTCCCTCGCAGATTGATTTAATGCTCTTTTTAAAATTCCTCCGACATCGGCAAATTTATTTGCCAACTCAGACATTCTATCAGAGGCTTTATGTAAGTGCCTGTAAATATAATCATTTGCTTCGTTAAGCCAAACCTCGTAGTATCCTTTATCTCCCCAAGATGAAGCCGCAGGACTAACAATTTGATTTACAGGAAATTTATTGAGATATTCCGAAGGAGTTATAGGCTTTATAATATTTTGATCGTACTGCATTTTCCTAAATAAAAAGTTTATAAAATCAGGTCCTTCAAACCACCAATGCCCGAAAAGTTCGGCATCGTACATAGAAACGACTATTGGAGGTCTATCCATAAGTTCCGATAAATATTCAACTTGTTTAGTTCTATTGAATAAAAAATTGCCCGCATGTTCAGCAGCTTTATCTCTTGCATGTTGTGGAAAGTAAGGCTGTTTGTCGCTCAAAGCAACTTTTCCTGTAATTTTATGATATTTTATTCCTATATTTCTCCTAATACCATCTAAATGTAAATAAGGCTTTATATATTCATAATCGCAATCATATCCTAAATCTCTGTAAAATTCTCTATAAGCGAAATCTCCGGGATACCCAGTTTCTGCACTCCAAACTTGGCTAGCAGTTTCCATGTCTCTTGAAAAAGCCGCAACACCGCTTTCGCAGTAAATGGGAGCAAAAACGCCGTATTTAGGACGAGGCTTAGCGTATAAAATGCCTTGAGAGTCAAGAAAGAAATACTTTAAATTCTCTCCTTTCAATATTTTATCTATCCCCGGATAATAAGCGCATTCGGCAAGCCATATTCCCTTAGGGCTTACTCCAAAGTGCCTTTCATAATCCTTACAAGCTACACTTATTTGAGCTTTCTGAGCTTTTTCGTTATTCATCAAAGGCAAAAAACCATGTGTAGCGCAGCATGTGATAATTTCAATCTTTCCTAAAAACTGCAACTTTTTAAAACCATTAAGAATATTTCCATTGTATTTATTCCATAATCTTTTGCAGTCTTGAAAATGGTCATAATACATTTGAGCAACAGGTTTAAAATCAATACTATTTTGCGTTCTTGAAAGTTCTTTTTCTGAAAGTTCTATTTGTTTATTTAATCTTTCGTAATAACGGGACTGCAGGAGATTGTCTGAAAGCATGTTCGCTAAAGACGGAGTTATTGTCATAGTTATCCTAAAATCTATCCCGTCTTCAACAAATTTTTCAAATACTGAAAGTAAAGGAAGATATGTTTCGGTAATTGCTTCATAAAGCCAATCTTCTTCCAAAAAATCGGGATATTCAGGGTGCCTTACATATGGTAGGTGAGCGTGTAATTGCAAACACCAGTAGCCTTTATAGTTCATTGAACAACCTCTATAAAATTGATTTGCCTAACGCTACTGTAACATACTTATTTTTTGGAAAGCAACCTAGAACTTGCAAAGCTTTTGCTTGAAGGCAACTCTGTAATTTTCCAAAATTCCTTCATGTTTTTTACGGTTGTATTTGAAGAACCTATGTTCTTCTTGAGAAATTTTTCAAAATCAAATTTAAGAGTTCCCCATAATTCATCGGCAATATCCGAAGCTCCATACGCAGGCATTTTAAGAAGATTAGATCTTGCGACAGATATAAATTTTCCATTCTTAAGAATAAAACCCGCATCAACAATCCATGAACGATTGTATTCTCCTACGTTTATATACCAACTTAAAGAATCGTAGTTTGCATGTATGTCAAAATACTTATTAGCGTTGCTACCATTAAAATCTATGCATGTAACGTCATAAACTCTAATTACAAAAGCAGAAGAGTCAAAGTCGCCGTTGTATTGTCTTGACAATTCTCCAAATTTATCAAAAGAGAACTCCCAATAAGCAAAAATCCAAACGGGATCTTTTGGAAGAATAACTACTTTGGTGTCACCGTATGTCTTGGGTAATTCGAACTCGTTGGACGTATCGCAAGATTTCGTCATATTCAAATTCCCTTGAAATATATTTTATTTAGTTATAGAATTTTACAAATTTATTATTTTTCGGTCAATAAAAAAAATAATTTTATACTATAAATAGCATAATATAAACTTTTTTTATTTTAAAAACGATTCTAAAGTATATGCAATATACTTAGAAGCTTTTGGAAGAGCTGTTTCATCTACATTAAAATTGCTGTGGTGCCAAGGATATGAGGTATGTTTGTCTTTTGACGTGCCTATATAAATAAAATTCCCGGGGACATTATTTAGATATTCCGAAAAATCCTCTCCCCCCATAGACGGTTTTTGCAATATTTCAACGTTTTGTCTGCCGTAAAATTCTTTAGCCGTTTTTATGCAAGCTTCAGTAATCTTAGATGTGTTTATTAAAGCGTTCCCTATGGGAATATAGTCAACTTTACATTTAACACCATAAGCAATTTCCAAAGCTTTAATTTTCTTTATAACACTTGCTTTTATCAATTTTCTTACTTCTTTATTAAAACTCCTTACTGTACCAAGCAAAGTTACATTTTTACAGATAACATTATACGCATCACCGCCTTCTATCTTCCCAAATGTTATAACAGCGTCTTCTGTAGGATCAATTTCTCTTGATATAATACTTTGCGCCATATTTACAAAAACTGATGCCGCAACTAATGCGTCTTTGCCCTTATGAGGACAAGCACCATGCGCTATAGCTCCAATAATTTCTATCTTTATTTGATCAACCGCAGACATCATAGCGCCATACTTTAAACCTATTTTGCCTGATTTTATCCAAGGGCTTACATGCGTTCCCAAAATAAAATCAACATCTGGATTTTTCAGAACCCCAGCTTTTATCATAACTTTAGCGCCATTGGAATTTTCCTCATTTGGTTGAAAAATAAATTTTATATTTCCTTTCAATTCATTTTTTTTCATGTTTAAAAGCTCTGCCGCTCCAAGCATTATCGCCGTGTGCGCATCATGACCACAAGCATGCATAACTCCCGTATTTACTGACTTATAATCAATATCATTATACTCACAAACACCTAAAGCATCTATATCAGCTCTTAAAGCTATTGTTTTCCCAGAAAATTTTCCTTTTATAATACCGACCACCCCAGTATCGCCAACTCTTTTATATGGAATTTTCAATTCATTAAGTTTAGACTCAATAAATTTTGCAGTTTTAAATTCTTTTCCGCCAAGCTCTGGGTTTTTATGTATATGCCTTCTGTTTTCTATAACTTTTCTTTCAAAATCCATTTTATCTCCATATATAATCAATGCGAAATTTGCTTTATGGCTCTATAAATATTTTCAGCTATATCGCTTGCGACAATACTTATTTGGCATTTTTCTTTCTCAGCCAACTCTCCTGCTAATCCATGAACAAATACTGCAAACTTTACAGCCTCAAAAATGTCATAGTCAATATTTATAAATGCAGCTATCATCCCGCTCAAAACATCGCCGCTTCCCGCTGTAGCCATAGCAGGAGTACCTGTATTATTTGTATAAATCTTTCCATCTGAAACAACAAGCGTATCCTTACCTTTGAGAACGCATATAAGAGAATTTTTGTCAGCAAAATCCGCTGCTATTTTTGCTCTGTTACTTTTTATAGAATCAATTGAAATATTCAAAAGTTTGGAAAATTCACCTAAGTGAGGTGTTAATATAAGGTTAGATTTTGCGTCATTAAGCTTGCCTGAAATACCATTAAAAACGGAAATTCCTGAGGCGTCTAAAACTGTAGGAATATTAACTGAAGAAATAATCTTATGAACAAATTTATAATCTGATTTAAGTCCAGGTCCTATAACTATAGATGTAACTTTTCTTAATTTGACGTAGTTAAGAATATCCGACGCTGTTTTATATATGTAAAATAGTGTCTCTGGTCTAGACAACGAACAAGCTTGAATTAAAAAATTTTCGTTAACAGCATATGTTACAAGACCTGCTCCAGAATAAAATGCTCCTAAACAGCATAAAGCTCCTGAGCCGGGCATGGTCTTAGAACCTGCAATGACTAAAACATGTCCAAAATCATATTTGTGACTGTCAGGCTTTCTTTTTAATTTGCAGATGAAGTTTTTAATTTCTTGTTTCTTCATAAAGTTAAAAAGCAATTGCAACCGCAGCAACGTATTTTTTCGTATGAGACAGAGATATATTTATTTTATTATATTTCTTATTCTTTACATAAACTTGAGGTTTGCCATCTTTATCGTTTCTGACAGATATATCAGTTATTACAAGATTCTTATTCTTTGAGCTTAAAGCCTTCCATACGGCTTCTTTAGCCGCAAAGCGAGCAGTTAAATGCTGCGCTGCGTTTTTTTTAGCTAAAGAATATAATATTTCTTCTTTTGAAAATATACGTTCAAGATATGTTTTATCTTTTACGTATTTATCAAATCTTTTAACTTCTTCTATATCTATGCCTATGTTCATTTTAAACTTTTTAATTATAAGATTTCTGAAAAAATTGAAACTAGAATCTGTAACTTCACACAGTATAACAAACAATCAGGCTAAATAGAATACCGCTCCATGCAAGGAAACTTCTAAAGCACTTCAGTCAAAGGCTTAGAGAAAAATACAAAACAAAACTTACTCAACTGTAACTGATTTTGCGAGATTCCTAGGCTGGTCAACATCGCAACCTAACATCACTGCCACATAATAAGACAACAATTGGAGAGGAATTACAGATAAAATAGGGGATATGAACTCATCGCAGTCCGGAACATATATTACGTTGTCGCCCTTGTCTAAAGCAGTTTTGTCAGATTCGCTTGCTATTAATATAATAGTACCGCCTCTTGCCTTTGCTTCTTCAATATTTGAAATTATTTTTTTGTAAACTCTGCTCTTAACAGCTATAGCAACCACAGGCATATCATCATCAATCAAAGCTATAGGACCGTGCTTCATTTCACCAGCTGCATACCCTTCTGCATGTATATAAGAAATCTCTTTTAGCTTTAAAGCGCCCTCAAGAGCAACAGGATAATTAACATTCCTACCTAAGTATAAAAAATCTCTTTTATGTGCAAATTTTTTGGCAACTTCATGAACACTTTCCGCTTGTTTTAAAAAATTTCCTACCTTTACAGGAACTTCCCATAATTCCTTTAAATATTTTTTTAACTCTTCTTTTGAAAGGCTTTCCTTTCTACACGCCCAATCTAATGCAAGCATATAAAGAGCAGCAATCTGCCCAGTAAAAGCTTTCGTAGATGCAACACATATTTCCGGTCCGCAGTGGGTGTATAGCACATGGTCAGCCTCGCGGCTCATGCTAGACCCAACAATATTGCAAACTGCTAACGTTATACAACCTTTGCTCTTAGCAAGCCTTAGAGCAGCTAAAGTGTCTGCTGTTTCTCCTGATTGAGAAATGACTATAACAAGAATCCTGTCATTTAAAATAGGCTCTCTATATCTAAACTCCGACGCTATATCAACTTCTGTATGCATTTTTGCAAAATTCTCAAAAAGAAATTTTGAAACAAGCCCAGAATGATAAGAAGTTCCACAAGCAACGATATAAACATTTGATATATTCTTAATATCTTCTTTTGACAATTTGACTTCTTCAAGATAAACACGACCTTCATCAGGATAAATTCTACCTCTAAAAGTATCTTCAATAGTTCTAGGCTGTTCATGTATTTCTTTAAGCATGAAATGTTTATAGCCTTCTTTTTCAGCCTGTACACAATCCCATTTTATATTTTTTACTTCTCTCTTTTTTACGTTATTTTCAATATCAGTTATTGTTATTTTGTTGGCAGTCAATTCGGCAATATCGCCATTTTCAAGAAAAATCATATCGCGGGTGTAAGAAAGTAATGCTGGAATATCTGAAGCTAAAAAGTTTTCGCCTTCGCCTATGCCAACGATAAGAGGAGCATCTTGTCTTGCGCATATTATTTTATCTGGCTCATCTTTACATATTACGCCAAGAGCATATGAACCTTTTATTTCTTTAAGAGTTTCCTGAACTGCAAAAAGCAAATTATTTTTGTAATGTTTTTTTATAAGATGAGCTATTACTTCACTATCGGTTTCAGATTTAAATTCTTTGCCTTCTTTTTCAAGACCCGATTTTAATTCGGCATAATTTTCTATTATTCCATTATGAACTATAACTATGCTTTTGGTCGGATCTGTGTGCGGATGAGCGTTTTCTTCCGACGGCTTACCATGCGTAGCCCAACGAGTATGACCTATAGATATATTCGCTTTTAAATGCTTTTTTTCTATATTTTCTTCAAGATTTTTTAATTTGCCTACGCTTCGTCTAATTTGCAACTGTCCATCTTTAACAACAGCAATACCTGAAGAATCATATCCTCTATATTCAAGTTTTTTTAATCCATCAAGAACTATATCTACAGCATTTTTTTCACCTATATAACCCACTATTCCGCACATGCGTAGACCTCTCTAAATTTACAAATTTGAGTTCTGCTGTATCAGTTTTCTCATATCAAAAACAGCTTTTTGAAGACCATCAAATATTGCTTTAGAAATTATTGAAAACCCTATATTAAATTCATTCATTCCATGAATTTTACAGATTTGACCTACATTCTCGTAATCAAGCCCATGTCCAGCATTCAATATAAGCTTTCTTTTAAGAGCTTCCTTTGAAGCTTCAGTAATTCTCTTAAGCTCGCCTTTACATTCTCTTGATGAAGAACCGCTTTCTTTAAAAATTAAAGAGTATTTCCCAGTATGCAACTCAACCGCATCTGCTCCAACTTCAGAACAAGCAGAAACTTGTTCCAGATCCGCATCAATAAATATGCTGACCACAATTCCAGCTTTTTTAAGCTTAGATATAATACTAGAAAGGGTTTCTTTGTTATTTTTAACATCAAGACCGCCTTCGGTGGTAAGTTCTTCCCTCTTTTCCGGAACTATACACACAGAATCCGGCTTAACGTCTAAAGCAACGCCAACCACTTCTTCAGTCGCAGCCATTTCTAGATTTAATTTAGTTTTTAAAATTTCTCGCAAGCTGTAAACGTCATAGTCTTGAATATGTCTTCTGTCTTCTCTTAAATGAACAGTAATTCCATCTGCTCCAGCTTTTTCGCACACAAGAGCAGCTTCAACGACCGACGGAGCGCCTTCTCTGCGAGCTTGTCTTAAGGTAGCTATGTGGTCAATATTTACGCCTAATTTTATCATCTTTCCACCTCTCTGCTTTATTGTAGAGATGTTTCTTTCTCAACTGCATCGGCTATACTTTCAGCAATATTTTTAATCTCGTCAATATCTTTACCCTCAACCATAACCCTCAAAAGATTTTCTGTACCTGAATATCTTACAAGCACGCGTCCATCAGAACCAAGAGATTTTTCGCAAGCTTTTATTAGATTATACGACTTAGAAAGTTTTTCAAGAGGAACTTTCTTCATCACTTTTCTATTTACCAAAATCTGTGGAAATTTCTCAATAACATTCATAAATTCTGACATTGTTTTGCCTGTACTGCTCAAAGCAGAAAGAATCATAACAGAACTCAAAATTCCATCACCAGTAGCTAATATATCTTTAAATATGAAGTGTCCTGACTGCTCTCCGCCAAGAGAGGCTTTATGTTTCTTCATATCTTCTATAACATACCTGTCGCCGACTTTAGAAGATATAACTTTTATTTTTTCTTTCTTTAAAGCGCGGAACAATCCTATATTTGCCATAACAGTTGAAACTAAAATATTGTTTTTAAGTTTCTTTTTACTTTTCAACCATATAGACATTGAAGATAAAAAATAATCGCCATCTCTTATCATGCCGTTTTCGTCAACACATATCAATCTGTCAGCATCACCGTCAAAAGCGAATCCACAAAAAGCATTGTATTCTTTTACAGCCTTACACAGAGATTGAGGGTGTAATGCACCACAATTTAAATTTATATTCTTACCATCAGGGCTAATGTTTAATGCTATAACTCTTGCGCCCAATTTTTTTAAAATGCGCGGAGCACATTTATATGAAGCACCGTGCGCACAGTCTAAAATTATGGTCTTGCCTTTAAGTTTTTTACCCGAAAAATTTTCTATAATAAAATTTTCATAAAACTTTATAAGTTTTGAATTTTCTTTTAAAGATACCTTTTTTATTGGCAAAACATCCTTTGAAGTGATGTATTTATTTATCTTTGCTTCTATTTTCTCTTCTATTGAACATGAAAGTTTATATCCATTAGAATTAAAAATTTTAATTCCGTTGTCTGTATAAGTGTTATGGCTCGCCGATATAACAACTGCAGCGCAATAGTTCCCATTTTTTACAAGTAAAGAAGCTGCAGGCGTAGGCATAATGCTACCAAACACCATCTTTGCTCCATTAGCAGACATTCCTTCAGAAAGTTTTGCCTGTATCCTTTTGCCAGGCTCTCTAGTGTCGCGGATAATAAGAATACGCTTATTGGCGCCCAGAACTTCGGCTATAGAACGACCTATAATATTAAGAGTAGTATTATCAAATGGAAATTTAGAAGAATCTCCCCTAATTCCATCTGTGCCAAATATTTTCATTTACATGTATCTCGCGTATAGCCATACAAAAAGCGCAAGAATAAACGCAAGAGCCTTCAGCTGCCAATTTTTTTTGATCTTAGCAAATAACCTTGTCATTTTGTTCTCAAGACCTCGCCGTTTGTATTGATTATCTCCCGAAGTTTTGAGAGAGATATATTACCATGCAACTTACTATCATGAGCCACCGAAATTTGTCCCGTTTCTTCTGAAACAACAACAACAACAGCGTCTGTCACTTCGCTTAATCCAAGGGCAGCTCTGTGCCTTGTCCCAAACAATTTTACATTCGTGTCATGACTTAAAGGAAGAACACAGCCCGCAGATATTATCCTAGCGTTGGAAATTATAATTGCACCATCATGCAAAGGAGCGGATTTATTCTTAAAAATTGAAAGAAGAAGTTCTCTGGAAATATCGGCATTAAGCGACACTCCAGTCTCTGTAAAATTCTTTAAGCCGATTTCATTTTCTATAGCGATAAGACACCCCGCCATTGAAGAGCTTAAATCTTCAACAGCATCAATTATTTCAATTACGTAAGAATCCTTAATTTTTGATTTTGATCCCCACAGATGACCGCCTACTTGAGCCAAAAGATTACGTATTTCCGTCTGAAATATCACAGCAAATATTATAACCGCTGCAAGCCAAAAATTGTCTAAAAGCCATGACAAAGCTTTTAAATGCAAAATATCTCTTGAAACAACAGTCAGACCCAAGATGAATAATATGCCGATAAATATCTGTATTGTCCTTGTGCCTTGTATTATAAGAATTATCCTGTAGAATATTAACGTAAGAATGAATATATCCAAAATATTTGAGATATACAAGGTATAAAAAGTGACAAATGTTTCCATTATATTCCTCTGAAAGTTTCTATTATTTTAAAAACATTGACAGTTTCTTTAACATCGTGGACTCTTACAATATCGGCTCCGCAAAATGCCGAAAGAAAGTTGACAGTTATAAATGACGCTTTATCTTCACCTGCCAAAGCTCTGACAAATCGTTTTCGCGACACTGCACCAAGTACCGCACCGAGACTAGAGAAAACATTCATATTTTTTACTAGCTCTATATTGTGTTTAACCGTCTTTCCAAACCCTGGTCCCGGATCTACGGCAATATAATCTTCTTTTATTCCAAATCTCATAGCATAAGACTTCCTCTTACAAAGAAATTCATAAACTTCAGAAGTACAATTTTTATACTCAGGTTTAACTTGCATATTCTCTGGGGTTCCCTTCATATGCATAAGAATCAATCCTGCTTTATAGTCAGCAATAAGTTTAGCTAGTTTATCTTTACCTTTTCTTAAAGAAAAAATATCGTTTATTATATCAGCTCCTTCTGACAATGCAATTTTTGCTGTCTCATATTTGTAAGTATCTATAGAAATAGGGATTTTAACACGCTTTCTTATTCGTTTTAAAGCAGGCAGCAACCTTTTAATCTCAGTCTCTGGATCAATAAGTTTTACGCCCGGCCTTGAAGATTCCGCACCTATATCTATAATGCCAGCGCCAAGCCTTTCAAACTCAACAGCTTGCTCTAAAGCTTTATTAGGATCTGTTAACCCATCGCCTGAAAAAGAACTAGGATCTAAGTTAACTATACCCATAACAACAGGTTTTGATAAATCTAAAGATTTGTTTCTATATCTAAAAACTTTTTTTTTAATTATTATTCTCTTTAAATCGTCACCAATCTGTTTTAACCCAAAAGGTTGAAAACTAAGTTTGGAGATAAGTTTACCAAGTTGAGACAGAGTCGCAAATATTACTATATCTGAAAATCCCTGTTTAAACCTGCTAATATTCTCATTCAAAGCTACATCTGCACCTACAGAAATAGCCTCTTGTTTTAAAATATTTGCTGCTCTATTATCTATCTTCTCTATAACTATAGGTTCAAGCATGCCTTTGTTTGCCAAAGATTCATAAACTGCAGAGCTGCAACCTGTACTTTTTACAAGTTTTAAAACATCACTAAAATTATTTATTGCAGCTTTTCTTATTATCAATTTTATCTTCCCAAAAGAGACATAGCTTCAGATCTAGTCCTCACATCTTTTAAAAATATTCCCCTCATAGCTGAAGTAAGCATTTTAGCTCCGGGCTTTTTAACACCTCTCATTGTCATGCACAAATGTTCGGCTTCAATAACAACCATGACTCCATGAGGTTCTATTGACTTCATTATAGTATCGGCAACTTGTTTTGTAAGTCTCTCCTGCAACTGAAGCCTATTGGCAAAAACTTCTACAAGTCTTACAAGTTTTGATACCCCCACTATTTTATCTTTTTGAGGCATATACGCTACACAGGCTTTGCCGAAAAAAGGAAGTAAATGATGTTCACATAGAGAATAAAACGGAATATCTTTAACAAGTATTATTTCTTCATGCTCTTCTGAAGCATAGTGGACAGGAACAAGCTCTGAAGGATCAACTTCATTTCCTGATAAGGCTTCTTTATAAAATTCAGCCACTCTTTCAGGCGTGCGCCTAAGACCTTCTCTCTCTAAATCTTCTCCAAAAGATTCAAGCAAAAGTGTTATAGCTTTTTGAGCTTTTTTTTTGTCAAAATTAAATTTTTTCACTTTTCTGTTGTCCGCCGTCAATCTTTTCTTTTATAACTTCTTTTTCAACTGAGGCTTCTTTTCTGTCTTCTTCTGTTACTGGCACTTTTTCCGCCACAGGAGGCAACTCTTCGCCTTTAATTATTTTATCAACTTCTTCGCCATTAAGATTTTCTCTCTCTAAAAGATACTTTACAAGTTTATCAAGCACTGCTGAATTATCTTTAATAAGTTTCGTTGCTTTAGATTTAGCTCCGTCTATAATTTTCTTAATTTCTTCATCTATAAGTTCCGAAGTTTTACCAGAATGTCTTACTTCTCTTGAAATATCTCTTCCAAGGAAAACTTCTTCGTTAGGTCTTTGTAAAGCCATTGGACCTACTTTCTCACTCATACCAAATTCCATAACCATTCTTGTTGCAATTTCTGTAGCCTTTGAAATATCGTTCTGAGCTCCAGTTGTAATCTCTGAAAACATCACTTCTTCAGCAACACGTCCACCAAAGAGTATTGCCAATCTGTCTAAAAGTTCAGATTTTGAAGTTAGGTATTTGTCTTCTTCTGGAAGCTGAAGAGTATAACCAAGCGCTGGACCTCTAGGCACTATGGAAACTTTATGAACAGGATCAGCCGTTGGAAGCAATTTTGCAACTATAGTATGTCCAGCTTCATGATAAGCTATAATTTTCTTCTCTTTTTCAGACATCATACGAGACTTTCTCTGAGGTCCTGCAAGAATTCTGTCTATAGCTTCTTCCATATTTTTCATATTTACGGCTTTTTGATTATTTCTAGCGGCAAGCAATGCCGCCTCATTTATGAGATTTGCCAAATCCGCACCGACAAAGCCAGGAGTTCTTCTGGCTATAACATTTAAATTTACATCGCTATCCAACTTAATTTTTTGGGCATGCACTGCAAGAATCTCTTCTCTATCTTTTAAATCAGGACTTGGAACTATAACCTGTCTGTCAAATCTTCCCGGTCTTAAAAGAGCAGGATCCAACACATCAGGTCTGTTTGTCGCAGCAATTAAAATAACGCCTTCTTTTGTATCAAAACCATCCATCTCAACAAGCAGCTGATTTAAGGTTTGCTCTCTTTCGTCGTGCCCGCCGCCGATACCTGCAAACCTATGCCTACCAACAGCATCTATTTCATCTATAAATAATAAGCATGGGGCAGACTTTCTACCTTGATCAAATAAATCTCTTACTCTTGAAGCGCCGACGCCTACAAACATTTCAACAAATTCCGAGCCGCTTGAAGAAAAGAAAGGAACTCCTGCTTCACCTGCAACGGCTTTGGCAAGCAAAGTCTTCCCTGTTCCCGGAGATCCAAAAAGAAGAACTCCCTTTGGAATCTTTCCACCCAATTTTTGAAATTTCGCCGGATCTTTTAAAAATTCTATTATTTCCTGTAATTCTTCTTTTGCCTCATTACAACCCGCAACGTCTTTAAACGTAACTTTTTTGGCAGCGTTGTTTCCTGCAAGTTTTGCTTTTGTTTTACCAAAAGACATAGCATGTTTACCGCTGCCCATCATCATTCCTCTCATAAGGAAAAACCACACAAAAAGGAAAAGAATCATCGGCAAACAACCTACTAACAAAGAACTAAGCCAACCACCTTTTTCAACAGAAGAAAATTCAAGAACTTTGTTTTCCTCCATGTCTTTTATAAGGTTTGGGTCATTCATGGGAATAGTTCTAAAGTTCTTTAAAACTCCATCGGAATCTCTAAATTGACCTTTTATAAAATCCTGTCCAACCACAACTTTGGATACGCTACCCGCCCTTATATACTGCTTAAACTGAGAATATTCAAGGTCTGTCTCTAGACCTTTTTTTCCTGCAGAATTCATAAGCATAAATATAATTATGAAAAGAGTTATCCAAAAAAGTATATGCCATGGGCTTTTTTTCTTCATTAAACCTACTCCTTTATTTTCCCAACATAAGGTAACTGTCTAAAAAATCCATTGTAGTCCAGTCCATAGCCGACCACAAAATCATTTCCTATTTCAAAACAACTATAATCAACTGCAACTTCCTTTTCTCTAGCACATTTCTTATCTAAAAAGACGCAAGTCTTTATGCTTTTAGGCTTTTTCAAAGATATTTCTTTTATCAAGAAATCTAAAGTAAAACCTCTGTCAACAATGTCTTCAATTATGACAACATCTTTACCAATAATATCTTCTTTGATGCCTGAAATTACTTTCACATTTCCCTGCGTTTGTGTGCCTATGTAAGAACTAACAGAAATAAAATCAACTTTGCATTCTAAGTCTAAACTGCGCACTAAATCTGCACAGAAAATAAAGCTGCCGTTCAAAACTGCAATTATAAGAACATTCTTTCCTTCATAATCCCTAGATATTTGTGCTCCTACTTCCAAAACTTTTTTACGAATATCTTCAGCCGAAATCAAAACATCAACATTATTATAGCTATATTGCTTCCCTGTCATTTTCTTTACCCTTTATAAAATATGCTTTATTGTTTGACTTAACACAGAAACTCCAATCGTCCGATATTTTATAAATGGATAAATCTGACGATAAAATTTTATACATTATTAAATTGATATAAGAGTTGTACTTCTTTTGAGGCAAAATATTCTTCAAAATTCTGTATTGAACCGCCTCATTATACTGCAAAAACATTGTTAAATCAAGCAAAATTTGTCTTTTGCTAAATTTTACGCATTTTTTCAAACATTTAAGCGTGATTTCTTCTAAATAAGCATTTTCTATAGCATGTATATGGCTTAAATTAAAGATATGTTCAACAGCCATAGTATTTATCTTTTCACACAAAGGAATAATAGAGAGTCTTATTTTGTTGCGCGTATAGACGTCAGAAAAGTTGGATTTGTCTGTGCAGAAAGGCAATTTATGCATACTTATATAATCTTCAATCAATTTCCTTTTAATTGGAAGCAACGGTCTTATAATACTGAGTTTTTTACCTATGTTCCTCTCTTGAGGTATCCCTGCGAAATTTCCGCTTCCCCTTAAAAGCCACATTAGAACAGTCTCGGCATTATCATTGGCGTTATGAGCAGTAGAAATTTTATTATATTTATATTTTTTAGCTATATTTTCAAGCGACAAATATCTTAAGTTTCGTCCAGCTGTTTCAATAGATATAGATTCTTTTTTAGAATATTCTTTTACGTTGATATTTTCTAAAATGCAATCAATTCCAAGTTTGTTTGACAAATTTTTAACTATTTGGGCTTCTTTAGCAGACTCTTTTCTTAAATTATGATTGAAATTTACCGTCAAAAGTTCTATCTGCATTTTTTTTGCCAAACGCCAAAACATATGGAGCATACAAATAGAATCTTGTCCGCCAGAAACAGCAAGTACAACTTTATCTTTGGATTTTACTAAACCACTTTGAACAATATTTTGATAGAAAATATCCCACGTCTTCATCTTCTAAAAACCCTTCTAAAAAAGCTCTTCCAGTCAACGCTTTTCTTAGGAGAAATAAGAACTGTAAAATTTTTAATGAATGAAACGATATATTTGTCTGGGTGTATAGCTACATATTTATTGTGCCAAATAGGAGAAAATTTATCCTTAAATTCTCTTAAAGACGCAGTATCGTATTTAAAATGTTCAGCAAACATAAACATCTTTGCAAAATATTTTGCGACGTCTCTGCTATTATCAACCCTATTAAAATAAGCAAGCCCTAAATCAAACCATTTATATCCGTCGTCTTTAGCGTATATAATATTTTTAAATAGTATATAGGAAAATAAATCGTATTCGCTCTTCACATACCTCACTATGCCTGAAGATATTTCGTGCTTATTGTCTGTTTTTGAGAAAATTGAAAAAGCGCAAACCTTTCCATCTTTTTCTAAAACGCTAAAGTCCATATATTGCATATAACTTTCATCATACTTTCCTGGAATAAAGTTCATTTCAAAATAATGCTTATCTCCTACCCACTGATTATTTATCTCTGCAAATTCAAATTTATACCTGTTAAACATATCTGCACTCAAAGACTTATAAGTAATCCCAGCCTTTTCTATTTTCTTTTCCAAATCATGGAAACTTTTAAAATTTTCTTTATATGTGTTAAACTTTTTCAACTCTACTTTTGCTTCCTGACCTATGTCAAAAATATCAAGCCCAACGTCATCATAAATTTGTGCATACTTCCCATCTATACCGACAAATGCAGGTTTAGCTGCAGCTTTGTCGGCAATCTCTTTAAACTTCCATAGAAGCTCATTTCTACTAAAATTTCTTCCGACTGGATCTCCTAAAACAATCCAGCTGTCTTTTGACTTAGCATACATTATAAATGCATCTTTCTCGTCATTTACTATAAATTCCTTATCCGGAGCCAAAGCATACAGTGAGTAAGCATAATCTGAAGAATGCACTATTGCCTCTATATCTTTTTTTGTGAACAACACTGGCTTATTAAAAAAGTTTTTAAGTATCTGTTCAACAATCACTATTAATACTATAACACCGATACCAAAGCTTGCTCTTAAAAACCTTGCAGCGTCGTTAGTGTTTAAAAGGCTGCTAAAAAACACATCAAGATGTATCCAAGAAAAAATGTCTTGTCTATTTACAAAGAATCCTATCCAAACAGACAATGCGAACACTCCACCAACCGCACAAAGCCACCATGAGCTAAAATCTGTTTTGAGTATAGGGATATCCCTGTAAAAATATTTTTTTGAGAACAATAAAACAATTAATAGAGATACAAAACACATAAGAACCAAAGTTGGTTCTCCAACAATAAGTATCAAAGCTATGGCAAAAGATACCAAACAAGAAGATATGCTCCACGCTTTTTTAATCCTAAGCTGCAAAGCACGAGATATAAACAAGATACCTATTGCCGTAATGCTCAATAAAAAGTGCGACAAATCCGCAAACCAAGATGGAAGTAAGTTTATAATAACCTTTAATTGATCAACATTAAACGGAGTTGATGCCGAAAACATAGCTATCATACCTACAAAAAAAGAACATAAAGCTATAACTTGAACCACAACTGACGAAACTGTTTTTCCAAAAATTTTTGCCGTCCGATTGAATTTTTTAGTAAAAACCATAAATTCAAAAGCTCCTAACATAACAAGAGCTATTAAAAGTGGGAAAAAATAAAATACTGCCCTATAGGCAAGAAGTGCACTTATAACGCCAGGATTATTTGCAGAATTTGGCATTAAAAGAGTTATTGACGTTTCAAGAACACCCATTCCGCCCGGCACTTGGCTTATAATCACAAGAAATTGTGATACAAGGAAAACTTTAAGCAGCACAAAATATGATATGTATCCTTCAGGCATAAGGGCAAAAAGAGTGAGGGAAGCAATAAGCCAATCGCTTGTGGCAAGCAAAACCTGCGCCGTTACAATCTTTATGTTTGGGAAAGAGATAGTCCATTTAAAAATTTTGCGCGGCTTTGAATGGAGAGTGCTTAATAAAATATACAAAACCAAAATAGCTACGGAAATCAATCCGATTATTCTTGTTGAAATATTTAAATTAAATACGCTCTCCAATGAAACAGGTGCAAAAGTAAAAATGATCCCACCTACAGCTAAAAGTCCAAGCCATATTGTCGCCGAAGAAAACAGAAGTACTTTTGTAATGTCAATCATTGAAACGTTGTACAAAGAATAAAGCCTGTATCTTATAGATCCGCCAAAAAGCATGGAGTAGCCAGTATTATTGGCTAAAACATTGCTTATAAAACAGGTAAATATGATATCTTTAGGCTTTATTGGAACTTTAGCGTCAATAAACTTAAATGCGACAATATCATAACCACCTAAAACTAAATAGTACGACAACGCCAAGCACAATGCTATTGCAATTCTTGCAGCAGGGATTGCCTTTAACGCATTGATAACATCAACATAACTAAGATTTTTTAATTGATTATGTAAAAGGACTAATGCTCCTATAAAAATAAAAAAACCTAAAGGAACCAGAATAATTTTTATCCACTTTTTCATTATTTATCCTGTATTATATCTCTATATTGTCATAATACCGCAAAAACCGTTATTTTCACTGATTTTCACATTTATGCCGAAAAGAGAAGAAAGTTTCTCGCTTGTAAAAACATTCTTGCGAGAACCGTCGGCAAAAATTTTTCCATTTTTAAAAAACACAAATCTGTTAATTTCAGGAATAATATCTGATACTAAATGCGTTACAAGTATTATATTAGCGCCTGTCGCGACTATCTTCCTCATAATTTTATGCAGATTCAATGATGAGGCTATATCCAAACTATTAGAAGGTTCGTCCAAAATCAACACTTTTGGATCATTAACAAGTGCCCTTGCTATCAAAAATCTTCTTGCTTCTCCAGACGACATAGTCTCAAGCTTTTTATCTTTTAAATATGACACTTCCATTAAATCTATTGTCTGTTCTGCTTTTTTAATCATATATTTTGTGACAATATGATTTTTACCTACTCCAATGCTTAAAAAAAAGCCAGACAACACAACGTCAAATCCTGTTATTTCGTTGTGAAAGTCGTATTGAAGCTCGCTTGTAACTATGCCAAGCATACTGTGCAAATCCTCTACGTTCCAAACATTGCGCCCAAACAACTTGCAGACACCTATTCCTGTATAGGAAGGATAAATAGAACGAGTAATCAGCTTTATAAACGTGGATTTTCCAGAACCGTTAGGACCTATTATTGCTGCATTCTCGCCTGTTTTTATATTTAGACTAATGTCATCTAAAATTTTTCTATCATCCCGCAAGACAGAGATATGTTTTAAATATATAAAATCAGTCATAAAATTCCTTTATTTTATGCAAAGATTTTATATTTTTCACCACAAAAAATCAAAAAACATGACGAATAAAAAATTTTATATAATACCTGCTATGATTTTTAAATATATTACTAGACGATGGAGAGCAAAAGCTGGGTACTTTGAGTTCCTTAGCATAGCCTTACCACTTATTATTTCAATAGGAGCTTGGGCTTTTCAAAACTTTGTAGATAGGTTTTTTCTGGCATGGTATTCTCAGGACGCTTACGCTGCTGCATTTCCAGCAGGACTCTTAAACACCTCAATATTATTTATATTCTTAGGGACAGTATCTTATATTGACGTTTTTGTTTCTCAATATAATGGGAAACAAGAATATAAGTCTATAGGTCCAGCGATTTGGCAAGCTATTTATTTTGCCGTTCTGAGTTCTATTATTATTTTTTTCTTCACACTATTTTCATCTGATATTTTCAATTCTATAGGACATTCAAAAGATATTATTCAAGAAGAAACAAAGTATTTTAATGTCTTATGCTATGGCTCATTTTTTTGTCTTGTCTCATCTGCATTTGGAGGATTTTATGCTGGAAGAGAAAAGACTAAAACAGTGCTATTAGTTAATCTTATAGGCATATTCGTAAATATTATTTTAGACTATTTGCTGATATTTGGAAATTTCGGATTTCCGGAGCTTGGAATAGAAGGAGCAGCTCTAGCGACAATTATAGGGTATGCGGTTGTATCTACTGTATTTCTACTTTTAGTCATTTCAAAAAAGAATAGTATTAAATTTAATACGAGGCAACTAAAACCAAATTTTAACTTCTTAAAAAGATTTATAAGGTTTGGCTTGCCAAGTGGCATTCATATGTTTTTAGATATATCGGTGTTTACATTATTTAGCATTATAGTAGGAACTCTAGGCAAGTTAGAATTATCCAGCTCAAATATTGTCATGAATACTTACAATTTAGCATATATGCCTCTTGTTGGATTTGGTGTAACAACATCTATCATGACAGGCAATTATCTTGGCAGAAACAAAGCTTCTATGGCTCAAAAAAGTGTAATAACCGCCTCTCAGATAGTCTTTATTTTTATCATTTTTACCTTTTTAATGTTTTTACTTATTCCAAATCTTTTGATAAAACCATTTGCCAATGGTTCAGAAGGTTTGATTATAGAGCAGATAAGACCGACTATAATAATATTATTCAGATTTATAGCTGTATTTTCTCTATTTGAGTCTCTAAGTATTATATTTTCTTCAGCAATAAAAGGCGCTGGCGACACAAAATTTGTTATGAAACTTTTGATTATACTTTTTACAACATCCTCAATTGCTATGTATATAGCAACAAAATACATTGGATTATACGGCTGCTGGAGTATTTTGGTCATTTATGGTATTATACTTAACGCTTCATGTTACCTTAGATACAAATCAGGCAAATGGAAGAAAATGCGCGTTATTGAGATGAAAGTTATTGATGGCTAGAAGCTAAAGAGATTTTGGTCTTGTAATTTTGTGCGTAAGGCTGAGGTGGTGGAACGGCAGACACGCAGGTCTCAGAAGCCTGTCCCCGAAAGGGTGGTATGGGTTCAAATCCCATCCTCAGCACCAAGCTCTTTTTTACAGCGTCGGAAAAGTTGAAAAACAAAATATTTTTCTATAAAAAAAGCTTGACAAGATTAATAGATGAAAAAAATAATTTTAGTTTTATTATTAGTCTGTTTCTCTTTTTTAGGGTGTGTTTCTGTCAGTAGATATACAAACAAAATATATGCTCCTACAGATGCAAACGACATAGAAGTGTATTCTACTACGCTTCCTAAAAGACCATATATTGAGATAGCTGAAATCATTTTAGAAGACTCAAAAAGTGTACACAAACTAAAAAAGGAAGGGGCTAAATTAGGAGCGGATGCTATTATTATATTAGGCTCAGCTTCCATAAGTACGAGGGCTAGTTGGGTGAGTTATGTAAGCGAAGAAAGTGGACGTAAAGCAATAGCAATAAAATATACGAATCAAGATGAGACAGAATAAATGAGGATAAAACTGTAGAAATAAAAACTTGATATTTTATCAGTGATATGTTAAACTATTAAAAGAACATATATTCATGTATATTTAGAAAGATAGTGTTATTATACTTAGTATAATCTATCTGTTTTTTGTTTATAAAAAATGGTTTAACAAATGAAAAATTCTTCTTTTGAGAAATTAAAAAATCCACCGATTAAAGAAACTGTTATAGGAATAGGGATAAATAATTACTTCAGTGGTGATTTAAAAAATACGCCATTATACAATGAACTTGTAAAAATATATCCCAAAACTATCCCAACCTATAATACAGATATTAGTATCGTTGACGGAAAAATACAGAATACAAATAATGATATTTGTGGATATTGTTTCCAAAGTGAAGAAGGAAAAGAAAGCACTTTTGTAGCTTATAATAGAATTGCTTTTGTGGATAGGAACAGATACGAAAGTTTTGATATTTTTTTCAATAAATTTAAAAAAATATTTAATCTTATTCAGGAAAGCAAACCAATAAAAAAATGTACTCAAATTGCATTAAAGCATGTTAATCAAATATTCTTAGAACAGAGTGAACTTTCTACACCTATACCTAAAATAAAGTTTTTACCAAATTTTAATACTAAAACTAAAACAAATACTACTGCTCAGTGGTTTGCCCAATTGTCACGATTCTCTGGTAGTTATATTATACAGTCAGTAAAAAATACACAGATAAAATCTTTTATAGATACATCTTTACAATTTGTCGGTAATCCGCCAAGATTACAAGTTTTATTTATTATAGATACTGTTGTTGATGTAAATAATGATTTGAATGCATTGTCTAATTTAGAAGATTATATGTCCCAATTAAGAGATTTCAAAAATACCATATTTTTTGAGAATGTTGAAAGAGATATAAAGGAGTTTTCAAAATGAAAGACTTCATACCTTTTGGAAATATGGAAGTAATTCCTATTTTTGACAAAACTCCGCATTCATTTGCAAATGTATTGGAGTTATTATTACCTTGTGATTGCTATGAAAAAGATAATAATACTCTTAATTATCTGAAAGAGAGAAATACAAAAATTTACTTATCTGTTAGAGAATTACTTGATATTCAAATGGAAGCTCAGCGAAATGGTGAATATGAGTTGTCAGACAGAGTTATAAATAATGCAGTTAAAATTTTGGATTTGATAATAAAAGAAAATATAGAACTCCCTCATTTAGCGTCTAATTCAATGAAACAAATAGGATTTACTTGGGATACTCCGAAACATAGAATTTATATAACTGTTGATGATGCAGGAAAGATTATTTTTACGAGTGTTGACTTAAGTTCACCGTATAATTATTTATCTTTTCAAGGATATACGGATAATATAAATAAAGTTATAACTATGGTGAAAGATGAATTGTAAATATTCTGAGATACCTTTCTGCGATGAAAGCACAGTTTCAAGATTTATCAACGATAGAAGACATCTGAAAAAAGATGATATTATAAAAATCACTCCAAATGCTTTTATTTATCCAAAAGAGAATAAAACTCTTTCGTTAGTTCATATTAATAATTTAACTGAGTCTGAAATTTGGGATATTAGCGACACAAAAATTTTTAAGAATGTACGATTGAGTTCTAGAGAAAAATTTAAGACTGTTGCAAGAGCAGATATGAATGTTGGCAAATTGAAAAGTCTTCAAATAGATGGTTTTGATATAAAAAGAGACGATACTGAATTTGAAAGACACGTCACAGCCATAAGTAATATGGAAAAACAGGTTTTTGCCGTGAAATTATCGTTAAATTGTGAAGCAAAAATGAGATACTAAATTCTTTCAGTTTTTCTTTTTGCATGGTATTTCTGAAATCTATAAACTTGTTCAAAATAATACAAAAATTCCATGCTCTCATTATAGTTATTTATTAGAATCTGAGTTTATTGTTTGGGTTACCATCCATCAAAAAAAGTTATTATTTGCATACTTATCATAAAACTATAACAGCTATGATAATTATCTTTTGTCTATAAATTCATTTCCACCAAAAACACTAATTTTTAAAATAGTCATATAACTGTCTAAAATTTAAGTTATTCTTTTTAACACCTGCATATTTCTTATAAAGCATTTCTTTTGATTTTATTAATGTAGATGAGTTTATACCATATTCCAGAGTCATAGAAGCCTCTATGTAAGCACAAAGCTTATCGCACATTTCTATAAGAGTCCCGTCAACTGCATTATATTTATCATTGTCAAAATCAGCAGCATTGTCAACTTGTTTGACTTTACCATTTTCAATAATTTTATCTGAAAATTCGTCTTCTATAAAATACTGCATTTCACTGTGCCAGCTTACAGGTATTAAAGGAAGTATTCTTTCGTCAACTTGTTTCTTTTCATATTGTTTTATTATATCTTCTAAGCCGTATATAGAAGATTTGACAGGTTTAATTATGTCTTTGGTCAAAATTTCAGGCAAATCGTGAAACAGCGACGCGTGAAAGTTATTATATCGTCTCTTTTCTGAAGCATTTATTTCAAGCGATAATAAATAAGCAAAAATCGCAACCATAAGCATGTGTCCAAGAACAGTGGTTTTTTGCACTCTGAAAGCCTGCGCCCATCTTTGTTGAAATCTCAGTTGTCCACACAAGTCCAAAAAACCATAATATTTTTTATTAAACATTAATTGTGTTACGCCGAATAAATCGTCAAAAGATGCAAGGCTCTCGTCTATTTCATTTTTTGTCTTCTCTATCCCATAAAGCATAGAGTTCCATTGGTAAACTATACTAAATTCCCATTTAGTTGAAATGCAATGAGCTGCACTTAATATTCTTTTTTCATGACTAGCATAATTAATATCTGAAAAATGTTGCGAACATCTTTTAGCAAAATCTCCGCCTAAAGCGTCTAAATCTATCTTAAAATTTTCAAGCACCCATTTGTTTAATTCTTTTTCTTTTTTTGACATTATCTCGCGGAACACTTCGGGCTTCAAATCTGTAAGCATTATTCTCTGAAAAAACTCAAAAATGCCTCCTTCAATAAGCTTTATCCAGTCAACGGATTTCCCACTTTCTTCTTCAAACTTGGCAATTATATAAGCAATTATCATCTTATGAGACTGTTTATCTAACTCAAAAAAATCCGACGGACGAATATGATCGTTCCATCTTAAGATATTTGCGGCAGAAAAAATCCTTAAAATTAGATCTTTCGTTATCATTTTTTCTCCAATAATTACACTAATTAAGCTTTATATACTATATTAATATCATCAATGTACATTTTAGGGAATAATTTTATATATTCGCTCTTCTCTTCAAAATCTTTTATATCCCCTAAATATGC
>JAIRYK010000019.1 GCA_031267795.1 Candidatus Endomicrobiellum devescovinae | reverse complement strand
GGATTTTCAACCACCGCCAACAGCTGGTCTTTTTGTATCGCTTGTTTTTCTTTGACCAGCAGCATATCAATACGTCCGGTGGTTTTGGACACTACGCCTACCGGCAGGTTCTCGGTAGTAACCACAATCGGCGCCGTAATCACTTCGGGGTATTTAAAGAAGTAGCTGCCGACAAACAATCCGCCAATAACAATAAAAATAGCAGCAATTCCCCACCGGATAATCCAGCGTGGCGGACGGCCTAAGATTTCCTGCACTTCTTCGGAACGGAGTTCGATGTTATTTTCGTTAATCATTTTATCACTTTAGAAATTCACACATTAAGGGGTAAGGAGCTTGTGTAATTCTTCTTTTATTTCCTCTAATTGCGTTGAATTCCTGATTCCTCCCATCTTATAAAAAACAATTCCTCCCTCTTTATTAACAATCATAGTTGTGGGAAAGCCAGAATCAAAATTCAAGCGATAGCATTCCACCCTGCTAATAGGGAAAATAGAAAAAAGGATTTTCTCTCTTCTTGCAACACTTTGCGCCACCTCGTTAGGGTCAAAAGTAAATGATATAAATTGAAAGTTTGGATTACTTTGAAAATGATCATATATATCATTAAGCGCAGGCATTTCCATTATACATGGAGCACAAGCCTTAAACCAAAAATTAACTATAGTAATTTTGTCTTTTAACTGTTGTTCTGAAAATTTTCCCCCGAATAATGAAGTTGCAGAAAAAGGAGCGAAAGCACGACCTACAATTGTTTGCATAATACTATCTCGTTCCATTTTTTCTTCTTCAAAATATCTTTTTGCAAGGCTATCTTCTTGCTGTGCAATCATACACATTGGAGTTAAGAGGACAAATAGGCTTATTATTAGTGTTTTCATTCTTGCCTAATATTTATTATGTATTGCAAGATAAATATATTATCTTTAAAATCAAAAAAAATGATTGCTATTGCATTAGATACAATAGCAATCATTAATCATTTCTCAGGTTTTACTACCATGGAATTCCCAGCTCAGGAAAAGCCCGTGCACAATTGTAAGCGTGACAAGGCACACCGCAAATGGCATCTTCACCCCATCCATAGTCACACAAACAATAAGATCCGTGCCATTCAACACCTGAGATATCCGTACCACCTTTGATTTGTTTTGCTTCGTCTTTACTCAGAAGCATACCTAATGAAGAAATTTTTGAATTCATAAATTTAATTTTTTTAATTAATAAATTATTTATTTCCAGCCTTTTAAGCGGTATTATTTAACCCTATATTCAAGAAGTATTTTAAATCAACGATGTTGTAAATATCCGGAAGCTGATAACCATTGATAAAAAGTGTTGGACTGCATGTAATGTGCATATTTTTACACCATTTCTGCATCGCTTTTATTTTATCTTTTTGCAGATCTAAATTCACTTTTAATGGGAATTTTTCACTAAAGAAAGAGTAGTCTTTAAACTTATTACCGAACCAATATTTAAGCGCATATTTTGTCTTGTCTTCATCACCTTGTTCTGCTAAAGCTAAAAGATGTTTTGCTGGCAACGAGTTCGGATCATCCTCTTGATTTGAAGTTGCAAATATTACTTGTAGTTTTAAAGTGTCATTCAATTCTAAAATTTGATCTATAATCTGATGAGTAAGTGAACAAGGGGTGTGGGGACTACATACACTTAAAAGTTTATTTTTTGCCATAGGATTTCCTATATGTATGCCTAATTTGGACGTTTCCTCTGTTATCTTTTTTTGTTTTCCCAATAATGCTGCAAAAACTTCCGAATCATACTTTATACGTTGCAATTGTTTGAAATCACTTATTCCTTTTTGAGCAGCTAATAATTGAGGATTAATGATAAACCAGATAACAACTGGAAGAGTATAGCACGTTATAAATAAGTAAACATCAGAATAAATTATATGAAGACGACTGAAACTACCGAAGATCAATGATACTGTAAATTCAGCAATTAGTAATAACTGAACCATTACGCATAACAAGCACCATTGTTTTGTAACTCGCCACTGGTAAAGAATAGAGAATACCACATAAGGTAAAGCTATTATATTTAAACAAGTTAATAACGTCAATATAGATGTTACCTGACTATTTGCGAACAGTAAGACTAAAAAGCCTCCTGCAAAATAAAAAAATCCCACTTCGCTCCAGCTAAGCCATTTAAAAAGTTTTGACGCTTTTGATTTTAAAATAGCATCGCAATTTACTTTTTTCCCGGCTGTGCAAACCTGCTGTAATAGGGGATTGGTTTTATCAACTTCATGCCATAGTAATAGAGAGGATATTATAACACCTATGGCCTTCAAAAATATAAATAGACTAAATTTCCACACAACTTGAATTGAAGAGAATGTTTCTATAGTATTCCAGACAGAAAAAAAACACAGCAAAAAAGGCAGAAAAAACACCCCTATAATCAATCCTTTCTTTATATTTTCCTTTTGCTTTTTTCTCTTATAGTTTGCTTCTCCTGAAGTTTCTTGGACTTCTGCTAAAAGAATAACACCTAACCATTCTTTAAGAAAATTATCAATGGATAATTTGACTTGTTTACGATGAGAATCAATATAAGTTACGTAATTTTTATCTACTGCCTTTAGAACAATAAAGTTTCCACCCTCTTTTTCTAAATAAGATATACAAGGCGTTGGAACATCATGTAATTTTTCTGGTACAACCCGGAGAATAGCATTATCAATATTCCACTTTTTCAAACTATCACTGATACTTAATATACTTGGAAAATTTGGATGTAATTGAAGTGAATTATCCACTTCCGCACAAGTAACCTTTACATTAAGTTGATTAAGAAAAACAGTCACTATCTTAGTTAAAGAATTATATTTTGTAGAAAAATTCATTTTGTTTTGTACAAACTTTTAATTGCAAAAGTAAATACTATCACTGAAATATTTTTTCAGTGGAAAGAAAAAATGGTTTATATTCTCCTTTTACTTGATGTAACTCTACTTTTGTTAAAAACTTCAACATAAGCCCTCCTTGTTCTTCATAATAATAAGTTTTAGAATATGAATCATATACAATCGGGGCACCCATATCTTTCATTTGTCCTATCATTTTGTACACACTACGTTCGGATATTTCTAATTTCTGAGCTATATCTCTTGGACAACCGGTTGCCCGACGTTTTATTAATGCATCAAGATATTCCATCCTATTGACAATGTCTATAAAGCGCATAATTATGATTTTATTAATATGGATAAGATTAACTTCCCAGCTCCAGCTGGTTTTTCACTAATTCGTAGTATTCGCCGCGCAGGGCGGTAAGTTCGGCGTGCGTGCCGGTTTCGGTAATTTTGCCCTTAGTCAATACCACTATTTTATCGGCAT
>JAIRYK010000016.1 GCA_031267795.1 Candidatus Endomicrobiellum devescovinae | reverse complement strand
AAGAAAGGAGGGTATGGGATAGGGATGGGGCAGGTGATGGGAGTGATAAGAGAGATGAGAGGGAAGATAAAGATAGAGTCAAGAGAGGGAGAAGGTACAGAATTTATCCTAACATTCCCTAAAGCTGAGAAACCAAGTATAGAAAATGGAGATAATAACTAAGTTTAAGTGAAGCTGACTCTACTTTAAACGCTGGTCTAAAATGAAAAAACTAATTATAGCTGTATTTTTGTTTTTTGCTTCTTTAGTTTGTGCGTCGGAACAAATGATTGAAATTTCGGTTGAAGTTACCGAAATGTACGAAAATAAGGCTAGAAGTCTGGGCACGGAATTACCAGATTCAATAAGTATATCTGAATTTAATATCCCATCTATCTTGGAATCTGGCTCTTGGGGAAGAGATACAAAGTTTTTCACAACGCTTAAAGTTTTGGAAGAGAATGGCGCTGCAAAAGTTTTATCCCAGCCTAAGCTTGTTACAAAACCAGGTGCCAACGCTAAATTTATGGTTGGAGGTGAAATTCCAATTGTAGCTACTGGCGTCGGCACATCTTCTGTAAAGTGGAAAGAGTATGGAATCATAATAGACATTAAACCAACAGTGTCAAAAGACGGTAAAATTGATATTGTTATAGAAATAGAACTTTCAAGAATAGACCATTCCGTACAAGTCGCAGGAGGGTATCCTGCAATCAGAAAAAGAAAGGCTTCATCTCATCTACAAATCAAAGATGGCGACACCATGGTTCTTGCAGGTCTTATAGAAACAACAAAAACTAAAACAAGAAAAGGCGTTCCTTTTTTATGCAATATTCCTGTTTTAGGATTATTGTTCGGTGTTACTCGTTATAATGAAGAGAAAACAAACGTGCTTATCTTTGTTACCACAAAGTTAATAAAATGAGAAAAAATAATGGGCAGACTTTAACAGAGTTTGTTTTGGTTTTTACTGTTTTACTCATTGCTACAACAGGCGTTTTGGCTATGTACAAAAGATTTTGGAAAACAAAATATCAAAGAGCAGCAGCACCTTCAAGAGCGCTTACTGGAATTATAACGCAATCTAATTACGTTAAATGAAATCAATTGTCTTTCTATTTATTTTTCAAGTCTGCAAACGATTTAAACGTTCAAATAGCAACAAGGGACAGTCAATGCTAGAAGCCCTTTTTGTTGTTGTTTTTACAACGATTATAATGTTTGCATTTATACAGATTTGTATTATGACTGTAGATGATATGATTGCAAATGAAGCTGCTTTTGTTGCTATGCGTTCAGCAGCAGTTACAAAAAGTAAGTTCCGTGCTAAAGAAGCTCAAGAGAGAGTAAAAAATTATCTTAAATTTTTTTATCCGGGAATTGTTTTTGGAAATAGTGCACTTAACCTCTCAAGATTTGTTCTTTCAGATAAAAAGACCGTTGAAAAATACTTTAATAGAGCAGATAGCTGTGGCGAATCTGAAAATATTGTTGAAAGCAGCGATGGAGATAAATCTGTAACTATATGGAAAGGCAAAAAGAAATTTAAAGATTATTCTAGGAAAAATATAAGTAAAGAAACTGTGAAGATATACTACTTTACTAGAGTTTTGTTTGGCTTATTAATTGCCAAAGATAACTCTTTTAAAAATATGAGACATCAATCCTCAAGAAACAGAATGATACCGTCTCCTGATGAAAAATATTATTACAAAGCATTTCCAGGTGCAAAGAATTTTGAAAAATAATAAAGGACAAACGCTGTATTATTTCTTAATACTTACGGTTATACTTATTATAAGTTGGGCTGTGATGCTAAATATTGCCCGCCTTATAAAAGATAGAATTAGACTGCAAAATGAAGCTGACTGCATAGCCTTGTCTCTTGCAACTTATAAAGCAAGAGTCTTAAATTTTTTGGGAGGCACAAATTATCTTATAGGAGAAGTGTTGTCTCTTGGCATGAATCCTAGAATAACGCAGCTTGTTTCATATTCAACAGATATGATTGGCGGTTTTCCCGCTACAATGAAACCTTCTTTTGAAAGTCCTCTGTCAGATTTAAAGCACGAAACTTTCGGGCACAAAAACGACGAAGGTGTAAGAAAAATAAAATATATAATTGATACTATACAAAAAGTCCAAGACTTAGCCATAAAAAGTTATTATGCGTATCATTACAGCATATTATCTAGCAATATATTTAAGGATTACAATGTATTATTACTTCCATCGCGACCAGAAAAGAATTTAGGGTTAAAGCGGAACTCAAAAGGCATAAATTATTATTCTACTATAAATTTGGCTTGTATTTACCTAGACGCTTCAATGCATTTTCATATTTTATCGCGAAATAAGTATAAACAAAGCAAATACTCATGGTTTGTTGAAGGTGAGAAGTTTTACAGGCAAAAAGTAAAAGTTGTTCTCTGCAAAAAAATAGGGAAAAGAAGACCTATATTTTCAAAATTTCTAGGAATACATTATCCTCAAGTAACGGTTTTTTCTGCTGCATCTCCATACAATGTAAAAGGTTCAATGTTCCCAAAAACTGAAGATACATTTACAGGTGCGACAAAGGCGACTATGGTTTTATCTGAAGCTGCGTCTATTGCACAACTTGCCTTAATGGAAAGGGCTATAGCTAACGGTTCTTCTTTTGGACCAGTAGCAGTGCCTTTTATAGCGGCAGCAGAAGCTGCAGTTGCCCTTAACTATCTTGAAAGCAAAAGAGCGTCAGCGCAGCTGTTAAGTGGCAAAGATAACCCGATAGATGCGTATTTAAAAGCAAAGTTAGGAGGTTGGGGTGCTCATTTAGTTCCTTATGAGTTTAAAAAAACACATTAAAAGATGTTAAAAAATATAAAATTTATTTAAGTGTCATATGTCTTTTGTCAAAAGGCGTCTAATAAACTTTGGAAATCCCTAAAAGTCTTTGTGAAATCCTAAACATAGTTATTTTTTGTATTTTTGTAAAAAATTCAATATCTTATTGTGAGATAGTGCGCCAGATTGACAAATGAAAACTGTTGTTGTAAAATCAAATTATATAAAGAAGCCGCCCGGCTCACCTTAACCGTGTGTTTGAAATTAGGGAAAAGGTTAAATGTTAACAATATTTTTGTCGTATAGCGATGCATTTACGGGGCGGATATTATATCTGTTCCGATTTTTTATTTAAAAATTGGAAAGGGGCAATGTCCCGACTGCCAAGAGGGGGAGCCGTCGAAAACAGAAGATTTCGTATAAACCAGTTTATTAGAGTTCCAGAAGTAAGGCTTGTTGATTCTGATGGAACTATGGTGGGAATAGTAAAAACATCTGAAGCTTTAGCAAAAGCGCAGGCAAAAGAGTTAGATTTGGTTGAAATTTCTCCTCAGGCAAATCCACCTGTATGTAAAATAATCAACTTCTCTAAGTTTAAATACGATATGGAGAAGAAAGAAAAAGAAGCCAAAAAGAAACAAAAGATTTCTCACTTAAAAGAAATACGAATTAGACCTCGCATATGTGAGCATGATTTAGAAGTTAAGATTAAGCGTGCCCGAGAATTTATAACTGGTGGAGATAAGGTGCAACTTACAGCTATGTTCTCAGGTAGAGAGATGCAACACAAAGATTTGGGCATAAAGATTATGAATAAAATTAAAGAATCTTTAATTGATGTAGCAGAACCAGAAGGAAGAACTTCTTCTATGGGTACCAGAGTATTTATGACTTTGATTCCAAAAAGAAATCTAAAGTAAAAATATAAATAAATGACAAACTGCTTAGCTTAAATAAAAATGTTTTGTTTAAGCGGCGTGTTGATAAACGGGGGAAAAAGATGCCTAAGATGAAGACTCACAGCGGATCAAAAAAACGTTTCAAAGTTACAGGAAAAGGGAAAGTTAAATATAAGAAGCCCGGACAGAGACATTTACTGACTGGCGATTCTGGCAATCAGAACAGAAAATCAAGAAAGGCTGTTATAGTGGCTGATTCAGATATGAAGACTATGAAGAAATTTATGCCTTACAGTTTTTAACGTTAATTTTATATTTACATAATTAAGGAGATTTGCGATGCGTGCAAAAAGCGTAGTATATACAAGACAAAAAAAGAAAAAAATATTTAGGCTTGCCAAAGGTTCTTATGCAACGAAGAAAAATCGTTGGAGAATGGTTATTCAACAAGTTGAACGTTCTCTTAATTATGCTTATACGGGAAGAAAAGACAATAAATCTAATTTCAGAACTCTTTGGATAGTTCGTCTTAATGCTGCCGTAAGAGAACAAGGAATTTCTTACAATAAGTTTATTTCAGGTCTTAAAAAGGCTAATGTGGCAATAGACAGAAAAATGCTTGCTGAAATCGCAGTAAATGATAATGCGACTTTCAAACAATTAGTTGAGATTGCAAAAGCCGCTTAAATTTAAAAATAAATGAAATTTTCTCCGGCAAAAACATTAATATTGTTTTTTCTTGGACTCATAGTGGCAGGTGCGGCGCTTTTGTCGCTGCCTGCCTCTAATAGTTTTAGTAAATTTTCTTTTATTACAAATCTGTTTACTTCAGTTTCTGCTGTATGCGTTACTGGTCTCTCAGTTGTAGATATAGGCGAATACTACTCAACATTCGGGCAAAGTATTATTTTAATTTTAATACAGTTGGGCGGATTGGGATATATGTTTGTCTCCACTGTTATTACGCTGCTTCTTGGCAAGGTAGCTTTAAAAGACAGACGCATCATGCAGGAGCTTTTTGATGTGTCATCTTTTAAGGGGTTAAAATATCTTCTTTCAAAGGCAATTATTTTTGTTTTAGGAATAGAGTTTGTTGGAGCTGTTGTCTTAATATTGATTTTTCTTCGGGATTTCTCGTTTTTAAGAGCTGTTTATTTAGGAATATTTCACTCTATATCAGCATTTTGTAATGCGGGATTTAGTGTTTTCAACAATAGTTTAGCCATGTTTGCTGGCAATCCAGCTGTTATTTATACTGTTTCCATTTTGATAATTTTAGGCGGGCTTGGCTTTTTTGTTATGTTGATATTTACGATGCCTATAAAGAAAAGCGCAGACATTTATCCACGCACACAAAAGTTGTTCTTTCTATGACTTTGATAATTATGGCGCTATCGTTTTTGTTATTTTTATTTTCCGATTCGCTAAAAGGGCAGGGGTTATTTCACTTAATAAACAATGCTTTTTTTCAAGCGATAAGCGCTAGGACAGCCGGATTTTATACTGTGCCAACATCACTTTTTGACGAGTTTACTGAAATTGTATTGATGCTTTTTATGTCTATTGGAGCTGCTCCAGGAAGCACAGCAGGAGGTATAAAAGTCACGACGTTGGCTTTAATTTTTGTATTTATAAGAAGCGTTCTAAAGGGCGATGACGATTATATTATCTTTAAAAGAAGAATACCGTACGACATAGTAAAGAAAGCTTTGGTTATTTTTATAGTATTTTTTGCTTTAATAGCATTGTTGTCACTTGTCCTTATGTTACAAGAAAATTATTTAAGACCTGTAACTGTTGTTTTTGAAGTTATTTCGGCGTTTGCCACAGTTGGCTTATCTCTTGATATTACACCTGATTTGTCTTTAGCTGGTAAGATATATATTATTATAGCTATGATAACAGGACGAATTGGAATATTAACAATGCTTATCCTAATGGTAACTCCAATTACTACAAAGAAAAAGGTTAAATATCCCGAAGGGAGAGTATTAGTCGGATAAAGGATGGAATCCAATGAAAAAGAAACAGTATGCCGTTATAGGACTTGGAACATTTGGTTATGACGTAGCCGTTGAGCTTGAAAAGAAAGGCATACAGGTTTTGGCTATTGACAATGATTCTGAGATAGTCAATAAAATAAGTGCGTTTGTCACTCAAGCATTGATAGCCGATGCTACTGACGAAAAGGCTATGGAAGACGCAGGAATTGCAGATTGCGACACTGTTATAGTTTCAATAGGCGAAAGTATAGAAACAAGTATTCTTTCAACATTGATAGTTAAAGAACTTGGCGTTAAAAATATTATCGTAAAATCAGCAAGTTCATGGCATTCAAAGGTTGCGGCTAAAATAGGAGCTAACACAATAGTTTATCCTGAATTTGAAATGGCAAAAAAACTTGTTGATGGAATAAGATCTCCAAATATTTTGGAACAAATAGAACTTTCAAAAGAATATAATTTAATTGAAGTAGTTGCTCCTAAAGAAATTTGGGGCAAAACAATAAAGAGCTCTGGTTTTAGAAATAATTATGGCGTTAACATCATTGCAATTCGCAAACAAATTCCGTTTATTAACGACGATGGACAAAGCGATATGAAAGAGGAAATAAACATGGTTCCTGGACCTGAAGACGAAATAGACCAAAATGATATTTTGGTGGTTGTCGGTTCAAAAGAATCTTTGGCTAAGTTAAAAGGGGATAAATAATGATTAAAGACGATTCTCAAGAGGCAAATCATATAGAGCTGGGGAAATTTTATTTTTTGAACAATAAATTCAACGAAGCTGTTGCAGAATTTAAAAAAGTTTTGGAAGTAAATCCGTCAAATGCAGAAGCTTATTACAATATTGGACTCATAAAAGAAGTGTCCAATTTGCTCAATGAGGCGAAAGATATGTATTCAAAGGCTTTAGCTATACGTCCTGATTATAAAATAGCTAGAGATCGCTTGAACAAACTTATAGGCGTTGAAAATTAACTTATTTATAAAGGATTTGATAATGAAAGATATTCGGCAAATTATAAATGAAGCGTTAGAAAAAGTGAAAAATGCCGATGCTTCAACTCTTGAAAATATTAAGGTAGAATATCTCGGCAAAAGTGGCGTTTTAACGCAAATTCTAAAATCGTTATCTTCGTACTCAATTGAGGATAAAAAAAGAATTGGTTCAGAGGCAAATAATGCCAAAAGCGTTATTGAGGCTGAAATAGAAAATAAAAAAGAAAATCTTAAAAAATCTTTGCTTGACGAAAAAATGCGCAAGGAAAAGCTTGATTACTCCAAAAGTTTTTACTTTCCTTTTTCAAAGGGAAGTTTTCACCCTGTAATACAAACGATACAAGATATAACTGCTGTTTTTAAATCTCTTGGCTTTGCTGTTGCCGAAGGACCTGAAATAGAAACTGATTGGTATAATTTTGAGGCTTTAAATATCCCAGACAGTCACCCTGCCAGAGATACGCAGGACACATTTTATATTGAAGGTATGAAGGCTTTACTTAGAACGCACACTTCCCCGGGTCAAATTCACGTTATGGAAAAACATAAGCCGCCTATAAAGGTTGTTGTTCCCGGTAAAGTTTACAGAAACGAGGCTTCCGACGCTACGCATTTTTCAACGTTCCACCAAGTTGAAGGCTTGGCTGTTGATGAAAACATAACGTTTGTGGATTTAAAGGCTGTGCTGTCAGACTTTGTGCATAAATTTTTCGGTTCTGATATAAATATACGTTTTAGACCATCTCATTTTCAGTTTACGGAGCCTTCAGCGGAAGTTGATATGCAATGCATTTTCTGCAAAGGAAAAGGGTGCAGACTTTGCAAATCTTCAGGCTGGATAGAGATTTTGGGCTGTGGTATGGTACACCCTAACGTTTTAAAAGCTGTTCATTATGACTCTGGGAAATATACTGGTTATGCTTTTGGCTTGGGCGTTGAAAGAATAGCTATGTTTAAATATGGGATTGACGATATTCGTTTATTCTACGAGAATGATTTGAGATTTTTAAAACAGTTTTAAGGAAATAAACATGAAAATATCATATAACTTACTAAAAGAATTTGTTGATTTTGAAGCTAGCCCCAGTGATCTCGCTTCAATTCTTACGTCTATCGGCATAGAGTCTTCTGTAATTTCCCAAGGCTGCGCTTGGACTGATGTTGTGACAGCAAAAGTTTTAGACGTCCAAAAACATCCTGGAGCAGATAAACTTTCTTTGTGCAAAGTAAGCGATGGAACTAAAGAATATTCAATAGTTTGCGGAGCAAAGAATATTGCTTTAGGGCAAACTGTTCCTCTTGCAAAAATCGGAGCGGTTCTTCCGGGAAACTTTGAAATAAAGAAATCAAAGATAAGAGGCGTTAATTCTGAAGGCATGATTTGCTCGGAAAAAGAACTTGGATTAAAAGAAGAGTCCGAAGGCATTTTTGTCCTTGACGAAAAAACAAAAGCAGGGCTCCCTCTTGAAAAAGTTTTGGGTGGTATAGATTCTATTTTAGAAATAGAAATAACAACTAATAGAGGCGATTGTTTAAGCCATTTAGGTATTGCCAGAGAAATTGGTGCTAAACTTCACAAAGCTGTGTCTGTCCCGCAACTAAAAGTTCTAAAAAAACTTCCAGTTTTAAACTGTGTTGAAATAAAGTCCAATTTATGCAAGAGGTATATAGGAAGCGTTATTTCTGGCGTTAAAGTTGGAAATTCGCCGAAATGGCTTATAGACATTTTGGCAAAAAGCGGTATAAGGTCAATAAATAATATAGTTGACATAACAAATTTTGTTATGATTGAACTTGGACAGCCTTTGCATGCTTTTGATCTAGCTAAACTTTCTTCAAAAAAAATTATCGTAAGAGAAGCTGACAGCTTGGAAAAAATAACAGCTCTTGACGGAAAAGATTATAAATTAGAGTCAGGAATGCTTGTTATTGCCGATGAGCAAAAACCTGTTGCTATAGCTGGAATTATGGGTGGAGAATTTTCGGGCATTGAAGATAAAACTGAAACGATTTTTCTTGAAAGCGCTATCTTTGATGCGTCTTCAATAAGGAAGACCTCAAAAAAATTAAATCTTTCGTCAGACTCCTCTTATAGATTTGAAAGGGGTTTGGGTTGGGATATAGCTGAACTTGCCGTATGGAGAGCGGCAAACCTTATAACTGAAATTGCAGGCGGCAAGCAAGAAGCTCTGGAAGACTTGCATACTGTTAAATATGAAAAGACAAAAATAGCTTTGAGGTTTGAAAGAGTAAGTAAGATCTTGGGTTATGCTGTTGAAGAAGATGAAATAGGTGAAATTTTAAGATTTTTAGGCATAGATTTACAGCCAAGAGGCAAGATGGTTCTTTGTACAATTCCGTCTTGGCGCAACGATATAAAAATTGAAGTTGATTTAATTGAAGAAATTGCAAGAATCAAAGGTTATGACGCTATACCAACTTCAAAAACGAATACGTATTACTCCTATACGCCAAACAATTCGTTTCTTTCATCTATAGTTGAAGAATTTAGAATTAAACTGAAATCTCTTGGTTTTAGCGAAGCTTTGAATTGTAGTTTTTTAGAAGTTTCAGAACTTGAAAAGTTTGGATTAAAATATTACTACAAAATATCAAATCCAATATCTAAAGAAAACGAGTTTTTAAGATCGTCCTTGCTTCCATGTCTATTTAAAAATTTAATGCTTAATATAAGCCAAGGCTGTGAGACTGTATCGTTGTTTGAGCACGGCAAAGTCTTTGCAGAGGGTGGAGAAAGAAAAACTTTTTCTGCCATAATGTGTGGCAGAGTTTGGCATGAGTGGTGGAAATGGGCTGAACAAAAAGTAAATCCTAAATTTGATTTTTATTTTGGCGGCGGTATAATAAAAAATATTTTGCCGTCGGAAGAGTTTATGATAGCTGAAAACTTAGCTCCTTCAAGTTATTTTCATATAGGAAAAACTGCGGCTATTCTTTTTAGAGGCAAAGTAATAGGACAATTTGGCATTTTAAAGCCTTCGCTTACAAGCGATATTAAAGATGAAGTTTTTTACTTTGAAATGGATTTGGAGCCTGTTGAAAGTATATGTGTCAAAAAAAGCGCTTTTTATAAAGCGTACTCAAAATTTCCTATAGTAAAAAGGGATATTTCAGTAACTGCAGATAAGTCTCTACAGTTTGCAGAAATAGAAAAAGTTGTAAAAGCCGTAATAAAATCCGGTGGTATCTTGAAAGATTATTCGCTGTTTTCTGTTTACAATGACGAAACTAAATTAGGTGATGGAAAAATAAGCTATTCTTTCAGACTGTCGTATAGAAATGACGAAAAAACATTAAGCGATAAAGAAGTAAACGACGATGTTGCAGTTCTCTTAAATAAACTAGATTCCGACTTGAACGTTAAGTTGAGGCAATAGCTATTTGAGCAATTTGTTGTTATTGTGGAAGTGCCATAATTTATGATAGTAAAAAAAGACAAAGATATAATTCAAAATTATTTTGAAGATAACTCCGGCGTTAGAGGTTCTAACGCCGATTTTGTTGCTATAGCAGAAAAAGAAGAAGACATACCAGTTTTCCTAAAAGAGATGTCAGCTAAAAAAATACCGATAACAGTTGCCGGCGCATTAACTGCAAATACAGCTTCAGGACTTGCTTTTGGCGGAGTGGTTCTGTCTTTAGAAAAATTAAACAAAATTGGGGAAATCAAAAAAATTGATGAAAGCCATGCGTTAATTACTGTTCAAGCAGGGGCAAGAGTTAGTGATATAAAAGCAAAAACTTACAGTGAAGGGTGGCTGTATCCTCCGGATCCTACAGAAAAGAACGCTTTCATTGGAGGCAATATTGCTACAAATGCTTCCGGTGGAAGAGGTTTTAAATTTGGAGTTACAAGAGATTATGTTAAAGCTTTAAAAGTTGCATTTGCCGATGGGTCTATTGCAGTTATTGAACGCGGTAAGTATTTTGCTGATAAAAATGGGAATATGATTTTTGATACTAATAAAGGCAAAAAAAAGATAACTCTTCCAAAATACGTTCTGCCAAATATTAAAAACGCAGCGGGATATTATAACCAGCCTCAAGCAGATCTTACAGATATTCTTATAGGTTCTGAAGGCACGCTTTGCGTTTTTATTGAGTCAGTATTAAAACTTATACCTCATTTTAAAGAAGTTTTTGGAGGCATAATATTTTTTGACGATAGAAATAAAGCCTATGAGTTTGTCAAAAGAATAAAAAGCATATCTAAAAGAGCAAAATCTGAAAATCTAAAAAATTCAATCAACGCTATGTCTTTGGAATATTTTGATAAAAACGCATTATTTTTAATAAAGGACGATTATCCAATTATACCAGAAAATGCTGAAGCGGGTATTATGTTTGAACAAGATGTTTATGAAGACAATTCTGATATCTTAATGGAGCAATGGATTAAAGAAATTGAAGACAACGGCATAAATTTGGAAAAAGTCTGGTTTGCTTCAAACCTTTCTGATATGGAAAAGTTTAGAGTTTTTAGGCATAAGATTCCCGAAAAGGTAAACGAAATTGTTAAAAAGAATAAGATTCCTAAGGTGGGTACTGATTTTGCTGTCCCAGATGGCAAACTTTCTACAATAATTGATTTTTGCGAACAAGAATTTAAAAATACAGGAGTTCTTAATTTAACATTTGGACATATAGGTGAAAATCACTTGCATGCCAATATAATTGCTACTAATGAGTGCGAATACGAAGAATGCAGAAAAATGTATATACGTATTGCTCAAAAAGTTGTTGAACTTGGTGGAACGGTTTCTGCTGAACACGGTATAGGGAAATTAAGGCATGCTTTTCTGGCAAAAATGCTAGGAGAAGAAGGTTTTAAAGAACTAGCACAATTTAAAAAAAGCCTTGATACAAACGGAATTCTTGGCGTTGATAATATATTCCCTAAGCAGTATTTAATTTAAAACCTGAGTTTATGAAAAGTTCTTCTTTTTTCGTTTTTTCACTCTCAAAATCCTTCCTTTTTACTCTATCCGATAAAGTCAGGTAGTAAAGATAAAATATTTAAATTTTTCAGCTCCATTATAGTAGCTAGTGATAATAAAGAAAGAGAAGGAATATAAATAATTGTTAAAATGTTGTAATATATAATTGATTTTTTGCAAACTGTTTCTTAAAATACTTTCATATGGCTTCCTTTAAGATGATTACAAAATGGGAGCCTATTAAAGGAAAGGAGGGTTTAAGCTATGGTACAAAGAAAAGCAGGAACGGTAGCATTGATCTTTGTTGTTTCGTCTTTCCTAATGTTTGCAGTAGGAATGGTGTTAGTACCGCAGGCAGATGGATGCGAACCTACAGCGGAATTGACAAGCGACCAACAAGACTCAAGAATTGACCCCACTCCAACCATTACAACTCCTGCCGCAACACCTACAGAGGTAATTACCAATACTCTACCTCCGCTTCATACTACTGTATCACCAAGTGTAGTGGATAGTTCAGCGACTGAAGTTGAAGAAACTCAAATTATTGCAACAACCCTTGCTGCAACACCTGCGCCAACGCAGACCTTAGTACCCACCAATCACAGCGAACAAGGTGTGCATGATGACCTCTAACTAAGAGAATTATAAAATGTTGCTAGCAGCTTAGAGAAATTGAAATGCGTTTTTAAGATTACTATAATTACAGACAACTTGATTTACCTCAGGTTGTCTGTTTTTTATCTAGCAAGATAAATCCATTCTATTATTTTTGGTGCGGAGGTTTTTAAAATGCCCATTGACATAGATTATCTTAACAAACAAATCATGCAAGAAAGCGTTTTTGTCTCAAAACTTTTAAATGAAGTTTCAATCGTTCTTGTGGGGCAAAAGTATGTGCTTGAAAGAATGATAATAGGTCTTCTTTCAGATGGTCATATTCTTCTTGAAGGGCTTCCGGGTCTAGCAAAAACTCTTGCTGTGAAAAGTTTAGCGTCAGCTATAAAAGCAGACTATAAAAGAATACAATTCACACCAGATTTACTTCCAGCCGATATTGTCGGTACATTAATTTACAATCATCAAAATGGCAGTTTTGCCGTAAAAAAAGGTCCTGTTTTTACAAATATAGTGTTAGCTGACGAAATTAACCGCGCACCTGCTAAAGTTCAAAGCGCTCTGCCTGAAGCTATGCAGGAAAAACAGGTTACAATCGGCGATGCGACATACGAGCTTCCCAATCCTTTTTTGGTTATGGCTACACAAAACCCTATAGAGCAGGAAGGGACATATCCTCTTCCAGAAGCTCAGGTTGACAGATTTATGCTTAATCTTAAAGTTTCTTATCCAAGCAATCTGACGAGAAGATTATATTGGAAAGAATGACGCATACGCCGCCTAAAATAAAATCTGTTATAACTTTGGAAGATGTTAAAAGGGCAAAAGATTTAACAGAACAGATTTATGTTGACGATAAAGTTAAGAATTATATAGTAGATATAATTTTTGCTTCAAGAAATCCAGATGATTATGGGCTAAAAGGTTTAAAAAATATGATTTCTTACGGAGCTTCGCCAAGAGCTACAATAAATTTGACCCTTGCGGCTAAGGCTTATGCTTTTTTGCAGGGCAGAGGATATGTTACACCAGAAGATATAAAAACAATAGGACATGATGTTTTAAGACACAGGATACTTATAACTTACGAAGCTGAAGCTGATTCAGTGTCTTCTGACGATATAATAGACAAAATTTTTGGCGGCATTGAAGTTCCATAAAAATGTGGAATTTATTTGTTTTAAAATTGCCCTATAGGATACTATGCATATGTTGGACAAAGATATATTAAAAAAACAAATACGGCAACTTGAGATAAGATCAAACAAACTCGTCAATGAAATTTTTGCCGGACAATATCAGAGTGTTTTTAAAGGACAAGGAATAGAATTTGCTGAAGTTAGGGAATACCAAATCGGCGATGATTTTAGAAGCATTGACCGAAATGTTACCGCAAGGCACGGAAAACCTTTTATAAAGCTGTTTGCCGAAGAAAGAGAATTAACGGTAATCTTTCTTATAGACATTTCTGCTTCTCAGAATTTTAGCAGCTCTGATAAATTAAAATCTGAAGTCGCCGCTGAAGTGTCCGCTCTTCTTGCATTTTCTTCTTTAAAAAATAATGACAGAATAGGTATGCTTTCTTTTACTGATCAGATAGAAAAGATCATTAAACCTCGCAAAGGGAAAAACAATATTTTAAGAATTATAAACGAAATATTAAGTTCAAACCCTAAAGGTGTTAAAACTTCAATTTCAACAGCATTAAGAGCTATAAATGAAATATGGACTAGAAAAGCTATTGTTTTTTTGATCTCAGATTTTCAAGATGAGGGTTATGAAAAGGATTTGACTGTAACGGCAAAAAGACATGATTTGATTTGTATAAGAATAGAAGATGAAAGAGAAGCTAATATTCCAAATATAGGGCTGATTGAAATAAAAGATCCAGAAACAAATGAAACGATATTAGCAGATTCTTCAGCTTTAGCAGAATCTTTTAAACTGAAAGCTTTAGATTTTAAAAACAAGACAGATAGAATATTTAAAAAAGCAGAAGTAGGTGTAATTAATTTAAATACTAAAGACTCTTATGTAAAGCCTATCATAAGATTTTTCAAAGAAAGAGAAATGAGAGCAGGTTTAAGATAAATGTCCAAAGTTAAATTTTTTATCTTTTGTGGATCGGTCGTCATAAATTGCTGCATGTTCCTATATGCACAAGAAGTTGTAACGGTATCGTTAAGCAAAGATAAAGCCTATGTTGGCGATATAGTTGAATTTGTTGTGAAAGCAGACCTCCCAAAAAATACTCAAATATCTGCAGTCCAGAATTTTAAATTAGATGATTTTGAAATTTTAAGCACTAATATTAAACGCTTGCCTTCTGATAATAGCAGCTATGAGTTGAAATTTAAAATTTCCTCATATAAAACTGGAAATTTAATAATAAAACCTTTAACAGTGTTTTATATAAATCCTGACGGAACAAATAATTTATTTTTTACTCCTGAAAAAAGTATAGATATACAAAGCCTTATAGCAGACCCTAAAAATGCGGATATAAAGGATATAAAAAGTTTAAAAGAATTAAAGATAAAAGGCGGGTTTACTGTTTTAATTGTTGTTGTGTTGTTTTTTGTTGTAATGTTGATGATATATATTTTAAAAGATATTAAAGAAGAAAGAAAAAAAGCAAAAATTATTATTCTTGATGAAAGAACGCTAGCTTTAAACAGCTTAAATGATTTATATCAAAACAGAACAAACCTAACTACTAGAGATTTTTATTACAAAATGTCTGAGATTTTAAGAACATATATTTCCAAGCAATACAAATTTGACGCTATGGAAATGACTACATCAGAATTTTTTGAAAAAACAAAAGAGTTTTTACCTGCGGAAGTAAAAGTCAACGAATTTAAGAATTATTTAAAAGTTTTTAACCTTGCAAGATATGCTGATTTTACACCAAATGAAAAAGAAATAGAAGATAATTATATCTTTACAAAAAAACTTCTGGAGTTAATATGAGGTTTGCAAGTCCACTATACCTTTTTATGTTTTTTGCACTTTTGGCTGCTGTATTTTTATATATAAATTTTTGGGATAAAAAATTTTTTAATCCTGCTGTAATCTTTTCGCAGGCTAAATTGCTAAGACTAAAGGATTCGCAGTTAAAAGAAAAACTTTTTAAACTTTTAAATATTTTAAAATATATTGCAATACTTTTAATTATTATTGCTCTTGCAAGACCTCAAAAAGGAAATATTTATGAGCAGTCAAATGATCAAGGCATAGATATAATAATGGCGTTGGACACTTCCACAAGTATGAGATCTTTAGATTTTAGACCGCTAAACAGGATGGAAGCGGCAAAAAAGGTTACGCAGGATTTTATAAAAGAAAGAAAATATGACAAAATCGGTCTTGTTGTTTTTGCAGGGCTTGCTTTTACGCAGTGTCCTTTGACTACTGACAAGGATTCTCTTGTTGAATTTGTAAATAATATACAGATCGGTGACACGGGAATGGACGGTACCGCTATAGGCTCTGCAATAATGATTTCAGTTAACAGACTAAAAGACAGCGAGGCAAAAAGCAAAATTATAATTCTTGTAACAGATGGAAATAACAATACTGGAGAAATTGATCCAATAACGGCTTCGCAAATAGCTAGAGAATTCAATATAAAAATATACGCAGTAGGCGTGGGTAGTCCCGAAGGAGCGATTTATGAAGTTGACGATCCATTCTTTGGAAAAAGAGAAGTCCGAGTTACTCAAGAGGCTATTAACGAAAATGCATTGAGAGAAATCGCTAAAAATACAGGTGGAGAATATTTTAGAGCGCAAGATACAAAATCTTTTGAAAATATTATGAAGCAAATAGATAAATTAGAAAAGTATGAGATTAAAGTTGCGCAATTTACAAATTATAACGAGCTTTATAAATACTTCTTAATACCTGCGTTTATTTTATTCCTGCTTATCATAATTTTGGAAAATACCTATTTGAGAAAAAATCCTTAATGCTTTCATAACAATTAATTTGTTGTTTCCAAATACGATACGAATAGTTTAGTTTAGGAGTGCTTATGTCAACAGAAAAATTAGTGAAGTGGAGCAAAGAGTCTAAAGAATTTTTTGAAAAAGCAGAAGACAACAGCATAGTTTTAGATATTTTTATATCTTATTCTTGTGCCAGCCAAACAGGTGAGGGCTTTGAAGAGCTAGTAAACACAATAAATAGTGAAAAAATTAAAAGAAAAGTGAAAAAAGTAGTTATAACAGATACATCTTACCTTTATAGACACATGATTCCAAAGTTTTCTATATATTCAGATTCCAAGATGCCAACAGAATGGTTTTTAATTAATAAGGATTCAATAAACAAATTAAAATGTAATTATGAAGTTAAGTCTTGGGCAAATGAAATTAAAACAGATGCATTTTCAAAATGGTTTAAACAAATAATGATTGATTATAATGGTTATGAAAATGGAAATAGCTCGGGGGGGGGCGCGAATTTAGAGATCTTGTTATTGCAGAAGCAGCTGTGGCATCTTATAAAGGGAAGAAAGATCTTAAAAATTGTGTGGATTTTATGCTTGAGGAATGTGCACATGCCTGTGCCACATTCACTGAGACCATAAATTTAGTTTATCCAATGAAAATTTCCTTACCTGTACTAAAATTGGCTGAAAGATACAATATGCATATTAACCATTTAAAGTACAGAGCTTCCACACAAACTCAAAATAGTCCTGATCATGTTTCTATTGATTTTGAAGGGATAGATAAAGAAGTCGTATTGTTCATGAAAGAAAAAGTTTCAAATGTAAACTTTTTTGTTATGGATAAATATGGTAATCATATATATAAAAATTATGCATATGAACAACTTATTGGAAATACTAACTTTTCACGTCTTGATCCCGAAAATTGGAAAATATCTTTGGATATAATGAAAAAGAAAGAGCAGCGGATTATTGAAGAAAAGGCGCCGGACGGTAATCATTATTTATCGGTAAAATCGCCATTAGTAATAAATGGGAAAGTAGAAGGAGTAATAGGATTGGCGGTAGATATAACAGATAGGAAAAAGAAAGAGGAGTTAGAAAATAAGTTAAAGATGAGAG
>JAIRYK010000015.1 GCA_031267795.1 Candidatus Endomicrobiellum devescovinae | reverse complement strand
GTTTACTGCCACTAGAGCAGCTTTCATAACTACACCAAAACTCTTGTCTTCAGATGTATCTGCAACTGCCTTAACTTTATTGAATAATTCTTCTTCGGACATCTCTGCTGGCAAATACTATTGCATTTGTCCCTCGCATATTTTTACAAAAAGGCAAAGAGGCGCGAAAGCGCCTCTCTTTCTTCCTTTATTTTACCTTTTTATTCCAATATGTCTTTGAGATTTTTCAGCTAATGTTTTAACATACCAATATATTGTATTCAGTTTTTAAAGAGTTTTTTAGTTTTCATTACTTATAAAAATAAAATAATTTGTAAAAGTACTTTATAACCCTCTTTTGGTTAAATCTGCCCAACGGCAGAATATTAAAAACTTTAGAGCTGCTATAAATAAAATTGAGTTTTCCATGCCCCAAGATAAGATTAGAAAGCCTCCACCAATGAACGATGCAATCCATGCTCCTAATGTTCCGTACAAAAAAATTTTTAGTTTGCTTTCAATTTTATTGTGATAGAGGTCTGATATATTCATAAGATACGAAAACTCAATGCCGGAATTAATGCCTGTGGCGAGCAATAAAATATATACAGGAATAGGATTGTCTCCTCCAAATTTTAAAACGAAAAACCATATTATTGTAATCAAAAGAAATGAAAGTTCTGCAAAAAAGCTTTTTTTGTTTAATGGCATATGTTTCTTTAAATTGCTTGATAAAATATTCCCTAAAATAATGCCTAACATAAAGATAGCTGAAATAATTCCAATTTTACTTAATACTTGTCCATTATAACTTTGCAAGGTGAAAACAGCTGTAAAATTAATCCAAGATGCTGTTGCTCCGCAGGTAAAAGAGGTTATCTTGTAAATAGATTTTGATAAAAAGAATATTCCTATAATGCACAGCACAATAAGATATGAAAATCTTGCAATTTTATCCAAGAAAATACTTAAATACGGCGAAAACTCGGACTGCTTGTACAAAAGAGTAAACATTGCGGCTTGGGGGTTATTTCTTGTATTTAAAAGATTTTCTTCTTGAGTTGTTCTATCTAATTCATCCATAAGCCAATTTGTTTTCTCAGTATCCATTTTGTCATCAAGATAGCGTTTTGACATAACTATTATAGCGGACTCTTTTATTTTATAGAGACGTTGTTTTATATACAGTCTATAAGGCATTTTGTCTTGAGATGCTATTAGAATATTTAGCCTTCCAGGGATAGCCCTTACAAAATTAAAATTTTGCCTCAAAGCCTCAAAAACAGAAGCGTTAAGTTCTGAAGTAATAAAAGGCAAAAATACTTTTTTCCCGGGAAGTGTTAATGCTAAGAATCCTGAGCTGGTTAGAGAGTTTTTAGCTAATGCAAAGAATTCTTTTGTATAGTAACTGTTTAAATATAAAGTTATCGGAGCAGGTAACTCTATAAGTATTAAGTCATATTTTAATTTGCTTTGTTTTATAAAATTTTCAGCATTTGTATTGTATATATTCAAACGTTTATCATTGAAAACATATCCCAAATGAGAAAAATTATTTTTTATGATTTCAATAACAGAATTGTCGGCTTCAACATAATCAATCTTATCAATTTTATGTTCAAAAACCATTGGGAGATATTTTGTTGCGCCGCCTATGACTAAGATATTTTTAGGATCTTCATGATGCAAGATGGGTATATGTCCGAAATCTTCAGAATGTAAAATTTCACTGTCAGGTGAGGAAAATAGCAGAATATTATTTGATAGAAGATAGTATTCGTTATTTCTCTGCAGCAATACGACTTGCCCATAAGAAGAATACTTGCATTCTTCTATTGTCGTATCTGGAAAATTTCTATTGAGAAGATATTTATCAAATTTTGCCGCAGTATCCGAAAATAGTAATGAGAAAAACAAAGAAAAAGGGAGTAATATAATAATGATGTTTTTCTTATCTCTTACTAATGTTAATAAACCCAATATTAACAAGGAGTAAGTCACTAAGAGTATTTTAATTCCTAAAATTTGAAATAGAAATGAAGAATATAATAGACAGCCCAATATTGAACCTGCTCCGATATATTTGGCAAGTTTTTTAAGAGAATATGACTCTGCATTTTTGATTAGTTGAATTATAGAGCCAAGTGAAATTCCTTCTAGAAAAGTTATACTAGATAGTGCTACAGATATAAACAAGACTGTTGATTTTAAGGAAATATCACCACCAATTGATACGTGTAAGAAATTTCTTATATTTCGTATGAATACAAAAGAAAAAAATGAAAAAAATATAAACAGCAAAGCATTTATCAAGACCAATTTTTTTGGATTTTTTGAAGACTTAATAAGAGAAAAAGCATAAACCCCAGCAGCGAAAAACAAAAAAGAACAAGATGCATAAATCCCTATGGAAATATCTATACCTTGAAATATAGGCAGGATTTCCCTAAATAATAAAAGCTGAATTAATGATGTGCAAACTCCATAAACTGAAGAAAAGAAATATGCCATAATTAAAAATTAGATTAAAAAGTTCGCAGATTTGGGCAGGTTATATCAGTTATGAGTGGCGGCGGTAGGAATTGAACCTACGACCAAAGGCTTATGAGTCCTCTGCTCTACCCCTGAGCTACGCCGCCAAAACAACGGAAGTATTATATGCTTTTTGATGACGAAAGTCAAATTTATTATTCTGGTTTTCGGCGTAATTTACTCGGAAGCAAATTTGGCTAAAGGTGGAGCTGCTGAAAGAGCAATCCAAAAAATCTCTGACGTTTAATGTCCTTTAAAAAAGGCTTTGAAATTTAAATTTTAGAGTTTTCAGTAATTTTGATTTCAAAAATATCTGAAATTTTGGAAGTGTTCGTTTCAACAACTATGTAATTATCAGTGAGAAGTTTATTTGTTCCTATTTTTACAGCTTTTCTCTTTGTTCCCAAATTCTTAGTTAGAAAAACTTTTCTTTTAATCAAATCTATTTCAAACAAATCTTTTGATCTTTTTTTTATCTCGTCAGATGGAACTTTATTTTTAAACTGAAACGCTTTTGTTCCTTCCCTATCTGAATATCTGAAAATGTGAAAGTCAGAAAATGGCAATTTTTTTACAAATTCGCAGGTTTCTTTATGATGTTCTTCAGTTTCTCCTGGAAATCCCGTAATAATGTCAGTAGTAAGAGCCAAATCGGGCAATTTTTTGATAATTTCAGCAGTTTTTTCTTCAAAATAATTTTTTGAATATTTTCTATTCATCTGTTTTAGAATTTCTTCACTGCCTGATTGCAGGGGAATATGCAAATGCCGACAAATTTTATTAGGATTCGCTTTCATGAGTTCAATAAGCTTGCCGTCTATTTCATTTATATCTATTGATGAAATGCGTGTTCTAAAATCCAAGTCTATATGAATTATTTTTTCAACAAGAGTAGATAAACCTTCTTCATATTTGCCTAAGTGTATGCCTGTCAGGACTATTTCGCTATATCCATTTTTTATCAAATTTGTAATTTCTGAAATAACTTCATTTTCAGGCTTGCTCCAAAGAACATTTCTTACGTACGGAACTATACAGTAGCTGCAGAAGCTATTACAGCCATCTTGAATTTTTAAAAATGCTCTGGAATGTTTGTCATGTCCTGAAACAGTTTGTTTTTGTGGCTCGTTAAAAAGAATTGTTTTGTCTGTTATCACTTCAATATCTGGAAACATTTTGTTTAAGTCAACATTCTTATTTTTTACAAGACATCCTGTAAGAATTAGCTTTGGGTTGTTAGATAATTTTGAAAGTTTTCTTATAAGGTATTGACATTCTTTATCAGCTTCTGATGTTACTGTGCACGAGTTTAAAATAATTACATCGGCGTCTTCTGGTTTTAAAGAGCGCTCAAAATTATTTTTCTTAAAATTTTCTGAGATAAGCTGCGATTCGTATTGATTAACTTTGCAGCCAAAAGTATGTATAAAGTATTTTTTCATTTATAATTAATTAAATCCTATTTAAAATTAAAACACTTGCAACTATAGCGGCTGTTTCAACTCTTAAAATATTTTCACCGAGACTTATTGTATGCACTCCCATAGATTTTGCAAATTCTATTTCCTCATTCTCAAAACCGCCTTCGGGTCCAATAAAAATATTTGCTCCATTGTAAGATGAACTTGCAAGTATTTCGCCTACTAAAGACCGACTTTCGCTTTCCCACGGCAAAATATTTATTAAACTTTTATTTGCAGCTGCGTTTTTGCAGGCGTTTTTAAAGTCTAAAGGGTAGTTTATTCTCATAAGGTCGCTTCTTCCGCATTGTGAGCTTGCTGCAATAGAAATTTTTTCATATCGTTCAGACTTATTTTTAGAGAATCCTGTGTTTACGCTTCTTTTTGTATTGATTGGCGTAATTTCAGACACTCCTATTTCAGCGCATTTTTCTATCAACCATTCAAATCTACTGCCTTTAGGTATTGCAGTATAAAGGCATACTTTAAAGGCATGTATTTTATATGAGGAAGATATAATTTTGCCGGAAATTTCATTTTTGTTTACAGAGGTAATTTGAGCTTTATAAGAATTTCCCAAACCATCAAAAATCATTATTTCGTCGTTAGGATTAAAACGTCGCACATTGATAACGTAATGAGCTTGTTCACCACTTATAAAAAAAGATTGTCCATTTATATTCTTAGGATTTACATAAAAATGAGGCATTAAATTCTCCTTTAAAACTTAAAAATTATACATAATAAGGAATAAATATGATATAATCCGCCAATGAAAAAAATAATAGCTATGCCTTTTAAGCTTATACGCAGACTATATGATTGGACCCTGCATTGGTCTAAAACAAAAAATTCAAATTACGCTTTGTTTGGCATTGCTTTTTTGGAAAGCTCTGTTTTTCCTATACCTCCAGATGTTTTGTTAATTCCAATGGTTGTTTTTGAACCAAAAAATTGGTACAAAAAAGCTTTAATTTGCACTATAGGCTCAGTTTGTGGAGCCCTAGTAGGATATTATATAGGCAGAATTTTTTATGATACTGTAGGACTTGCCATAATAAATTTTTATGATCTGCATCATGCAATGTCCATTGTCGGCGAAAAGTATTCCAACTATGCTTTTTTGAGTATCTTCGCTGGAGCTTTTACTCCTATACCTTACAAAGCTTTAACCTTAAGTGCTGGGATATTTAGAGTATCTTTGCCAGTTTTAATAATCGCTTCTATACTAGGGCGAGGCGGTAGATTTTTTATCGTTGCCGCAGCTATTAGAATTTTTGGAAAAAAAATACAAAATGTTATAGAAAAATATTTCAATATTCTTTCTTTGATATTTTTTATTATGTTAATTTGTGGTTTTTTAGCATTTAAGTATCTAATTTAATAACCCAGAAGGAAATCTACTCTAAACTATCGGCAATAATAATGGATAATTATCTAATGAGAAAAGTAATAGACCTCTCTTTTAATTTTGTGCGTAGATTCTATGACTGGATGCTGCATTGGTCTAAAACAAAAAATTCAAATTACGCTTTGTTTTGTGTTGCTTTTTTAGGGAGTTCAATTCTTCCTATATCTTCTAGCATTTTGTTAATTCCAATGGCGGTTTCCGAACCGAAAAATTGGCACAGAATAGCTTTAATTTGTACTGTAGGATCAGTTTTAGGTGCTTTACCTGGTTATTATATTGGTAAAATTCTTTATGATACTATAGGAATTTCTATAGTAAATTTTTATAATCTACATCATTCAATGTCTGTGTTGAGCGAAAAATATGCAAACAATGCTTTTTTGAGTATTTTTGCCGGAGCTTTTATACCTGTACCCTATAAAGCTATAACTATAAGTGCCGGAGTGTTTGGAATATCTTTGCCAGTTTTAATAATTGCCTCCCTAATAGGACGAGGTATGAAATTTTTTATCATTGCTGGTAGTATTAGGATTTTTGGTAAAAAAGTTCAGTATGTTATAGAGAAATATTTTAATATCTTTTCTTTGATATTTTTCATTATATTAATATCTGGAGTTTTGTTTTTTAAGTACTTAATTTGACAATATAGTCGGGTTTGTGTTATAATCCTCAGGTTAATCGTAGTTGAGATGCTCGGCGGTTGTTCTTTTGACATTGGGCGGGGGTGTGGCAGAGTGGTCTAATGCACCAGACTGTAAATCTGGCGGGCTTGCCCTTCGGTGGTTCAAATCCATCCGCCCCCATTTAATTCAAAATTACAATTTGCGGGAGTAGCACAATGGTAGTGCTCCAGCCTTCCAAGCTGGCCACGCGGGTTCGATTCCCGTCTCCCGCTTTTTTAGTGTTTCAAAAACGAGGATGCCGGGGTGGCTCAGTGGTAGAGCACCTCCTTGGTAAGGAGGTGGTCGCGGGTTCAATTCCCGCCCTCGGCTATATATAAAATTACTACCACAATAAAAATTGGGGGGAAAATAAAAAAATGGGAAAAGAGAAATTTGACAGAAGCAAGCCACATGTAAACATAGGAACAATAGGGCACGTGGACCACGGCAAAACGACATTGACAGCAGGGATAACGAAGGT
>JAIRYK010000002.1 GCA_031267795.1 Candidatus Endomicrobiellum devescovinae | reverse complement strand
TTCTCTTCTCCTTTATCAAAAATAATAAAAAGCGATTTAAGAATCTTTTCATTGATTCTCCTTTTTCTCCCTTTTTTTATTCTATATCTGGAGCCTTCTTCCTTTTCCTTTTTTTCTTCCCCTTCGCTTAGCATCTTTGATAATTACATAAGCTTCTGCTTATAATGTTGCAACCTTCATTATAACCTCAAATAAAATATTTTAATTTTTAAGTATATTTTATTTATTCAATAAAACTACCGCAAAGTTAAGATATTCAGTTTCTGGCATTGATGCCAATATAGGATGATCTTTTGATTGAAACCCATATTCCAAAATTAAAGCTGTTTTCTTAGCTTTCGCTGCTGCTTGATGTATAGCGTCTTTAAATTCTCTAAAGCCTAAATGATGAGAACACGAAGATGTCGTCAAAATCCCGCCATTATTTAAAAGTTTCATCGCAGATTCATTTATTTTCACGTAATGCTTAAATCCCGCATTAAAATCTTTACGATTTTTTATTAATCCTGGTGGATCAATATTTACTAAATCAAACTTTTCATCTTTTGCTTCTTGAGAATTTAAATATTCTAAAGCATCAGCTTCAAGTCCATTAAAATTCTTAAAATCGTTCAGTTCGTAATTTTTTTCCGCCATTTCCAAAGCAAGACGTGACGAATCTACAAAAATAACGTCTTTTGCTAAATATTTTTTCGCATATATGCCAAACGCCCCAGTATGGCAAAAACAGTCAAGTACTTTTTTACATTTAGAATATGCGGAAAATTTCTGTCTGTTATCTCTCTGGTCAAAGAAAAAACCTGTTTTTTGACCATTTACAATGTCTGCGTAAAACTTAATGCTATTTTCAGAAATAATAATATCTTTAGGAATATCTCCAAAATAGATTTCATTTTCAAGCGAAAGACCTTCTAACTTCCTTAAATTTACATCGTTTCTTATAAATATTCCTTTAGGATTAAAAACATTTTTTGCAGCTTCTAAAATATGTTTTTTGCATTTTTCAGCTCCATAAGAAACAAATTGAGCGCAAAGATAGTCTTCATATTTATCTAAAATAACGCCAGATATATTATCAGATTCACCAAAAACTACTCTGTAAGAAATTTCATTCGGATATAGCACTTCTCTCAAAATTTTTGCATCTTCAATTCTCTTTTGCCAAAATAATATATCTATTTTTTCTTCTTTATTTGTAAGAAGTCTAAAAGATATAAGAGAATTAGGATTATAAAAACCTAACCCAATAAAATTTTCGGCATTATCATATAAGCTTACAATATCACCAGAGAGTGGAGTTCCTTGTACTTGTTTAACCTCATTTGAAAAAACCCATTTATGACCATTCTTGATTCTCTTACCGTCGCCCGCTTTAAGCACAATTCTTTTCATTAAACCTTACTCCTTTAATATCTATTATAACAAAATATACTAATTGAAATGACTTTTTTATATAATATATAAATGTAAAGATATAACAGGCTTAAACTATCAAGAGTTGCTTCATTATTCCTTTGATCTTTTAAATGCTAAAAAGTCCAATAATTATGAGATACTACATCTCTCAACATCAAAAACTTTTTAAAACACTTTCCACGCCATTATGTTGTGGCAAGTTCTGTATTGGCTAGCAAGATTATGGTTTTTCTTGTAACTTTGCTTTAAGGATAATATAATGCAAATTACAGTAGATGTGTCGCCACTAAAAAATTAGGTTGGATAGTATAATTTTTCAAGCGCGATAGAAAAATTGCTGAAAGAGGAATATCAATTAATAGACAAAAACGCAAATATACAATGCAAAAATTTGAGAATATTTTGATTCGTTTTAAACATCTACCAAGACATTTGTTGGTTGCAGCAAGTGCATGGATAGCTAAAATTATTACTGCGCTTATAAGCATAATAAGTGTCCGAACTCTTTTATTTTATCTTGGCGAAGAAAGATACGCTGTATATGTGATTGTTTATTCTTTAGTTGGCTGGTTTTCTTTATGCGATTTGGGAATAGGTTCGGCGCTTCAAAATTTTATTTCCGAATGTAGAGCAAAAAATGAGAGCTATTCAAAATATTTAAGAGCAGCTTTACAAGTTGCAATAACTTTATGCATAGTTTTTATAATTCTATTGTTCTTTATTTCAATTTTTATACAAAAAATATTATTAAACAAATATTTTTATATTAATGAAATTCAAACAATCAATATAATAGGTATTATAGGTGTCATACTCATACTATCTGTTCTTTTAAATATAGTTTATCGCGCATATTACGCATTGCAGAAAGGGTATATATCAAATGTACTGCCTGCAATAGCTATGATTATTTCAATGTCTTTAATAGTTCTTTTCAATAGATATTTTCCTATCAGAGAAAGTATTCTAACAGCTTTGTTAATTTTTACTATCCCACAACTTGCAACTTCTGCAATTCCATTTGTAAAAATTTTCAAATCTGAAGTCAAGAATATTTTTAATTTTGATTTTCCAGTAATTAAAGAGTTAATGACTAGAGCTTTTAAATTTAGTGGTCTTGCAATTACAGCAACATTAACTATGGGAATTGACTACATAATAATGTCCAAAACTTCTGATGCGGCTGGGATAACTGAATACAACATTTTAAATAAATTTTTCATGTTGTTTATTTTTGTTCATTCCGCGGTACTTATAGCGGCTTGTCCTGTTTTCAGTGAATTAAACATTAAATCGCAATTTCCAGTTATAAAAAATATGCTAACCAAATATATTTCTTTTGGTTTTATAATAATACTTTCTGGAACTCTTCTTTTTTATGTATTTTCAGATGATGCTATCGGAATACTCGCACCTAACGCTAATATAAAACCTACATTGACGATTTTTATATTGTTTGCGATACTCTATATTTCAAGGATTTGGAGCGATACATTTGCTGTTTTTTTACAAAGTGTAAATGTCTTAAAAATTTTTTGGATTTGCACGCCTGTTCAAGCATTTATAAGCATCGCATCCCAATACTTTTTATCAATAAAATATGGAATAAACGGAATACTTTTAGGACTTATAATTTCTTTTTTATTAACATCTTGTTGGATACTGCCTTATAAAGCACATAAGTTTATTAAAAAAAGGATAGCAAATGCAATATAAAGTCTCTATATGCATACCTACATATAATCGTGAAAAATACTTAAAAGACGCACTTGACAGCATTGTCAATCAACTTGACGATACAATAAAAAATAGAGTTGAAATATGCGTTAGCGACAATGCGTCTTCAGATAATACAGAAAAACTTGTAAAAGGTTATAAGAAATTCACTCCTAACATTACATATTTTCGTTGGAATAAAAATATGGGCGCAGATTTGAATATTTTGAAAGTAGTGGAAATAGCACATGGAAAATATTGTTGGTTTTTAGGTAGCGACGATATATTAGAACCTACAGCCCTAAAAATTATGTTGGAAGATATAGACAAAAATCCTCAAATAAACATATTTTGCATAAATAATAATAGCTATGATATAAATCTTCAAAACAAAAGTATTCCTAAACACAGTATGTATAAACATAAAACGAATATAATATTTAACAATACTTACGATTGCATAAAAAGTATGGGGTCAATGTTTGGATACTTAAGCTGTCTTGTCTTTAAGAAATCTCTTTGGGATAAGTACGCCGTTGAAAAGAAATTCATAGGAAGTGCCTATCCCCACATCTATATACTTTTTTCAATATTGAAAAATTACAATGGGCAGGCAAAATATATATCCAACGCACTAGTAGGATATAGAAGAGACAACAGTCCTTTTTTATTGGAAGTAGGAGTTGTAAAGAGACTTTCATATGATGTTATAGCCTATAATGATATTACAGCTGACGTCTTTGGAAAAAATTCCAAAGAACTAAAAGTACTTAATCATTATGTCATAAATCATTATATTTTTATGAGCATATTATATTCACTAACTAATAATCAAGCAGATTTTGATTATAGGTGGAAACTTTTAAATCTTACATATAAATATTATCGTTCTTATTTGTCATTTTGGTTTAAAATTTTCCCAGTGCTTATAACTCCACGCTCAATTATGTTGATAATTAAAATTTTTTATAGATTGTTTATTAAAAATTTTATATCTTTAAATGAAATTGTAGATCGCTTTTAGAATATGAGTTATAAAAAACTTTTTCATTATTGTAAATAAAACATTAGTATGTCTTTCAAAGGAAATCAAAAAAATGAAAATCATAAGTTTTAATGTTTTGCATATTGGAGATTTTGTGTTGACCACCTCGGCTATTGCTATTTTAAAAAAAACTTTTCCTGATTTTGAAATAACTGTTGTAGCACCAAAGACGGTCAAAACTCTTTGCGAAAATAACCCTGTTATAGACAAAATGGTTTATTGTCCGTATCCAGAATACAATTTTAAAAGTCAATTAAAAAGAGTTTTTTGGTTTATTTTAAACTATCCTAAACTTTTCTTTAATCGCTATGATTTGTGCTTAATACTTGATTCTTCTAGACTTTCAATAATGTTTGCAAAAGCACTTTTTATCAAAAACATTGCCGGTATTGATAAAAATTTAACTGGAGTTAATGTAAAAGAAGATTCAAAAAAGTATTATGACGGCTCTTTGCATCCGATAAACCGTTCACAGATAATAGTAAAATCTCATTTTGGAATTTATAACAATGCATTGCCCGTATTACCAGATTATTTAAAATACGAACAAGAAATGCAGAAGTTAATAATAGATAAAAACAATATAAATATAGCGTTATGTTTAAAGGGCTCTGGAGAAAAAAAGGGCAAAAGTTCGCAATATTGTATTGATACGGAATGGAATCGCGATAACTTTGCACAAACAATTAAACTGATTAAATCAAAGTTTTATAATACAGATTTTTATATAGTAGGAGCAAAAAATGATGTCAATTATGCTAAAGAACTTGCTAAACAGGAAAAAATTGAAAATTTGTGTTCTAAAACAACTTTAATACAATTAATGGCATTTTTAAATAATGTTGACTTACTTATATCTGTTGATACAGGAACAACACATTTAGCGTCAAATACAAAAACAAATATAATAGTTTTACAACCAAATTATTTTTGTATAGCTCCTGTCTCTCATAGATTAACGATTATAGCTGCAGACAAAGTGAACCTTATAACACCTCAAACAGTTTTTAATGCTGTTGATAAATTTTTAACCAGTTATTTGAAATAATATTTATATCATAGCGTTGAACAGTTTTTATATTTTTTTCGCCGACTTGATCTCTTTGTTCTTTATTAAGTTCCATTACGTATAGCATTTTATTTTTTAATCTTTGACTGTCCTTAACAGGAATTATAAAGCTATCATCATTTAATACTTCTCTGACTCCGCCTGCGTCACTAGCTACAATAGGCAATTTGCAAGCCATCGCTTCTAATACCACCAATACAAATCCTTCCCAAGCAGAGCTTAAAACGAAACAATCCGCTGCACTGTAATAATCCGCAATATTATCTTGTTTACCTGCAAAAATAACTTTATCCGAAAGATTTTTTCTTTTTGCTAAATTTTCTAAATCAGAACATAGCTCACCGTAGCCGACAAGCATAAGCTTAGAAGTTTTGGTAGATGTGACCATTGCAAAGGCTTCTATTAGCGTTGTATGATCTTTTGCAGGTACTAGTCTGCCTACATTTAAGAACACAAAATCACTGTCATCTATTTTGTATTGTTGTCTTATTTCTTGTCTTGCTTGCGGGTCAAACCTGAATTTTTCCAAATCTATGCCGTTATAAACCGTTCGGCTTTTTTTAGCACTAAAAGCCTTTTTTTTGACAAAATAATCAGTAGCTCCTTGTGAGACATTTGTGTTTAAGTCAGATAAAAAATCCGTTGTGCGGTATAAAAACATTCTAAGCTCTCCGCCAATATAACTAGTATGCTCCGTTGATATAAGTTTGGGAATTTTAGCAAATAGGCGTAAAATACGAATGAATATATTTGCATGAAACATCTGTCCATGGACTATGTCGGGTTTAAAATCCTTTAATATTTTCCAGACTTTAATCAGGCAAATAAAAAAACTCACAGGATTTTTCTTCATATTAACCCCGTAAGTCTTAATTGATGTGTCAATATTTTTCTGATTTAAATTTTCTCCAACAAGATAAATTATCATTACATTGCTGCCTAACCGTGATATGCGATTAGCAATATCAACAGTAACCTTTTCCGCTCCGCCGACTCCAAGCCCTGTGATAACATATGCTATATTCATATTTTTATTATACACAAAATTACTTATTCTTGACCAGTTTGCCAATTTTATGTATAATCGGTGCTAAGTTGTAAATAAGTTTCGGATGAGAGGAATATATTAAATGGCAAAACTTAAAACCGGCAGACATACATCTGCTCTTAAAGAAGCAAGAAAAGCAGAGAAAAGAACTGAAAGGAATTCAAGCATTAGAAGCAAGATAAAAACTGTAATAAAAAGAGTTGAAGAAGCTGTAAAGAAAGGTGATGTTAAAGTTGCTCTAGAACAGTTGGCAACAGCTTTTTCAGAATGGGATAAGGCTGCAAAGAAAAATATTGTCCATTCTAAAGCCGCTTCAAATCAAAAAGCAAGATTGTCAAAGCTTGTGGCTAAACTAAAGAAATAAATAGATTGTTACAAATACTAAAAGCCCCTATTCCTTTTTAGGAATAGGGGCTTTGTAATTTAGATAATATCTATTTACATACAAACAATACGGCTTTTTCTAAAGCTGACACTGCATCGTTGCCGCCAGTCTTAATAGCTGTATCAGCCTGTAATATAATTTTTAAACTTTCCTTTAAAGTTTTTGCATTGTGTTTCTTGAGATTTGAAAAAAATGTCCCAGCGTAAAAACTGTGTATTCTAAGAGCTGAAGCAACTTCAGAAACAGACATATTTTGTTCTTCTAACATACTCTTAGCATTGAGCATTTTTCTGATTGAAGAAGATATTGCTGAAAGCACCATTACAGGCTCTTCCCCATCGTTTAACAATTTTTCTAACACAAATAGTGCCCGTTTTAAATTTTTAGATTCTATATCCGAAGATAAGGCATAAATATTTACTTCTTTTGTATATCCTCCGACTTTTTCCAAATCATTTTCTGTAATTTCTTTTTTATCTTTTCCGACATACAATGATAACTTTTCTATCTCGTTTGAAATATTTAATAAATCAGTGCCGTTTTCTTCAATAATTCTTGAAATAATGTCGTAAGAGGCATTTTTACCCTTATCAGTCAAAACAGATTTTATAAAGTCTTTCGCTTCACTTTCATACTGTTTTCTACAATCTACAGCAACGCAATTTTTTGAAGATGTGCAGGCGTTTAAAAGTTCTTTTCTCTTCGCAATAGTTTCTTTTTTATAATTATCAGAATATAAAAGAACAAGGCAAGAAGTATCTGAAGTGTTTGATAAATATTTAGTAATATGTTCGGCGTCTATAGCCCTCATCTTATTTACACCTTTTACTATTATCAACCTTTTATCGCTTAAAAAAGGAAGAGTAAAAACAGCATTTAAAATATCTTCTGAAGTTGAGTCGGACGCATAAAAAACTTCTCTATTTAAATCATCTACAGCAAGCAATTTTTCTATCTTATTAAGACATAAATCAATGAGATAAGCCTCTTCGCCTGCGAATAAATACGCAGGCGAAGTTTTTTTTGACTGTATTAACTTGTTAAAATCTTGAATTTTTAAAATAGGCATTTTTGAAATCACTATTACTTTATGCTTGAAAAAGCGGCTCTTCCCAAATAGCTTGTTTTTGAACCTAATTCTTCCTCTATTCTTAAAAGTTGATTATATTTACACATTCTATCTGTTCTTGAAGCAGAACCTGTTTTAATCTGACCTGTATTTAAAGCAACAGCTAAATCTGCGATTATACTGTCTTCTGTTTCTCCTGAACGGTGAGACATAATAGCAGTATAACCAGCTTTATAAGCCATTTGAACAGCAGCAACAGTCTCTGAAAGCGAACCTATTTGATTGACTTTTATAAGAATAGAATTTGCAATATGCTTATCTATGCCTTCTTTAAATATTTTTGTGTTTGTTACAAAAAGATCGTCACCGACAAGTTGTAATTTAGATTTTAATTCTTGAGTGAGAGCTTTCCAGCCATCCCAGTCCGATTCGCTTAACCCGTCTTCTATGGACATTATAGGATATTTCTTCAAAAGGTTGTCGTAAAAAGCAATCATATCTTGCGAAGTTTTTTCTTTGTCTTTTACTTCGCCTTCAAGTTTATATTTGCCATTGTCATAAAGCCCGCTTGCGGCTACGTCTAAAGCAAAAACTATGTCTTTGCCAACTTCATAGCCTGCGGTTTTAACGGCTTCACATATTACTTCCAAAGCTTGTTCATTAGAAGTTAAATTGGGAGCAAATCCACCTTCGTCGCCGACACCTGTTGCAAAACCTTTGCTATTTAATACTTTTTTCAAGCTGTGAAAAACTTCACAGCCTGTTCTTAAAGCCTCATGGAAATTAGGAGTGTTTATAGGAGCAATCATGAACTCCTGCAAATCAACATTATTATCGGCATGCTCGCCGACGTTTATAATATTCATCAAAGGAACAGGCAAAATATATTTATCACTTTTGATTTCATAAGTCTTTCTTACATACTCATATACAGGAAGCCTATTTGAAATAGCTCCTGCTTTAGCACACGCAAGAGAGACTCCAAGTATAGCGTTAGCTCCTAAATTGCTCTTAAAGTCCGTACCGTCAAGCTTTATCATTGTTTCATCTATTTTTTGCTGTTCGTTTACATCAAATCCGACTATTTTTGGAGCTATTTCCTTATTAACGTTTGATACAGCCTTCAAAACGCCCTTGCCGACAAACCTTTTTTTGTCACCGTCTCTAAGTTCAAGAGCTTCTCTGGAACCAGTTGAAGCGCCAGAAGGAACAGCCGCTCTTCCTAAAGTTCCATCGTCCAATAAAACATCTACCTCAACAGTAGGATTTCCTCGCGAATCAACAATTTCTCTTCCTGTAATTTTTTTAATCTTTGTCATAAATGCCTCCTCTATGCATTTCTTTTATTGTCCTCTTCTTTGCTTGAGTCATCAGACTTTTCAATCAGCATTTCAAAAAATTTAACAGAAAATTTTTTGCCAAGTATGCTATTGTCAGAACAAACTTCAACAGTTATGTTCTCAGAGTTTGTTTCCGTTATAAAGATTCCCGCCTCTGTTGAATCCAAACAACAATCCTCAAAACTCTTGGCAAAATCAAAAGCTATTATGTAGCCTTTATCAAAACTCTTGTGAGTTACTCTTGCTCCCAGTTTTTTTATTATTTCAAGACTTTTGCCAAAACAATCTTTTTTTGACATTTTAAAATTTTTGCTAAATCTTTTGGTCTTTTCTGAATAAAATTTTTCAGTAGAATAACCTAAAAATCTTTCTATCCTGCTAAATAAATCAAAAGAAACTCTAAGCATTAGCAATACGCCTTTTTGCTCGCCGACGTAACATTGGGCGCTTAAATCAAAATAAAAATCCTTAAAGGTCTCAGAAGCGCCTACTTCCCCTATGCCACTTCCCCCTTTCAATGTAGGGGAACTATCATCTGAATCTTTAATGTCAATAGTTCCTGTAGTCGCATAGTCCCATGCTGCTCCACAATAAGCGGTGGCATGCTTGCTAAATATAAAAAATATTCTAGTCCCAACTCTTATACGTTGAGAGTCAATATCTGAAAACCTAAGAAATGTGCCGTCATTTAAATGAACATTTTTGCTAAACTTGCGTGTGAAAAAATATTTACCGTAAGTATCAAGTTTTAAAATATTGTTTACTTTGAACGCATAACCAGATCCTATATGACAGCTCGTATATAATGCTCTATAGTCGTATTTTGTTATCTTATTTTCAAAATTTGTTTGATTAAAACCTCCTCTACCTGAGAATTCGCTGTAAAAATTTTTATTAAAATCAATATGCGCCAGCAATCCACCGCCACTATAATCAGAATTTCCTAGTCCGGCACTTAATAAATCTCTGTACCCATCATAAGAACTTTCACCGTGTTCAAAAAATGGACCAAGAGTTAATTCTCCCAAACCAATATTAAAACTTTTTGCTAATCCTACAACTAAAGAGCCTCCCCTTAGATCAATGTGATTACCTTGAGCGTCCGTTTTATATTTTGATTTTCCAATGTACCCCACACCAAATAAAGAAAGGCTCCCAGTGCTGTTTGGGGCTACAGACGAAACTGCTGTCATAACTCCTTTATCTGCCACAATGTCAGCACCTTGATTTAAAAAAGCAATACTCGCGGCAACACCTTGGGCACAAGCATAATTTTTTCCGGTTGCATATGCCTTTCCTGCAAATACATACAATAAAAAAACAAACGAAAGCACTAAAAAATATTCCTTAAAGTTAATTAGACGGTTGTTCATTTTTGAAATTCCTAAAAAATGCTATGATTATGCTATTGAGACAAGAATTATACAATTCTTTTATATCCCTAAACAAGATAATACAAAGTGCTATATATAATCAAACGGAGGTTATAAATGTTGAAATTATCGCCAAAAGTTTGCATTGTAGGATGCGGAAACGTGGGAATGCGCTATGCTTATTCAATGATGATAGGCGGCGTAGCAAGAGAAATGGTTCTTGTAGATTACAACAAGAACAAAGCTGAAGGCGAAGCAATGGACTTGACTCATGGTGCGCCTTTTGTATCTCCGATTAAAATATATGCTGGCGACTATAAAGATTCTGCAAATTCAGACTTGGTTGTAATAACTGCTGGGAGAGGGCAGAAGCAAGGCGAAACAAGAATAGATTTAATAAAAGGAAATGCTGAAATTTTTAAAACAATTATTCCTGAAATTGTAAAATATTCACCTAAAGCAATAATCCTCGTAGCTACAAATCCAGTAGATATTTTGTCTTATATTACTTACAAAATTTCAGGAAAACCGTCTCGCGAAATTATAGGTTCTGGAACTGTGCTTGACACCGCCAGATTTAGATACCTTATAAGCAAAGAACTTAACGTTGATTCTAGAAATATTCATGCTTCAATTTTTGGAGAACATGGGGACAGTGAATTTCCTATGTGGAGTAAAGCTGTAGTCGGAGACATATTTTTTAGAGATTATTTTGAAACACAAAACAAAGAAAAAGGAGAACAAAAACTTAAAGAAATCTTTGAAGATGTTAGAGATTCAGCTTATGAAATTATAGAGAAGAAAGGCGAGACCTCTTACGGAATAGGGTTATCGCTTACAAAAATATCAAAAGCTATCTTAAAAGATCAAAACAGCGTATTGCCGGTATCGTCGTTACTTGAAGATTATTATGGTATAAACGATGTATATTTAAGCGTACCGGCAATAGTGCATAAAAACGGCATTAGGCAAGTTATGAAAATTGATTTTGATAAAGAAGAACTTAAAGCTCTGCAAAACTCTGCTGCTAAAATTAAAGAAGTTATAAAAGCAAGTGGGTTTTAATGATTCCAACGTATTCCAAACTCTACACCGCCATTGCCAATTTTAAGGTCCCAATTATCCTTAGATTTGTAATTGAAACGTCCATCCTTGCCCCACCAAAATGAGCCGGGCTCTTGACAAAAATCAAGACGACCATCCTCATCATAACATAAATTAGTTGTAGGCTCTGGTGTAGGTTCTGGAGTAGCGATTATAAATTCAGGATATTTATTCATTATTAACCATTCTGGATTTAAATAGCAAGTTCCTTTTTCATCACAATAAATTTGTCCTATTGCATTAACTCCACAAAAATACAAACATCCTAACGTAACTGCTAAAACTAATCTCTTCACTTTTAATCTCCCATGTTAAAATAGTGTAGTTACTTTTTCAATTATACAAAATCTTTATATAATATGTAATTAATTATTAATATTTTAAAGGAATAGAAATTGAAAAAAAATATTGCTCCTCTTACGCTTGGAACTGAAAATATAGGAAAATTATTAGCGCAGTATGCGCTCCCGGCAATTATGGCGATGCTTGCTACATCGCTTTATAACGTTACAGACAGCATATTTATAGGACACGGCGTAGGAGTAGCGGCTCTATCAGGTTTATCTATAACTTTCCCTATAATGAATTTAGGTGTTGCATTCGGTCAGCTAATTGGTGTTGGCGCAGGTGCAATGCTTTCAATAAGGCTTGGACAAAAGGATTATGAAGCGGCAAATTATATTTTAGGCAATGTCATTGTTTTAAATACAATAATAGGGATTCTTTTTTCTGTAGTATTATTGCTTTTTTTAGATCCGATACTTCTTTTTTTTGGGGCAAGCCAGCAAACGCTCCCACATGCTCATGACTTCATGGCTATCATTTTAATAGGCAACGTTATTACGCACACGTATATGGGACTTAACTCTTTGTTGCGTTCTCAAGGACACCCTAAAAAAGCTATGATTGCAACTTTTGCAACCATACTTATAAACCTTGTTCTTAATCCTTTATTTATATTTAAGTTTGGTTGGGGTATCCGTGGAAGCGCTTTTGCAACGGTTATCTCTCAAACTTTGGCATTGGCATGGCAGATAAAATTTTTTAGCAATAAAACAAATTTTATACATTTTCAAAAGAAATTTTTCGCTTTAAATAAAAATATTGTAAAAGGAATATTTTCAATTGGCTTGTCTCCTTTTCTTCTTAATGCCGCTACGTGTATAATCATAATACTTATAAATAAAAATCTCTCTATTTATGGAGGAGATACTGCCGTAGGAGCGTACGGAATAGTAAACCGGGTTTTGTTTATCTTTGTTATGATTGTTTTGGGATTAACTCAGGGAATGCAGCCAATATCAGGATATAATTATGGAGCTGGATTATACAAAAGGGTTAATGAAGTGCTGAAAAAGACAATTTTTATAGCAGTAGGAGTGATGACATTAGGTTCTTTGATTGCGGAAATATTTCCTCATACTATAGTTTCTTTGTTTACCACAGACAAAGAACTTATTAAAGTAACTGCCGTAGGAATGCGTTATGTCCTTATGACTTATTGTTTGGTTGGCTATCAGACGGTATCTATAGTATTTTTCCAAAGTATAGGAAAAGCTAACCTTTCAATAATTCTGTCTATGACGAGACAGTTTATATTTTTAATCCCTCTCCTCCTTATACTGCCAAAATATTTCGGAGTTACTGGCGTATGGATTATCATGCCCATATCTGATTTAGCCGCTTTCATAGCAACTGTCATTTTAATGAATTACGAGCATAAGAGATTTAAAAAAAATGGAATGATATAAATACGGGAGGTTGAGTTGTGAAAAGAAAATTTATAGTAACAATAGCCCGACAATACGGCAGTGGCGGGCTTATGATAGCTAAACAATTATCTGACACTTTAAACATACCGTTTTACGATAAAACTCTTTTGCAAATAGCAGCTAAAAAAAGCGGACTTGGAGAAAATTTTTTTGAAAAAGCTGATGAAGATAAAAATTTTTTGACATCTGGAATGTTTGCAGATGTCTTTAATACAAATCCGATATCTGACGATTTACTGTTTAAAATTCAAAGCGACATAATAAGGCAGATTGCACAAAGAGAATCCGCCATATTTGTAGGTAGATGCACGGATTATATTCTAAGAGAACATCCCAACTGTATAAGCATATTTATCTACGCCGACAAAAAAGACAAAATAAAAAGAATAAGCTTAAAAAACAACATTTCTCAGAAAGAAGCGGAAAAGCTCATTGGTCATAAAGACAAGGAAAGAGCTAAATATTACAATTATTACACGCAAAAAATTTGGGGCGCAGCTGAATCTTATAATCTATGCGTAGATTCTTCCATATTAGGGATAGACGAAACAAGCTCTCTTATACGCTATTTTATAGAAAAAAAGCTTAAATAAAGATATAATTGCTGTCTGTCTATAGCATCCTCTCATTGCGCTAATATATCAGCTAAAGGAATAATCGTGACTGAACATTCTGAAAATTCACTTTTAATCACCAAAGTTAAACTTTGTAAAATTGAAAATATTATTCTTGAATCTGGGAAACAGCTTAGAGATGTTACAATAGCATATGAAACTTACGGCACATTAAATGAGAAAAAAAACAATGCCGTACTTATTACGCACGGATTTTCTGGAGATGCTCACGCTGCAGGGTTTCATGAACATGAGGCAAAGCCGGGCTGGTGGAGCAATATGATAGGTCACGGAAAAGCTTTTGATACTTCCAAATATTTCGTAATATGTTCAAACGTTTTAGGAGGCTGTGCCGGAAGTACAGGACCGTCGTCACTCAATCCAACTTCAAACAAACCTTATGCACTAGATTTCCCGATAATAACAATATCTGATATGGTTCATTGTCAGAAAAAACTTATAGATTTTCTTAAAATAGATAAACTGCTTGCCGTAGTTGGTGGATCTATGGGAGGAATGCAGGTTTTGCAATGGGCTATTTCGTATCCTGAAAAAATATGTTCAGCAATACCAATAGCCACAACCATGAAACATTCCCCTCAACAAATCGCATTTAATGAAGTCGGCAGACAAGCCATCATGGCAGACATAGGTTGGAAGAACGGAAATTATTACGACCAAAGTCAACCAGACAGAGGTCTTGCAATAGCTAGAATGATAGGTCATATAACCTATATGAGCGACAAGTTTATGCAGGAAAAATTTTCAAGAAATCTTAAAGATAAAGATCGCACATTTAAGTTTACTCCAGATTTTGAAGTTGAAGGGTATTTGAAATATAGGGGAGACACTTTTGTAAAAAGATTTGATGCTAATTCGTATCTATACATTACAAAAGCTATGGATTATTTTGACGTATCAGGAAACAATTTTTTACCGAATGCCAAACATAAAGATATTAAGTTTTTGGTCATGTCTTTTTCGTCTGATTGGCTTTATCCGTCTTATCAGTCTGAAAATATAGTAAAACAACTAACTTTAAGAGGATATAACACAACATATGTTGAAATAAAATCAACATATGGACATGACTCTTTTTTGGTTGAAGTAAAAGATCAAACAAAACTCATTATACATTTTCTTGAAAAAGTTTTGAAAGAGGCTTTATCATGACTGATATATTGAGAAAAATTCCTTCTGAATACAAAAAAATCGCCTCTGTTATTGAGCCAAATGCAAAAGTTTTGGATTTAGGTTGTGGGGACGGACGTTTGATGTATTATCTTTCAAAAACAAAAGACATAAATGCTCAAGGTATAGAGTTGAATGACAGTTTGATATATTCTTGTGTTGAAAAAGGGTTGACGGTTTTTCATTCGGACATAGAGGGCGGAATAGAGGCATATCCACCAAAAAGCTTTGACTATATAATTCTATATAATAGCTTACAAGAAGTAAAAAAAATAGATTTTGTAATTGAAGAATGTTTTAGACTGGGAAAAATAATTATTATAGGCTTTCCTAATTTTGCATATATAACGGCTAGGATAGATCTTCTTTTTGGGAATTCTCCAGTTACAAAAAACCTTCCTTACCAATGGTATAATTCGCCTAATCTAAGGTTTTTGAGTATAAAAGACTTTGAAACGTTCTGTTTTGAAAAAAAGTATAAAATCGCTAATAAATTCTTCTACAGAACAGGGAAAGAAATTAAACTTCTCCCCAATCTTTTTGCTCAAACAGCAGTTTACTTCATTACAAAGTAGCTAATTGCAATCAAATAAAAGATTTTAATTACATAAGAAGATAGGAAAGGTTAAATGAACGATATTATTCAAAAGTTAAACATTTTAAAAAAAGAAAAGAAAGCGGTAGTTTTAGCCCATATATATCAACGTCCCGAAATACACGATATAGCCGATTTCGTTGGCGACTCTTTGGAATTAAGTAGGCAAGCGGCTCATACAAAAGCTGACGTTATTGTTTTTTGTGGCGTGCATTTTATGGCTGAAACTGCTTCTATTCTTAATCCTCAAAAGAAAGTTTTAATACCTGATTTGGAAGCAGGTTGCCCTATGGCAGATATGATAACTGTAGAAAAACTAAAAGAGTTTAAATCAAAGTTTAAAAATCCCGTAGTTGTATCTTATGTGAATACTTCTGCAGCAGTAAAAGCAGAAAGTGACATATGCTGCACATCTTCAAATGCGGTAAATGTCGTAAAGAGAGTAGTTGAGACTTTTGGTAAGAATATTGACATTATTTTTACTCCTGATAGGAATTTAGGCGGATATATCCAAAAAGTATCAGGCATAAAAATGAATATTTGGAACGGTTTTTGTCCCACACACAACAATTTTATTTTACCCGAATATGTAAAAACAGCTAAGAATAAATACCCTAAAGCAGAGGTTTTAGCACATCCTGAATGCCGTCCTGAAGTTCTTGGCTTAGCAGACTATGCATTATCAACAGGAGGCATGTGCAAACATATTAAAGAAAGCTCTTCTAAAGAATTTATTATATGTACAGAAACAGGTATATTGTATAAACTGCAAAAAGATAATCCCGAAAAAAAATTTTACCCCGCAACAAACCTTAGCATATGCCCAAACATGAAAAAAATAACATTGGCAAAAGTCTATGACGTTCTTGTCAACATGAAAAATATTGTCCTTGTGCAGGACAACATCAGAAAAAAAGCCTATCTTCCCATCTCAAAAATGTTAGAAATAAACGCTTGACATTTATTTTTTACTAATGTAATATATGTTGTGTCAACTAAAGACTATCCACACTACATATAGTGTTATAAGCATTGCAGACTTTTGGCTTCCAAATCGGATTAACAGAAAAGTTCGTAAAATCAAAGTATTTTCTTATACCGTAAACAGTGCCAGAATTGCTTATTTAAGTACAATATCAGAAACTTTTTATAAATAGCAAATACATAATTCTGTCGTTAAAGAGGAAATTTTATGAAAAACGAAGAAATTTTTAGTTCAATTGTAAAAAGAGATGGAAGCGAGGAATCTTTTAATTCTAAAAAGATTGCTGCGGCAATAGCAAAAGCAGGAAAAGCTACTAAAGAATTTGAGCAAGATATTGCAGACAGACTTGCCATCAAAGCTTTATCCATACTTAAAAACTCTCTAGAAGACAGGAAACCATCAGTAGAAGAAGTTCAAGACGTGGTTGAAGAAGTTTTACTTTCCTCTTTGTATAAAAAAACTGCTAAAGCTTATATATTATACCGCGATCAACATACTAAAATCAGGGAAATAACTTCAGCATTTAACGTAGATTTAGTTGACCAATATTTGAAAAAATTGGACTGGCAGGTAAACGAAAATAGCAACATGTCTTATTCATTGCAGGGGTTAAATAATTATATTTCTTCTGAAATAAGCAAAATATATTGGCTAAACAAAATCTATACTGAAAATATAAGAAAAGCTCATTCTGAAGGAGACCTTCATATACACGATTTGGGTCTTTTGGGGGCATACTGCGTTGGCTGGGATTTGCAAGATTTACTAATAAGTGGCTTTAAAGGTGTCTCAGGCAAGTCTGAAGCCAAACCAGCAAAACATTTTAGAACAGCTTTGGGACAAATCGTAAACTTTTTTTATACTCTTCAAGGAGAAAGCGCAGGTGCTCAAGCATTTTCTAACTTTGACACTCTCCTTGCTCCTTTTATTTATTACGATAAACTTACATATAGAGAAGTAAAGCAAGCTTTGCAGGAGTTCCTTTTTAACATAAATGTACCGACAAGAGTGGGCTTTCAAACACCTTTTACAAATTTAACTTTAGATTTAACAGTAGCCCCGCATTATAAAGACGAACCTGTTATTATTGGCGGAGAACACCAAGACAAAAAGTACAGCGAATTCCAAAAAGAAATGGATACTTTAAATCAAGCTTTTTTGGAGCTTATGCTTGAAGGCGACGCTAAAGGAAGAGTGTTCACATTTCCTATACCTACATATAATATAACACAAGATTTTGATTGGCATAATCCTAATATAAAAGCTTTGTGGGATATTACGGCTAAGTACGGCATTCCGTATTTCGCAAATTTCATAAACTCCGATATGAAACCTGAAGACGCAAGAAGCATGTGTTGCCGCCTTAGAATAGATAACCGCGAACTACAGAAGAGAGGTGGCGGACTTTTTGGCGCTTCTCCTCTTACTGGCTCTATAGGAGTTGTAACTATAAACCTACCAAGGCTCGGGTACTTATCTAAAAATGAATCCGACTTTATGGAAAGGCTCAAAAGTATGATGGACACAGCTAAGCAGATTTTAGAAATAAAGAGAAATGTTTTGGAAAAATTAACTTCAAGCAATTTATATCCGTATATGAGCTTTTATTTAAGGAGCGTAAAACAACGCTTTAACGAATATTGGAAAAATCACTTCTCAACAATAGGCATAGTCGGACTTAACGAAGCTTGCATGAATCTATTTGGAGAAGGAGTCGGCAGCGAAAAAGGGAAAATTTTTGGTGAAAAAGTATTAGATTTTATGAGAGAAATTCTAATTCAGTACCAACAGGAAACTGGGAACAATTATAACCTTGAGGCAACTCCTGCTGAAGGTACTTCTTATAGACTTGCAAAGCTTGATTTAAAAAAGTATCCAGATATTATTTCCGCAAGCGAAAAAGCCGATATTCCCTTTTATACAAATTCAAGTCAGTTGCCTGTAAATTATACCGATGATATTTTTGAAAACTTAAATTTGCAGGACTCTATGCAGTCCAAATACACAGGCGGAACAGTTATGCATATGTTTATGGGCGAGAGAATTAAAGATACTGAAGCCCTAAAAACTTTTATAAAGACTGTATGCGAAAACTATAGTTTGCCATATTTTTCAATAACGCCAACTTTTAGCGCTTGCCCGAAGTGCGGGTATCTTGAAGGAGAACAACACGAATGCCCAAAGTGTAAAAATGAAAAGTATAAAGAAATAGATCAACAGATAAAAGCGCTTGAAAATATGTTATATGCAAGCGCTAGCGTAAACTAAATTAAATAAGGGGGAACAAATGACTGCTAACGAAATTGAGGAAAAAATCAACGAGTTAAAGACAAAGAGGGATTGTATTGAAGGGACAAAATGCGAAGTTTATTCAAGAGTTGTAGGTTACTTAAGACCTGTTTCTTTATGGAATGAAGGCAAGAAAGAAGAGTTTAAGATACGTAATACATATTGTCCTTGTAAATAAAATGCAAATTGGTGGATTACAAAAATTATCATTGATAGACTATCCGGGGGTTCCTGCAGCTATTGTTTTTACGCAAGGTTGCAATATGAGATGTCCATATTGCCATAACCCCCAGTTAGTCTATCCACATTTATTTGAAACGAGTATAAGCGATGAGGAAGTTTTCAATTTTTTTAAAAAAAGACAAAAACTTCTTAAAGGTGTTGTTATAACTGGTGGAGAACCTACTCTTCAAAAAGATTTAACGGAATTTATAGAAGAAATAAAAAAATTAAATTTATTTGTAAAACTTGACACTAATGGAACAAATCCTAAAGTTTTAAAAGATTTAATTGATAAAAATCTTTTAGATTTTATTGCTATGGACATAAAGTCTCCTGAAGATAAATACAACCTATTTTTTAAAGGTGACTTAGACATGATAAAACAATCGCTCAGTATAATTCAATCTTCAGGAATTGCGCATCTTTTTAGAACTACTTATGATAAATCTATTTTAAACGAAATAGACTTATCAGAGATTAAAAGATTAGTAACAACCTCAACATATACAGTCCAAGAATGCAGGAAATAGTTAGCCTGAAACAAATTGAAAATACCCAAGTCTTTTTTTAGAGCTTTGGGTATTTTTAACTATAATCCGAGAAAATAACATCCAATCTGCAACTTTATAAAAACTTTTTTACAGTCCAACTTAAAACTATTTTAGCGTTCTTATTAGTTTACTTCGTCTAGTCCAAATATTCACGAAGCGATTTGCTCCTACTCGGGTGTCTCAATTTTCTTATAGCTTTTGCTTCTATCTGTCTTACTCTCTCTCTAGTAACTCCAAATTTCTTACCAACTTCTTCAAGAGTACTTGGGTATCCTACGCCTATTCCATATCTTAAACTTATTATTTCAGCTTCTCTAGGAGCTAAAGTGTTTAACACTTTTTCAAGCTCAAGCTGCAGTCTATATTGTTGCGTCTTAGCTATAGGACTTGGACTATTATTATCTTCTATAAAATCTTCTAATCTTGAATCCTCTTCTTCACCTACAGGCGTTGCTAGAGAAACTGGTTCTTGCATCATTTTCAAAATCTTTCTTATTCTGTCAGTAGAAAGCCTTAAAGATTTGCCATATTCTTCTATTGACGGTTCTCTACCTATATCCTGTTGGAACTTCTTTTTGACCTTTGTAAGTTTTGATATAAGTTCTTTCATATGAACAGGAATTCTTATAGTTCTTGCTTGATCAGCAATAGCCCTGTTTATAGATTGTCTTATCCACCAAGTAGCGTAAGTTGAAAACTTAAAACCCCTCTTCCACTCAAACTTCTCAACAGCCTTAGAAAGTCCAAGATTCCCTTCCTGTATAAGATCAGACAATTCCAAATTGCTTATACCAACATGTTTTTTTGCTATAGAAACAACAAGCCTAAAGTTAGCTTCAATGAGTTTCATTTTATCCCTATGAATAACTTCTTCAAGTTCTCTTATTTTTCTGTCAGTCTCTATCATTTCTTCAACGGTTATAACAAAACCTTCCTGCATACTCATTTGTCTTTCAAGCAAACTTTTAAGATTTTTTAAATCTTCACTTGTGTTTTTTACAGGCACACCCGTAGATTTTTTAAAATCAGCAGCTGAAATCTTACCCGCTTCATACTGTTTGAATAAAGTCTGAACTTTTGAAAAAGAATTCTTATATCTTCTTTCAAATCTTCTAACACTGTCTTTTATTTCATTAAGCTTACGGGCTATAGTTTTAATTTTATTTATAAGCCTTTTAATCTTATCTTGATTTAAATTAAGGCTTACAATGAGATTTATTATCTCGCCGCGGAGCTGTTTAACTTTATTTAAATGACGTTCTCTATCTTTTTGAGATATAGACTTAAGTTTCAACTTTTCTTCATGAGAGTTTATGTTTTTTTCTATAAGGTTTATCTTTTTTACAGCTGTCTTTATTTTTACACCCATTCCCCTTAACTGAGCTTGAGACTTTCGTCCTCTTGGCATCAATTCTTTAGTTGTCATTTCTTGCTGGCTTATAAGAGTTTCCCAATTTCTTATTTCTTTTATTATAAGAGGAGATTCCAAAACTATCAATTTAAGCTTCTTCTCATTTTCTCTTATGTTTTTTGCCAACTCAACTTCAACAGCCCTTTCAAGCAAAGGAACTTTTGCCATCTCGCTTAAATACATTCTTACTGGATTTATATCTTCTTTCTCTTCTGTTATTTTTACAGACTGTTCAACAGCTTCTGCCGTATTCTTTTTTTCTTTTTCAACATCTTTATCCTGCAGAACATGAATGCCATGGTCTTCCAAAGTGCCAAAAAAACTGTCAATCTTTTCAGCGACCATATATTTTTGTGGAAGATTATTACTTATATCCTCATATGTAAGATATCCCTGCTCTTTACCAATGTCAATTAAATCTTGAAATAAATCTCTTTTTGCCATTTCAATTCCCCGACCCTTTCAAAAGGGTTGTTAATTTTTTATATTCTTCAAATAAAGCACTATCTTTTTCTTTTTTACCTTCTGTCATCAAAAGAATCTCCCTCTCAAGCTGCTGCCTTCTTCTTCTATGATTGTGTTCTTCCATATCTTTTAAGATAATTAAAAAAGCTTCGTTTACATCGTTATACTCAATTGAATTTAAAGTAAGCTCTGAAAACCATACGGTTTCTTCTGGCGACAGTTCGTTTAATATTTCCGCATCGCTTAAGCCAGAAGCCAGCAAACCATAAATTTTTTGACATCTTGCATCCTGAAAAAAATCTGCTCCAGCTCTTTCAAGGTAATCTCTATTATTTAAAATCAGATTTAAGAGATTTTCTTCCAAAGACATTGTAATCTTTTTATTTTTGACTGCTTTAGAAGTTAAATTTTTAAGCTCGTCATTAAAATAGCTCTTTATTTTCAGATTTTGCTTCTTTTTAAACTCTCGCCAAACAGCTTCTTCGTCTATATTTATATGTTGAGCTACTTTTTTTATCCATTCTCTTTGAATTATTGTATTTGAACTTTTTGATACAAAATCTAAAAGAATTGATACTGCTTTAGCTTTAGCTTCAGGAGAAACGACTTTTCCAACCGGCAACGCACTCCGATAAACTCTGTCAATCATAAAATCTATAGCGCTTTTAGAACTATCTGACAACAATTTTAAAAACTTCTCTTTTCCATGCTGATTCAGATATTCATCAGCGTCAACATGTTCCGGCAAAGAAGAAACTTTAGCCTCTATGCCACTCTCTGTCAAAATTTCCAAGGCTTTATGAGTAGCTGTTCTGCCAGCATTATCCGCATCAAAAAGCAATGTTACTTCGTCAGAGTATCTTGCAATTAATTTCGCATGATTTTGAGTAAATGCTGTACCAAGCGTCGCTACTGCTCCAGCTATACCAAACTGTTGCGGAATAATAACGTCCATATACCCTTCAAGAACAATCATCTTTCTTTCTTTTCTAAGCTCTGACAAAGTTTGGTACAAACCGTAAAGATTTGACGATTTAGAATAAACAATTGTCTCGGGACTATTCAAATATTTAGGTTCTTGATTTCCAATAGTTCTGCCACCAAACGCAACAACTCTTCCCTGCGCATCATAAATCGGGAATACAATGCGTTCTGACATATATTCAAAAAAAGTTCCTCTCTCAGTTTTAGTTATTAAACCCGCTTTTGCAAGCTCATCGGTAGTATGTCCTTTTTTCAAAGCCAACTGCAAAAGCTGCCCTTTAGGAGCAAAACCAAGATTGAATTTATTTATAGTATCACTTGTTATACCACGACTTTTTAGATAATCTCTAACCTTGCCTGCACTTGAACTTTCAAGCAAACATCTATGATAAAATATAGCCGAATTTTCCAAAATGTCAAATATTTGAGATTTTTCTGACGCTTTTGTTATATTTTTCTTAGTTTCTTGAATTGTTATCCCTGCTTTTTGAGCCAACTTTCTTACAGCCTCAAGCCAAGATATATTATCTGCAAGCATAACAAACTTAAAAACGTCTCCCGCCGTATTACAGCCGAAACATCTAAAAATGCCTTTCTCAGGGCTTACCACAAAAGACGGAGTTTTCTCATTATGAAAAGGGCAGCAAGCTTTCCAATTGCGCCCTGCCTTTTTCAAATCCGGAAGATACTCTCTTACAACAGACTCTATGTTGTTTGAGAGTCTTATTCTTTCTATTATATCTTCAGATATAGCCATTTTATCTTCTGAATCTTCTAAATCCTGAGCATTCTATAAATTCAAGTTCACCTGCTTTATTTTCAAGTTTATCAAACAAAAGGTTAAGACCCAAATTGTCAGACGAAATATGTCCAGCTAAAATAACATTTAAGTGATATTTTTCCGCTTCTTTAGCAGCTTTAGAGCTTAAATGCATTCCAACTATAGTCCCTACCCCAGCTACCGCAAGTTTTTCAAAAGATTCCAACGGTCCCTCAGTTCCACCTGTCATATCCACAAAAACCTTTCCGCATCTTGAAAAATCGCTTCCACACAAAATAAAAGGCGCTTGACCTATTTTAGTTGCATGTTGGTATTCTGGGTACCTGTCTAACAATTCTATGATTTCTTTTAAATAAACAGGCTTTAATGTATCTATCTCTCTCTGTAAAAACGACGCAACGTGGTTGTCAGCTACAGAATGAGCAGTCATAAAAGAAATATTTAAAAGTTTAGCAGCATCGTAAATTCTTTCGTTATTTTTAGGGAGAACATTTTTTTGAACTTCTCTAATTCTCTCTGAAACAATTTTTTCTGTAATATTTATAGGTATTCCCTGATTATTTAAAATATCTGTCTGCATACCTATAACACTGTGAAATGTTGAGTAAGCATATCCTTCTGGGTGATGCGCTATAACTAAATCTATTTTTCTTCCTGAATTCATAAGATTTTTAGCTAGCAAAAGTTCTTGCGTTTCTATGTCTATGCCAACCAAAATGGCTTTTGCATTGGTATCTGGATCGCCGTAAATAATTCTTGAATCATAATATGGGTTACTAAGACTTTCTATATCGTAAATCTCTTTCTTTTTTGACGAAAGAGCATTATATTCTTCTTTGCGTTTCAACAAATCTGCTTCTACAGCATTTAATCCTCTGGGATCTTCGTTGATTCCCTCTTTTATAAATATATCCTGAATATCTTTCAATTTCATTTTTACCACCTTAAAGCTCATAGACTGTTAAAATAAAAGGGAGTTAAGCGTTAGCAATTAGCCAAACATAACTCCCTTTTTATGTGTTCATTTATCTGGACCATCTGTTATCTTTAAGCATTTTGCGACGGATTTTTCTTTTTGTTTCAGCAAGTTTTTCTTTCTTTAAAACGCTTGGAGCTTTGTAGAATTCACGCTTCTTAATTTCTTGCATAATTCCGTTTCTTTCGCATTCTCTTTTGAAGCGCCTAATAGCCTCTTCAATAGATTCTCCATCGCGAACTTTAATATTCACCATATTTCAAAACACCGCCTTTCTTAAAAAAGTTTAATTTTTATCATAAAAATTACCCTGGGGGCCAACTAAAAACTCTTCCTCCAAGAAGATGATAATGAATATGAAAAACAGTCTGACCACCGTCTTCTCCGCAATTATTTATAACACGAAAACCATTCTTCATCTCGGGGAACTGTTTTGCGATTTTTGCAGCCACAACTTGAATATGACCAAGTATCTGCTCGTCCTCATGAGAAACATTATCCAATCCGTTTATATGTTTTTTTGGTATAATTACTATATGAACAGGAGCTTGAGGATTTATATCCCTAAAAGCAAAGACTTCTTCATCTTCATAAACTTTATGCGATGAAATTTTTCCTTCAGCTATTTTGCAAAAAAGACAATCGTCGGACATTAAAACTCCACTTAAACTTATTATAATTTTACCAAAACTCCAAAAAAATATCAAATTTTCATACTGTTTTGCCAAATTTAAAAAATTTTGAAGATTTTGCTATATCTTTTGAAATCTGCACCTTTAGAGCTTGCACATTCTTAAATTTCTTTTCATCTCTTATTTTTTTCAATAATATTACTTTTGTCAAAGTTTTTTTCCATATGCCGTCAAAATTTAAAACATGAGTTTCAGGAACAATCTTGCCACCCCTGTTAAAAGTAAGCCGACTTCCTATACTTGTAACAGACGGATATATTTTGTCTTTTTGCGTTATTATACTTATATACACGCCTTTTGGAATAAGTTTATCACTATTTACTTTTAAATTTACAGTAGGAAACCCTAACTTTTTACCAAAGCCTTTATCTTTAAATGGAATGCCTGAGAAAGAGTAGGGTCTGCCCAATAGTTTTGCAGCATTTTTTAAATCACCTTTTTCAAGCAATGTTCTTATATAAGACGAAGATATTTGTTTTGAAGAGTTTTTTAAATATTTAACTATGCTTACTTTAACATTATTATTTTTTGCTTTTTTCTTAAGCCAGCCTGTATCGCCTTTTCTGTCTTTGCCAAAAGCAAAATCGGAACCACATACTATTTCTGAAATATTTAGCTCATTAAGTAAAAATTCGTCAAAAAATTTATCTGCAGTATAAGTTAAAATTTCAGAAGGCACATTTATCAGAATAATTTCGTCAACACCTAAAGCCTTTATTTCTTCAAGCTTCTCATCGCAAGTTGTAAGCAGTCCTTTAACCTTCTTTACAGGTTTTTCAAGCGATATTACTATGCTTTTTAACTTACTCTTTCCCGCTAACGACACAGTTTTACCTATAAGGAGCCTGTGTCCTTTATGCACTCCATCAAATGTTCCGATGGTTACAATTGATTTTTTATTCATTTATACATGCCGATAAAGAGATTATATTTTCTATTATTTTATTTGCGTCATCGCAATCTTCATATTTTAAAGCGTTTTTGACGTCAAAAGCATCTATTTGTTCTCTTCTTAAAGCTTTAACCGTTGCGCCACACCCTAAGAAATTCCCCAAATCTTGAGCTAAAGTTCTTATGTATGTTCCACTGGAACAGGAAACTCTGACGGTTACAATACCGTTGAAATAGGAAATTATTTCAAACTCGCTTATTACAATTTTTTTTGATTTTCTTTCAACTTCTATGCCTTGCCTTGCAAGCTCATAAAGTTTTTTACCTTTATGTTTTAAAGCAGAATACATAGGAGGAATTTGGTAAATTTCTCCTGTAAAATTTTTCGCAGCTTCTTTTATTTTTTTAATATTTATATCAGAAAAATCTTTCTGGGAAATTATGGTTCCGTCTAAATCTCCTGTGTTTGTGACAGTTCCTAAAAGAAAAGAGCTGGTGTAAACTTTGTCTTTTTTCATAAACTTATCTTGAAATTTGGTTGCCTTTCCTATCAAAACAATCAAAAGCCCAGTAGCTGCCGGATCCAAAGTTCCACAATGACCCGTTTTCTTTACTTTTAACACTTTTTTTATTTTATGAACGGCTTTAAATGACGTGATTCCTGATGGTTTGTCTAAAAGCAGCATTCCTGATATATCATTGTAAATCTTAGCCATATCTAAATTATTTTATTTTATTTTTAATTTTTTTCTCAAAACGTCCTCAACGATCTTTACCGCTTCTTTAATTCCGGCATTTATAGTGCAACCTGCTGCATTCTTGTGCCCACCGCCGCCAAATTCACGAACAACTTTCAACAAATCAAAATTTCTTATTGAGCGGAAACTCACTTTAGTTGTTTTTCCGTCAACTTCTTTAAAAACACAACCAACTATAACCCCATCTATTCTAAGGGTATAATTTACAACGCCTTCGGAATCTCCTTCTGAAGTACTAGTTTTTTTAAATATATCTTTGGTCAAAAGTATATAAGAGACTTTGTTGTTCAAGATTGTTTTTATGCCGTAAAGAGCCAACCCTTGAAGCTTCAATGCGTTTATTGATCCTTTTTCATAAATTTCTTTGTAAACTTTATTTACATCTACCCCGCACTCCATAAGTTTTGCACTGGCAATATGAGAATTAGGCGTTGTATTTACTTGCTGAAAACGTCCTGTGTCTGTAATAATCCCTGTATATAAACACTCAGCTTCATGTTTTAAAAGTTTTATCTTCATATATTCAAAAATATTTAAGACTAATTCTGCCGTTGAAGATGATGAAGGAACAATATAATTTACGTTGCCAAAGTCCGTATAAGTCAAATGGTGGTCTATGTTTATTATTTTTTTTGTCTGAGAAGGCGTTATAATACCACCCGTTCTTGAGAAATTAACTGACTCTAAAATTATTGCACAGTCAAACTTATCAGTTTTTTTTACAGCTTTTTTTATTTTATTTGACCCTTTCAAAAATTTGACAAATTTTGGTATTTCGTCAACGCTGTAAACACAGGCTTTTTTGCCTCTTCTATTTAAAACAGACGCCAGAGCTAAAGCCGAACCTATGCTGTCTCCGTCAGGTTTTATATGCCCTGCTATGAAAAATGTTTTTGATTGTTTGATTATTTTTGAAATTTCTGAGATTTTATTGATATCGCTTTTAGAAAGATTCATTGTTAGTTAAACCTCCGAGACAAAAGAATAAAATTAAGAATAATATTCCTTATAAACATTATTTCTCTTCTTCTATTTTTTTTAACAAGCTAAACACTTTATCAGCATTCTCATTAGTGTCATCATAGACAAAAACAATCTCGGGTGTTCGTCTTAAATTTAAACGTATTGCAATCTGACGTCTGATTTCTTTAGTGTTTCTCTTTAAGGCTATGCCGACTTTTTTCTTACCTTCATCGGATCCAAAAACAGAGTAGTAAATTCTACAACTCAATAAATCGTCACTAAGTTTGACACCCATAATAGTAACTAGCCCAGAATCTAGATCTCTTATTTCTCTAATAATCTCAGAAACTGTTTGTTGTATAAGCTCCCCCACTCTGACAGATCTTTTATACGATAACGGCATATGTTTTCCTTTACCTTGTCCTCTCTATTTGAATTTTATCAATTATGGAGATAATATAATTAGTTTTCTAACTTTCTGGCAACTTTTTCTGTAATAAAGCTTTCCATCACATCGCCTGATTTAACATCTGAAAAATTCTCAAGACCTATACCACACTCATAACCCTTCTCAACTTCTTTAACATCATCTTTAAATCTTTTTAGAGAAGAAATATTTCCTTCAAAAATAATTACATTATCTCTTAAAAGCCTTACTTTAGCACCTCTTTGAATTTTTCCATCTATTACCGAACAGCCGGAAATGGTTCCAAAAGTTGAAATTTTAAATACTTGTTTTACTACAGCTTTACCAAGTATTTTTTCTTTCATGTCAGGATCAAGCAAGCCTTCCATAGCAGACTTGACATCAGCAATTAAATCGTAAATTATTCTATAGACATTTATGCTTACTTTCTCTGTTTCGGCAAGCCTTTCAACAGCGCTGTCAGGACGCAAGTTAAATCCTAATATTAAAGCGTCTGATGCTACTGCTAAAGCAACGTCTGACTCAGTAATAGCTCCAGCATCTCTATGTATTATCTTTAAACTAATCTCAGAAGTAGAAAGCCTCTCCAATGCATCACTTAAAGCTCCTAAAGATCCTTGAACATCAGCTTTAAGTATTATTCTTAAATCTTTTGCCTTTACTGCGCTGATATCTGCAAGCGACAAATGATGCACAGGCTTCAACGAAGCTTCTTTAACTTTTTCTTTTCTAGACTGAGCAATTTCCCTAGCTTTAGATTCGTGTTCAACTACCACAAACTTATCGCCAGCCTGAGGAGGCTCGTTTATACCTAAAACGCTCACTGGAGTGCTTGGTCCCGCAGAGCTAAATCTTTTACCATGCTCGTCAGCCAAAGCTCTGATTTTTCCATATGTTGTTCCAACTACAATATTATCGCCAATTTTTAAAGTTCCAGTTTGAATCAATAAAGTAGCGACTGCCCCCTTCTTAGAGTCAAGCCTTGCTTCTATAACTATACCTTCTGCATTTCTATCAGGATTTGCTTTAAGCTCCATCATTTCAGCTTTGAGCAAAATCATTTCTAACAATGAATTTATATTCGTTTTCTGCTTGGCAGAAATATCAACCATTATAGTATCGCCACCCCACTCTTCGGGAATAAGTCCATAATTACTTAACTCTTGCCTTATTTTCTGAGGATCAGCAGCAGGCATATCTATTTTGTTTACTGCAACAATTATAGGAACGTTTGCAGCTTTAGCATGGTTTATGGACTCAACAGTCTGAGGCATAACTCCGTCAGTAGCTGAAACGACAAGCACAACTATGTCAGTAACTTGCGATCCCCTTGAACGCATAGCTGTAAAAGCTTCGTGTCCCGGAGTATCTAAAAATGTTATATAACCGCCTCCTGAAACTTGCACTTTGTACGCACCTATATGCTGAGTTATTCCGCCATGCTCGCCGCCTGCAATATTACTGCTTCTTATAGCATCTAAAAGCGACGTTTTGCCGTGGTCCACGTGCCCCATAATTGTAACAATAGGCGAACGAGGTTTTAATTTAGATGGATCTTCATTCTGATCGGCAGCTCCAATTTTCTCTTCCGAATAAATGGATTCCATTTTAACATCATAACCAAATTCATTTGCTAAAAGAGTGGCAGTATCTACATCCAGTCTCTGATTTATTGTGGCAAGACTTCCCATTGACAGAAGTTTCTTTAAAACATCACCCGATCTAAGTCTCATCTTATCGGCAAGTTCTCTTACAGTTATAAGTTCGTTTATTAAAATTACATCTTTATATTCTGTCGCTGCTACCTCAGGCTTAACTTCTTTAGTTTTTACTGGAATAGAAGCTTTCTGTTCATCAGTTTTTTGTTCATATTTATTTGTAGCTTCAACTTTTACATTGTTAACAACAGAATCATTTCTCTTATTCTGCTCATCTGTATCCTGTTTAACTGCCGATTCTTTAATCTTTTCTGATTCTTCTTTTTTCGGAGCATCTTTTATAAGTTCATCTTCTCTTTTTTCAACAATTTTAGCTGCTGTATTTTGTTCAACTTGTTTTTTTTCATGTAAAACTGTTTTTTTTACAGTTTTCTTTTTAGCTGTTGAAGATTTTGTTATTTTTGTTTTAGCAGTTTTACTTTCGGTTTTTGATTCTGTCTTTTTTGCAGAAGTTTTAGCTTTAACTGTCTTTTTAGCTGTTGTTGCGGCACTTTTCTTTATAGTCTTTTTTGCGGAAGCATCTTTGGTTTTTGACTCCGCAGAAACTGTTTTCTTTTTTATAACTTTCTCTTTACTATCTTTTTGTTTTATAGGCATAATATGCTCCCATGCTCATTTATTGATCGGACGTTAGCTTGTTAATTAAAAGCTTATTTAGCCAAACTTTTCTTTGCTGCTTCTATAATTTTTTCAGCAGTTTTTTCGCCGATACCGGGCAAAGTCGTTAGATCTTCTGTATTCAGTGAGGAAAGCTTTTCTATATTTGTAAATCCTGAATTTACAAGCGTTTCTATAGTTTTTTCGCTAAGCCCTTCAAGCTCGGAAAGATTTTCGGTATGTTGTTCTATTTTAGCATCAATTTCTTCTTTTTTCTGCTTTTCAGATTTTACGTCTATATGCCAACCAGTAAGTTTTGCCGCAAGTCTAACATTATGCCCATTTTTACCTATAGCCAAAGAAAGCATATCATCGCTTACTAAGACTTCGGCTTTCTTTTCATTTTCGGAAATAATGCTTACAGAAATAACTTTTGCTGGCGATAATGATCCTGCTATGTATTTAACAGGATCCACAGAATAGGGAACTAAATCTATTCTCTCCCCTCTTAATTCATCTATAATTGGTTTTATTCTGGCGCCTTTTATGCCAACACAAGCTCCTACAGGGTCAACTTTAGGATTATGCGATAAAACTGCTACTTTAGTTCTCATTCCCGGATCTCTTACGGCATTTACAATCTCAACAACTTTTTCGTAAATTTCTGGAACTTCAAGCTCAAATAATCTCTTTACAAGCTCAGAACTTGCACGAGATAAAACAATTCCTGATCCCTTTGAGCTTTTCTCAACTTTTATTATAACAGCTTTTATGTGTTGACCTATGTTAAACTTTTCCTTAAAAACTTGCTCGCTACCGGGAAGAATTGCTTCAGTCTTTCCCAAATCAACTATAAGGTTTCTTCCTGCTATGCGATATACAACTCCACTTACTATTTGACCTACTTTTTCTTTCATTTCTTCAAACAAAGACCATCTTTCAGATTCTCTAATTTTTTGAACAATAACCTGCTTTGCCGTCTGAGCAGCTATACGAGAAAAATCCTGAGTATCCAATGGGATTCTTACTTCCTCGCCTACTTCTATTTCTTTGTTTATTTTTCTTGCATCTTTAAGAGATACTTCCAATAAAGGGTTAGCTATGTCTTTTACTGCAACTTTTACGACGCTTGCTGTCATTTCACCCGTATCTGGATTTACTTTAGCTTCAACATTTACGTTTTTGCCAACGTGCTTTTTATATGCCGAAACAAGAGCATTTTCTATAACAACCAAAATGTCTTCTTTCTTAATTTTCTTATCCTTCTCAATTTGTTCAAGAGCCATCAAGAGTTCGCCCTTTTCTGACATTTCTCCCTCCTAAAATTCAGTTTCTACATTAGCTTTCTTTATATCTAAAAAATTTATTTCAAAAATTCCGTTACTAACATCGTCAATTTTTATTTTTCCATCTTTACAATCCAAAAGATTTCCCAAAAAATTCTTCTGATTGTTAATCGGTTCTACAGTTTGAAGTCTTATTTTTGAGCCTATAAAACGTTTAAAACTTTCTTCTTTTTTTAAAACTCTGTTAAGTCCGGGAGAAGATATTTCCAAAACATAAGAATCTTTTAATATGATAGTCTCGTCTAAAACTGCGCCAAAAAGCATACTCATTTTTTCACAGTCGCTCATTGTTACACCGCCGTCTTTATCAATAAAAATTCTTGCAACCCAATCACCGTTTTCTTTAGCATATTGAACATCTACTAATTCGTAACCTTCTTTGATTGCTACAGGTTCAAGTAAACTTTCTATTTCTTTGGCTTTAGTCATTTTAATAATCATATCCTTACAAAAGTAAAAGACGGCTATCACAGCCGCCTTTTAGATATCGCAAATTATATTAAAAAGCAACTTTACATCTTTTGCTCAACATAAATTCCAGGTCCCATCGTTGAAGATATAGAAATACTTTTTATGTACTGACCTTTTGAACTTGAAGGCTTGGCTTTCAATACAGCTTCAACTAAAGCTTTTATATTGTCAACAAGCTTTCCTTTCTCAAAAGAAGCTTTTCCTACAGGCACATGAATTATGCCAAAAGAATCATTCTTATATTCAACTCTTCCTTTTTTAAGTTCCTTTACAGTTGCTCCTATGTCAAAAGTTACTGTTCCTGACTTAGGATTTGGCATAAGACCTTTAGGTCCTAAAATTTTAGCAACTTTGCTTAAATCCTTCATAATATCAGGAGTAGCAACCAAGACATCAAAATCAAGACTACCCTTTGATATGCTTTCAATTAAATTGTCAGAACCTATAATATCAGCCCCTGCATTTTCAGCTTCTTTCTGCTTTTCACCTTTTGCTAAAACTGCAACTTTTCTAGTCTTTCCTATACCATGAGGTAAAGAGACAGTGCCTCTAACTATTTGATCGCTCTGCTTAGGATCTATACCCAATCTGACATGAACTTCAATAGTCTCGTCAAATTTTGCTTTTGCAGTTTCTTTTACGAGAGAAACTGCCTCGTCAAGAATATAAATCTTGCTTTTATCTACTAATTTAGCCGTTTCATTTAATCTTTTTCCCATTTTCTCTCCCTGTGGTTAAATGTCGGAAATCCGACTCCCACAACTTCTAAATTATATTATTTTACTACGTCAATTCCCATGCTTCTTGCAGTTCCCTCAACCATGCGCTTTGCTGCGCCAAGATCTCCATTAGCATTCAAATCAGGCATTTTTTGTTTTGCTATTTCTTCAACTTGAGCTGATGTTATTTTACCTACTTTGTTTCTATTAGGCACTCCAGAAGCTTTTGCAACTTTAGCTGCTTTTTTAATCAATGCAGACACTGGAGACACTTTTGTTATAAATGTAAAAGATCTATCCTCAAAAACAGTCATAACAACAGGTATTGCCATGCCTTTTTCCATATTTTTTGTTTTTTCATTAAACTGTTTACAAAAATCCATAATATTTACACCTTGAGGACCAAGGGCAGTACCTACTGGAGGAGCTGGATTAGCTGATCCTGCAGGAATCTGTAATTTAATAATTGCTTTTACTTTTTTTGGCGCCATTTAGTATTGCTCCTATCTATTTCATTTAATCTATTCTATAAAATACTAAAAACAGTATTACTAAATACTGTTTAGTATTACAACATTTTTTAGATCTTTTCAACCTGCAAGAAATCAAGCTCAACAGGTGTAGGTCTTCCAAATATTGTAACCATAACCCTTAACTTTCCTCTCTCTTGGTTTACTTCTTCAACTATACCGATAAAATGTTTAAACGGTCCTTCAACAATACGCACATTTTCTTCTTTTTCAAAGGATACCGCGGGTCTAGGCTTAGAAGCATCTGGGTTTTCGATGGTATTGAGGAGATTATCTACTTCATCTTGTGCCATCGGTGCAGGTTTAACCCCACCCAGAAAACCTGTTACACCAGCTGTATTCCTGATAAGCCAGTAAGTCGTATTATTTACAGTCATTTCAACAAAAACATATCCCGGATAAAACTTTCTTTTCTTTATTCTTTTCTTGTTCTGCTTTACTTCAACAACTTCTTCGGTAGGAACAAGAACTTTGGAAATAACATCTCGCATATTTAAATTATCTACAGCCATCTCCAAGCTTTTTTTAACTTTATCTTCATGACCTGAATATGTATGGACAACGTACCATTGGTTTGCCATTTTCTGCTCCGGGTTATAATATAACGCCTACTATTGTACCTAAAAACATATCAACAATGCTTACGAAAATAGACATGATAATAACAAAAACAACTACCACAACGGTAGTTCCTACAACTTCTTTTTTACCAAGCCATGTTGCCTTAGTAAGCTCATAATAAGCGTCCTTAAAAAATTGTATAGCTGTTTTAATTAAATTCATTTGTTTACCTTCGTATATTTTTCAAAGCGGGGGCAGATGGATTTGAACCACCAAAGTCGGTTTTGGAGACCGACAGTTTACCGTTAGCTTATGCCCCCAATCCGACAACGCTTTAATTATTTTGTTTCTTTATGTTCTGTACGCTTTCCACAGTTCTTACAAAATTTTTTAAGAGCAAGCTTGCCTTCCTGCTTTTTTCCTCTGTCAAAATAGTAATTTCTGTTTTTGCACACGCTACATGCCATGGTTATAATAACTCTTTCTGCCATCTAAATTCTCCAATTTCTTTATTCCGCTAAACAACTTATTTTCTAAAACAGCAGAGTGAAGAAATAAAAAACATTTCTCCGCTCTGCTGATTATATCAAAATTATTCCAAAATTTCAGTAACAACGCCTGAACCTACAGTCCTTCCACCTTCCCTTATTGCAAACCTCAACTGCGGCTCCATCGCCACTGGCATTATCAACTCTATCTCCATCGTTACAT